>NZ_SIJK02000009.1:106326-144934 GCF_004762035.2 Candidatus Chloroploca mongolica | reverse complement strand
GCCCCTACAGGGCCGGGGGGCGGGCCCGGTGTAGGGGCACCCCTTGCGGGTGCCCTGGTGGGGTGCACCAACGGAAGATGCCATCGCCCTAGTCCTACCTTCCTGGGGGCTTGACAAATGCGCCTCCATGGTGTTTACTTACAGTGTAAATAAACAGTGTTTACTTCCGAGGAGAAGCCTACGATGCCGAGAGCAGCCCGAGCAGTGCGCGGCAACGGTGCCGCAACCGCGAACCAGATCAAGGCAACCGCGCGCGCCCAGATGGCGGCCCATGGCACCGCAGGGTTGTCATTGCGCGGCATTGCGCGGGCGATGGAGATTACCGCCCCGGCGATCTATAACTATTTTCCAAGCCTCGACGATCTGATCACAGCGCTGATTATTGACGCCTTTACCTCGCTGGCCGAGGCGACTGAAACTGCCGAGGCCGCAGTCAGGAACCAGCCGCCGTTCGACCGCATTATGGCGATCTGCCTGGCCTATCGGCAATGGGCGATCAGCCATCCTACCGACTTTTTGTTGATCTATGGCAATCCTATTCCGGGCTACCAGGCTCCAGAAGAGATAACAATCCCGTTGGCACGCCGCCCCTTTCTAGGGCTCTTTCACCTCTTTGCAAGCACTTTTGAAACCGGTACCTTGCAGATTCCGCCAAGCTACCAGAACATTGCTAGCGAGATGAGCACAGCGATTGCCTCGTGGAAGCAGAGCTCGGCGATAGAAATGCCCGACGCCCTGGTGGTGCTGCTGATGAGTGGCTGGGCACGGGTGCATGGGGCGATCATGCTCGAGATGTTTCACCATCTCCAACCGCTTGTCGGTGATGGAGAGGCCTTTTTTGTCCATGAGGTAACGGCTTTTGCCGCTCAGTTAGAAATACAGTGATGATGACAGCAACAACGCATGTTATTTTTGGCACCGGGCCACTGGGTCGTGCGGTGATGAATGAACTGGTACGCCGAGGCGAGCGGATACGAATGGTCAGTCGTAGCGGTCAGATGGCCGAAATTCCTGAGGGTGTCGCAATCGTAGCAGGCGACCTCTACAATGCCGACTGTGTGCGGGAGGTGACGCAGGATGCGGCCGTCGTCTACCAGTGCGCCCAGCCGCACTATTGGGAATGGCCGGAGAAATTTCCGCCCCTGCAAGCCGCGATCATCGCCGGTCTGACGGGCAGCCAGGCGCGCCTGGTCATCGGCGACAATACCTATATGTATGGCGATACCCGAGGCCAGCCGTTGACCGAAGACCTGCCCTATGCCGCACACACCCGCAAAGGCAAGACACGAGCTACAATGAGCCAGGCAGCCTTGGAAGCCCACGCCACCGGTCATGTCGCAGTCACCATTGGGCGAGGCTCGGATTTCTTTGGGCCATGGGTGACTGACTCGACATTTGGTGAGCGGGTCTTTTCTCCGGCGCTCCAAGGCAAAGCAGCGAGTTTCGTCGGCAAGCTTGATCTGCCGCACACGGCGACCTACATCGAAGACTTTGGACGTGCGCTGGTCATCCTTGGTGAACACGACGAAGCGCTGGGCAAGGCCTGGCATGTCCCCAGTGATCGGCCCGAAATGACGCAACGCCAATTTGCCCAGTTGCTCTACGCTACCGTCGGCCACCCGATCAAGGTGAGTAGCGTAAACAAACCAATGATGGCCCTGGCAGGGCTCTTTATCCCTGGCGCACGCGAGACCGTCGAGATGATGTACGAGTTTGAGCAACCCTTCGTTGTTGACACGAGTCGCTTTGCTCAGACCTTTGAGATGCAGGCAACCCCTCTCGCCGAAGCGATGGAAGCGACAGTGGCATGGTATCGGGGGCATCCTCAGTTGCGCTGAGGATGCATCCGGCGTCGTCAGGGTCAGGCAAGCATCGCACGTAGGGCCGCAAGCCCACGGCGTACCTGAACAGAATCTGCGGTACAATAGTGACAGTCTAGGGGCATTGCTTCCCCTGACCGGTAGCGCTAGCGAAGTGGATGAGGAGAATACAATGAAGTTTCATCCGACTGACGATCAGCAGATGCTGCGTGAGATGGTGCGTCAATTTGCTGAGAAAGAAATTGCACCAACCGCAGCTCAGCGCGATGAAGAGGGCATCTGGCCCACCGATCTTGTGCGCAAGATGGGTGAGCTCGGGTTGCTGGGTGTGGCCGTCAACGAGGACTATGGTGGTTCAGGGCTCGATTATATTTCGTATGCGATTGTGGTCGAGGAACTGAGCCGGGTTGATGCGTCGCTCGGCGTGATTGCTTCGGTGAACAATTCGCTCGTCTGTTACGGGCTCGAGAAGTTTGGCACCGAAGAGCAGAAGCGTGAATTGCTTGTGCCCCTCGCTTCGGGACAGAAACTCGGAGCCTTTTCGCTCTCTGAGCCGGGTGCTGGTTCCGATGCGGCCGCACAAAAGACGACAGCGGTGCGTGAGGGCGATGATTATGTCATCAACGGGATCAAAAACTGGGTCACCAACGGCGATCACGCCGATATGATCATTTTGATGGCAATGACCGAACCCTCAAAAGGGGTCAAGGGCATTTCGGCCTTCTTGATTGACACCCACGAGCCTGGCTGCAGCATTATCAAGGTGGAACACAAACTTGGCATTCGCAGTGCCCATAGCTGCCAGATGGCCTATGACAACTACCGTGTTCCGGTATCGCGTCGCCTCGGCGAAGAGGGGCAGGGCTTCAAGATTGCGATGACGATCCTCAACGCGGGGCGCATCGGGATTGCGGCGCAGGCGCTCGGCATTGCGCAGGGGGCGTACGAAGCGGCGCTTGGGTATACCAAGATCCGTGAGCAGTTTGGCAAGCCGATCCACGAGTTCCAGGCGGTTGGCTTTACGCTGGCCGATATGGCGACGCGGATCAAGGCAGCACGTCTGTTGACGTACGAGGCGGCCTGGCGCAAAGATAATGGCCTCGATTATGTCAAAGATGCCGCGATGTGCAAAGTCTACGCCTCAGAAACGGCTATGTGGGTGGCAACCAAAGCGGTTCAGCTGCACGGGTCGAATGGCTATTCCAAAGAATATACGGTCGAACGCTTCTTCCGCGATGCTAAGATTACTGAGATCTACGAAGGAACCTCGGAGATCCAGCGTCTGGTCATCAGTCGCGAACTGGTACGTTAAGCGGCGGCTTTGCCGCCCGACAAGCTCTTTTGCGCTGGTAAAAAGTCAGCAATGCCGACTTTTTACCAGCGAAGGAACCAACAACCTCACCGGAAGGTGCTTCTCATGACCCTGTTTCTGCTCAGCGGCGATCGTTACAACCTGAACGTGCGTTACCTGCCGCTGATGGCCTGGCTCTTTGTGGGCCTGGTGATCTATGGTGTGGTGGATATTGTCACACGCATGGTTGATGGCCGCGCCCCGGCTGATATTGGTGGGTTGACCGCATTGGCGTTGCTGATCAGCCTCGGTCTCTTTGCGTTGCATAAAGGCGGCGAACTGGTGGTTGCTTCGTTTGACCGGGGCGGTGATCTGATCCGCATTCAGCGCTATGGGATGACCGGGCGGGTGGTGCTGGAACGTCCGTTCAGCGAATTGGTGGCGATGGATGTGCGCGTGTTGCGCCGTTCGCAACATCGGATTGAGTTGCGCTTTCGTTCGGGCGAGCGGCTTCCGCTGACACCTTACTATGTGGTTACATTTAATTCTGGTGGTCTGAATCGCCTCGCCAGTCTGCTTGAGGTTGAGCCGACCCTGATTGCACCAGTCAAGCGTTGAGGTTGGAATGACAACCAGTGTGGTTTCGCCCGGACAGTTGCGTCTGGGCGTCATTTTTATTGCCATTGCGGCGACGCTGTGGGGCACCGTTGGCATTGCGACGCGGGCGCTCTTTCTTATTTCAGACGCCAATCCGTTGTCGGTGGGCTTTTTTCGGCTGGCCCTCGCTTCGCCAGTGCTGCTGCTGGCAACCTATCTAACCCTGGGGCGGGCGGGGTTCCGCATTCAAGGACGCGATTTCTGGCTGATGCTGGGACTCGGTCTCTCGATGGCGCTTTACCAGGTGACCTATTTTGCGGCGATTGAGCGGCTTGGGGTGACGGTGGCGGTGCTGATCGCGCTCTGTACTTGCCCGGTGATGGTGGCAATTCTGGCGGCCCCACTGTTGAAGGAGCGGTTGACGGCTACGGTTGGGATTGCGATGGTGCTGGCCCTTCTCGGCACAGTGTTGCTGGTGGGCGGGGGGCCGGATTTGGGGCGCGACCGCAATCAGATGATGATCGGGGTGATGCTCGCGCTGGGCACCGGTCTCAGTTATGCGTTTGTGACGATGACCAGCCGGGCGCTGGCCCCACGGTACCATCCGTTGCAACCAATCAGTCTGGGCTTTACCGCTGGGGCACTGATGATCCTGCCCTTTGCCCTCGCCGGCGGGCTCGTGCTCGACTATCCGCCGCTCGGCTGGTTGCTCTTGTTGCATCTGGGTTTGATCCCGACGGCCTTTGGCTATATCCTCTTCTTACGTGGGATGCGGACAACCAGTGCAACTGTGGCAAGCATTCTGACCCTGTTTGAACCGTTGACTTCGACGGTACTGGCGTGGTGGCTCTTTCAAGAGCGGCTGGGGCCACTCGGTTTTCTCGGTGCGGCGCTGCTGCTCGGGGCGATGTTTATCCTGATGCGAGGAGAGCGCGAGGCATGACACTACAGCAATTGTCCGGGCGCGTTGCGTACGTGCCCGGGGCCAATAATCTGGGCGTGATTGCAACTGGTGACGGTGGGGCCATCATTGTTGATAGTGGCATCGATAAAGATGCCGCACGCAGTTTGAAAAAGGCGCTGGTGGCAACCGGGCTCACGCCACGGGCGATCATCAGCACCCATCATCACGCCGATCATGTTGGGGGCAATGCGTTTCTGCTCAAGCAATACCCCGAGCTCCAGGTCTATGCGACGCCCTTCGAGGCAGCGTTGATCCAGCATCCGCTGCTTGAACCAATCTATCTCAGCGGTGGGGCGTGCCCGCCAGCCTCCTTGCGTGGCAAATGGGTGCTTGCCCCTGGCTCGCCTGTTCATCACCTGCTCGACGAGTGGCAGACCGTCACCGCAGGGATGAGGCGCACCACCACGATCGCCGGGGTTGAACTTGAGTTGCTCGGTCTGCCAGGGCATAGTCCAGCGCAGATCGGGGTACTGGTGGATGGCGTATGTCTGGCGGCTGATGGCTTTTTTGGGCCGGCGGTGCTGGCGAAGCATGGCGGAGTGCCGTATACGCACGATGTTGCGGCGCAACTGGCGTCGCTTGCGGTCCTTGGGCAACTAGAGGCGGACTGGTTTGTGCCGGGGCATGGGGCTGTGGCTGCGCGGGCGGAGATCGGGGAACACCTGGCCGCCAATGAGGTTGCCGTGCGCGGGGCCTCGGATCTGGTACGTGCGGCCCTGAATGAAGCGGGCGATCTCGCCACGATCACCAGCCGCGTGCTCGGGATGATCGGGCACAGCCTTGCCGGCGTAGCCCAGTACGCCATTTTCAGCGGGGCCGTTGGCGCGCACCTGACCTATCTCGAGCAACAAGGCGAGGCTCGGCTTGAACTGATTGATACCCGTTTGATCTGGGCAGCAGGCTAAACGCATGCTCAACACCTTTCACCTGCGCACCTTTCTGACGGTCGTTGACACCGGCAGTTATTCGGCAGCCGCGCTGGCGTTGCACATGACGCAACCCGCCGTAAGCCAGCAGATCCGTGCCCTGGAAGAGCAACTCGGCGAGATCAAGCTCTTTCGGCGGGTCGGCAAGCGCATGGTACCGACCCATGCGGGTGAAGAACTGCTTGCGAGTGCGCGTGATCTGGTGCAACTCGCCGAGCGGGCCGAACAAACCATTCTGGCCCTGAAAGGCCAGGTCGCGGGACGAGTAGTTGTCGGATGCACAGCAAATAGTGGCGAACGCCTCCTTCCCCGACTGCTGGCCGATTTTCACACCCGCTTTCCTGCGGTTCACCTGGAATTGATCATCGCCCCGGCTGACAGCTTGCTTGATGCGCTTGGTGAACGCGAGATCACCCTGATCGTGTTGGAAGAACAGCAGCGTCGACGTGGCCTTGACCTTGTGGAACTGGGCAGCGAAAACCTGGTACTGGTCGGCGCAACCGGCAATCCGCTGCTCAAACAGGCCCAGGTTCCGCCGGGCATCTTGCGCGAACAGCCCTTGATCTTGCCGCGCCAGGGCTCGTCATTACGGCGCACGATCGAAGAAGGACTACGCAAGCGGAGTGTGTTGCCAGCGGATCTACACCCGGCATTAGAGACTGACAGCATCACCGGAGTGCTGCAGAGCGTACGGGCAGGGCTTGGCCTCGCCTTTGTGCCAAAGATCTGCATACCTGGCCGCAGCGACGGCATCGGCACCATCGACCTGGCCGGGCAGCCGCTGCACCAGGACTGGTTCCTCATCCGGATGCGGGAACGTAGTCAACCCCGCGCCGTCCAGGAACTCTACGACTACATGCTCAGTCCTGTGGCCCGCACGATCCTGAGTAAAGCAGGATTGACGTAGGTTTTAGATTGCAGATTTTAGATTACAGATTGCCGCACAAGGCCTTCCAATGCGCGCTGGCGGGAGTGCCTATGCAGATTGCTCAATTCTCATTGGTATCAAGCACACGTAGATGCTGATCAAAAAAGGTGAGTGAGCGTTCGAGATAGAGCTGCTCTTGCGCACCGGTGAGGGTGTGCGGGCCAGCTTCATAGAGATGGAGCGTGACATCTTTACCGGCGGCACGAAGGGTCTCGGCAATCGCGATGCTAGCCGAGCTCGCCACGGTTGTATCTGCCGTCCCGTGGTGCAGCATCACGGGGGCCTGCGTCGCGCCGAGATAGGTCAGCGGCGACACGCGGGCATACGCATCGGGGTCGCGTTCAGGCGGGAAGGGCCAGGTCTCGGTGCCCGGATCGCCCCCACTCTGCTGGAAGCGCCGGGCATAATCGACGGCGAGATCGGCAGGCGCCGGCGCGTAGACCACCGCAGCCGCAAGCTGATCACTGATCGTGAGCGCCGCAACGGTAATCGACGCCCCACGACTATGGCCCCACATACCAACCTTGCCCTCGCGGGCCATCGGCAGGCGCTGCACCAGCGGGATCAGGCTGAGCACATCAAGATAATACCCGGTATAAAAGGCATTTGGGCCCGCATCGCCGCCGCCGTAACCCCGATAATCGGGGGCAACCACAAGATAGCCGCGCTGCGCAGCATAGTCACTGAACACCCGGCTATCCATCCCTGGCTGATAGCGCTCGGGCGCAATATAGCCACGGTTGGCAATAAGCACCGGGAACGGGCCAGTGCCATCGGGAAGATGTAACAGACCCGTCAGGCGCAGCCCATCAACCGACGGATACGTGATACGATACGTCGTATAACCAGGACCACTTGCATACCGCTCACCGATCACAAGCTCCCCCGCGCCATACCTCAGCGCACGAAGAGCGGGGATCGTCAACCCGGCCACCGGATCGGGGGTCGCGGTCGGCACGGGCGTTGCTGTCGGCGCGGGCGTTGCCGTTGCCATCGGCGTTACCGTTGCCATCGACGTTGCTGTCGGCGCGGGCGCTGCCGTTGCCACCGGCGTTACCGTTGCCACCGGCGTTGCCGTCCGCGCGGGCGGTGCCGTTGCCACTGGCGGTGCTGATCCAACAGGTTGACCTGTGCAAGCTACCAGCATCGCAAGGCTCAGCAAAAGGAGCAGCAGATAGCGTGCGCTCGCAAACCAACGATCAGAGAACATGCTCAAGGCAACAAATCCTGTCTATTCGATACTCACTGGGCAGATGATTGATTGTACCAAACTCACCAGCATTTGTGCGCTTGCACCTCACCGATCTTAGAGGCTCATGCAACGTCCCAGTAGGGTTAGATAAAGTCCGCAGATTACGCAGATTACGCAGATGCGGAAGCCCTAATCTGCGTAATCTGCGTAATCTGCGGACGATCGAAATGACTTTGCATCAGCCCTGGTGTGGCTGGCTCTCAGTTGGAGCAGGCCATTGCTGATGTGGTATCATAGATGGACAACACCGACAGCATATGAACAGCATGAGGGACTGAGAAGGATCGATTCACCTACGAATAATAGGGGAGGAAATACTTGAAGTTTGTTGCGTTGCTACGTGGAATCAATGTCGGAAAGTCTATTCAGGTACCAATGAAGACATTAAAAGGTCTTCTGGAAGAGCTTGGGCTTGAAAATGTAGTTACCTATTTAAACTCTGGCAATGTACTATTCGAATCGGAGCGAGATAGTTCTGAGTTAACTGAGATGATCGAGAATAAACTTGAGAAGACGTTTGGTCAGAACATTCCAACCCTTGTGAAAACCTCCTTCGAGATAGTAGAGATTGAAAAAGCAATACCAGCAGAATGGCATAGCAACGAGAGAGAGCAAACGTATGTTGCATACCTGTTTGATGATATTGCCAGGCCTGAAATTATCTCGGAATTACCAATCAGGAGAGAATACATGGAAATTTTTTATACAAATAAAGCCATCGTATGGAACATAAAAAAAGAAAATTATAACAGAAGTCACATCACGAAGATTATTGGTCACAAATCCTATAGTCGAATGACCACAAGAAACGTAAATACAGCAAGGAAATTGGCTGAGTTTTGTAAAGAGGAATAAGGGGAGGATTTATGCAGAAGATCGATCTCAAGAAAGAGTTGCAACAACTCTACCAGCCGTCAGCAAAGGAAGTTGTTCAGGTTGATGTGCCAACCATGAATTACTTGATGATCGATGGGGAAGGTGACCCCAATATTTCACAGGTATATGCTAATGCGATTGAAGCGCTATTCGCTGTTTCTTATGCCGTGAAGTTCATGATCAAGAAGGGGCCGCTGGCCATTGACTATGGCGTCATGCCGCTGGAAGGTCTCTGGTGGGCAGACGATATGTCAACGTTTTTGCTCGAAGACAAGGCCAACTGGAAGTGGACAATGATGATCATGCAGCCCGACTTTGTCACCGTAGCAATGATCGACAGCGCCATTGCCGATGTGCGCAAGAAGAAAAATCCTGCCGCAATTTCACGCGTACGTTTTGAGCCTCTGGCAGAAGGCACATGTGCGCAAATTCTTCATCTCGGCCCATTCTCGGAAGAAGGGCCCACGATCGAGAAAGTCCACGCGTTTATTGATGCCAGGGGCAAGCGAACTGGAAAACACCACGAAATCTACTTAAGTGACATCAGAAAAGCGGATCCATCAAAATGGAAAACTATTATCAGACAACCAATGCTCTGAACAAGAACCAATACCTTGCAAAGAAGCTCACGCGAAGGCGCGAAGGCGCGAAGGGTAAGCTCACCTACGCGAAAACCTTTGCGCCTTTGCGCCTTTGCGTCAAAAGAACCGCCTTCTTTGCAAGGTATTGGAACAAGAACCTGCGCCCAGGCCGTGGGCGTCAATGCAAGGGTGAAGCGGCGTAGGTCTGTTTTGCCAGCACCACCGGGGTGGCGATCTAGTCGACTACATCCGTTTGTTCCCAAAAAGTCTCGAATCGCGACCATCACGATTCGAGTAGAGCGCGATGCCATTGCCCCACTGATCCGGATACCGTCCTTTTTGGGCAAACACACCTTGAGCGACAACGGTTTCGTGGCACGTAGGATTGTTGTAAATGATGACCAATTCCCGCTCGACCTCCTGAACAGACCGCGTCAGGGCCTGAACGACTGGTCGCATCACGCTTACGGGAAAGGGATTATACAAATAGACGATGTTGTACGCGTCGTAACCGGAGAACATTGATGCATCCCCATGGAATACGTTCACCCGGTGTGCGTTTAACCGTTTGAAATTTCGCGTGGCTATAGCAGCGATCTTTCCCGACAACTCGATGCCGTCCACGCGCACGAACGGGAAAGCAAGCATCGTTCGCAGTGCGCTTCCCTTGCCGCACCCGATGTCAAGAATTGCGTCCTTCGGCGTAATCTTCAAATCGGTCAAGATATGCTTGAGGTATTTGTTGCCAGACGGCGAAGATCCAAATGCGGAATGTGGATCAAGGCCTGCCTCTTCGGCGCGTAGAGTGGTCAAGAAATCCAAGCCATGAAGCCTGTCGGCGAAGATCATAACGGCACGCGCCAAATTCGATGGGGTACATGAGGTCAGCTTCATATATGATTTTTGGCTTGCAGATACGGAACGACAATGGTTCGGCGCGAGGCGGTGCTGGAACGATGGTTCACTGATCGCGTGGGTGTTGGCGGGGCAGGGTGCTTATGCCGCTTGCTGCTGGACTGAATATGATTGAATTAGTACCTCTGCGGGAATACCTAATCCCTGATGTAACTTCCGTATCATCTCCAGGGTCAATGGTCGTCGTCGATTTAAGACCTCTGATACCCGCGCCCGAGTGCCAATATACGGTTCTAAGTCACGCCGAGTTAACCCTCGGCTCTCTATCACGTACAGCAACATCTCAATGGGATCTGGAACATCGATAGGCTCTATCTCCGCCTCATAAGCCTCAATGAGCGTGGTCAGTACATCGAGACGATCGCCTTCGGGGCTACCAGGCTTTGACGAAAAAAGCGCTTCGACGTCTGCGAGCGCTGCTTCATAATCTTCCGGTGTACGAATAGGCCGGATGTCCATTGTCGCCTCCGTATTTACGCATATTTCATCAGTATTTTTTTGGCGCATTTGTCTCTTAACTCTTTGCTAATATGTGATGAGCGAAGTCTTTTCATACGCCTTCTTGTATGAAATTTTCTTCTTTGGCTAGATCTTCTCGGCGTCAATCTGGTCATACTCTTTGTGTGTACCAACAAAGCGAATATAGACAATGTGAAAATCATAATTTATTGCAACCACGAGCCGATAGTTGTTACCACGAATATTGAAAACGACACGGTTATTCGCAATGATGCTTGCATTCGCATATGTTCGCTTGACATCATTCGGATTATTCCAGTCTGTACTTTTTGCATCCTGGTACCAGGCCTTGAGCGCCTGTTCGGCATCACTATGGGTTTCCCAGAACTCACGTAATGTCTTCTTTGCGATGACCCGCATATGTTGTTGCTCAACAGGTCGCGTCCCTTCCAGGCAAAGTATAACACGTTCCCGTTACGGGAACAAGTAGGAGCTTGCAGGGTTCGACCTGCTGCCCAACTTGACTGTTAGCCGCCCCGCTGGCACATCGCGGGTGAGAGCCCCTGGTACATTATGTGGCGAGAATTGACAATGGGCGGGACGCCCTCGCTCCCAGGACACGTGTGAACCATTACCACACCGCCTCGCTCTCCGGCTGAAGCATGGTGGCAAGCCTCAGCGCAGGCAACGATCCGCTACCACACCGCCTCGCTCTCCGGCTGAAGCATGGTAGCAAGCCTCAGCGCAGGCAACGATCCGCTGGTGCCACGATGGCCGCGTGGGGCGGCGCATCGAAAGGAATACTTCTTGCGCCCCCGCACATGGACGCTGCCCGCCTGGCCGATAGCACCCTGGAACACCAATACCGCACCGCGATGGAGCAGATCACCGCCTGTGGCACCGACGTCTGTTGTTCTGATCAAACTACTCTGGTGACCCTCTTTAAGGGTTGCGGGCCTTGGCATTTCTGGTACAATCAAGTGTCTTGTCGTTGCGTTGGGAGGTTTGCGACCCTCAAATTTTCAGTCGCTGGTCAACAAGCCAGCGTAGCTGGCTTGTTGACCAGCGGCACAATCGTATTGAGACAAACCTACGGAGTAAGAGTTAGCGTATGGCGAGATCTACCGCATCGGGTACCATCTCTGAGCGAGCGAGTAGGGGCGCGGCCTTGACTGTGCCACGGGTTGGCGATCTGCGCCCTTATATCCTGCTGATCGTGTTGACGATCGTGCTCTTGATGCTGGCGTATACGGCACGGCCCACCGTGGTCATCGATCTCGGTAGTACCCGTGATATGGCGTTTCTGCGGGATTTTAACGGGCGCGAAATAGATGCGAGTGGGGCGAGTGAACAGTTTGCCTGGCCTGCCGGCGAGCGTGAGTTGGCAATCCCTGGGCGACGCGATGGGGTCTGGATTGCGACGTTTGAGGCTAGCCCCGATCAGCCCGATCGGGCCTTGCGCCAGGTGGCCATCGCTGTTGATGGCATCCGGGTGGAGATGCCGCGTCTGAGTGAGCGGACGCTGGTGGCCAAGCTGACGCCCGATCTGCTTGAGGCCGAGACGGTCACCATCCAAATGGTGTCGCCACTTGTGGGTGATCCTGAACCGCCCACAGATCTGGTTGGCACCTTGACGATTGCACCGGCGCGAACCTATCGCTGGTCACAGGGTGAGAGCCAGATTGTGATGCCGGGGTTGGGTCGAGGGGCCTGGACAGCTCATATCCGGCTGATTGCCGCCCATCCAAACCAGCAACCGGTTGAGGCAAAGTTGCTGGTGAATGGGGTGCCGATGGTTGCCATTCCCGACCGGGGCGAAGAGCGGATGATCCATCTGCATATTCCCGCGAGTCTGATGGGCAATGGTGATCTTGAACTGGCGCTTCAAGCCAATGTCTATAATGATCCACGTGAGCTCGGGGTGCTGATCTCGCGGGTTGTGGTTGCCCCGGCAGCCGGAACAGGTGTGATCCGTAGTGCGGTGCCTCCCTGGGCCACGACCTTCTCGATGTTGACGATGGTGCTCGGGGTCTATGGCGCGCTGAGCATGCTGCGTGTCGGTGAGACAACGAGGGTCATGGCCCGTGCCTCGCTGCACCGGTGGGGCGATCTGGGGCCCCTGATTGGTGCGTTGCTGGTCGCGCTGGTGGGGGCCTGGGCTTTGATGGTCTACCGCTTCCCGACCAGTTTCTTTCTGCCCCGTCTGGCGGGCCTGGCGATCTGGAGCATTGTGCTGGCGCTGGCGCTGATCCCGTTGACAAATTGGTTCTTTGCTGCGATCGGTGCGATTGAGCCACGCGAACACGAGGAACGCGGGCGCTTCACGCCAGCGCCCCTGACGAGTGCGCTGCTGCTCATCTTTTTTGTGAGCTACTGGTTCAAAGCGGGCGGCATGCTCTACCCCTATTTTGTCGCGGTTGATGTGCAATGGCATATGGAACGCGCCCGCTGGATCCTGGAAGGCCAGTTGCCGCTGCTCTATGGGCTCAATAGTCCGCTCAACGAGAGCACGATGCCGACGGCGGAATGGGGCGAGAATCGCCCGATTATCCCCTATTCACCCTATTTCCACATCTTTGCGGCGCCGCTCAGCCTGTTGCCGTGGCCGATGCCGTTGTCGATCAATATGCTGAGTGCGTTGGCTGATAGCACGCGCATCATCATGATCGGCCTGCTCGGCTGGCGCTTTGGGCTCAGCGCACGCAATGTCGTCTTTGCGGCAGCGATGTATGCGGTGATGCCCGTTGCGTTTCTCTTGCATGCCTGGGGCAATGTGCCGACGACCTTTGGGCTCTGGATGACCCTGATGGCGACAACCTTCCTGGTGTGTGCCTGGGAACGCATCCACGAGCGCGGGCCAATGGTCATCTTTAGCCTAATGCTGACCGTTACGTTCCTGATCTATACGGTGACGGCGGTCTTTATGGGGGTCTTTCTGGTGCTGCTCACGCTGATGTTGCTGGCAGCAGCACCAAAGGGGGCCGAGTGGGCGGCGCTGCGGACGCGGATCAAGCCGATCTGGCAGGCGACCGGGGTGGCGATCCTGGTGGTGATCGTCGTCTATTATGGGCAGTATATCCTGCCGATTATCGAGCGGAGCGTGCCCTATTTTGCGACGGTCTTTACCCAGGGGGCCAGCAGTGTCGGCGTTGAACGGGCACCCTTCCATCTCTATATGTGGGCGTTCTTCCAGGCTTTTGATTACCGCATCTGGCCGGGGCGCTACCTCTTCTACGGGTTGGCCTTCCCGCTACTCTTTACGATCCCAGGGTTCTTGCATCTCTGGAAGCGCCCGCTCGCGGGGGTCTTCCTGGCGGCCTGGTTCTCGGTGTCGATAGTTTTTATGCTAGCGGGCTACCGAATTTCGATGGTGGACAAGCAACTCTTCTATATTCTGCCGATCATCGCGATCTGTTGGGCCGTCTATGCCGGGCGCTACTGGCAACGGGGGCGTTGGGCGCAGATCATGATTGTGACGATCTATCTTGTCAGTGCGGTGGCGGCGCTTGACCAGTGGTTCTTCCGCATTGCCATTTCGCCCTTAAGCTGATGACACGTATGCAGCAGACGGCGGGCGGCAAGGGGGCGGTCACAGCCACACGACAATTTTCACCTTGGTACGCGCTGGCGGTGCTTGGCATTGCCGCCCTGGCCGTCGCACTGCGCGTCTGGTTCTGGAGTTGGCAGGCGACCAGTGGGGCGGTGCAGCCGGGCGACCCCGAGGAGTACTACCGGGCGGCGGTGCATCTGTTGCAGGGCGGCTATCACGATACCGGCAAATGGCTGCGCCCACCAGTCTATCCGGTGGTGCTGGCAGGTCTCTTTGCCGTCGGTGGGCTTGATGTAGCGCAGGCCTTGCTTGGGCAGGCGATCCTGTCGGGCGTTGGCGTGCTCGCGTTTGTTGCGCTGGGGCAGGCCCTCTTTCAGCGGCGTGATGTTGCGCTGCTGAGTGGATTGTTTGCGGCAAGTTTTGTGCCGCTGGCAAGCTTTGGCAGCGTGCTCTTTGCCGAGGCGCTCTTTGTGATCCTGATGACCATGGCGCTGACGGTGATGGTGCATCTGATCGAAAAGCCACGCCTATGGCTCGCCCTCGCTGGCGGGATCATCTTTGGGCTTGCGGCGCTGACCCGCGCTACGGCACTCTATTTCATTCCCCTGGCGGCGATGATGCCCCTGGTGCTGACTCCACTGGTGAAGAGCGAGGAGGCCCGACTCGCGGATCGAGCAGGCTGGCGATGGCTGGTTGGCGTGATCGGGGTGCGCGTGCGGGCCGGCCAACGGTGGGCCGTGGCCGTGATGCTGGTGCTTGGGGCCGCCCTGATCATCGGGCCATGGGCGCTGCGCAACTATCTTGTCCACGAGCGGCTGATCCTGGCCGATACCAATGGCGGCATTAGCATGTGGTACGGCATGGTGCGCGGCGAAGAAGATCGTGTGGCGGGCGAAGCCCTGATCTTTGCGGAACCAAACCTGGCCGACCGACAGAAGATTGCGGTTGCCTTGACGGTCGAGCGTATCCGGGAAGACCCGGCCTGGTTTGCGTTGCGCACGCGCCTCAAGCTCGCGTCGCTCTTTTTGTTGCAATCGCGGAGCTTCTTTGTGGGCGATGTGGTCACGATCAGCCCGCAGGACGAGCAGATCGCCCTGAGTGCCGGCGAAAATCCGCGCTGGCTGAGCCTGATCGCCGATGTGCAGTACATCTTTATGATGCTTGCCGGCATTGTCGGGCTGGCCTTTGCGCCGCACTGGCGGCGCAGTGTCCCGTTGATGACCTGGTTTGCCTATGGGGTAACACTCTCGGCGATCACCGTTGCGCATCATCGCTTGCGGCTCCCGCTGATCAGCGTTTTTCTGCCGTTTGCCGCGTATGCTGCGCTGTTGCCGTTTGTCGGGCGCGCAATGGGTCAAGTGATGACCCCAAGCGAACGGCGATGGCGGCTGGCGGTCGTCGTGATCGGCTGGCTCATCTTTTTCGCCCTGATCTTCAGCACACGTTACGTCACCTGGGCGCAGGGCGAGCGTACGGCGTGGCCAGCGCGGGCCGCCCTAGCACAGGGCGATTGGGCTACGGCAGAAATGGCATTGCTACAGGCGGCTGAAACCAATCCAACCAACGCCAACCGTCAGATCGCCCTGGGCGACTTTGCGTTTGAGCGGGGCGACCTGGCAAAGGCTGAAACCCACTTTCTCGCCGCCGTCGCCCTCGAAGATCGGAGCCTCTATGCGCATGCGATGCGCGCATGGATCGCCGTGCTCGACGACCGGATCACGGATGCCGAGGCATCACTGGCGCGCATCGCGAGCTACGGACGCGACAACAATGATCTCTATGCGTGGGCGTGGCACGCTCGGCGTACGCCAGCGGCAACCCGCGTTGTGCCAGGCGCACCAGCGGCCTTTGGGCATTACCGCGGGTTTGCACCGACCACCTTTGATCTCGCGGAGGGCCGCTGGACCCTCGGCGAAGCGTCGGTGCGCGTTGCGCATGGCTGCAACCCAGTTGAGGTAAGCCTGCGCGGGCCAGCGGGCCGCATGGTTGAAGTGGCACTGCACCCTGACGGGGAACGTCAGAATGTGCGTCTCGACGGCAGCATCCAGGTGGTGAGCCTCGCCCCAGATCCAGCAACGTGCGACGAAGGAATGATCGGAGAAGTAACACTCAGCAGCCCGACAAGCCTGCTCGACCTTGAGCAAGCACCGTGGGCGGTTGGGGTTCAGGTATTGTTGGTAGAGGCGCGGTAAGCTGATATCGAGACGCAATACCTTGCACATAAGGCGGTTTTTTTTGACGCAAAGGCGCAAAGGCGCAAAGTTTTTAGCGAAGGTATTGCCTAGACGCTGAAGGTGGTGTTGTGTCAGACACCCAAGCCTAAAAGGGCTTGGGCTTGTGCCTCAACCCGAAGGCTGGACACCATAGGCCGTCTGACAGGCGGCCCGATTGCTGATATTGATAGCGGCATTGACATCGGCAGGAGCCTTATGCCCACACACGACACAACAAAACTCAGCTTGCGAGCGGCGGTTCGCCTGCTCGCAATGCCCGCACACCGCACAGGTGCGACTGGTGTTGCGCGGGTCAACCGCAACAACTGGCACACCTGCTCGTTGCGCCTTGTAGCTGATGAACTGCCGCAACTGAGCGAAAGCCCAATTGCTGTGTCGCGCTCGCTGCTCCGGCCCTCTAGCCCTTGTCCGCTGGCGAATGTGTGTCAATTCCTCGACAGCAATCGCCCGCTTCGTGCGTTCGGCCTTGGCAACAAGCCGCTTGCTTATCCGGTGGTTCGTGTCTTTTTGAAACCGTTTCTGTCGGCCCGACATCTGGCGCAATCGTCGTTTAGCCGACTTTGTGCCGACCGACTGGAGTGCAGCTCGACGCCGGGTGTACCAATGCCGTTTGCGCTCGACTTCTCCGCCTTGGTAGATCTCTCCGTCGCTGTCGCTCACCAGGTTCACGATGCCCAGGTCTACCCCAAGCACGCCGTCCATCTGTTGCTCATCTGGCTCTGGCACGTCGCAGACCGCCAGCAAGTAGAACGCACCCTTGTGGTAGACCAAGTCACTCTCGCCTTTTCGGAACAGCAAGAGTTGCTGCTGATGCTCGCCCAGGCTGTAGGGGACGTGCTGCCGCCCCTCAACCGTCCAGATCGACACCGCTTGCTTGTCGGTGTACCAGGACAGGTTGCGGTCGTCAAAGGCGATAGCTCCGTGTGGACGAAACGTGCGCTTCACGTTTCGGTCGAGCGTATAGGCATCTGCTACTTTCGCAATACAGCGAACGAGGATTTGCGCCCCAAGCCGGAACGAGTCCTTGACTTGATGGTAAGAGATCTTTTGAAGGGGGATACGGCGAAACTCACGCGCTTGCCACGCGATAGCACTAATAGCATCACACGCGGCGTTCGCTTCCGCCAATGTTGCCAGCAATGCCGCGTGCTGCTCAGAAGTCGGATTCAGTTTGATTTGCGCAGTGAGTTTCATATAGTATGAATTATAGCATGGGCGTGCGAAAACGTCAAGCTAAAGCCGCTAAAGCGGGGGCGTTCCTCCCGGCGCTAAAGCTGCCGGGCTTCCCGGCCTAAAGGGTAAACCATTGTGAACCTGGGAGGGCGGGCCAGAGGCCCGCGCACCCAGGGTAGGGATGGGGCAGAAAGAGAGCATGAAGAGCAAACAACCAAGCATTGTCCTGATCGTGCTGATGGTGCTGGTGAGTGCCGCACTGATTGGGGCAGGCGCCTATAAATATTCCTACTGGGGCCACGGGTTCGACATGGTAGATTTTCACATGCCGATCTGGGGTACGACGCAGGGCCATTTTTTACTTGTCTCGCGGTACAATTTCACTGATACATTCATGGGGCTTGATGTCGCCCTGGGCTTTCTGCCGGCGATTCCTTTTTATGCCGTGGTGCCGTCAGCCTACACCCTGATCGTCGTGCAAAGCCTCTTGCTCGTCTCGGCGGCCATTCCGGTCTACCTGATTGCCCGTGACCGCCTGAGCAATGCGTGGGCGGGGGTGGCCTTCGCCGCAGTCTATCTGCTCTACCCAACGACGCAATTTATGGGCATGGCAGCGCCCTTTCAACCGCGCATCCCCGGGCTTGTCTTGCTCATCTGGGCCTTCTGGTTCCTGACGCGGCGGCAACTGTGGCCGTACCTGCTGATGCTCGGGTTGGCGATGTTGACGCGCACCGACGCCGCGCTGGTGGTGGTCGCCTTTGGCATGTACGCCGTGCTGCGCCGTATGCCGTGGGCGTACGCGCTGGTGCCCATGCTTGCCGGGCTGATCTATTTTTATGTTGCCATTACCTATATCACGCCACAGTTTTATAATGAGGGCTTTATCCCAGAAAAAGTCGAGGTGCCGTTTGATCTGAACCGCGACTACAACGATATGTGGCCGTGCGGGGTCAGCCCGCAGGCGTGTTACTACCTGCACCTGGGGAGTGGCATTCCTAATATCCTGCTCAACATCGTTACGCACCCGGTCGAGGTCTTTTTCTTTCTCTTTGAACCGGCCAAAATCGAGTATCTGGTGCTGATGTTTGCGGGCTTGCTCTTTTTGCCGCTCTTTGCGCCACGCGAGCTCTTGCTGGCCGCCCCGATCTTCGGCATCAATCTGCTCTCGAATCGGATTTACCAATATGTGATCACCGAGCAGTACCAGATTCTTGTTGTTCCTGGCATGATCATTGCGGCCATTTACGGCGCAGCGTGGCTCTTTGAGCAGGCCCAGCGCTGGCAGGGCAAGCGGGTACAAAGCTGGGCACCAGGATTGCTCATCGGCATGGTGCTGCTGGTCGGCCTGATCAACCTGCCCCTGAAAAACCCGGTCATTTCGGCGGTGCGCAACCCCGAACAACCCGAGCGGGTCGCCTTGATGGAAGCGATGAAGGCGATGTTTCCGCCGGATGCGACGGTTGCCGCGACCTCGTTCCTGGCCCCGCACCTGTTGCCACGCGAAGAGATCTACTTCATCCCGGGTGGACAGATGCACCACCCGATCGAGGCCGCCGAGTATGCGTTTCTCGATCTGCGTGCGGCTGGCCTGCGCGACCAAGCCGCCCAGGGCAATGACATCGTCGGGCGGCTACGGAATGACCCGAACTGGGAAGTAGTCCACGAAGAAGATGATTTGATTTTGTTTCGGCACGTGCGGTTTTGACGCAAAGGCGCAAAGGCACAAAGGATGTTGAGGAGGGCGGCTAGCCCATGTTGGCTGATAATTTGACGCAAAGACGCAAAGGCGCAAAGATGGAAGTAGCACCTACACGATTACGCCTGCGCACACATCTGGGCATCCTCGCGGCGTATGCTGTCCTGGCGCTGTGGTTGACTTGGCCGGCGATTCTGTCGCTGCCGAGCCACTATTTCACGGCGGGCAATAATCTCTATTTTTATATCAAGACGCCTGATGCGCCGCAGAATATCTGGAACTTCTGGTGGACAGGGTATGCGGTTCAGCATGGGATGAATCCCTTTTTTACGCCGCTGCTCTACTATCCCGAGGGTTTGCAGATGGTGTTGCAGACGATCAATCCGGTGGCGGTCTTGACGGCTGTCCCGGTGACGCTGACGCTCGGGCCGGTGGCGGCCTATAATGTGACGGCGATCGTGGCGATCATGCTGACGGGATACGCCGGCTTTCTGCTGGCGCGCGCCTTTGCGCCGGGGGTGTTGGGGCCATTTGTGGCTGGCGTGCTGCTGACGGCAAGCCCGTTTCACGTTGCCAAACTCGACTCGGGGCAACTCAATTTTGTGACGATGCAATGGCTTGTGTTCGCAGTAGTTGCGCTGATCTACCTCAGTCGCAAGACGAGTTGGTGGTTCGTTCCGATCACGGCGCTCGCCTTCGGGGCGGTGCTCTATACCGACTGGTACTGGGCACTGGTCACGGTACTCTTTGGGGTGGTGTGGGCCGTGGTGAGCCTGATCCGCGCCGAGCATCCGCTGGGTGTGATGATGCGTTATGGCCTCTTTGGGGGCCTGGCCCTGCTGATCACGCTCCCCTTGATCCTGATGCTGCGCAACGAACTGAGCGACCCGAACCTGCCCCTGGATCTCTGGGCACTCTATACCCAGGGCTATTCGGCGGATCTGCTGGGGCTCTTTTTCCCATCGGGGCGCCATCCCTTCTGGTCAATGCAAGCCGAGCAATTCCTGGTCGAGATGGCCCCCTACGGCATGGTCGAAGGTTCGTACACCGCAGCGGGATGGGTTCTCTCGGCGCTGGGTTTGCTGGGCATCTTCTGGTATGGCCGCCAGCACTGGCGGCTCGTGGTCGTCGCGGTCGTCGCCTGGCTCTTTGCGATGGGGCCGATCCTCTACATTCTCGGCAACGAGACGGGCATCCCGATGCCGTACCAACTGCTTCAGGCGCTCCCCGGTCTTTCCACCGCGCGCCGACCGAATCTGTTTGGGGTGCTGACGATCATGGTCTTCACGATCTTTGCGGCGCTCGCGGTGGCACGCATGCGCGAACGGATGCGCCCACGTACCTTCGGGATCGTGCTGGGCGTCATTGGCGTGCTCGCTTTTGTCGAACTTTTGCCGCCGATCCGCACGACCATGACGATGGAACGGGCCGAGGTCTACGCGCAGATCGCCGCACGGGAACCAGGTGTGGTGGTGGATCTACCGATCGAAAATAACACGAACAGCCGCACCCTGATCAACCAGATTGTGCATAGGCAACCGATCCTGCGCGGCTACGTGGCGCGTCCGCCCTATTACCCAACGCTGCTCTATAGCCCATTGCCTGAACACCTCGGGCGGATGCTGGTCTTGCCGGAAGCTGACATCATCAGCCTCGATGCCAATGCGCTGGCAGCAATGCAGTGCTACTATCAACTACGGTATGTCGTGATCGAGCCAGCACTGACGCGTGAAGGTAGCGAAGACCGGGCGCGGGCGGTGATGGCGCGTCTCGGGGGGAATCTGACACCGTGGTATGATGATGGACGGTTTCGAGCCTACGAACTGCCGTTGCACCAGGATCGTTGCGCACCCTTTGTCTTTCTGGGTGAAGGATGGCACGAATTCGAGCAAAATGAGACCTACCAGTGGCGCTGGAGTGAGGGCGTGGCCGGTTTTTTTCTGGTCAATCCGACCAACGAAGAGGCCACGCTGACCCTGACGATCCAGGCCAAAGAGCGAAGTGACGGTCAACAGGTAGAGTTGTGGGCTATCAATGGCGAAAAGATGCTCGCGTCTTTTCCGCTGCACCGTGAAATGCGGGACTATCACTTCACCATCCAGGTACCAGCAGGCATGCATGAATTTGAACTACGCACCAGCGTGACCCCCGAAGAGGGCACACCGCGGGAACTGGGCATAGCGGTGTATGAGCTTCGCGTGGAGTGAGCGGTCTGCGACCGCTCACTCCACGCGGGGGATGGGGGCAGGCGCGCCCTACACACGAGAAGCGGGGAATGGGATCAATGCAAGAACTTGAGACAGCCATCGAGCCGTGGTTGACGCATATGCAGTGGCGGCGCGATTATGCGCAATGGCGTGAGCGACGGCTTCATCAGGAGCAGTATCAGGACGAGCGGCTGGCGATGCTGCGCGATACGGTCGGCCCGCTCGCCGGGTTGCGTCTGCTTGATCTTGGGGCCGGGATGGGCGGATTTGCGGTGGCGGCGGCGCGTGAAGGGGCGCAGGTGACGGCCTGTGAATATAATCCGGCCTATTGCCAAATTATCGCGTTGCGTGCCGCCCGCTATGACCTGCATGTGCCGGTGCTCAACGCAGCCGGCGAGACGCTACCGTTCCCTGAGGCCCATTTTGAGGCCGTGACGGCGTGGGATGTGCTCGAGCATGTGCAAGATCCGTACCGGGTGCTCGGTGAACTGGCGCGAGTGCTGCGCCCCGGCGGCACGGTTCTGCTGACGGCAATCAACCGGCGTGCCTGGATCGATCCGCACTATCATCTGGCCGGCATCAACTGGTTGCCGCGCCCGGTTGCCGAGCGGATCATTGCCTGGCGCGGACGCAGCAAGCAAGGCGCAGCGTTCCGCGATATGCAGCGCCTGTCCGCGATGCACTATTTTCATTACAACGAATTTGTACGTCTTTGCAAGCGTTATGGCTTTCGCGCCCATGATCTGCGCGAGGCGGAATTGAAGGCCGGCACCTTTGTGAGCCGCAAGGCGTCGCGACGGGCGGTGCGGACGGCGCTGCGGGCGGTCGGGCTCGAAGGGGTGGCGTATCGGGCGCAACGGCGCTGGTATGTGGGCATGTTTGAACTTGCCCTCACAAAGGTAGACTAAGCGTATGGCCTCGGATCCTGTCACCAGCAAACCACCCTCCCTGGCGAGCCGCGTCTCGAATGCGGTCTTCTGGAATACGCTTTTTGTGCCGGTACGCATGATTGCCGAAGTGGTGACCAACCTGCTCAAGCTGAATATTCTCTCGCCGGCAAGTTTTGGCTTGCTGGCCTTGATTAGCAATACGAATAATGGCGCAGGGACGGCGATTGATCTTGGCACGTCACGCGCCCTGCCAAAGTATATTCCCGAGACGATGCAGGCCGGTGGTACACGGGCGGTCTTGCGCCTACTGACGATCGTTTTTGCCGCCCAGATGGCCTTGCTCTTGCTCTTTAGCGGTGGCCTGATCGTGATGAGTGGGCCGTACCTGGGCTTTCTCCAGGATCAAGTAACAAATGATACGCGCCTCGACAGCAGCGCACAGACGGCAGCCCTAGACTTTCTGACCAATCATAGCGTTCTGATTATTGTTGCTGTCGTGGTGCTGCTCTTTCTCGGGGTCTGCTACGATATGCTGATGGCCTACCTGGCGAGCTTTTTTCGCCAACGGGCCTGGAATAGCATTGATCTGGCGGCACGACTGTTGCCGCCCCTGCTGAGTGCCGCCGCGCTGCTGGCCGGCTGGGATATCCTGGGGGTGTTGCTGGCGATGCTTATTGCGCCGACCCTGGTGGTCATCAGCGGGATGTGGCGGGTTATCGCGCTCTGGCGTGAGGAAGATCGCGTGCGGCCAGAGCTTGCCGGCGGCACACGCGAACCAGTGAGCTTGCGTGCCGCCTTGCCACCAGGGTTTATCCGTTACTCTGGGGTGTCGTTTTTAATGACGATTACCGACTTTGTGGCAGGGGCCGGGTTTGCGATCTTTCTGGCGCAAGATGTCAGCGATGTCGCCCTGCTCTGGGCGGGAACCTCGTTGGTACGCATGGCGCTGAGTTACCTCTATACACCAATGGTCGGCGTGCAGGTGCCCCTCTTTACCCGTGTTCGTGCCGGCGAGGGCGGCACCGTGAATGGGGCCTATCAATCGCTCGTACGGCTCCAGGTGTTGCTGATGGTACCAGGTGGCGTGGGACTCGTGCTCTTAACTGCACCGGCGCTGAAAGTACTGTCGCCCCAATACCTCGACGCAGCCCCGATTGTCTGGGTGCTTGTGCCGTGTCTGTTTCTTGAGTGTCTGCTGACGACGGCACATAATGCACTGATTGTGCATGAAAAACTGGGCATTATCATTGTTTCACGTCTATTGACCCTGGTCGTCATTGTGCCAATGGCGCTCTGGTTGCCGCCGATCCTGGGCATCACCGGGGTGGCGCTGGCCTTTGGCAGCGCCCGGGTCGCCGCGGGTTTCTGGGCAACGGCGAGTGGCTACCGTTTGCTGGGGCTGCGCTGGCCGTGGAATTTCACGCTGCGAGTGAGCCTGGCGACTGGGGCGATGGGCGCAGGGCTGCTGTTGATGCGTGACTGGCTGCCAATCCCCGCAGACGATGCAACCATTGCCACCCGGCTCTGGCTGGGGCTCTGGGTGCTCGCCGTGGTCGTGGCCGGGGCCGCCCTGTTTGCGGTTGTGTTACGGCTCACCGGCGGCCTCGACCCACAAGATCGGCGCCAGCTTGAGCAGACGCGCCTGCCGCTCAAGCGGTGGTTGCTGCGTATATTGTAGAGGTATGCATCGGGCAGGATTTGCGCGATGCACAGCAGCGCGTAGGGCCATAACCCTGGGCATACTGCGTAGGAGTCTATTGTTATGAGACTGATATGGAGGTTGATAGCGCTTTTGCTCTATGCTGGGCTGGCGATCCTGCTTACCTGGCCCCTTGCGGCTTATGTCACCGCCGCTGTACCAGGCAACGCGTTTGATAGCTGGCAGAATATGTGGAATATGTGGTGGTTGCGTACCGCGCTGCTCGAAGGGATCAATCCCTATTTCACCCCGATGCTCTACCATCCGCAAGGCACGAGCCTGTTGCTGCAAACGCTTAATCCGATCAATTTTTTGATCAGTTTTCCTATTAGTTTTTTCTTTGGCTTGACGGTGGCGTATAATTTTGTCATCCTGCTGAATCTGACGCTGAGTGGTTTTCTGGCATATCTGCTCGCCGAGGATGTGACTGGTGATCGTCGGGCCGCGCTGATTGGCGGGGTTGTTTTTGCGACCAGTGGCTATTTGCTTGCGCAGGTGCTCGGTGGGCATACGCATATGACGGCGGCATGGCCGTTGCCGCTGGCGGTGCTGATGTTGCGCTACGCCTACCGCAGGCCCTCGCTGGTGATGATCGTGTTGGCCGGGGCAGCGCTGGCGCTGAATATGCTCGCCGATTGGCAATATTTTCTCTTTGCCCTGATCTGGGCAGGCTGGTACGCGCTCTGGATGCTCTTTGCCCCAGGTACCAGCCAGATGCAAGCTCAGTCCAGAGCCAGTGGCGTTATGGGCCGAATCAGTGCAATCCTGCCCCTTGTTGGAGCGGTGGTTGTTGCGCTGGTGCTGACCTCGCCCCTGATTATCGCGACGGCCCGCATTGCTGCGGTCACGCCTACGGCGGCGACCGAAGGTGGCCCCGATTTTCGCCGCGAACAGTCCGTCGACCTGGCCGATCTCGTCATTCCGAGTCAGATCCACCCGATCTGGGGCACCTTCGCCGAGCAAGCCCAGGCGTACAAAGCCAATACCCATATCCAGAATAAGACCGCATATCTGGGGGTGATCGCATTGCTCCTGGCACTGTTGGGGCTGCGCGGGCGCGAGAGTCTTTTCTGGTTGGTGAGCATGGTGCTCTTTATCGTGCTCGCGCTGGGGCCAGTGCTCCAGGTTGCGGGCTGGCAAAGCGGTATCCCGCTGCCGGCCACGCTCCTCTTTGAGTTGCCGCTGGTCGGCATCTTTCGCTACCCGATCCGCTTTATGGTGCTGGCCGTGCTGGCGCTGGCGATGCTCGCCGCCTATGGCACGCTCTGGCTCTTGACGGGCAGGCACGGTGCCACGACGGCGAACAGCGAACCGCGCAAAGCGCAACGACGGGCAGGGATTGCGGCGTGGATTTTGATCCCAGCCCTGATCGTGCTGCTGGTGATCGACAATCTGACGGTGCCCTTTCCGATCGTTGGCATCTATATTCCCAGCATCTATCACGAACTGGCCGCCGATCCAGATGACTTTGCGCTTCTTGAGGCTCCGTTTTACTATACAACCAGCCCGTTTTATATGCTCTACCAGATCATCCACGAAAAACCGCTGGTCGGAGGCTATACATCGCGGCGGATGCCGTATACCATTCTGGAGGAGTTGCCGCTGATCCGAATGTTCGCCTATGCCGAGCCGGCCCCGGATATCATTGCGCAAGATATGCCGACGATTGCTGCCAGCCTCTTTGATTACTTTGATATTCGATATGTCATGATCCATTCCGCAGGCGGGGCGCTGCAATTTACGCCGATGCAAGAAGTCGCCCAGGCGGCGGCAGGCGGGGCCGAGCCGCGCCGCGAGGGGGCGACCTTTGTTGCCTCTGATGCCCGCAGTGCCTCGGGCTTGCTCCGCCCGCTGACGCTCGGCGATCAGGAACCAGCTGGGGCCGTGCTGACCTATCGCGTTGTGCCACCGAGCGATCCGTTGCCCTTTCTTGGCATCGGTGAGGGCTGGGAGGCACCCGAGGAAGACGGTACGCAGATCGTGCGGACAATGCAAGCGGATGCTGCTACGATCGTGATCTATAGTGCCAAGCCGCGTCAGGTAACGCTGACGCTGACCGTGACCGTACCTGCCGCCGAGAGTCTTCAAGTTGCGACCGGCGCAACAACGCTCACGACGATCCCGCTTGAAGCGGGTCGCCAGACGGTGCAGGTGCCCCTTGACCTTGAGGCAGGCAAGACTGAGGTTGTCTTGCGAAGTGCAACGAGCGGAACACTTCAGGCAGAAGAGGTTGATCTGATGTTCAGGAGTACGCCATAAATGGAGTCTCTTTCTGAGGAGCGCCGCACGCCACACGCCGATCCCGCAGCCAACGAGGCAAGCGAGCCGGGCCAGACGCAGTCTGTCGCTAAAGGCAAGCTACGCGTCAACATCACGGCCCTGCTGATCCAGGCTGGCCTGGTGGTGCTGGTCATCCTGCTTTCGTGGGCCGGCTTTCAGACCGATACGCCCATGCGGATTCCGGCGATCTCCAGTACACCGGGGCTCTACGATGGTCTGCTCAACTTTGAGGAGAGCGAGGCGGGTCTTTTTCGCTGGACCGATGGCGCCGGTGAGGTCTGTGTGCCCCATGCTGGCAGCGCAGCGCGGAGTCTGGTCACAACGCAGATCTCAGGGGCGTATGCCTTGCCCCTGGGGATCGAGACGGCAACGCTGCGGCCCGGCAACGGTCCTGGAGTGCCGATTGCGCTGCCGCCCCAGCCCCGCCACTATACGCTGCTCACCGGCGGCGACCAGCAAGCGGGGGCGGATCTCTGCCTGACCATCGAGAGTCCCACGGTGCTCGATCCAAATAATAACCGTGCCCTGGGCGTGCAGTTTTTTAGCTTTACCGGCATTCATTTGCCGATCGCCGGGCCGGTGACGCCTGCCGTCAGCCAGATCATCGTCAATCTGGCGCTCGCGTTTGCCGCATTCTGGCTGATGCGCTTGTTACGCACGCCCGTCTGGGTCGCCGGGGTGATCGTCGCTGGTGGCATCGTTGCCTATGGCATGGCCGTGGCAACCGGGCTTGTCCCTGCCGGGCCGGGCGTGGTACGGATGCAAATCCCGGTCGCCCTGGGGCTGGCTGGGGCTGTCGCCGGGTTGCTTGGTGTGCGCAGCATCACTGGTGCCAAACCAACGCTGAGTCTGCTGCAACGCGATCTGCTTGGCATGGCGTTCTGGAGCATCATGCTCGTGGGCGGGATCAATCTGGTGCAACGCGCCAATGGGCACCATAGCGTCTGGCCACTCAAGGCCGGCGTCTATCCCGAACCCTACTGGACATGGCTGGTGATCCTGCCGACACTGCTCTTTGTTGGCTGGCTCTGGCTGGTGATGCGTCTCTCGCTGCAAGGCGCACGGATGGCTCGCCTCGGGGCAGCGCTGGTGCTGCTGGGGGCCGTGCTGGTACCCGTTGCCCTCGAAGTGACGGTGCTCGGGCACGACTCGCTCTATGAGGTCTTTCGCGACAGCGAGTACGACTATCAGCAGGATACCTGGCGGGTCGCCGGTGATCCAATCGGCTTTCTCGGGCGTTATGTGGAAGAAGCGCCGGACATGGCGCTCCACAATAGCAACCATCCCCCAGGGAGCGTGCTGTTACTCTGGGGAGTCGAGCAGATCTTCGGGCCAGGTGCGGTGGCAACGAGCTGGCTGGCGATCATCTTGAGTGCGCTGAGCGCCGCTGCGGCGCTCTGGCTTGGCTGGAAGCTCGGGGGGCCACGGCTGGCGCTGGTTGCCGGGGCGATCTTTGTAGCTATGCCGGGCCACCTCGTCTACAGCGTCACCTCGATGGACGGCGTCTTCAATGCGTTGAATGCATTGACGGCGGTGGCTTTCTTCTTTGCGCTCGAGCGCAACGCCAAGCCGTGGATGGCGTTGCTGGCCGGCAGCCTCGCGGCGCTTGGGGTCTTCTTCTCGTATGTCGCCACGCAGCTCTTCTTTTTCGGCGTCGCTGCGGTGATCCTGAGCCTGATACGCGCCTGGCACGCCGAAGGGCGACCCTCCCTTGGGCCACTTGTGCGGCATATGCTCCGCCAGAGTGTGCTCGCTGGGGTGGTGCTGGTCAGTTTTTATCTGTTGATCTACCTCGTCTCAGGCTTTAACATCATTGAAGCCTCGCGTGAGGCAACGGCGATCAATGCGCCCGTGGTCGGCAAACAGTTGATCGAAGGCCCCGTTGACCAGGCGTTCTTGCCACCGAATTTTGCTTTTTATGTCAAGTATCTTGGCGCAAACATCGGCCCCTATTTCTGGTATCTGGCCCCGTGGGGCATGGGGGCTTTTGCGGCGCTGATCATCGCGGGCAGCCGACGCCTACAGGGGCGCGAGCCACTGAACCCGTTCGATCTGGTTTTGCTCAGCACGGCGTTTTGCGTGCTTGGCATGTGGGTCGGCGGGCTCTTCAACCGCGAAGTCGAACGGATCTGGGGCTTTACCTATCCGTTGCTGGCGGTCGTGCTGGCTCACTATGCGCTGCAAGGCGAGGCCCGTCAACGCCAGTGGCGAGCATGGCTCTTTCCGTTGCTCTTTTTTGCTCAGGGAGCCGTGATCAAGATGCTTTTGAATACAGCGTGGTAAACAATGCGAATTGCGCTCTATAATTTAACCACGACAACAAAATTCGGTGGGGTCGAGAGTTTTGTCTGGGATCTTGCCCGCGAATTGGCGCAGCGCGGGCACGCGGTGACGATCATCGGCGGCGTTGGTTCGCGACGCGAGCCTGCGCCGGGGGTGCGCGTGCTGACCTTTCCTTTTGTGCCACGCGCCTGGTTTCAGGCCTTGCCGTTGTTGCGACGGGCCTATGCCGAGGCGAAGTTGCTCGAGCGCTTGAGTATGGCCGTGGCGGCGCTGCCCGAACTGATCCGGGGCGGCTACGATATCATTCACCTGCAGAAACCGTACGACATGGGGCCAGCGCTGCTCGCCCGCCGCTTCAGCGGGGCAAAGGTCTTGCTCGGCTGTCACGGCGAAGATTTCTATCGGGGCGACCGCCTGCTGGCCCGTCACCTCGACGGGGCGGTCTCGTGTTCGCGCTTCAATGCCGAAACGGTGGCCCGCCGATATACGCAGATGCCCGAGGTGATCTTCAACGGCATTGACCTGAACCTCTTTCAGCCAGGGCCAGCCGATCTCGCGCTGCGCGAGCGCCTCGGCCTCCCAACCGGAGCCCCGCTGCTACTCTTTGTCGGGCGCCTGCAACCCTGGAAAGGCGTCGCCACGGCGATCCATGCGCTCGCGCAGATGCCCACGGCCCATCTGCTGATCGCCGGCGACGGCGAAGAACGCCAGGCGCTCGAAGACTTGGCCCACGAACTGAATCTCCAGGCCCGCGTCCATTTCCTCGGTGCCCTCGAACGCCAGACGTTGCCGCAACTCTACCGCAGCGTGGATCTGCTGGTGGCAACCAGTCACGCCAGCGAAACCTTTGGCATTGGTCTGGTCGAAGCGCAGGCGTGTGGGTTACCTGTGGTCGCCTCGCGTTTCGGAGGCTTTCCCGAAGTGGTGGATGAAGGCCGCACCGGTTTGCTCGTCACCCCGCGTGACCCCGAGGCGCTCGCCGTAGCCGTGCAGAGCCTGCTCGACGACCCGGCTCGCCGGGCCGCAATGGCCGTCGCAGCCCCAGCCTGGGCCGCCCAGTTTGCCTGGTCCGCCGTGACGGATCGCGTCGAGAACGTGTATCGGAAGATCTGACTCGTCTGTCAACTACATTTCCTGGTATTCTGGAGTGCCGGCTTTAGCCGGCTGAAGCCGGCACTCCCTTCTGGTATTCTGGAGTGCCGGCTTTAGCCGGCTGAACTCCGCAACAGAGTAGAAAACTTCGTTGACACACTGCTGACGCAGCACGGCATACATAGTATGATAAGGAGGCTCTCTTTTGTCTCGATTTTTCTTGATCATCATCGTCTTTGTCATCCTGGCGCAACTCCCCGTTGCGGTACAGGCGCAAACGCAGCTACCCAATTCACTTGCCGCTACAGGCGATTCGCTGAGCCAGGGCTTTGGGGCGGGGCCGCGTTATTTTGGCGATAATACGGCCTATGCCTGGGCGACTGGCGGCCATCCTTCGGTGAATAGTGTGGCGCTCCGCCTGGCCACCCGCAACCCGGCCCTGGCTGGCAATGTCTATAACCTGGCCCGCGTCGGGGCACGCATGGCCGATCTGCCAACTCAGTTGTCCATTGCGTCGGCCCTGGAGGTCGAGTATGTGACGGTGATGATGGGCGGCAATGATGCCTGTGCCTCCAGCGAAGCAGCGATGACGCCCGTCGCGACGTTTCGCACCCAGTTCGCCACGGCGCTCACGCAACTCGGCGAGCAGTCGCCCCAGACGAGCCTCCTGGTGATGAGCATCCCTGATCCGACTCGTCTGCTGCCCCTCTTCCGCAACGACCGTCGTGCCCTCCTAGTGTGGGAGACCTTTGCCGTCTGTCCGTCGGCCCTGGCCGAGCCGCGTTCGGAGGCCACCGAGGATGTTGCCCGACGCGAGCGGGTGCGCCAGCGCGTCGCCGAGTACAACGCGGTGCTCGGCGAGGTCTGTGCCAGCACGCCCCGGTGTCGCTACGATAACGGCGTCGTCTTTGCAAGCGAGTTGACCGCCGCCGATGTGTCGCCCGTCGACTATTTTCACCTGAGCGCCCGCGGCCAGGCCCGGCTCGCCGAAGCAGCCTGGCTTGCCTCGGGGTTTGAGTAGACACTTTATGCGTATTCTGATCGTCACAACCTACGGGTTTGACCCGGCGTTTCCCAGTCGGCCCGAGCAGATCCAGGCGCGGGCGCTGCTCAGGCGCGGCCATACCGTTGTCGCGCACGAGTACCACGACCGGCGGTATCCTGGCCAGACGCCGCGTTGCGCTTGGCTCGACGGGGGCATCGCGGTGCATCGTGCGCCAACGCTTGGCTTTGTTGCGCCAACGTCTTTGCTGCGCCTGCTGGTCGAGACACGCCCTGATGTCATCCATCTGCACCATCTGCGCAGCCTGCTCGGCTATCAGACCGTATTGGCAGCGCGGCGTCTCGGTATTCCGACGGTGCTGACGGTGCATGGCCTGCTGCACGACGGCGATCTGGTGGTTGACCGCGAGCGCCCACTCGAAGCGCCGTTACGCTACGAAAACCTGCTCACCACGCCGCAACGTTTGCTCAGATCCCTGGCGCGAGGGGCCTACCCACGACGAGCATTCCGCAACTACTTCATTCATGCGCCGCTGCTACACGTAGACCACCTCGTCGCCCTCTCGCACGGTGAACGCGACCTGCTGAGCAAGCTCGGCGTCGAGGCAGCCAAGATCAGCGTGCTGCCCAACGCGCTCGATTTCAAGCTCTACGCCGATCTGCTTGCCAACACAGCGCCCGCGGCAAAGACGACGCACCCGACGATCCTCTTCATTGGCCAACTCGTGCCCCGCAAAGGCTTTGATCTGCTCGTCCGCGCCTTGCCGACGGTCGTGCAGACCATCCCGGATGTACGGTGCATTATGGTGAGCCACAACCAAGCCGGGGCCGCCGAACTGCGGCGCTTCGCCGAGGCCGGTGGCGTCACCGCGCACCTCGACGTGCGTGGCAGGGTCAGCGAAGCCGAGAAGCTGCGTCTGCTGCGCGAAGCCGCCGTTGTTGTTGCGCCGAGTCGCTACGAAGGCTTTGGCATCCCATTGATCGAAGCCTTGCTCGCCGAGGCGCCGGTGATCACCACCGATGTCGTCGCCTGCAACGAGGTGATTAGCCACGAACGCACCGGCTTGCTGACGCCATACGGCGATGTCGAGGCGCTGGCAGCGGCGATCATCCGCCTGTTGCGCGAACCGGATCTTGGGCGTCGGCTCGCCACCGAGGGCCGCCGCGAGGCGCTGGCCCGCTATGGCGACGACCTGCTCGCGGCCAATCTTGAACATTTGTATGAGCAGTTATCCCATTTCAGATTGTAGATTGAGGAGATCACGTTGGCCCGCGAGACGACACCCGCTACCCTCCCACTCACCGCAGTGGCACCTGCTGAACCGTTGCTCAGACGGCTCGGTGTGTTGCTCGGCTTTCTGCTGGTCGGCGTGATCTTCACCTGGCCGATGGTGCTCTCGTGGGGGCATGGCGTGATCCAGAAGGGCGGCGTACCCGTCGATTCAGGTCAGGGCATCTGGAACCTCTGGTGGGGCTATACCGCCATCAGCCAGCGCTGGCCGCTCTTTTTGACCAGCTATCTCTTCTTTCCGCAGAGTGTCGACCTCTTTTGGCAACCGGTGAGTATGCCCAGTGCGGTGATGGTCTGGCCGATGATTGCGGGCTTCGGCCCCGTCGCCGGGTTCAATACGGTGACGCTGCTCTCGTTTGCGATCGGGGGCTACGCCAGTTACCGGCTCGCACGGGCCGGCGGGCTCACTCTGCTGCCGGCGCTGCTTGCCGGGTTCGTGGTCATCGCCTCGCCGTACCACTTGCAACGCATTCTCGGCGGCTCGATGGAACTGATCGCCATGCAGTGGTTGCCGGTCTATGTGCTGATGCTCATGCACGCACTCGAACACCAGACGATCACGGCAACGCTGGCCGCCGCCGGTGCCCTGCTGCTGACGACGCTCTCGGCGCAATACTACGGCCTCTTCAGCGCCGTCTATTCGCTCTTCCATGTTGGTCTTGTGCTGATCCTGACCCGTGACTGGGCAATACGCCGGCGGCGACTCGCCGTTGCCATTGGCATCGCGGCCATCTGGGCCGCCACCTTGCTGCTCTATGTCTGGCCGCTGGATCGTCTCGGGGCCAATACGGTACGCAACTGGTACGAGGTGCAGGTTTTTCACAGCATGGCGCTGGTTGACCTAATACCCCTCAATATGCTGCACCCGCTCTGGGGGCCGTGGGCCAGCCAAACCCTTGAGGCGTGGCACCCGATTGGCGTCGAGATCGGGGCCACCTTTGGCCTTGGCGTGCTTGGCCTGATGCTCTACGCATTGGTGAAGGCATGGCGGCAGACGTGGCCGTGGCTCGGCTTGACCATCGTCCTGCTGATCCTCGCGCTCGGCCCCGAGCTTAAAGTTAGTGACTGGCATACCGGCCTCCCGCTGCCGTTCCTGCTGCTCGACCTGGTCACGCCCTTTCGCAACGCGAGCCGCCCGAGCCTCTTTGTGGCGCTGGCGCTCTTGCCGATCGCGCTCGTCGCCGGGCTTGGGTTGCAACTGCTGATGCAACGCGGGCGAGGCCTCGTCGCCCCGATCCTTATTGTCGGCCTGATCATCGTCGAATACCTGGTCGCCCCGTGGGCAATCGTGCCGATCCGCAGCGACCCGCGTTACGCCGAACTGTTGCAGGCCGAGCCAGTGCCGGGGGCGATCATCGAACTACCGGTACGCACCAACGCCAGCCAGCAAATGCTCAACCAGATCTGTCACGGCCGCCCGCTCGCCGGGGGCTACCTGGCGCGCACACCCGACTATCGGCCAGCAGAACACGCCTCAGCGTTTGCCAGCGTCTGGCACCGCACCCCGCTGAGCAACGACACCTTCAGCGCAAACCTGGCCGGCGACCTGGCCGCACTTGGCATCACCTACGCCACCCTCGAAGCGCAAGGCCTCAGCGCCAGCGACGCCGAACTGCTCGGCAGCAGCCTCGACGTGCCAGGCATCAGCCTCATCGACGCCGACGAAACCCTGCGCTTCTACCGGATCGACCCGACCTACGCCCATCCGGGGCTCTACCCACACAACGAAGACTGGTTTGCACCCGAAGGCGACGCCCAGCGCATCTGGCGCTGGATGGGCGCAAGCGCACGGCTCGGCATGCTGGCAGCCTGGAGCACCCCGGTGCTTGCGCAGTTCGAAGCAACAGCATATGGGGAAGACCGCCCCCTTACCCTACAGCTTGATGGGCAACCCATCGCGAGCACCGGTATCCCGACAGGGGCCTATCGCGTCATCCGCGTTCTCATGCCACCCGGCACAACCACTCTCGAACTCGCGAGCCCTGCGTCCCTCGCCCCCGAAGGGCGCACCATCAGCCTCGCAGTGAGCCGCCTCGCCCTCGCCACCACCGAAGGAGGCGTCCCCTTCGTCCCAATGCTCCCCGTTCTCACATCAGGCGCACACGCCCCGTGCCAGTAAATAGATACACCTCAGTTCACGCGTGCGGGCCAGCACAAGCAGGACCGCACGCGTGAACTATGAACTCTTCCACTTACGGCATGTAATCCTTGTCCCAACGCCCTCCTGGGATTTCAGATCAAACTCATCCATCAAGCGGCGTGCCCCGGGGAGGCCCATGCCCATACCACGCGAGGTACTATAGCCATCCTGCATCACCAGATCGACATCAGGAATCCCAGGGCCCTGGTCTTCGCACACAATTTCAATGCCTTTTCGCCCACTCTTATCAATCTCTTTGACAGTCACCTTTCCAGTACCGGCATAGAGAAAAATATTACGGGCGAGTTCACTCACCGCAGTGGCAATACGCGCCTGATCAATGGCTCCAAAGCTCATCGCCTTGGCCAGATCACGCGCCATCGTGCGCGCAATGACAATATCAAGATCGCTGCGGACGACCGCCGTCTTAGGCTGGGCCATCGTCGCTCTCCTCAGTTAGGCGCTGCATCATACTCAGCCCCTTCTCAAGGTTCAGGGCTGTCAGTACACGTGGCAACTCAAGACCTAACTCAACCAGGGTAATCGCCACCGCCGGTTGCAACCCGGTGAGCACGACGCGTGTCCCCATCAGACCTGCCATCGCGGCAATATCGGCAATCAGGCGGCCAATGAAACTGTCAACCACATCAAGCGCCGTCAAGTCAATGATCACCCCGCGTGCCCGCGTATCATAGATCTTCTGCAACAGATCATCTTTGAACTGCACCGCCGAGGCATCATGCAACGAAACCTGAATGGAGGCGATCAGGATGTCCCCAATTTTGAGGATCGGTATGCGCAGGCTATCCAACTGCAACTCCCTTGTTACATGCCCGACAAGACAAGCGCGAGAAAGATCATCGCCCCGGCGAGCAGGGGCACACTCAGATTGTCGGTTCCAGCGGGCGAAACGGCTTCGGCAACCGTTGCCACCAAGGCCCCCGCAAACGCGGCAGTCAAGGCCATGCCCGCACCGAGGGGCACACTTAATGGCGACAGCGTCGAACCAGGGACAAGCAAGAGGGTCAGGAACATCGCAAGCGTACTCGCCACCAGCATCGCGGCCGACCCCTCAAACGAACGCGTACTACCCAAGACCGTATACTTATGACGGCCAAAACGTCGCCCGAGCAACGAGGCCATCGAGTCACCCCAGGTCATTGCCATCGTGCCAGCGGCGGCAATATAGCCGCGATCATCCGGCGAATCGGTTCGCCAGAAGGCGACAAAGAGGATCGTGATCGCAAGGGCAAAATAGACGGTACCTGGGGTACTATCCTCGGCATCCATCGCACCAAGCACTTTGTAGCGCCACAGAATATAGTTGATGAAAATAAAGGTCGCAAACGGGATAATACCGATATACCAGGTGTCAAAAAGGGCGAGTACCCCAAAGACCCACATCCCGGCACCAATATGAACGATCTTGCGGGTGAAGTCTTGCGGATAGCCCCGCCAACGGCGCACCGCCTCGGCAAGAAAGAGAAGCCCCCCGGCGTATACATACGAGACACCTAAAGCAATCCAATCACGTGTGGTCATACGAGTCTACCCTGCAAAAGGAAGGTTGCGCCTGCCGCAATCATACTGCCTTCAACGCCACACGTCAAAATCAGCTATAAAAATCAGTGAACCCATCCTGATCAAGGCGTTCGAGCATGCGCTGTAGTTTGCTGGCACTTGCCGGATAGAGGGCCGCCGCCAGTTGCGCAGGGCTAATCCGGTTGGCGCGCCCCCACTGGGCAGTCTCAAGCCCAAGGCAGAAACTCAAGAGTTCGGTCAGCGCCCGCCGAAGCCGGGGGCTATCTTCACCACGCAGACGCGGCAAGATTTTCTGTTTGAGTTGCAGGTCAAACGCCTGCTGCACCGACAGGGTTCCGCTCGCCTGCGTTATAAACTGGAGCATCGCCGCCAGGGTGCGATAGCCTACGGGTTGGCCAGCGTCGGTGAGGATGCGCTGCACTGCAACCAGCAACGCCCAGAGCTGATCATCCAGCGGGGCGGGGTAGGTCGCACGAAATCGGTCGAGATCAACTTCGGTCAATTCGATCACATTCGCCCGGTCGAGTACTTTATCGCTCAGCGCAAAGGTGCTCTCATCAACATTGACCGTGCCAATCAGGCGCAGATTCGTCGGCAAGCGCACAGGATTGCGTACCACCCCGCCGCCCACCAGTGCCACCTCGTCAACTGGTACCCCCAGGTCAAACAGGCCTTCCACGGTCTCCATCGCCGACAGGATCGGGGCCAGATAATATTCGGGACGGGCCAGATTGAGCTCATCGAGGCAGACATAGTAGAACTGCTGCGGATCGGCGGCAGCCTGCAAAAGAAAGCGGAGAAACGGGGTCGCGTGGTACTGGCCGGTCAGCGCATTGTAGTACCCCAGCAGATCGCGGGCATTATGCCAGTCAGGTTGCACAGCAACAAGCAGGTAATAGGGATTCGACTGCCCATCACCCAGGCCATAGACTGCATCGGCATAGCGGCGGGTCAGACGCGTTTTGCCGGTACCGCTGATCCCGGGCAGAATCACCAGCGGGCGTGTCTGCAACGCAATATGATAGGCTCGCAAGGTCACATCATCCAGTGCAAAGCCATCCTGGCGCACCCGTTCAGCGATCACCTCGATCGGGGGCAAACCCTGCGGCAGATACGGCTGCCGCATTTCGCGCACGCGCAGTGCCCCAGTTGGGGCGTGCGTCTCGGCCTGTTCCATCACCGCTTCATTGAGCAAGACAAGGGCCAGCACATCATCCGTCAGGCGCTGGGCAAGATCGTCCGGCATGGTGGCCCAGGGATAGACAAACCCGGCCCAGAGATAATTGGCGCGGCGGGACGCAAGATAGCGTTCAAGCCAGAGCGGCGCCGGTTCACCATCGGCCCCTGGAACACCAACCTCGGCGTGGTGCGGCGCAAAGCGAGCCTGGCCCTCGTGCGCAACACGCTCGACCAGGGGCAGCCAGACCGCCCGCCCGGTCTCCCAGACCCGCGCAAGATCGGGCTTGCGCACCCGCCAGAGCTGCAAGCCAATCAGAATCGCCTCTTCGCGACCGCTGACCGCAAGCAGCACCCCAGCGCCTCGCGGCGGACGATCAAAGGCCACCCAGTAATCACTGATCGCATCGCGGCGGCCACGACCACGATGGAGATAGCGCTGGCTCTTGAAACTCACCTCATAGAGGGGCCAGAAACGCGGGTAGCGCTGCGCAGCGACCGCAGCGATCTGCTCGGCAAGCGCTGCAAGCACCGGATGCAGCAACGTCTGCACAGCCACCCAGCGTTCAGCGGCACCATCGGTACGCAGCGAAGCCAGCGCCTCGCGAGGAAACAGACTACTCATCTAGGCTCAATACTTTTCGCATACGCTCATGCAGCGCCACCAAAGCGCTATGAATTGGCATGCCTGACATCAGAAACATTGCGCCTTTGCGTCTCTGCGTCAAAAAACTCGTCTTTTTTAAAAAGGATTGCATCTAAGCCGTAGGAGGCTTGAAATAGCGGCGATCAGAGCCAAACGAGTCGAAGCTTTGCGGCTCACTACCCTCAGGTGGACCAAACTGAGCATAGAGCAACTCAAGCATCGCGTGCAACTCAGTACACAACTCCTCAAACGTCAGCGCGAGCAACTCCACATCATAGAGCGCATCATCAAGGCTCCAGAGCCGCAGCGCCGAAACGCCCTGCACCCGAGCCATGCCATCGACATCAAAGGCCAGCACCCCATCAACACGCATCACCTCGTGCTCTTCAACCAGCGTCCCGTGCAACTCCTGGACCGCATGGGCGAGCAACGGCAGTGCAGCGACATCACGCTGTTGCAGCGGCGTCAGCGGCAGGTAATAGATGACCTCAACATCAAGCGACGGCCCCGTACGCGACCGAGCAAAGAGGCGCTCATCAACAAAACGCTCGATATCATCAAGCGAATCGGCACCACGCAACGAAAAGACCGTAAACTCAGGAGACCAGCGAAACGCCACCACTGCCCGCAGAGAGGGTTCTTCGGGGCCTTGATCATCTTCGACCCCATCGGGCAAACAGGTAATACTCAAACTACGCCCCAGGGCGTGGGTATCGATCAATTCTTGAGTATACGCGATGTTCAGCCCCGATCGTTCAATCGCCCCGAGCAACACCGCCACAAAATTCTCATACGTCAACATGGAGCATTCCTTCTCTTGTATACCTCCTATTATACACGGGGAACGGTTGCCATGGGCATCAAAGTACGGGCACGGCGGCGCCGTGCCCCGACCGCCGTGCCCCACGTACGGGCACGGTGCCGCCGTGCCCCACGCCGTGCCCCACGTACGGGCACGGTGCCGCCGTGCCCCCACCGGCCCGCCGCCATGCCCCATGGAAGGAAGGGCACGGCGGCGCCGTGCCCCGACCGCCGCGCCCCCGCCCCACGTAGGGGCACGGCTTGCCCGTGCCCCCGCCGTGCCCCGCGTAGGGGCAC
>NZ_SIJK02000009.1:94862-106226 GCF_004762035.2 Candidatus Chloroploca mongolica | reverse complement strand
TGGAAGGAAGGGCACGGGCGAGCCGTGCCCCTACGCCGTGCCCCCGCCCGGCCGCACCCCGCGTACGGGCACGGCGGTGCCGTGCCCCCGCCGTGCCCCCGCCGTACCCCCCGCGCCCGATGCCCCGCCGACCGAGCCGCCGGGCGCAGCAGCTATCAAACAGGCGTTCTCGCAAGAGATGCGCCAGGGGCTGCTGCGCCCCTACACCCCACACCGCGCCGCGCCCCGCCGCCCGTACGGGCACGGCTTGCCCGATCCCCAATCTCCGATCCCCGATCCCCAATCCCCGACCCCCAATCCCCGCCCCCCAATCCCCGCCCCCGCCCCCGCCGCTACCCCTGTTCCGATACGCGGCTCTGGTAGACCAACTCGTGGATTTGGTTCTCATCAAGCTCGGCGAACCACGGCTCATGCTGCAACATCTTGCGCAGACGATCATCCTGTTGCCCAACTTCTTCGCGCAGGGTCGTTGGGATCGGGCTGCCCCCTACCCCACCCGGCATGCCGCGCACAATCGCTTCGATGTGGCGCAGCAGCAGCGGCTCGCGGGCGATCTGTTCGTAGAGCTTGGTAAAACTGGTCTGGATCACGGTCAGTTTGGCGATGAGTCCCGCAGGTGTCCGGCGTTGATGCGCCCGGTCGAGCATCAGGTGGAGCCGGAAGATGTTGAAGCTGCGTTTGACTTTGCGTGGGTTGCGCAGGAGCCCAGCGGTCATTGCGCTTGCGACCTGGGTGCGTTCTACCTCGCTCAAATCCGACACACCGGGCAACCGCTTCTGCAAGAAGGTGCTGATCGTGTCGGCAGCCAGCGGCGGCAAGGTAAAGGGCACCTGCACGATCTTCTCGAGGTAGTCGCGCTCGGCGACGGGAAAAGGCTCGGTCACCTTCTCAGTGAGGGCAAACTCTTTGTAGCGCACGCGAATGCCGCGCTCAATGATTTCTCGGTCAACACCGAGCACAAAGATGCAGCCTTTGGCATCAAAAAAGACCTTGATCGCCTCCAGCACGCCAATCGCCTGCTCGGGAAGACAGCGATCCAGGTCGTCAATGAAGATCACTAGGCGAAACCCCGCCTGCGCGGCCCACGCTTCAATCAGGTCATGAAACTGGCGATAGAACTGCTCTAATGAGCGCACCTGTTCACTATAGACCTTTGATCGCTCACGGCGAAGCGCCTTGGCAAAGCCTTCCAATTCCTCGCTCTTGAGCCCCCCACCCTGCACGGCCTTGCCAATTACCCCCAACGCATCGCTCACCGTGCCAACAAACGGCAGCGCAGAAAGGCCCATTCTGATCGCCGTGCGCGCCGTCGCTTTGCCTGCTTCGCCCCAATCAAGCGCAAGCGACCCGACCTCTTCACGCTCAACCGTCTGATAGAGACTCGCCAGCAGATCGTCGAGTTGCTGTTCAAGTTCGCCACATTTCGTCGTCGGATCGGCTGGCGGCACCTCGCCGGCTTTCCGCGCACGCGCGCCCACAAGCGTACGCAAACGATCCTCATTGCCGAGCACCCGCAGGCGAATCTCCGCAATCACACTGATCAGCAACGCCCGCCAGAGCGCCTCACTCTGCGCATAGCGCCAGGCATCAAACCAGATCGGAATCACCTCGGGGTGGGGCGCAGCAGAATTATTAAACGGCTCATAGATCATCTTCATAATGCTCGTCTTGCCACTGCCCCACGGCCCATAGATGCCAATCGTCAACGGCGTATCATCCAGATGCGCGCCCTGCACAATCTCGGCAAGCGCCAAAGCCGACGGCCCAAAACCAAGCTCATCCTGGATCGTCGGCAAATCACCGAAACCACTGTGGGTAGACATAGAGTGCTCCAAAAACTATCCCCATACCATGCAACGAAGACAATTCGTTTGACGCCAACGCGCCGCAGCACAAAACGTTGTTGCATCGCTCGGCAAAGCTTTGCTCCGATCCCCGATCCCCGATCCCCAAAAACAGCAATCAGGATTCAGAACCGGGCAGCGGAGAATGACTGACGACCCGCAACCCACTGTTGCTGTCGCGGTTGCGCGGGTCGTAGCTGCTGCGGCACGAAGCTCGGACGTATTTTTGTTCGTGGTACCAAGATCCACCGCGTCGTATCCGACCCTTGTCAGCTTCCAGATACGCTGCTTGCCATTCATCTTCCAATTGATACGGGTTGCCTTTGCTGGACAGGGTCGCGCACCACTCCCAGACATTGCCGGCCATGTCCAGCACCCCGTACGGGCTCGCACCGGTCGGATACTGGTCAACTGGGGTCGTGCGGTTGTGTCGAGCTTTCTTGCTGTTGCACCGCCCGCTCTCCCAGGCATTGCCCCATGGCCAGATGCGCCCCTCGCGGCCGCGGGCGGCTTTTTCCCATTCAGCCGCGGGCGGCAGGCGGAACTCGTGTCCGATCTGCGCACTCAGCCAGCGGCAATAGGCCACCGCCTCAAACCAACTCACGCCCACGACGGGATGCCGCGCACCGTTCCAGGGCGAGTCGTTCCACCATTGAGGAGTGACAATCTTTTCCTGTTCACGCCACGCCCAGCCCACCTTCGTCCAGTAGGCGGGATTGGTATAGCCATCGCCCTCGACGAAAGGCCGAAACTGCGCGTTGGTCACGGGCGTTGTGCCAATCCAGTAGTCAGGCAGCGTCAGGGTGTGTTGCGGTTTTTCTCGATCTTCCGCCATCCGATCCGCATCGCTGCTCCCCATCAAAAAGGGGCCGGCCGGGATGTGGCTCAGGGGTGGTACCCAGGCGGGCAGCGGCGACGGCGTCGCCTTGCCCCGTGGCGGTGCGGCTGACGTTGAAGGATGGACAACCACCTCAGGTGGAGGCGTCACGCCTCCCGCATCTGGGGCTGACGTTGAAGGATGGACAACCACCTCAGGTGGAGGCGTCGCGCCTCCCGCATCTGCGGCTGAGATTGAAGGATCGACAACCACCGCATCTGGCGGCACGACGACCCTTGGCGGAGCCACACCCAGCAAGGGACCAAAGACTTCGGCGAGCAAGGCGTTTCGTGTTGCCCAGATGTCGCCCGCTGGTTTGGCGAGGCCGATCAGTTCCAGTCGGGCCATCGCGTCGTCCAGGCGGGTGAAAGGCGGTGGATCGCTCAGCAAGCGGCGCGCCGCGTCTTCCAGGTGATGTTCACGCACATCGTCGCGGATGCGCCGCAACAACGGGTCGCCGCGCTGGATCTCGGCAATGGCGTCAGCCAGCGCGTTCGCCGGCAGGGGTACGCCCGGTTGCAGCGCCTGCACCATCGTGCGCCCGATGCGCTGCGTCAGGTACGGGTGACCGTTCACCCGCTCGTAGGTAGCGCGGCCCAGGTCGGCAACAACCGCTTCGCTGAGACCCAGATGCTTCAGCCCATCCTGCATCAACGCAAGCGCCTCGGTCGCCCCAAGATCGCCCAGGTAGACCTCTTCACAAATATTGTGCAACGACGACGCCTCGGTGATGATCAGGTCGTACAACTCGACCCCACCACTGAAGATCACCTGCAACTTCTCAAGCGTCGGCTCCCACAGCCGCGTATGAAAGATCGAGCGCAACGCATTCGCCAGCGCCTCGCGGGTCGGCGCAGGCAGCGCACCCCACTCATCCAGCATCAACACAAACCGACTGATCTCGGCACGCCCCAGCGCGTCGGTCAGAAATTGCTGAAAGGTCGGGCCATCCTGCACGCCGGCCGCAGCAGCAATGCCAACCGGGATTGCGATCCGCGTCGCGAGATGCGCAAACGCACGCTCGGCGGAGGCCCCCTTGATCAACTGAAAATCAACCCGACAGACCCGCGCATCCGACTGCAACGCAGCTTCCAGGCGCAACAACAGGCTCGTCTTGCCATTCTGCCGCCCCCCATAGAGCACCAGATAGCTCGCGACATCATCGAGACAGAGGTGCCGCAGACGCACGAGTTCCGCCTCGCGGCCACGGAAAAGCGCATGGGTTGGCCCAAGGGCGGTGATGGCAAAAGCAACCATAACATGAACAATGGCTAGACAGTGGGAACAACACGATCTGGTGTTGGACGCAGTATAACATAGCAACGAGGCATTATTGTTTCATGGTGAAGGCTGCGCCACCAACAGGCCGCTGGGCGCAGCAGCAATCAGAGAGGCATTCCCCCAACGGACGCGCCAGGGGCTGCTGTGCCCCTACACTCCACCCCGCGCCCCAACGATCACCCCGCCCCGCCCCATGTACGGGCACGGCTTGCCCGTGCCCCTGCCCCGCCCCCGCCCGCCCCGCCCATCCCCGATGGAGGGGCGCAGCAGCCCATGCGCCCCCTCTCAACCCCAACGTCATACCATCGCTGCTGCGCCCTCCCCCGCGCCCAAATCCATCCCTGGCGACCGGCATGCGCCCTGCGCCCGCATCGCCACACCACCATCGCCCGGTGCCCACACCATCGCCGTAAGGCCGAAGCACGCGCCCCTCACCCGTGCCACCACCCTACACCTGAGCAGGCGCGTGCTTCGGCCCTACGCTGGCGTCGTGCCCACCGCCACGCGATCCCCGATCCCCGATCCCCGATCCCCGCCGCGCCCCCCGTACGGGCACGGCGCCGCCGTGCCCCTATCCCTCGCGAATCGGCAACCGCACGCTGATCTCCCCGGCGGCCTCGGCGGCTTCGGCAATGGTCAGCACCGGCGATACACAGGCGTCCAGTGGCGCAAGGATGCGCTGCCACTCGGCGAGCGTGCGCTGCGCAACCACTGCCGCGACTTCGTGCGCTACGGCTTCCTGGTCAGCATCGAACTGGCGCGCAACGAGATCAGGGCGCTCCAATGCCCCACAGAAGCGCGCCCAAAAATGCGGTTCTAGCGTCGCCGCTGCCAGATGCCGCCCATCAGCCGTGCGATAGAGCCGGTAGTAGGCTCGTTCGCCGGTCAAGAGACGCGCCCCCGGGCGCTGGCGCTCGACGCTATACCAGAGTGCCATTAGCCACCGCGATGCACCGGCCATCGATGCATCAAGGATTGTGCCCTGCCCATGCTGCTCGCGCGCCAGCAGCGCCGCCAGAATGCCCGTCGCAGCCGTCAACCCGCTCACCATATCGGTCAACGGTGCCCCCGGCATCGCTGGCTCGCCATTGGCAAGCGTCGCCCCCACCATCCCCGAAAGCGCCTCGAAATCGAGATCATGCCCCGCCCGGCTGCTCTCAGGGCCGTGGCTGCCATATGCACTCAGCGCACAATAGATCAACCGCGGATTCGCCGCCCGCAGCGCGGTCTCCCCCAACCCCATGCGCTCCAACGCCCCCGGACGCAAGCCGTCAACCAGGACATCCGCTTCTAACGCGAGTTCGCGCAACCGCGCTGCCCCCTCGGGCACACGCAGATCAAGCTCAAGCTCCTCTTTGCCTCCATTAAAGAGCGCATATGTCGCATCAAGCGGACGCAACTCTTTCAACGGATCACCCCCCGGACGCGACACTTTCGTCACCTGCGCACCCATGCCCAACAAAATCTGCGTACACAGCGGCCCCGGAAAATAGGTCGCCACCTCAACAATCCGCACCCCCTCCAACGCACGCTCGATCGACATACTCGCTCCGTCTGGTACAATGTGCTGGCAATCTTCATGTTTGCAAGCTGCGCTTGCTGCCTTGCGCAAGAGGGAAGGCGTGGTTTTTTCAGCGAGGGCAAGCCCTCCCTGAGACCCTCTCGACCGCAACTTCTCGCTGGAAGCATGGAGGCCAGGATACCATACTCCAAGCAAAGAGGCCGAGCGGATTGCGGTAGCCCTCTCTTCTATAACCGTCCGTGAGAACATCCGATGACCATTCTCTCTGTCGAAGCCATAAGTAAACAATTTGGCCCCCGCCCGCTCTTTGAAGAGGTGTCGTTTGGCATGCTCAAGGGTGAGCGCCTTGGGGTGATCGGGGTCAATGGCAGCGGCAAGACGACGCTGCTGCGCGTGATTGCTGGCGTCGAGCCGCCCGATAGCGGGCGTGTGGTGACGGCCAACGGCATTACGCTCGCCTATCTCCCCCAGGCTCCCCTCTTTGCGCCAGGGGCCACTGTGCTCGAAGCGGTCTTTGCCAGCCCTGCGCCGACGATCCAGCTCCTCCGTACCTACGAACAAGTTGCGACGGCGCTCGCTCACCAGCCCGATAACGCCGCGCTCATCACGCAACTCGGTCAGTTGACGCCCCAGATGGACGCGCTCGGTGCGTGGGAGGCCGAAACGGCGGCGCGCAGCATTCTTGATGAACTGGGCCTCGCCGAGCTGATCAACGTGCCCGTTGAGGCGCTCTCGGGGGGGCAGCGCAAGCGCACCGCCATGGCCCGCGCCCTTGTTGATCGGCCTGACCTGCTGATCCTCGATGAGCCGACCAACCATATTGATACCGATACGGTCGCCTGGCTCGAAGAGTATCTCGCCCGCATTCCGACGGCACTGCTGCTCGTCACGCACGACCGCTATTTCCTCGATCGCCTCGTGAGCCGCATGCTCGAACTCGATCGCGGTCGCGCAACCGTCTATCAGGGCAACTACGAACGCTTCCTCGAACAAAAAGCCGAACGCCTCCAGCAAGAGGTTGCCGCGACTGATGCGCGCAAAAACCTGTTGCGCAAAGAGCTTGCCTGGCTCCGGCGGGGCGCGCAGGGCCGCACGACCAAGCAAAAGGCCCACGTCGAGCGGGTCTACGAGTTGATCGAGCAGCGCCCCGAAGCGAGCCAGGGCCAGGTTGCCATCGATCTGGCCCAGGGCCGGCGGCTCGGCAAGCGGGTCGTCGAAATCAAGAACCTGACCTATGCCTACGACGGCCAGCCCCTGATCAACCAACTCAACCTCGAAATCCGTCCCGGCGACCGGCTCGCCATCATTGGGCGCAACGGCAGCGGCAAAACCACGCTGCTCAACCTGATCGTCGGGCGCCTCACCCCCGATGCAGGCGAGATTATCACTGGCACTACGGTGCATCACGCCTACTACGACCAGGAAGCCGAGGGTCTGAATCTGGATCAGCGCGTGGTTGACTACATCCGCGACGCCGCCGAACTCATCCGCGGGCGCGAAGGGGCCCTGGTCGCGGCTACCCAGATGCTCGAACGCTTCCTCTTCAGCTCCGAGCAACAATGGGCGCTGATCAGCACCCTCTCGGGCGGTGAACGGCGGCGGCTCTACCTGCTCCGCCAACTGATCGAAGCCCCCAACCTGCTGCTGCTCGACGAACCGACCAACGACCTCGACCTGCAGACGCTCACCGTGCTCGAAGACTACCTCGACGAATTCCAGGGTGCCATCGTCGTCGTCAGCCACGACCGCTACTTCCTCGACCGCATCGCCCAGCGCACCATCGCCTTCGAAGCCAACGGCAAACTCCGCGAATACCCCGGCGGCTACACCCTCTACCGCCAGTACCGGCAGGCTCACGACGATGCAAAGAAGCAGGAAAAGAGCGCTGCGCGCGAGCCCATGCGCCCACGGGCCGGCATGCAGGCCGGCTCAACGGCTAGCGACACTCCGCCTACCCCCACAGCGCGCCCAACCCAGGCCACGCGGCTGAACTACAAAGAGCGGCGCGAACTCGAACAACTCGAAGCAAGCATCCCACAACACGAAGCCGAACGCGACCAGATCATCGCCGAACTCGCCACCACAGGCGCCGACTACACCCGCGCCGCCGACCTCGCAACCCGCCTCGCCGCGCTCGAAGCAGCCATCGAAACCGCCTACACCCGCTGGGCCGAGCTCTCCGAACGAGTTTGACGCCAAGCACCGCAGGCTTGACGCAAAGACGCAAAGGCGCAAAGGTTTTTTGACGCAAAGACGCAGAGGCGCAAAGGTTTAATGGATCGGCCTGCGGCGCTTTGCGCCTTTGCGCCTTTGCGTCAAATTAACAAACTACTCAACCGCCACAACCGGAAAAACTGCCCGGTATTCATCGTCACCGAGCCTGACGACCACGATCATTTCCCAATCGCCCTCCATCGTATAGGCGCTGTAGGCGACATAACGCCCTTCGCCCTCTGGCTCGGCGATCGGTCGGTTGATCCCCATCGGCATCGCGGGCATCGTCATATCAATGTAGACATCAGCCCCATCACGCGGCTGACCGGTCTCATCAGTCAACGTGATCACAAATTGCTGGCTCGTATTGATGCGCGGCACCGCCACGCCCTCGAAGGCGATCGTCAGATCGCCAATCGTCTGTTGTTGCTGCGTCAGTTCCTCTTCTGGCGCGGGCGGCGGTGTCCCACACGCCGTGAAGAAGAAGAAACAGGCGCAGAGCAAAAAGATGTTACGCCCCATGATCCTCAACCAGGCCGGCATCAATGCCGCCAACAAGCACCGGGATCGCGGCGATCTGCACCAGATGGAAGATGCCATTGTTATCAAACGGGAGACCCGCGATCTGCGTGTGCAGGCGCGACGACTGAATCGCAGCCGCAATCAGCGAGAGCAGAATCCCCGCCGCTGTCATCTGCGCCCCGCGCATCCGCCCACCCTGGGCCAAGCGCACATAGATCGTCAGCGCATAGAGCAGCGCCGCTGCCTCGTAAGCAATGAAGACAATGAACCCGCGGGAGAGTCGACGGGTCACGGTGTCAAAGCCGAACGCCCCAAGCAAGAGCCATGGCAAGACCCGCCGACCGGCCCGTTCGCCAAAGCCATCAGCCGTCGCCGCCGACGCAAAACAGCCGACCATCAAGCCAAAGCTGATCGCCAGCAACCGCCAGAGCAGATCGTGCATGCGCTGACCAATTTTTAGCCCGTGAGTAGCCGCCCCAAGCACCCCAGCCGCAGCCAGTGCGCTGAAAGCACCGCCCCACACATACGCTCGCCAGGTACGATGGCGCATCAGATAGGCCGCCGACCCCAGCGCCAGCGCCGCAATCACCACATCCGTCCCGGCGGTCGTCTGCTCAGTTGGACTCTCAATAAATTCAAGTGACATTACAACACCAGGCGGCGTTCGTTAATCAACTTATGGCGTAGCTTGCGATAGAGATCATCGTAGCTCAGGCGCCCCATCGTAATCTCGTACTTATAGGCTTGCAGCAAACCGTGAATCTCGGCATCAAGCCGCTCTTCGACCTGCAACTCATCAGTGATGATCTGCTTGATCGCAATGCGCAACTCACTATCGCCCGCCTGAAAGAGCACCCCCTCAACATCGGCTAGCGCATCAACAAGATCGGCAGCCAATTGTTCGATCTTTTCAGGTGAAAGTTTCATTGTTATCCTGTCTAATTTTGAATGCGAAGGGCCGCACGCAAATGATACAGTTCAGCAATACGTTCATGGGGCATTGGCTCAAGTGGGCCGAGCAGATGGGCCGCGTGCAGAATGCGGGCGCAATGTTCGATCTGCTCCATCTGAAAATAGGCCGCCGTCGGGGTACGCGCCAGCGTCAAGGCACCGTGGCGGGCCAACAACATCGAGTCGTGGTCAGCAACCAGGGGATCAATCGCCTCGCCCATCTCGACGGTACCAGTGCGTGCATAGGGTGCCGTCGGAATCGGCCCGAGCGCCAGCATCGCCTCGGGCAGCACCGGTTCGCTCATCGTAATCCCGACGAGGGTCAAGGCCACCGCCATCGGCGGATGCGCATGGACACAGGCCAGCACATCGGGGCGACGACGGTAGACGTGCAGATGCAAATGCTGCTCGGTCGACTGCCGACGACCCGCAGCAGCCCGCAACAACTCACCCTGAAGATTGATCACCACCAGATCCTCGGGCGTCAACTCACCCTTGCACAGACCGGCAGGCGTCATCAAGATCGAGCCATCGGGCAGACGCGCCGAAATATTGCCATCGCCAGCCACAATGAGCCCGCGCTCATAGAGCCGACGCCCAACCATCACAATCTCTTCACGCAACAACGCTTCCAACTGAACAGGCATGCATCTCTTCTTTCTTCCCTAAGACAAGGCTTTAGGCTACTTTACCATTTACGCTCATCACCGTTTACGCTCATCGGAGTGCCGACTTCAGTCGGCTTCCCGCTCAGCCGGCTGAAGTCGGCACTCCGCAGCGAAGGTCAAGCACATGCCCTAAAACCTTTGCGCCCCCGCGCCTTTGCGTCAAAAAAACTAGTCCCTTACCCAACAAACCTTTGCGCCCCCGCGCCTTTGCGTCAAAATAAATACCCCTAGCCCCGCGTACGCCGCCGCATCTGGCGCGCAACCATCACCGCAAACAGACTCCAGCCCAGCCAGGCAAAGAGCCCCCGACTAAACCGGGCCGCAAGCATCCAGAGCAAAATTCCACTCCGCGCTGACGCAACAAGGCTCCGCTTCCAGAAGGCAACCCGGGCCTCGGCATCCCAATTAATTGTTGCAAGGCGCCCCATCAACCCCCGTTGCGCACAGCCTTCGAGCGAGTAGATATAGATTGTATCGGTATGGCGTGCAGCAAGCAAGAGATCACGTTCAAGGGCTTCCCACGAGAGCGGGGGCGGGGCTTCACTTGAGCGCTCACGTCCCGACGTACCCGGCACCACACCAACGGCAATGCTATCGGCAGCAGGGCCATAGCTTGCCACCAGCGCCCCTCCAAGGTCGTTGCCAAGCGTATCAAGCGGAGCACTGCTATAGCAGATCAGCACCTCGACATCGGCAGGCAAATCAACAATATCAAGCGCCCGCTGCGCCAGACTCGTTCCAGCGCGGCGATCATCAGCAAGAATCGGCAATTGATACGTATGCACCTCAGCCCCATCGTGATGAATTCGAGCAATCAACTCAGTATAAGCCAGGCGTGCCGAAGCAAAAAGCACATTCTCACGGGCAAGCCAGGCGCGTCGCGTCAAATCACGCAAGCCCCAGCGATGAATATGATCGACCTCATTGCGCGGCGGCTCAATATCAAGCCCAATCGCCTGAAAATGCAACCCGTGCTTCAACGCCCAGCCACGAAACGCTGCATACCGCTCGACCGCCTGAGGATAATTTTGCAAATGGAACCAGAACCCCTCATCAGGCGAGAGCAGCAACCACGCAATCGCAGGAATACGATGTTGATTCAGCAAGCGCACTGCCGCTGCCGTCGGTTCATCAAAGTGACGCATCGCAACCGCCACACCATACCCATGCACCGACAACTCAGCCAACAGCAACTCATCTTGCAACAACGCCCATAACTCATCACTCTCAAGCTCGCAAAAAAAGATCAACTGTGGCCGCCCAAAGCCTGGGCGCATTGCATCACTCATCTGGGGGGTAGCATAGACCATGAGGCGGTACCCTTCACACGGGAAACTTCCCTAACACCCCTCCATTATACACCCCTCCTGAGCCAAAGCGACGTTCATCAGACCTGCCAGGTGGGCACCGGGACGATCCTCCGATACCCCCAGGATCCCTGCGGCGCACACCTGGCAGGTCTCCGGGATGCGGCGCGACGAAGCC
>NZ_SIJK02000009.1:12180-94762 GCF_004762035.2 Candidatus Chloroploca mongolica | reverse complement strand
CACCTGGCAGGTCTCCGGGATGCGGCGCGACGAAGCCACCCGCCATCCCGAGCGCGTGCTTCGCCCCTGGGGTTGCAACTTTCGCACCCCGGCGCTATACTTGCCCAAACTCAGGACACACACCCGTGACCAACCAGAGAAGAGAAACATGAAAATCGCAATTATTGGCTTGCCAAATAGTGGCAAAACCACCGTCTTCAATGCCTTAACGCGAGGAACAGCCGAGACAACGGCCTACGCCTCTGGTCAACTTGAACCAAATCTGGCCACCGTCAAAGTCCCTGATAACCGTCTCGCCGTGTTGACAGGGATGTTCAAGCCCAAAAAGACGACTTTTGCCGATGTGCAGTATGTTGATGTCGCCGGGCTCAGTGGTTCGCGCCGCGAGGGCGAGGGCCTCCCGCCCGCGTTGCTCAACTACCTGGGCACCGCTGATGCGCTGCTGCACGTCGTGCGTACTTTTGAAGACAGCGCGGTGCCTCACCCCGAAGGCTCAGTTGACCTGATGCGCGATCTGCAGGCCGTCGATCTCGAACTCGCATTTGCCGATCTCGCGATTATCGAGCGCCGTTTGCAACGTCTCAACGCCGAGATTACGAAAATGGCCACCCGAGAGAAAGAGCTACGCATCACCGAGCGCGAGTTGCTGCTGCGCTTGCAAGCTGGCCTTGAGGCTGAAGTGCCGATTCGTGCCGCCCAGATGAGCGAGGAAGAAGAGCGCCTCATCCGTGGATATCAATTCCTCACCGCCAAGCCACTCTTGCTCGTGCCCAACGTCGGTGAAGATCAGTTGAGTGCGCCGCCCACTGTTACCTATGCCCATCCGCGCAGTGCCGTTGTGCCGCTCTGTGGCAAGATTGAGGCCGAACTGGCCCAACTCGATGACGAAGATGCGCAGACTTTTATGGAAGACCTGGGCATCACAACCCCTGCCCGCGAACTCGTTATTCAACAGAGTTACACCCTGCTTGGCCTGATCAGCTTTTTGACGACCGGCCCCGATGAGGTGCGTGCCTGGACGATCCGCCAGCAGACGCCAGCCGTCGAAGCAGCTGGCGCGATCCACTCTGACATCCAGCGCGGTTTTATTCGCGCCGAAGTTGTCGCCTACGACGACCTTATCAAAGCTGGCTCGATGACCGAAGCCAAAAAACAGGGTACCGTCCGCATGGAAGGCAAAACCTACATCGTCCAGGACGGCGATATCTGCCATTTTCTCTTCAACGTCTGATTCACTAAAGTTTTCTGGCATTCCTGGGTACGCGGGCGTCCCGCCCGCGTACCCAGGCTACTCGCCAGCACCAAGGCTCAGCCACACCTCATACACCACACTCTTTTGCAGGCCGAGTTCGCGGGCAACCGCACGGGCCGCACTGCTGCCACTGAAACCCTGGTCGCGCAGGAGGCGCAGCCGCCCGGCGATCTCTGCCTCCGTTGGCGGTTCGCCGGTATGGGCGCTCGCCTGGAGGCGGTTGCGGTCGCGTTTGTGTTCCCCAGGGGGGCGGCCTTCGATCACGAGCGTGTATTCGCCCCGCGGACGCTGGGTGCTGAAATGGCTGATCAGGTCGCTCGCTGTGCCGCGCCGCAGATCTTCAAACCGCTTGGTGAGATCCTTCGCTACAACGATCGTCCGGTCACCAAAAACCGCCTGCATATCGGCCAGGCTATCGAGCAACCGGTGCGGCGCTTCAAAGCAGATCAGGGTCAGCGTTAACTCAGCCATATCCGCAAAAAGCGTGCGCCGCTCAACACTGCGCCGGGGCAAAAAACCAAGGAACGCAAAGCGTTGCGTCGCTAATCCCGAGGCAACCAGCGCCGCAATCGGCGCACTCGGCCCGGGAATGGGCACAATGGTGTAGCCGGCAGCCAGGCATGCCTGCACCAGTTCAAAACCCGGATCGGAAATAGCCGGAGTTCCCGCATCAGAAATAAGGGCAACATTGCCCAGACTCAACGCTTCAAGGATCGTCTCAAGCCGGGCGAGTTTATTATGTTCGTGATACGAGATGCAGGGCGTGCTGATCTGATAATGATCGAGCAGGGTTCGGCTGTGTCGCGTATCTTCGGCGGCAATCAGGCGCACCTCACGCAAAATTCGCAACGCCCTGAGCGTGATATCCTCAAGGTTGCCAATCGGCGTCGCCACCAGAAAGAGCGTTCCCCGCCCTCCGGGTAGAATTTCATCGCTCACCGCGCCAACTCCATGCGCCAGTAGGCAAGCAATTCCTCGACAATTTCGACCATGCCAATGGTAGGCTTCCAGCCCGTTGCCGCACACAGTTTGCTGTTGTCACCACGCAGGATCGGTTCATCGCTCGGGCGCAGCCGCGCCGGGTCAATCTGCACCTCCACCGGAACCCGCCCGCGCTCCACGACCATCTGCACAATATCGCCAATGCGCGTCGCCTGCCCCGAACAGAGATTATAGACCTCACCGGGTTGCCCATGCTCAAGCAGCAGCCAGAGCGCACGCGCAACATCGCGGGTATGCGTAAAATCGCGGCGCGGCTCAAGATTGCCCACCCGCAGGATCGGCTCTTGCAAACCAAGTTCAATCGCCGCCATCTGCCGACAGAAGGTCTGAATCGAGCAGCGGTCACCCTGGCGCGGCCCGACATGATTGAACGAGCGCGTGACCACCACGTGCAAACCAAAGTTGTCGTGGTATTGCAACCCCGTCAACTCAGCCGCCACCTTGCTCACCCCATACGGGCTACCAGGACGCATCGGGTGCGTCTCACCAATAGGGATAGCCTCGGGCGCTACCGTGCCATACTGGGCGCTCGTCCCCGCGATATGCACCCGCGCCGTCGGCACATGACGCCGCACTGCCTCGAGCAGATTGACCGTGCCCTCAACATTGACCCGCAACGTGTGGATCGGTGCCTCCCACGAAGCACTGGGATAACTCTGGGCAGCGAGGTGAAAGATGCGCTCGGGGGCCGCCTTGGCAATGGCGCGATCGATGGCAAACGGATCCTCGATATCACCCTCGTGGATCGTCACCCGCTCAAGCAGATGGGCAATTGGCCGAGGATCGCTGCGCCAGCGCTTAAAAGCATGAACCTCAACCGCAGGGAGCGTCAACAGATAATCGGCGAGGAAACTCCCAACAGGACCAGTCAACCCGGTAAGCAAGACCCGCATATGTCGCCTCACTCGACAGCGGCACCCGTGCGTGCCAGGAAACAAAAAGCCCGCCCGATGGGGCGGTGCTTGCAACAGAGCGTTGGTGGGTGATAGTGGATTTGAACCACTGACCTCCACGATGTCAACGTGGCGCTCTAACCAACTGAGCTAATCACCCAACGGGCTGTATGCTACCATATGCATGCACAACCTGTCAAGCCGCACGAACGAGGATGTCAGGGCGATTGCATCTTCCGTGCATGCACCCCACCAGGGCACCCGCAAGGGGTGCCCGTACACCGGGCCCGGCCCTGTAGGGGCACCCCTTGCGGGTGCCCTTTCAACAGTATGACTGGCCAATTGTCGCACAAATATTTCTGAATGTTGTGACAAACCACGCAAGAAACAGCCCAAACTATCCTTGACGCGCCTCTAGCGCGTTGTTATAATGCTAATACCTGACCAATCAGGATCTCCTCTTTTCAGACTCCCAGAGATCGAAAGCTGTATAGCGATGTCGCACAGGGACTACGTAGACGTACTCCCTGCTACCCGCCACCACTGCACCCGCGAGATCGCTCAGCGTAGATCGCATGCCCTGCACGTTAGCATAACTGCCCGCTGGCTCCACGAGGATCCGACGCCAGGCCAACGGCGTGCGCCGTGAGCTTGCCCCAACGTTCTCCTCAGACGGATGATCGTCTGGGTAACGACCGTTGCGGCACTCTCTGCGCCTGGATTACAAGGGAACACAGGGGCCTTGAGCAGGAGGAATAACCGATGACAACCGTGACCGGTAGCTCGCTGATGGAATTTCTTGGCGAAATCCAGGATCGCAAGCAGTTCCAACAACTGAATTGGCGTGGAAGCTTTGGCGAGTATCTGGATCTTGTCGCCCAGGAACCGCGTGTAACCCGTAATGCGTTCCAACGCATCTACGATATGATTATGTCCTATGGCACCGAGGACTTTATTGATGCCAAGAAACGCTTGATTCGCTATCGGTTTTTCTCTGATGAAACCTTTGATGGCGATGACTCAATCTATGGCCTCGAGATTCCGTTGATGCGGCTGGTCAATTTCTTTAAGGGTGCCGCCAAAGGCTATGGTACCGAAAAGCGGGTGCTCTTGCTCCACGGCCCGGTCGGTTCATCCAAGTCAACGATCGTTCGCCGCATCAAGAAGGGCCTTGAACACTATTCCAAGACTGATGATGGTGCCCTCTTTACCTATGATTGGTACCTCGGGACGATCGAAGACCACGCGAGTTTCGATTTTCGCCAGGTGCCCGAGGCCGAGTGGGAAAAGTGCCCCATGCACGAGGAGCCCCTCCACCTCATTCCTCTTGATCACCGCGAGGCCTTCCTCGCTCGAATGAATGAGGGCCGCCCAAGTGAGGAGCATGTCCGTATCTCGGGCGATCTCTGCCCCGTCTGTCGCTTCCATTTCCGTGAGTTGATGCGCCGCTATGATGGCGATTGGGTTAAGGTCGTGCGCCATATCCGCGTTCGCCGCCTTGTCTTTAGCGAGCAGGATCGCGTTGGGATCGGTACCTTCCAACCCAAGGACGAGAAGAATCAGGACTCGACCGAGCTCACCGGCGATATCAATTATCGCAAAATCGCGCTCTATGGCTCCGATTCTGATCCCCGTGCGTTCAATTTCGACGGTGAGTTCAATATCGCGAACCGCGGCATTATCGAGTTTGTCGAAATGCTCAAGCTCGATGTGGCGTTCCTCTATGATCTGCTCGGCGCTTCGCAAGAACATCGCATTAAGTCCAAGAAGTTCGCCCAGACCGATATTGATGAGGTGATTTTGGGCCATACCAATGAGCCCGAGTATCGCCGCCTCGAAAATAATGAGTTCATGGAGGCGCTGAAGGATCGCACGGTGCGCATTGATATTCCCTATGTCACCCGCCTCCGCGATGAGGTGCGCATCTACGAGCGCGATTTCAATAAGAAGAAGGTGCGTGTCCATATCGCCCCCCATACGCTTGAAGTCGCGGCAATGTGGGCCGTGCTGACCCGCCTCGAAGAGCCGAAAAAGCCCAATCTGACGCTCTTGCAAAAGCTCAAGCTCTATAACGGCAAGTCCCTCCCCGGTTTTACCGAGGATAATATCAAGGAGTTGCGCAAAGAGGCGATCCGTGAGGGTATGGAAGGCATTTCGGCGCGCTATATCCAAGATAAAATCTCGAATGCGCTCGTCAGTAATCAGGAAGAGGGCTATATCAATCCCTTTATGGTGATTAATGAGCTCGAGGGCGGACTCAAGAATCACGCGCTGATTAGCTCGGAAGATGACCGCAAGCACTATCGCGATCTGCTCGCTGTTGTCCGCGAAGAGTATACCGAAATCGTGAAGAATGAGGTGCAACGGGCGATCTCGGCCGACGAAGAGGCGATCAAACGGCTCTGTGGCAACTATATTGACAATATTAAGGCCTATACGCAGCGCGAGAAGGTGCGTAATCGCTATACCGGTCAGTATGAAGAGCCCGATGAGCGCCTGATGCGCAGTATCGAAGAGAAGATCGATATTCCCGAGTCGCGCAAAGACGATTTCCGCCGCGAAATTATGAATTATATCGGTGCCCTGGCGATCGAGGGCAAGACCTTTGATTATCGTACCAACGAGCGGCTCCATAAGGCGCTTGAACTGAAGCTCTTTGAGGATCAAAAGGATAGCATCAAGCTTACGTCGCTTGTCTCACGGGTGATCGATAAGGATACCCAAGAGAAGATCGATGTCGTCAAGGCTCGCCTCGTGCGTGACTTTGGCTACAATGACCAGAGTGCAACCGATGTCCTGAACTATGTGGCCTCGATCTTCGCCCGTGGCGATACCCGCGGAACCTATTAACGTAACGCTAGGTTAGTGAGGTGAGCGAGAGCAGTCCTAGACGACGTGTGCCTGAGGAGTGCCGGCTTTAGCCGGCTAAAGCCGGCACTCATGTCTGCAACCCAGATAGTACTGCTCTCGCTGAGTCAGCCTGTACATCGTGTTTAACGCATAGCAGGCAAAACAACCAGCATGCTGGTCGTTCTGCCTCCCATCAGTACGCCTATGTCAATGAAACGTGTTGACCGTGACCTCGGACGTTTTCGCCAGATTGTCCGGGGGAAAATCAAGCAGGATCTGCGCAAGTATATGTCTCACGGCGAGATGATCGGCCGTCAGGGCAAACGCTATGTCTCGATTCCTGTGCCCCAGATTGATTTGCCCCAGTTTCGCTATGGGGCCAAACAGGGCGGCGGTGTCGGCCAGGGTGAGGGCGATGTCGGCGATCCAATCGGGCAGGGCGATCCCCAGCAGGGCCAGGGCGAGGCTGGCTCTGAGCCGGGGCAGCACGTGCTCGAGGTCGATGTGCCGCTCGAGGATCTCGCCGCAATCCTCGGCGAAGAGTTGCAGTTGCCCAATATTCAGCCCAAAGGCCAGAAGAATCTGATCAGCGAAAAGGATAAGTATAGCGGGATCCGCCGTACCGGCCCTAATTCGCTGCGCCATTTTAAACGAACCTACCGCGAAGCCCTCCGCCGCCAGATTTCGTCTGGTGAGTATGATAGCGTTGACCCGATTGTGATCCCGATTCGCGATGATATGCGCTATCGCTCGTGGAAAGAGGTGATGATCCCCGAAAGCAATGCGGTGATCATCTATATGATGGATGTCTCGGGCTCGATGGGCGCGGAACAGAAGGAACTTGTGCGCATTACGGCCTTCTGGATCGAAACTTGGCTCCGTTCACAGTATAAGGAGATCGATATTCGCTATATTGTCCACGATGCCGCCGCGAAAGAGGTTGACCAGGAGACGTTCTACCATATCCGCGAGGGCGGCGGTACCAAGATCTCGTCGGCTTATAAGCTCTGTAATCGTTTGATCGATGAGCGCTATCCCGCCAATGAATGGAATATCTATCCGTTCCATTTCTCTGATGGCGATAACTGGGGCGGCGGCGATACCCGCGAGTGCATCGAGTTGCTCAAGAAGGAGTTGCTGCCCAAGGCGAATCTCTTCTGCTATGGGCAGGTGCGGTCGCTCTATGGCTCCGGACGCTTTGCCCACGATCTCGAAGAGTATCTGAGTAGCGACGAGCGTATTGTGATCTCTGAAATTGCTGAACGTGATGATGTCTACGATACAATTAAGGATTTTCTCGGTAAAGGCAAGTGATTTCCTTGCGCACAAGATAGCTTATGAAGAGTACACGTCTGCCAACCAAGCTCGAGTCGGCTCGCCAGGAGATCGAAACCATCGCTCGTGCGTATGGGCTCGATTTCTTCCCGATCCTCTATGAGGTGCTCGATTATCGCACGCTCTATGAGACTGCGGCCTTCGGCGGCTTTCCTACCCGCTATCCCCACTGGCGTTTTGGCATGGACTTTGACCAGTTGCTCAAGGGCCATGTCTGGGCCGGCTCGACGATCTATGAGATGGTGATCAATACCAATCCTTCCTATGCCTATCTGCTCGAAGGCAATGAGGATGTGACCCAGAAGATGGTGATGGCCCACGTCACCGGCCACGTCGATTTCTTCAAGCATAATATGTGGTTTGCTCATACCAATCGTAAGATGCTTGATGCGATGGCAAATCACGCAACTCGGATCCAACGCATTATTGACCGCGTGGGCTATGATATCGTTGAGAGTTTTATTGATACCTGTCTCTCGCTCGAAAATCTGATCGATTATCATTCGCCCTATATCCGCCGCCCTGAAGCCCAGACCCATCGCCCAATTGTCGGTGAGGATGAACCTGATGTGGTCGAGGGTCTGAAGGTTGACCGTGAGTATATGCGTGGGTATATCAATCCCCCCGAGTACCTCGAAGATCAGCGCAAGAAACTCGATGCGGAACGCGCCAAACAGCGTCGCTTTCCGGAAAATCCGCAGCGCGATGTGCTGCTCTTTCTCATGAATTATGCGCCCCTCGAGCGCTGGCAACATACGGTGCTCGAGATTATTCGCGATGAGGCCTACTATTTCGCGCCTCAGGGCATGACCAAGATCCTCAATGAGGGCTGGGCTTGCCTCACCGGTACGGCGTTGCTCTTTACCGAAGAGGGGTTGCTGCCCCTCGCCGAGGTCGTGCAGCGTCAGTTGTCCCTGCGTACCGCCGATGGCAGTCAACCCCAACGGATCTACGACTGGGCGACCTTTGCCGCTTATGCGACGATCAAACTGACCACCAGCCGCGGTTTCCACCTCGAAGGCTCGGTCAACCATCGGGTGCTGCTCGCCGATGGCTCGTGGCGGCGCCTCGATCAGGTGCAACCCGGTGACCAGGTGCAACTCGCCGGCGGTCAGGATCTCTGGGCTTCGACGTATGTTCCCCTCAGCCCTGCGTCACCTGCTGTTCTCGATGAGCCGCTCGCGGCCTTGCTTGGCTATCTCGCCGGCCACAACTTGCAACTCCAGCCTTCTTCAGTTGACGAGGCCGACGACGAGATGCTCTTCGCCGCGCCGAACCATACCCGTTGGCAGGCTCCGCTAACCACGCTCGTCGCGCCACTGACGGTGACAACCCGTGACGCGGCCTGCGTCCAGACGCTGCTTGCGTATGCAGCGCAGTGCTCCGATGTTGCGCTCGTCACCCACGATGATGGCGAGCAGTGGAAGATTGTTCTGGAGGGGGGCGAAGCCGCGCCCGCGTTGCACCAGGTTCTTGCCGCACAGGTGATCCCCGACTCCGTGATGCGCTCGCCGAAGCCGGTCGTCGCCAGTTTCCTGCGGGGTCTCTATGACGCCAACGGGGATGTCGCCACCCAGGGAGCCGTGCTCTTCACCAGGGAGGCCACCTTTAGCCAGCATGTGCAACTGCTCTTGCTCAACTTTGGCATCCTCAGCAGCAACCAGCAACAACCCGATGGCACCTGGCAGATCCGCATCGCGGGGGCATCGCTACGCACCTTCGCCGACCAGCTTGGCTTTGACCAACCCGCTAAAAGGCAGGCGCTGCAGAACACCCTCGCCCATCAGCCCACCCCTGCCTCCGAGCCCTGGACAGATAGCGTGGTCACGCTTGCGCATGGCCGCGCTGATGTCTACGACATCTCGGTGGAAGTCACGCATCGGTATGCCGCGCAGGGTCTGATCAACCACAATAGCTACTGGCACTCGACGATCATGACCCAGCACGTTGCCGACGCCTCTGAAATCATCTCGTTCGCCGATCTGCATAGCGGGGTCGTCGCCACCAGCGGAGGACGACTCAACCCCTACAAAGTGGGCCTCGAACTGCTGCGCGATATCGAAGATCGCTGGAATAAAGGCAAATTTGGCAAAGAATACGACGAATGCGACGACCTTGCCGCCAAACGCACCTGGGATCGCGGGCTTGGCCTCGGTCGCCAGAAGATCTTCGAGATCCGCAAGCTCTACAACGACGTCACTTTCATCGACGAATTTCTCACCCCCGAGTTTGTCATCGAAAACAAGCTCTTTACCTTCCGCTACAACCGTGACACCGATCTCTACGAAATCGCCTCACGCGAGTTCCGCGAGATCAAAGAGAAGTTGCTCTTCCGACTCACCAACTTCGGGCAACCCTCGATCATGGTCGAAGACGGCAACTACAACAACCGGGGCGAGCTCTATCTCCGCCATCGTCACGAAGGCGTCGATCTCAAGATGGACTATGCGCGGGATACGATGCGCAACCTACACCGCATCTGGACACGCCCGATCCACCTCGAGACCATCATCGACGACAAAAAGCGGTTGCTCTCCTTTGATGGCAGTGATTTCACCGAACGTCGCATTGATTAGTCAATGAAAGCTCCTCAGCCCATCACCGTCCTGAGCCTGCTCCGGCAGGCTCAGCACCAGCTTGAGCCGGTCAGTCCAACCGCACGCCTAGATGCTCAGATCCTGCTGGCGCACGTACTCGCCTGGCCGCGGGCGCAACTGCTTGCCGAACGCGACTACGAGCCAACGCCCGCTGAATGTGCCGCTTTTGCCAGCCTTGTTGCGCAGCGGGCGACCCAGATTCCCGTTGCCTATCTCGTAGGGCACAAAGAATTTTACGGTATCGATCTCTTTGTCAACGAACACACCCTCGTCCCACGGCCCGAAACCGAGCTGCTCGTTGAGCTCGCCCTCACCGAAGCGCGCCGACGCCACCGCGCCACACCGCTGACCATCGCCGACATTGGCACCGGTGGCGGGGCCATCGCCCTGGCGCTCGCACAACACGTGCCTGACGCCCTGATCTACGCCACCGATGTCTCAGCCGAAGCGCTGACCATTGCCGCCCGCAACGTGCGCGAGTACCAACTCAGCGAGCGCATCATCCTGCTCCAGGGCGATCTGCTCGAACCCCTACCGACCCCGGTTGATCTCCTCGTCAGTAACCCACCCTACACGATACTCGCCGAGGTAGACGCCAACGTCCGTGCCCACGAACCCCACCTGGCCCTCGACGGCGGCGGAACCGACGGGGCCGATGTCTATCGCCGCCTCCTTGCCGCAGCACCGCCCTACCTGCGCCCCAACGGTGCCATCCTGCTCGAAATTGGCTCATGGCAAGGCCAGATTGTCAGCGACCTGATCCGCAACGCGTTCCCCCAGGCCAGCCTCAGCCTCCACCGCGACCTCGCCAGCCACGAGCGCGTCATCTGCGCAACCCTCGAACAATAAAAATCTGTGCAGTCGCAGGGCGAGAACGCCAGCGCAGTTGGCGTTCTCGCCCTGCGACCGCACAAGCTGTAATCCTGCTGTCATAGAATGCTCTGGATTAAGCGTGCTTAACGTTTTTATACTAATAGAGAGGATTGAGGAGGCACGCTGATGCAAGCTCTGTTTGTAACCCTAAGCATCGCGATCATCACCCTGTTGATGTTGATGCTCTGGTTTGTTCCCCATCTGTTACAGCAACAGGCGCAACGGAACGCCCGTGAGGCGGCGGCCCTGCGCACCATGCTGACTGATCTGCTCGAAGAGCAAGAGGCGGTAGCACGCCGCCAGTCGCAATTAACCACGTCGATCGCCCACCTGCAAGATCAACTCGAGCAGACACTGATCACCGTGCCCGCCGATGCCGATCAGCGGATCACGGTGCTGGCCGATCAAGAGGTACTGCACGTCCTTGAAGAACGCATCGGAACCCTGCAACTCCAGATCCAGCAGTGGCTTGAGCATCGCAGTGTCCGTCAACGCAATGCCCAATTGCAAGACAATGAAGCGTGGGCCAATCTGATGGGCTTGCTTGCTGCCATCCAGGAACGGGTGGGCGCACTGTCGGATCTGAACCCCAACGCCAGAATCGGGCACCAAGCCCATCAGTTACTCACCGAACTCGAACAAGAAATGGCCCAACTGCGTTCAATTTCCGATGATATTACCACCCTCCAGTGGCGGCTACGCGCCTCGGTGACTGAACGCGACAACGATCTCGGCAGCCTGCGCTCGCATGCAGGCAGCAGCGCCGACTAAGCAAGGTTAGAACGTCATGAGCATCATCGTCATTGATAACCAGGTCGTCCACTATGAAGTCCTGGGCCGGGGGCAACCTGTGCTCTTTCTCCATGGCTGGCTCGGCAGTTGGCGCTACTGGTTCCCCACCATGGAAGTGGTGGCCGAACAGTTTCGTACCTACTCTTTTGATTTTTGGGGGTTTGGCGACTCGCGCCGCAAACAGACCCAGGCAAGCATTCAGGCCTATGCCGATCAGGTGATTCGGTTTCTCGATGAACTGGGGATTGAACGCGTGATGCTGGTGGGCCATTCAATGGGCGGGATGGTGGCCCTCAAGACTGCGCTGAACCATCCCGAGCGCATTCTGCGCGTAACCACGGTTGGCGCACCAATTGATGGCAATTCACTGGCCTGGTTGCTCAAGTTGACGGATCGCCCCCTCTTCGCCGATGCTGCCGCCCGGTTGCCCTGGGTACGCCGCAGGCTCTTTCGCTTTTTCCTCGGGCAAACCCACCAGTTTGCCGTAGGAGAAATGGTTGATGATAGCGTCAAATCTGATGCCGATACCATGCGCTACGCCATCAGTTCGATGTGGCGCACCGACCTCAGCCCCGAGCTCGAACGTCTGCGGGTGCCAGCCCTGATCATCCACGGCAAACGTGACGATATCGTAAACCCGAATCAACTCAAGCTCTTTGCGCACAATCCGATGGCCGAAGTGCTCGCAATGCCACGTAGTCGCCACTTCCCCTTCCTCGACGAAGCCGAACAGTTCAATGAAGTCCTGCTCCGCTTCCTCACTGCGGGAAAATCGCCGAGCCCTGACCGCGTCTGGCAGGGCTTGCGCGTCGAACACCCTCAACTGGCTGGCTAGAACCTAAACCCACCCAGTTCATTCTCACGGCAAAGGCCAGCTGCGCTGGCCTTTGCCGTGAGAATGAACTGGCCTACCTGTGCTACAATCCCTGTGTGGACATTCGACTGATAGTTGAAGAAGTTGCCGCCCGCTATGGTGCCCGCGATGTCTTTGCCGCTGTGTCGGTCGAGTTATGTGCTGGCGAAACGATGGTGGTCAGCGGACAAAACGGCAGTGGCAAGAGTACCTTTTTGCGCCTGCTGGCCGGCTTGCAACGGGCCGATGCCGGCCAGATCACCTATCTGGTCGGCCAAGAGGCGTTTGACCCGCGTGATGCCGGGCACCTCATCGGCTGGGTGGCTCCCGACCTGATGCTCTATCGGGATCTCACCGCCCGCGAGAACCTCCGCTTTTTCGCTGCCGTACGCAGGATCACGCTTGATGATCACGCGATCGATGATCTGCTCGCCCGGGTTGGGCTGGCCGGGCGCAGCGATGACCGTCTGGCGGCCTATTCATCGGGGATGACCCAGCGCATGCGCTATGCCTATGCCCTGATCCACCAGCCACCCGTGCTCTTGCTTGATGAGCCAACCGTCACGCTTGATGAACGCGGGGCCGAGGTGGTTGACACCGTGATCAAGGCCCAGCGCCGCCACGGCATTGTGGTCATTGCCACCAATGATCCCCGCGAACTACGCTACGGCGATCTTGTGTTAGAGTTTGGGAGCACCTGATGGCCGGGCATTCAAGTACCGAACACGATCCTGGTCTCACATTGACCACCCAGCAACCAGTCGCGCAGCAGCGTATCGTTGACCTCTTGCAGGCAGCATGGGCGGTCTTTGTCAAAGATCTGCGGATCGAACTGCGCACCCGTTATGCCATTAATGCGATGGTTCTCTTTGCGGCCTGTACCGCGATGATGGTGAGCATTGGGACGACCTTTATCGGGTTACGGCGCACCGAAGAGGCCCTCCTGATCCAGGCGTCACTCCTCTGGATTGCGCTCCTCTTTGCGGCCATCAGTGGTCTGTCGCGGGGCTTTGTTCACGAAGAAGAGACGCGCACGCTGGCGGCCTTGCGGCTTGCCGCCCCAGCGATTGCCGTCTACCTGGGCAAATTCTTGCTCAACCTCGCCCTGCTTGCGCTGCTTGGCGTCATCACCAGCCTGCTCTTCATCGTGCTTGTGCGCGTCCAGGTCGGGAGTCCCCTGGCCTTTCTCGGCATACTCGCCGCAGGTGGCCTCAGTCTTGCGACTTCAACCACGATCCTTGCGGCTATTATCACCCGGGCCAGTTTCAAGAATGCCCTCTTTGCTGTGCTTGCCTTTCCCCTCCTTGTTCCTCCGCTGATTATCGCGATTCAAGGCACCGCTGCCACACTTGCCGAAGGTGGTGGGGTACTTGCCTTGCCCGCCCTGCAATTCCTGATTGCCTACAGCGTCGCCATGTTCGTCGCATCATTGCTGCTCTTTCGCTTTGTCTGGGAGGCGTAGAGGATGGTTTTAATCTCACAACGATAGCATTGTATGTGATACATGTCTCATACATGACCTGTGGAACATGCTACAATATTGGCGAACATGACCATCTTGTGGATATAATGTCCTCTGAGTAGAGTCTTGACAATTCATACCTCTGGTATGTCGCAGCATGACACATTTCTGGTTCTGGAAAGGTACATCTATGGTGCAGCAGATGGCCCAGGTCGGCAAGCTGCTCATCGGGCTCTGGATGGCTGGCGTGACCGTCGTGATGTTTCTGGTGATTCCTCAGTACGAGGGGTTGGGCAATGCGGGGCGCATTATTATTATGCATGTGCCAACCGCCTGGGTCAGTGTGCTGGCCTTTGCCATTTCGGCCATCTTTAGTGGTCTCTACCTCTGGAAGCGCAATCCTACCTATGATGATTATGCCGTAGCCGCCGCCGAGGGGGGCTTTCTCTTTACCGCCCTCGCAACGGTGACCGGCATGATCTTTTCGCAGGTCGTCTGGGGCATCTACTGGAACTGGGATCCACGCCAGACCTCTATTTTTGTGCTGTTGCTGATCTACGCCGCACTCTTTGCGCTGCGCTCCGCCATTGATGATGTGCAACGCCGTCGCCAACTCAGTGCGGTCTATTCACTCTTTGCCTTTGTCACCGTACCCTTCTTGATCTTTGTCGCCCCGCGCATCGCTGATAGCACCCTGCATCCTAACTGTGTCTTTATCCAGGGCAGCACCTGCGATGGCATCACCCTCGATGTGGGCATGATCGGGTTGCTAGGCGACCGCAAAATCCAGTTGATCGGGCTGGAACGCGAAGGCGATCTGGTGACTGCCGAAGTGATCGTCAGCGAACCAGGCTTGAGTGGTGAGACAACGCTGCGACCCAGTTTCAATCTGGCAACCGGCACGATGGCCGATCGCCCCGAGTTTCCTGGCGTACGGTACCAACTGGGCCTGGAATATGTCGATCCTTCGATAAACAGCGGGCTGTTGAATATCGAAGCCCCCGGAACGGGGGTACTCGATAATCGGATCACCCTCTTTACGTTTCTCGCCTCGATTGCCGGTTTTACGGCGCTCTTTTTGTGGATGCTCAATCTACGCGCCAATTTGCTGGGGCTTCAGTGGGCTCTTGCTCAGCGTGATGGAGGTCGTGTATGAACCCTGAAGCCTTTTTAGAGGCTGGGATTGCCATCTATGTTGCGATGGCAGTGGCCCTGTCGGTCTGGCTCGGTATCTTTGTGTATCTCTGGCGCCTTGATGCCCAGGCACGTATGCTTAAACGTGAACTGGAACGTGAACGCCAGCGTGAGCAGCCCTCCTCAAGGGCACCACGGGCAACCGTGAAACGTGTTAGTTCGCCCGAACATGAGATTGTCGAAAAGTAAGGAACGGTTATGTCTACCACATCAATGACACACGTTGCTCGGCGTGGTTTTGAACTGAAGCCTCTCCACATTGCGGGTCTCGGCATTATTGTGATTGCCATCATCTATGGTGTCTTTGGCTTCCAGAGCGGCTTCCGTTCGTATACCCAGAGCATTGATGAAGCGGTTGCGGCCACCCGCAGTGTGCAACTCTCGGGTTTTCTGGGCAGTACGGGTGAGTATGATGAGCAGGGGCGTTTTACCTTCCTGATTCAGGATGAGCACGGCAAGTTGCTCAAGGTCATCTCGAACGAGCCGCGACCGGCCAATTTCGAGCACGCCATTAGCATTGTTGCGATTGGACAGTATGACCCGGCTGAGCAGGCTTTTATGTCCGAGCAACTGCTGGTCAAGTGCCCCTCGAAGTATCAGGAACAGTAGGCGTTATCTCTTCTGAGATCTGGAAAGATCAGTATGTATCTTCTCGGCACATTTTTGATTGTCACGTCACTGGCAATGGCCCTGCTGACGGTGGTGAGTTATGCACTGGTCATCCGTGGCAATCGGCTTGCCCTGACCTATGGACGCTTTGGGGTCTATGCAACCCTGGCTAGCGTGGCAATGGTCTATACCCTGTTGATCACCGTCTTTGTGGCGCGCCGTTTCGATATCGAGTATGTCAACAACTATAGTTCGCGTGACCTCGATTTCTTTTTCACCGTTGCCGCCAGTTGGGCCGGGCAACCAGGGAGTTTCTTAAACTGGATTCTCTGGGGGGCGCTTGCGGCTACACTGCTGGTTCGCCGGTCGAAACATTTTGAGCCCTATACGCTGCTGGTTGTTCAGGCGATCCAGGCAGGCCTGCTGATGTTTGTGCTGATCCTCAATCCATTTAAGCCACTGCTTGATGCCACCACAGGGCTACCACTGACCCCCGTTGATGGGCGCGGACTCAATCCGTTGCTGCACAACTTCTGGATGATTATTCACCCGCCCGTGCTCTTTATCGGCTATGCCCTGAGCATGATTCCGTTTGCGTTTGCGGTAGGGGCCCTGGTGCGCCGCGATTATGATACCTGGGTTACCCGGGCACTGCCGTGGGCAATCGCGGCATGGTCGTTTCTTGGCCTGGCGCTGCTGCTCGGTGGCTACTGGGCCTACGAGACGCTCGGCTGGGGGGGCTACTGGGGCTGGGATCCGGTCGAAAATTCGTCGCTCGTGCCCTGGATCATTCTCACAGCCTTGATGCACGGCATGGTGCAGCAACGCACCCACGGTGGCCTGCGCAAGACCAATCTGGCCCTGGCGCTCACGGTCTATGTGACGGTCTTTTACGCAACGTTCCTTACCCGCAGTGGGGTCTATGCCAATTTCTCGGTGCATTCGTTTGTCGCCGAGGGCATCTTTGAGGGTCTGGTGGCGTTTCTGGTGTTGCTTGCCGTTGGTTCCATCGCGCTCTTCTTCTGGCGGTGGCGCGATATTCCTGCCAACCCGCTAAGCGACAAATTCTTCTCGCGTGATAGCTTCTTTGTGCTTGCCATTCTCTCGTTCGTCCTCGTGGCCCTTGTGATCGGCATCGGCACATCAATGCCGGTGATCTCGGCTATCCCTGGGGTCGGCCATACCCTGCAGGGCTGGATGGGGGCAACCTTCGAGATTGACGATGGCACGCTGATGAATCCACAGGCACTTCCCTTTGAGGATGGACGCTTTAGCCTCGCGCCAAGTTTCTATCAGCAGACAACTCCACCCCTCGGGCTGGTCATCATTGTGCTGATGACCCTTGGCCCGTTGATGGGGTGGCGTGATAGCAACATGCGCAATCTGTTGCGGACACTGCGCTGGCCTGCCGTGGCGGCGGTAATTGCCGCCATTGTCGCCATGTTCATTGATGTCCGCGATCTGCTGTCGCTCTTCTATGTTTCGGGGGCGACCTTTGCGATCGGTACCAATCTGGTGATGCTGCTGCGGACGCTTAAAGGCGGCTGGTTGCGCATCGGTGGCTATCTCGCCCACATGGGCTTTGCGGTGATGGTAATCGGCATGATTGGATCGAGTGCCTATGCCACTCCCGAAACCCGCTTGAGCCTCGCGCCCGGTGAGAGCGCTCGCCTCTTTGGGTACGAATTTATCTTCAATGGCTATCAGCTTGATGAAGAGCAGCATGGTGTGCTCGATTTCACGGTCAGTGATGGCACACGTACCTTTAGTGCGCGGCCCTATCTCTATGAGAATCAGCAGATGGGCCTGACGACGACGCAGCCATCAATCCATAGCTTCTTCTGGCACGACCTCTATGTGTCGCCAGCCGGCTATGACCCCGAACGCGATGCTAGCCGTCCCGTTCTCGGTCAGGGTGAAACAACCAGTATTGGCCCGTATATCGTCACGTTCAACGGGTTTAATCTTGATACCGCCGCAATGTCCAGTGGTACGGGCGATATGCAGGTTGGGGCGCAGTTGACGGTGCTCTATGAAGGTGAAGAACTTGAGGTTGAACCGTATGTCCGCGTTGCGGTCAATCCAACAACTGCCGAGCAAGAGTTGATCTATGTACCTGCCGAATTGCCAGGCGGCGCGTCATTGGCCGTCGTATCGCTTGACCCCGCCTCGCGCCGCATCTTGCTTGAAGGTAGCGGCACCGGGCTCGAAAATCTGCCCGTTATTCCCGCCAAGGGGGTGATTGCGGTCAGCGTCAAGCCCCTCGTCCTGCTCGTGTGGGTGGGGGTGATTATGAGCGTTGTCGGTGGCTTCATCGCCCTGGTGCGCCGGTACCTCGAAGGTAGCGCAATGCTCGCGGGTGTGCGCGTACGCCTGCCCAAAGGCCTCCCGACCTGGACCCCACGTCTGGGTTCACGTGGCGTTGGCAAGTAGGCGAAGAGCTTCTGCTGAGGCAGGCGTCTAACGACGTTGGTAGCTTGCCTCAGCAAAAGGAAGTGTAAAGAAACCAGTCGCAAGGCAACGCCTTGCCATAGAGATCAATGCAAGACTACTACGAAACTCTGCAAGTCCACCCCAAAGCCGAGCCTGAAACCATTGAAGCAGCGTATCTTCGTTTACGGGAACGGTATGATCCGGCCAAACTTGAAGCGGCTGCCGATGAAATTCAGGCCCTGGCACGTCAACGACGTGACGAGATCGAACAAGCTTACGCTGTTTTGCGCGATCCGCAACGACGCGAAGCCTATGATCACGAACGGTCGCAACGGCAGCATGAACTGCCCGAAGGCGATGACGATGCCATTGACTATCGTCCTTTGCCTCCGGCAGGGCGCCGTGAACGACCCGAAGGCTTCGATGCTCAGCCCAAAGGCCGTCCATCACGGCCTCTCCAGGCCCACAAAGGACGCCAGGCCAAGCGTAGTGCAAGCGGGCTACCGGTCTGGGTTGTCCCCTCATTGATCGTCGGCCTGGCGACGTTTGGCATTGTGATGACAACGCTCGTGATCACGTTGCTCAACTCGAATAACACGATTACCCCGGCAGCAGGGCCGCAAGGCTTCGAGAGCCTGACGACACCAACAGCCGTAGCGACCCCCAGCCTCGACACGGTCATGGCCCAGTTCGAGGGGCAGGTTGTGGCGGCACGCCAGGTTGCCGAACGGGTGCCCGAGAATTTCAATGCGTGGATCGAGCTCGGCAACGCCCTGTATGACAGCGTGGTCGTCGTACGCGAACGACTCGCACGCAGCGACCCCACCGCACGCCAGGCCTATATCGAACGCCTCCCGCGCTGGCTTGAGGCTGCCGATGCCTATGCAAAAGCTGCTGAAATTGACCCGCAGAGTGCGCTGGCCTATGCCGATATGGCCGCTAGCTTCTGCTACTATGGGCAAGACACCAGCGACATGAGTTATGTCGAACAAGGGATCGCGCATGCCGAAAAAGCGCTTGAGCTTGATGCAACCGAAGGGCGCGCCTTGCTCAGTGCTGGCATCTGTTATGCCTTCAACGAGCCGCCACAGATCACCGAAGCGCTCGCCCAATGGCAGATGCTGATCGTGATGCCCGACGCCGAACCAAACCTCGTCTTTCAGGCTCGCCAGTTGATCCAGGAATATAGTCGTTAGCAACCGAGTAAAAGGAGCGCATGTCCCAGACATGGCTCTTCGTGAGGGGCACACAGCCAGCTAAGCTGGCTGTGTGCCCCTCACGAAGAGCCAGTTTTACCCCACCTCAAAGCGAGGGTTCAAAAAGGTAAAAGCTCATGCTACAATGATAAGCGGAGTATATGATATGGTAACGTATTATACGCTCCTGGGTATCGAACCCGGGGCAAGCGACGACGTAATTGCCGAAGCGTATGCGCGCCAGCGCGAACGGTACAATCCCGAACGGGTGACCGAACTTGATCCTGAACTGGTCAAAGTCGCGACCGAACGCAGCGCTGAACTTGAACGCGCCTATCGGGTCTTACGTGATCCGCAACAGCGCCAGGCCTACGACGCAAGCCTTCAGATGAAGCAACCCACCGATAGTGGGGAACGCCGGGGGCTGACTCCACGCGAAATCGGGTTTGCCATCACAGGTGTCCTGGCAGCGATCATTCTTGTGGCAACGATCTGGATCATGACAGGTGGTGAAAGCCAACCCGAGACCCAGGCGATGGCCGAAATGCGGCGAGCCGCCCCTGGCTTCGATGCGCCAACGCTCGACGGAAGCACACTCAACCTGGAAGCGTATCGTGGCAAGGTCATTCTGCTCAACTTCTGGGGAACCTGGTGTGAGCCATGCAAACGTGAACTGCCCGCCTTGCAGGCAGCCCATAACGACCTTAGCGATCAGGGGTTTGCGGTCATCGGCGTGAACCTGACGCGCGATGAGTTGAGCCGGGGGCAGGATACTGATGATGTTCAGGCTTTTCTTGATCAATATGGGGTGACGTTCCCCATTGTGCTCGATCTTGAAGGTGACATCACCAATGCCTATCGCGTCTTTCCCTTGCCAACCAGTTTCTTTATCGATCCCGAGGGGCAGATTCGTTATGTCCATATCAGTGAGCTAAAGTATAATGACATTGTTAGTCGTTTTACCGAGCTCAAAGGGGAAGCGTCAGCCCTTGAGACGCCATAATAGCAGGGGTAGCGCATGGAAAAGCGTACAATCCTCGTTGTTGACGATGACCAGAACCTGCGAGATTTGATCCGGATCAACCTGGAATACGAGGGTTTCAAAGTCCTGACCGCAACCAATGGCGTAGAGTGCATCGCCACCGTACGCGAGCAGCGTCCGGATATGATTCTGCTCGATATCATGATGCCTGAAATGGATGGACTGGAAGCCTGTCGCCGGATTCGGCAATTTTCCCAGTTGCCGATTCTGATGCTGACCGCCAAGGTGCAGAGCAACGATATCATTACCGGGCTGGATCATGGGGCCGATGATTATCTGGCCAAGCCCTTTGACATTGATGAACTAGCCGCCCGGATCCGCGCCCTCTTGCGCCGTGTCCCCCCTTCGTACCGCCCCCTCACCGCCGGCAAAGGGGAGGTCACCATTGACCAGCAGGCGCGTGAAGTGATGGTGCGCGGTGAACTGATTGATCTGACGCCAACCGAATACCATCTGCTGATCATTCTGGCAGAAAAAGCCGGTACGGTGGTCGATCACGAGACCCTGCTCAGAGCGGTCTGGGGTCAGGAGTTTAGCCGCGACAACGATTATCTCAAGGTCTATATCTGGCATCTGCGCCGCAAGCTTGAACAGGATCCACGCAAGCCCCGCTTGCTCCTCACCGAGTGGGGGGTCGGCTACCGCCTGATGGCATGAATAACACCCCGCCAAGGCACCCGGTGTACGGGCACCCGCAAGGGGTGCCCGTACACCGGGCCCGGCCCCCGGCCCTGTAGGGGCACCCCTTGTGGGTGCCTCGTTGTTGCCGGGTGCCGCCGTGTGCGCCGCTGGTTGCATGCACATGCTGCCACAGAGAGCGTATTTTTTATCCGGTTTCGTATGATGCAATCGCCCTAGCTTCCCGGAAGCTTTGAAACATTGACAAGCGTAACAGTGGGTGCTATACTTTCATCCCAAGTGCGGGAGTAACTCAGTTGGTAGAGTACCTGCTTCCCAAGCAGGCTGTCGCGAGTTCGAGTCTCGTCTCCCGCTCCATTGAGAACGCGGTATCCTCTGACAGGATACCGCGTTTGTGTTTGCTGAGGCACCCCTCTATTCAACCGTCACACTCTTGGCGAGGTTCCGCGGCTGATCAACGTCGCATCCACGCCGTACGGCCATAGTGTAGGCAAAGATCTGCAGCGGAATCGCGGTCAAGACAGGCTGGAGCAGCGGAATCGTCGGCGGGACGCTGAGCGTATGACGCGCTCTGGTCGGCAGGAAGTCGTCACCATCGGTGATAATGGCAATCACCTGGCCATGCCGCGCCTGCACTTGCTCGATATTGCTGACCATTTTGGGATAGATCTCATCGCGTGGCGCAATGCAGACGACCGGCAGATCTTCGTCGATCAGGGCAATCGGGCCGTGTTTCATCTCGCCAGCCGGATAACCTTCGGCATGAATGTAACTGATCTCTTTGAGCTTGAGGGCACCCTCAAGCGCAATTGGATAGTTCTGTTGTCGCCCAAGGAAGAGCGCATTCGAGGCACGGTGATAGTGTTCCGTCAGTTCTTCGCACTGGGGGAGCACCCGCTCGATGATCGTGGCCGCCTTGCCCGGCAGCTCAACCAGAGCTTGCAGGTGCGGGCGGATTTGATCGGGCGTCATGGTGCCGCGGGCCTGGGCCAGACGTAGCGCAAAGAGATAGGCCGAAACCAGCATCGAAGTAAAGGCCTTGGTCGAAGCAACCCCAATTTCAGGGCCGGCATGCAGATAAATAGGGCCACCGTCGGCAACCCGCGCCGCCTGGCTGCCAATCGCATTGACAATCGCCACGCTCGGCACCCCCTGGTCACGCGCTTGCTCCATCGCGGCAAGGGTATCCACCGTCTCACCACTCTGCGTAAAGGCCAGCAGCAATGAGTCTTTGCCCAGCACCGGCTCGCGGTAACGAAACTCACTCGCATAGTCCACCTCGACCCGCACCCGGGCAAGGCGCTCGATCATAAACTTGGCGACAAGACCAGCGTGCCATGCCGTGCCACAAGCGGTGGTGTAGATGCGCTCAACGCGCCGCAGATCGGCGTCATCGAGGCGGAGATCCTCTAAATCAACGCGGCCAGCCTCGTGATCGATCCGCCCACGCAACACATCCACCAGCGCACGCGGCTGCTCGTGGATCTCTTTCTCCATAAAATGCTTATAGTCACCACGGGCAGCGGCAATGGGATCCCAGGGAACCGTCACCGTCGGGCGCGCCACCTGGCTCCCATCTAACCGACTAATCGCAATGCCATCGCGACTAACCACGGCCAGGTCGCGATCTTCGAGAAAGATCAGGTCACGGGTATAGTCAAGAATCGCCGGAACATCAGAAGCCACAAAATGCTCACCCTGGGCCGAACCGAGCACAACCCCGCCAGCATTGCCCAGACGGGCAGCAACAAAACGATCCGGCTCGTGGATACAGAAAGCAACGACGGCATTGCCACCACGCAGTTCAAGCATTGTCTCGCGGAGAGCCGGGGCGAGGGCGCCTTCGCGTTGATAGTGATACGCGAGTAGATGTGCAATGACCTCGGTATCGGTCTGTGACTGGAACGGTACGCCCTGTTCGAGGAGGCGCGACTTGAGTTCGAGATAATTTTCGACGATGCCATTCTGGATGACAACAATCGATCCACTGGCATCACGATGGGGATGGGCATTCATCTCTGTGACACCGCCGTGGGTCGCCCAACGCGTATGGCCCAACCCAATGGTTCCGACGGCTGGCTCGTGGGAGACACGAGCAACCAGATTGCTGAGCTTGCCCACACTGCGGCGCAATTGCAGCCCGGCCTCGACATCATAAATCGCGATCCCTGCCGAGTCATACCCTCGGTATTCAAGCCGCTGCAAGCCACCAATAATAACTTCCGTTGCCGAACGTGAACCGATGTAGCCGACAATACCACACATGTGTTGTTCTCCTCCCATCTCGCTTGCGCCACCACAAGCGGGAGTTTTTAGGGCGACGGCGCTAAAGCCCAACAAGCAGACCAAGGCCCACAAAGACCAGGATCGTCACGACCACAATGACCACTGCCGCAAGGCGTGAGCCACGACGACCCTGAGCAGAAGGCACCGGTGCCCCTGCAAGAGCATAGTTGCCCAGCATAACACTGATAAGCCCAAAGGCGACCAGAGCCAGGAACGGAATCTTGATAAAAGAGAGCGGCCCGGTCAAAATAGGTGTTAGGTAATCAATGCCACATGGAACAAGACCAACACACGCCGCTGGCGGAATAAGCTGGATCACTTGCAGGTAATGGTAGAGCGACAACGCTATACCTGACAGCGAGAACGGCAGCACATACCAGGCAAGTCCCCGATCATCACGCAGGATGCCCACCAGCAAGACAACAGCAAGCGGATACATCAAAATGCGTTGATACCAACAGAGTTCACAAGGTATCCAGCGTAACACTTCACTGAAATAGAGGCTGCCGCACGTCGCAAGCATTGCACTCAGCAGGGCAATATGACGGGTTGCTGCCGTAAGCGCTTCTAACAAACTGAGCTGTTCAGTCGCAGATTCACGTGACGTCGCGGCAGCATCCTGTGCCACTTGTGCCATATTGACCCCCTTCTTGCCCCTGATACCCTGTATCAGAGCGAACTTTCCGTTTATACTTAATTAAGAGGCGACATGATTGACATCCCTATAGGATTGTATCATGTCTCACGTAAAACCTGGTTACAATACCCTGGACGCCATGATGACACCATTAACACCTTCACTAGAAGATGGATGGTCTGAAGAGAGGACAGATGAAGGCCAGTGGGATGATGCTCAGGCCCGTTTTCTGGCCGCTGCGGGCGTTGTCTTGACCTCATCGCTCGACTACGAGCAAGTTCTGAGCCGAATCGCCCATCTCGCCGTCCCCTTGCTTGCCGACTGGTGCGCCGTCGCGCTCGCCGAACCCTCTGCAGTACCACGACGCCTCGCCCTCGTCTGTGCCAGCCCGGATCAGCAGGCGCTCGCCGATACCATCAGTTGTTATCAATTGCCTGCCAATGCCCCCTGGCTCTTTCCCCGTGTCATCTCGACCGGCCAACCCGAACTGATTGAGGACTTTAGCACCCATTTCTTCGGCCAGCATACGTTTGATGATGACTATCTTGAACTGATCCGACAACTCAAGCCGTGTGCCTCATTCACCGTTCCGCTCAATGTCCGTGGGCAAACCAGGGGAGCAATCACGTTTACGATGGCCGAGTCGCGACGGAAGTTCACCCCCGCGCTCCAGGCCCTGGCAACGGAATTGACCCGACGTGCTGCGGTCGTTGTCGACAACGCGATCCTCTATCGTGATACCCAGCGGCGCCTCGCTGAATTGGGAACGATCCAGCGCGTGGCGCAGGCGATTACCACGTCAGTCCGGCTTGATCAGATCTGTGAAACGGTCGTCAACCAGATTAGCCAGGTCTTTGGCTATACCTTTGTCAGCATCTATTTGCGTGAAGGTGAAGAGTTGCACCTGCAGACATGGATCGGCTACGAGCATGTCTTACCGGTGATCCGGCTCAACGAAGGCGTGATCGGACGCACTGTCCGCGATGGCAAGGCCTATTTTGTGCGTGATGCTTCGACCGATCCAGATTTTTTGCATGCCGTACCCGGGATAACCCAGGGTATCTTTGTGCCGATTCGTTATGGACATCAGCCGGTCGCAGGCATTATTAGTATCGAATCCTCAGGCGAACCGGCGCTCTCGGATGATGACCTCAAGTTACTCACCCTTCTGGCCGATCAGATCAGCGTCGCCCTCGTAAATGCCCGTCTCTTTGCCCGCGTTGAGGATGCCGCCCTCCGCTTTCGCTCACTGGTCGAGACGGCTGGCAGTGTCATTGTCTGCCTTGACCCTGTATTACGGGTGACCGAGTTCAATCGCGAGGCTGAACGGGTCTTTGGCATGGCCCGTGAAGCGGCGCTCGGACGCGATTATTTGCGGACGTTTGTGGCCCCTGCTGACCGTGTCGCATTTGTCGAACTTGCGCGCACAACCACCACCGGCGCACAGCCATTCTCGTTGGAAACAACGATCGCGCTGGACAATGACAGTGAACGCACCTTCTTCTGGTCGCTGACCTGGCGGCAAGATGTGCGGGGCAAGCCGATTGAGTTGCTAGTGGTAGGGCAAGATATTACCGCCCGTCGGCACGCCGAAGAAGCCCGCCTCGCTGTCGAACGCAAAATGTTTGAGGCCCAACGCCTCGAAAGCCTCGGCGTGATGGCCGGCGGCATTGCCCACGATTTCAACAATCTGCTCGCGGCGATCCTCGGCAATGCGAGTCTGCTGCTCCTCGATCTCCCTCAAGAGAGCGAACTGTACCAGAGTGCCCGCGAGATTGAGCTTGTGACCCGTCGTGCGGCCGATCTGGTTGGTCAGATGCTGGCCTATGCCGGACGCGGGCATTTCGATGTGCAACCACTTGATCTCAATGCGGTTGTCGCTGAGATGATCGGTCTCCTACGCATTTCAGTCAACAAAAAGGCGCTCTTGCACCAGGAACTGACCCCAGATCTGCCCCTTATCGCGGCCGATGCCGCGCAGATTCGCCAGGTAGTGATGAATCTGATTGTCAATGCCGCCGAATCCCTGGCCGAAATTGGAGGCACGGTGACGATTAGTACCTTCCTGCGGGAACTGACGTTAGTCGATCTTGCGACATTCCATACGTTCCCAGAGGTAACCGCGGGTACGTATGTTTGTCTGATGGTCACTGATACAGGGATTGGCATGGAATCAGCGAGTTTGTCACGTATTTTTGATCCGTTTTTCACAACGAAATTTGCTGGGCGAGGCCTCGGATTGGCTGCGGTGATGGGCATTGTGCGCGGGCACCGGGGTGCGTTGACGGTTAAGAGTACGCCGGGCAAGGGGAGTAGCTTTACCATCCTGCTGCCTGTCGATCAGGCGGGAACAACCTTCCTCAAGACGCTGTCTAGACCATCAGGGCCAAGCAAGCCGCCAACACCACCGCCTGATCGCCCGCTGATTCTGGTGATTGACGATGAGCGTGATGTGCGCAGCATCGTGATCCGGATTCTTGAGCGGGGCGGCTATCGGACGCTCAGCGCCAACGATGGGATCCAGGGGCTCGCTATTTGTGATCACCTGCCCCAACCGCTTGGCGCTGTCCTGCTCGATCTCACCATGCCCCAGATGAGTGGGAAAGAGGTCTTTTACCAGTTACGTCAGCGCTGGCCCACGTTACCAGTGGTGTTAATGAGTGGCTACACCACCGAAGAGATGACCAGTCATTTTCACGATGACAGCCCGATCGCCTTTCTCCAAAAACCCTTCACAGCCGAACGACTGTTGAACCTGCTCCATCAGGTGCTGCAACCGACGGAATAACAGGGAGGATCAGCTGTGAGCGATCATGGTATACTTGAAGGGTTCAATCGTGTGCATCTATAGTCTCTTGGAGGAGCCGTATGTCCGTTCCGTTTTTGCACGAGGCCGAATCGCTGCATGATGAACTGGTTGCCATTCGGCGCGACCTGCATATGCATCCCGAGTTGGGCTTTCAAGAATTTCGTACTGCCAACATCGTCGCCGCAAAGCTTGATGCGCTGGGCTACGAGGTTCAGACAGGCGTTGGTCAGACGGGGGTTGTTGGCATCCTGCAGGGCGATCTGCCAGGCGAACGCACCGTGCTCCTGCGTTTTGATATGGACGCCTTGCCCATCGATGAGGCGAATGATGTGTCCTACCGCTCGCAGACACCGGGCGTGATGCACGCCTGCGGTCACGATGCCCATGTCGCCGTTGGCATCGGCGTTGCGACGCTCTTTGCACGCCATCGCGACCAGGTGCCGGGCACGATCAAGCTGATGTTCCAGCCCGCCGAGGAGGGACTGGGCGGCGCAGTGGCGATGATTGCCGACGGCCTCCTTGAAAGCCCGGTACCCGATATCGCCCTTGGCCTGCATGTCTCGTCAGGCCATCCGCTTGGCACAGCGGTCGTCCGCGACGGTGCGTTGATGGCAGCGTCTGATCCCTTCCGGATCATTGTCCACGGCAAAGGCGGGCACGGGGCCCAGCCGCATCAGACGGTCGACGCGGTGCTCGTCGGTGCCCAGATTGTGGTCGCCCTCCAGACCATCGTTGCTCGCAATCTCAACCCCGAAGAGACGGGGGTCGTCACCATCGGGGCCTTTCAGTCCGGCGAGGCCGGCAATGTCATCGCCGAAAGCGCCGAATTGCGTGGAACGATTCGGAGCTTCAGCCCCGAAATCCAGGAATTGCTGCACCGCCGTGTCCGCGAGGTCGCCGAAGGCATTGCACAGACGCTGGGGGCCACCGCTGATGTCCAGATCCGCTTTGGGGTCGATGCGACCGTCAATGCACCTGCACCAACCGCCGTTACCTATCAATCAGCCGCAGCTGTGCTCGGCGAAGAGAAGATCAATACAACCTTCCGCACCACTGGTGGCGAAGATTTCTCAGCCGTCCTGGCGAAAGTCCCGGGCTGCTACTTCTTCCTGGGGTCGAGCAGCAACGAGGCAACTTCTTTCCCACACCACAATCCTCGCTTTGACATTGATGAAGCCTGCCTTCCACAAGGCGTGGCGATTCTCTGCGACACAGCGATGCGTTGCCTCAACGGTGAAGGGTAAGGGGGCCTGCGGCCCCCGAGAATCTTGCTTGCGCTGGAAAAAACCCAGCTACGCTGGTTTTTTTCCAGCGCAAGCAACCGTGGTTGGCAGCACCGCCCTGAAGAAAGGAAGATCATTTTGGCAAAAATTGGCCTCTCTGCTGCACTTGAGCAGTTTCACCCAACTGAGTTGATCGAGCATTGCAAACTCGCCGAGTGTTATGGCTTTGAAGGCGTGATGGCAGCTGACCATTTTCAGCCCTGGGTGCCTGCCCAGGGCCATAATGCCTATGCCTATAGTTGGATGGGCGCACTTGGCATGGTCACGAAGGGCGACTTTGGCCCCGGTGTGACATGCCCGAGTTTTCGTACCCACCCAGCGGTCATTGCCAATGCTGCCGCGACCCTCGCCGCGATGTTCCCCGGTCGCTTCTGGCTTGGCCTCGGAAGTGGCGAGTTGCTCAATGAAAATGTCGTTGGCGGCGAATGGCCCGAGCCGTTGATCCGCTTTGAGATGCTGCAAGAAGCGACCGAGTTGATGCAGAAATTACTCAGCGGCAAGTCGATCCGTTATCGCGGACGCTACTTCCAGATGAATAAGGTGCAGCTCTGGACGCTGCCCGAAGAGCCGCTGCCAATCTATGTCGCCGCTACTGGCCCCCAGACGCTCAAGTGGGCTGGCAAGACCTGTGATGGCCTGATTACGCCTGGGGCCAACCACGACAAACTGCGCGGCATTCTCGATAGCTTTGCCGCCGGGGCAAAAGAGGCGGGCAAAGATCCGGCCAGAATGCCCAAGCTCTTGCAACTGCACGTCTCGTGGGCCGAGACCGACGAAGAGGCGATGCAATCAGCCATGGTTGAATGGCCCAATGGTGGCATGAATTTCCCCAAACAGGATGTCCGCAGTCCTGAGGATTTTGCGGCCATGGCCCGTCTCGTGCGCCCCGAAAACTTCAAAGGGCGGGTGCTCATCTCGTCCAACCTTGACGAGCATCGTGCCCACCTGCAAGGCTTCCTCGATCTCGGCTTTGATAAGATCTATGTCCACAACGTCGGGCGCAATCAGGAGGCCTGGATTCGGGCCTTCGGCGAGCATATCTTGCCAAAGCTGACGTAGGGGGCCTGCGGCTCACGGGAATGTTTCCTTGTGCGACAAACAAGCCAGCTACGCTGGCTTGTTTGTCACACAAGATGATAAGACCTGCCAGCGTAGCTGGCTTGTCAAGAGAAAAACGATGCAACGGATGTTGATTGCCAACCGCGGTGAAATTGCTGTGCGCATTCTGCGGGCCTGTCGTGAACTGGGCATTAGTCCGGTGGCAGTCTATTCAGAGGCTGATGCGAGCGCAATGCATGTGCGCCTTGCCGATGCCGCCGTCTGCCTTGGGCCACCTGCCGCAACGCAGAGCTATCTGCGCGGCGAGGCGATCATTGCGGCGGCCCGCGCAACCGGGGCCGAGGCGATCCATCCTGGCTATGGCTTTCTCTCAGAGAATGCGGCGTTTGCGCGTATGTGCCGCGAGGCGGGCCTGATTTTTGTTGGCCCGCCTCCCGAGGCGATCGAGGCCATGGGCGGCAAGATTGGGGCACGTCACCTCGCCACGGCCGCCGGTGTACCAGTTGTACCAGGCTACGATGGGCAAGATCAGTCTGATGAGCGGTTGATGATCGAAGCTGAACGCATTGGCACGCCGCTGCTGATCAAGGCGAGTGCCGGTGGCGGCGGCAAAGGGATGCGGATCGTCACTGATCTCGCCGGCTTCACCGAAGCGCTCGCCGGCGCTCGACGCGAGGCGCTCGCGGCGTTTGGCGATGATGCGGTGCTGCTCGAACGCCTCATCGTGCGCCCGCGCCACATCGAGATCCAGGTGCTCGCCGATGCCTATGGGACGGTGCTGCACCTCGGCGAACGCGAATGCTCGATCCAGCGCCGCCACCAGAAGATCCTTGAAGAGGCCCCGTCGCCCGCCCTGAGTCCTGCGCTGCGTGCAACGATGGGCGAAGCAGCTGTGCGTGTCGCACGGGCAGCCGGATATGTCAATGCCGGCACCGTCGAGTTTGTCCTTGACCCCGAGGGCCAGTTCTATTTTCTCGAGATGAATACGCGCTTGCAGGTCGAACACCCCGTCACCGAACTGGTGACCGGGCTCGATCTTGTGCGCTGGCAGATTGCCATTGCCAGGGGCGAACCGCTCACCCTGACCCAGAGCGAGATTGCGATGCGCGGCCACGCGATCGAGGTACGCCTCTATGCCGAAGATCCGGTCTCGTACTTGCCTGCCATTGGACAACTGGCGCTCTTTGCGCCACCAACTGGCCCGGGCATCCGCGTCGACGCCGGCTTGAGCAGCGGCGATGAGGTGACCGTGCATTACGACCCGATGATCGCCAAGCTGATCGTCGCGGGCGAAGACCGCACCGCAGCCGTCGAGCGCCTCTGTGCCGCACTCGATGCGACGGTTGTGCTCGGGTTGACCACCAATCTGGCCTTGCTCCGTGCCCTCGCTGCGCACCCTGCCTACGCCGCTGGTGCCACCAATACGGGCTTCCTCACTGATCACCCACTTGAGCTAGCCACCCCTAGCGAACCGCCTATCGAGGTTGTGCTAGCCGGGGCGATCCTTGCGCAACAAACGGCCCAGGCCACCGCGGCAACGCCACTTCGCCACGACCCCTTTGCGCTGCACTGGCGCATGGGCAACGCCGGTGTGCCGGTGCGCTTCCAAAGCGGCGACCACGCCCTGGTTGCGTATACGCAGCACCGTGGGAATGACTGGACAATCAGCGTCCAAGGAACAAGCCACCCGGTACGCCGCGTGATGCAGGGCGCAACCGAATGCGTCCTGGAACTCGGAGGGCGACTCGAGCGCTTTCTGTTTGCGCACGACCGCAGTGGCGACCTCTTGATCGGCTGGCGCGGCAATGGTTACCGACTCACCCAACCTGCGCCCCTCAGTGCCGACAGCGCCACGCGCCCAGGTGGCGGCCACGATGCCGCCGGACTCACCGCACCAATGCCCGGCACGCTGATCAAACTGCTCGTCAGCGAAGGCGAAGCGATCGAAGAGGGGCAACCACTGATGATCCTCGAAGCGATGAAAATGGAACACACGGTGGTCGCCCCGTACAGCGGGGTTGTGCGACGTCTACCCTTTGCGCAAGGAGCCAGCGTCACTGGCGGGGTGAACTTGATCGAGCTCGAAGCCGAAGGGGAGGCAACCGCCTCGTAAAGCGCCCATGCCGCAGAACTAACTCATTACAAATCCATAACCCCAACACAACGCCCCCCTCGCTATACTCAGCAGTGCATCCATTGATCACTGCTGCCAGTGTCGTCAGCATCTCGCATACGGGAGGTCAGGTCAGACAAGCCTTTGCACCTCCCGGATACGCATCAACGCAAGCCTTGCATCCTTCATCTGGCGAGAGAGACGACCATGAACACAGCAGCACTCCCCGAGGATCTTGTCCATCGTGCGCGATCCGCCGACCCCGAAGCCTTATCAACCATTTACGAACGCTTTGCACCTGGGATCTATCGCTATGTTTACTATCGCATTGGTGACGCCGAAGTCGCCCGCGACATCCAGTCTGATGTCTTTTTACGCATGCTCGAGAGCATCGAACGCTACGAAGACCGGGGATGGTCGATCGGATCTTGGCTCTACAGCATTGCGCACGCCCGCACCGTTGACACCCTGCGGCGCAACAAACGGCGCAAGCAAGCCCCACTCAGCGAATGGTGCGCGATCAGCGAAGGCCCCGAGACGAGGCTTACCGACCGGATCAATGAAGCAGCCCTCCAAGAAGCGCTCGGTCACCTCAGCGAAGCCCAGCGCCAGGTCATCTTACTCCGCCATAGCTACGGCCTCTCGCTCGAAGAAACAGCCAACCAACTAGGGCGTAGCATTGGCGCAGTCAAATCATTGCAACACCGGGCCCACGAACGTCTGGCCCGCCTCATCCGCACCAGCCTTGGTGAAGATGATTCAACCGAAGGCTGAACGCAAGATGATCGCGTGGGGCGAAGGCAGGCAGACTTCGCCCCACGTCATTATCCCTCTACCCACTCACGCAGCGCCGGGCCGGTTTCAAAGAAGATTGACGGTAACACGTTGAAGCGCTCGCTGAACCAGGGGAGCAGTGCCTGGAAGGCCTGGTGACGCAACGGCGCAAGCAAAGCCAAGCCTGTCGCTAGGCTGGCGAGGCCAAGCCGACCATGGCGATGACCAAGCATAACGAGAGCAACACCCGTCGCCCCAGCGAGCCCCGCAGCCCCTGCAAGTGCTCGTTTGCGTTCGTGGCGTATCAGACCAACGGCCACCATGGCAAAGCGGGCCTGGAGCTCTACCCGCCGGGGATGCGTACGGAGTTCGGTAAGAAAGCGCTCGACTTCCTCAAGCTCCAACGCTGGAAAATCACGTCGCTGCCCCCAGGTTACCTGGTGCATAACGATCTGTTCCATTAGTTGCGCAACTTCCTTGCGCAGATCGCTACGCGAACGAGGCTCTACCGCCTGAGCCTGATGTAACAAGGCAAACATGAATGCGCGGATCGCATAGGCCAGCGCCAGCACATCGGCGAGATAACGGGCACTGTCAACGACAAACTGAACCTCTGCTGCCTCAGTCGCACGTTCTGCCAGACGTTCCGCATACCTCCTCGCTCGCGCCACAGCGAGCGCACTCGCCTCTAGCACCGTCTGCGGCGAAGCCACAGCGCCGGCTAAATACGCCCAGATCGGGAGTGAGGCCGTCGGACGCATCCACCAGACCCAGAGCAAAGGCGAAAGATAGACCCCGCCAAGCCGGTTGACCGCCTGTGGCAAGTGGCTCATATACCAGCCCTGTTCAAGTAACTGAGCCGAATCGCGATAGAGATCCGCAGCGACATCGACAAAAGCAGGGCTACACACCAAACCAAGACGTGTATGGAGCCAGTCACGGACAAAGGTTTCGCTCGCAAATGCGGATTGATCGGCAAGTGCCGCCGTTACCGCGCTATTCAATTCAGTCCAGAGGTTCCAGCCGGTCTGTCCCAGTGAAGCCTGCCCGCCGCCCCAGCCGCCGGTACTATTCCACGCCCAGAAGCCAGCACACTGTGGATCACGCGCCGCACGCGCTAGCGCCATACCGTGCAAGGTGACAATTGAACTCGGCACCAGACCAAAGAGTTCATACTCACGGCGATTCTGGAATTCGATCAGTTGGCGTGGGCCTGGCAAGCCCAGTGTCGGGTTGGCTGGCAGCAGACGAAAAAAGTCGGCTGGACCATGCTTGATCGAAACAAGCAGGTTGGGGGAAGTGAGGCCACCAAACGTCGCAGCATAACGGGCAGGCGAGCAGATCAGATCACCCAGTTCGCCAATACCGACGCTCCAGGTACGGATGATCAACTGCTTGCCGTACGCTTCACACACGGGCAACAACTGCTCGATGAGCCTACGCAAAGCCGCCGACGTCGTATAGATCATATGGCCGGTATAGGTATCACCCTGATTGTGCGCCCCGCCCGCTTCGCCCACGCGCATCACAAGCCCGCTCACCTGCGGGAGAGCCGCAAAAAGCTCGGCGATAGCGCGCTGATTGAGGGCGACCAGACGGGCATTGCTCGCATCGAGTGAACCAACCTCCCGCCGCAGTTCGGGCGTACTCCACTGCATATCGGTGGTCACAAAAAAGTGCATGCCAAGGGCGGCTGCGTGTTCCGCAAGTGAGGCAAAGGCGCGGCGATAGACAAGCGCACGCCGTCGCACCGGGCTATCAGCAGCATACACTGGTTCACCAGGGCCATCAAACGCAACCAGGTGGGCCAGGTTATCCACCACAACCCCATTGTAGCCCTGTACGTGCAAGACATCGAGTTGCGCACGCGCCCGTGCGACCCCCTGATCGAGTTGAAGTAGGTCAACATACGGGGCCGTCGGCAGATCAAGCTGATCGTAGGGGAACGACGACCAGTTGCGAAACGGTTTCTCAGGATCAAAAAATGGCCCACTCAGATCGGCCAGACGGTACGAAAGCATCTTCAGGTTACCTGCGCTAGATTAACAAACGATGATGTGATGTTAAGAGTGTGTTAATTGATTATACCGCAGATACTCCTTGACGATCATACTGCCAGAGACGCAGACAGAGCTGAAGCAAAGTCGTTGGAGTTGCGCCCCAGACCCCAGTTTTTGGTTCGTTTTGGCGGCTTCACCGCCAAAACGAACCAAAAACTCTCGTGGAGCGGTGAAGCCGCTCCACACCCCACCGCCGGAGGCGAACTTTGCAGCAGCCCTGGCGACGCAGAACGCCCCTGCCAGCTTTGCTGACAGGGGCGTTCTGCGTCTTTCTAAAAGTTCCACCAGACCCAGTGGTACGATTGTACCGGGAATGGGCGTGACGGCATCGGCTGCCCAGGACGCGGCAGTTTGTCGTTAATTGGATTGGCGCTTGCGCTGCGGGCATAAATATAGGCCGGTTTGCCTGCATTCATCTGGAACGCGGTATTGACCCAGGCCTGCGCAATCGTCTGTTGCGCCCACGGGAAGTCAATGCCAAAGAAACGCGGCATGCGCATGTTGTCAACAAGCCGCCCCCCAAACGCAATATCGCTCATATTGCTGTTGAAGCCAAGCAGCATATGCGCCCCCTGGAAGGCATTGAACCAGCGACGAATCGGTTCGTTGCCGGCACTGTAGCCCTGCACCCGCAAGGTCTGGCACGAGGCAAACCCGACCCAACGCAGGTTCTGGTACCGCGCATTCGATCCGTCAAACCAGGTGCTATCCTTGCTCGACGCCATCCCCAAGCCACCGGCCCCACCATGCCCGGCATAGTAGACAAAGGCCGCCCGATCAACGCCTGATGTGCAATCAAGCCCATTGCCAATGCTGCAATCACGCCAGTCACGCTCCCAGGCGTTGCCGTTGCTCCAGAAGAAGCGCGAGGTGTAGCCATAACTCGCCATCCCACTGCGGAACCCATTGACATCAGGGATCACGCCTGGCAGATCCGAGCCACCCGGCCCATAAGGCGGGTAATCCCAGTTGCCCTCAACCCCAAAGGTGTAGCCAACCTGAGCGAGACTGGCCGCAGGGGCAACCGAACTGGCCGCTGCGCCACCGCGGGCAACCAGCGGCAGATAGACCGCAGGAATAACCTCAGGGGCGACAAAGACGGTCGCTTCACGAACGATGCCGACACTATCAGTCACCCTCAGAATGACCGTTGAACCTGACGGCAGGCCATCACGCCCCTGCACCGGCAACTGGTCGGTCAAGAGCGTCACCTCGCCAGCGGCCTCACGTACGGCGGGATCGCTCAGTGGCTCATTGTCATCAAGGAACCACTGGTACGTATACGGGGCCGCGCCATCGGCAATCGTGCCGCGGAAAGTCACTGCTGTCCCAGGGCGGAAACGGCTATCGTTGGCTGGTGCCGTGATCTGCACGGTCGCACCAAGGCCCTGTTCGCCACCTTCGATCAGAGGCACGGTGATATTCCGCAACACGATTGTTTCACCATCAACCGTCACCTCGATCGCCCCAAAGTCGAGCACTGGCTCCATGATCTCCTGCTCAACCGCAGCGTCACTGACAAAATAGAGCAGGGCCGGATCGGGGATGGTCACATTGGTTGCGTCGGGATAGGTCGCCCTGACCAGTTGCTCAACCTCCTCGCGCAGCGTTCCAGGATCACGGATGGGGAAGGTGCGGTCAAGCATCGCCGGTTGCCGGCCAAAGAAGGGCATCGCCACCGCCGCGAGGCCAGGGCTATCTGGATCAAGCCAGTTACCTTCAACATCAAAGTCAGTTGTGCTAAAGAGCAAAGAGAGATGCCCACCCGGGCCACCAATTGGCAAGAACTCGGGCGACTGACGATCAATTGCATAAGGAATGCCCATCGGGATTTCAATCACCGCCCCGATGGTCTCGGTGACTGGCACATCCTGTTGCAACGCGTTCGCGGGCAACGTCGCCGCCTGGATCGTCTTGATCGTGCCAAATGGCGTATTCTCATCAATATCACAGAACTGGGGATTGGTAATTGTTTGGACATTCTGAGGGATCTGCCGATCAATCAGCAATTGCCCATCGCCAGCCATAAAGCCGCCACTCAACAGGAACTGACAAGCGCGCCCCTGGAGTTGTCCAGGATCAAGTTTGCCCACCGGCGTTTCGCGCCCTACTTCTTCAAGATTAAACGCATAAAAACCACCCGTGGCCCCATACTGCGTCAACAACGAGAGCGTTTGCGTATTCGGAACCGTATAGCGGGGGTTACTCAGATAGGTCTCAGCAGCAACTGGTTGACGAGCATAGATGTTGCCAAAACGCTGAGCCAGTTCGCTCGCCCGACCTTCATCTACAGCAAGTGCGGTCAGTCGAAAGACGGGCAATTGTTGTGGGATCTGCAACGTAAAGCCATTCGACGTCACAAACCCAGGCGGAGCCGAACGTACAATCAGAGCTCCATTCCCTCCGATCACCAGGATCAAGCTAAGCATGAGCACCAGGCCAAGGAACAGATGGCGAACCGAACGTGCATGCATAGAACTACCCCTTTGGCAAAACGATCGTGAAGGCCCCACTACCTTCCAGCAGAGCATGACCAGCAAGGGCGAAACAACGCGGGTCTCAATACGAGACCAACCCTGTTTCGCCCCTGATAGGATGTTCACGATCTGTGCGTATACTACCGCATCATGCGCATATATGCATCAACTTCGTGACCAAGTTCTTCGCCAACCACCACCTGATTGCCACCGGCATGGCGCGCACAGTAGAGGGCCAGTTCAGCCGCGCTGAGCGCTTCGTCAAGCCGTGTCCCAGGTGCAATGATGGTGGCAATGCCAACCGAAACCGTGAGCTTGACTGTTGCCGTGGCATTCGGGCACAGCTTCCGCGCAGCGATAGCGTGCCGGATAGCCTCGGCCCGTTCGGTGACACCTGTGCGGTCTTCCCCAGTTATCACCAGCAGAAAAAGCCCGTCACCATAATGGCAGACGAGGTCATCAGGATGAACACGGGCGGTCAGCAAGCGACTCACCGCCTGGGTTACCTGCGCACTCGTGGTGGCAACATCAGCCTCGGCAACAACAGGATAGCCATCCACACCGATCAGCACCAGGCTAATCGGATACGCGGATGGCTCAAAAAGCTTGATTCCCAGCAATCTGGGCAGCGCCTGGGGCCTGGCCAAGCCGGTCACGGGATCATGCATGCTCTCGTCGTACGCAGAGAGACGGCGCTGCACCTGTGCGAGACCCTCCACTGCATATTCGACCAGGGTCGCACAGAGCCGCCGCCGGGCTTCAAGCAAAGGATCAAGCAAGAGGGGAGCCGACACGGGGACGTTGATCCGCACATGCAGCATGCCGTGAACCTGTTGCTGCACAATCAACGGCATACAGAGTGAGAATGGAGTCGTTGGTAAAACCAGGGTACCATCATCAGGAAACGCGCTCCACCGGGCGACCGGCTCAAGTGCCCCTGGTATGGTCTGGCGCATATAGAGGGTGCCATCATCACCAGGAAAAAGGCGTTGCACACTCTCGGCGATGATTGCGTAGGCTTCCGGCAACGATGCACACTGCGCGAGACTCGCTGTCATCTGCGCATAGATTGCCTGCTCAGGCAGAGACTGAACTGACCCAGTGCTGGCATAATCCTCAGGTCGCAGCAAATTGCTTTTCCCCATGAGCCTTCTCCAATCCAGGTACAGCCAAGAAGTGTGCCTTTGCATTGTATGAAGTGAACTCTGGGAAGGTACGAGGGGAATAAAGAGGTGAGCGTACTTCAGACATCTTCAGTGTACGCACACCGGCAAGCCGCGTCTATCCGTAGGAATACGGGATACAACCGTGCGATCTTGGCAAAAGACCTGGCGAAAAGTACGGAGAGTCATGTTTGCGCGGGAAAAAAGCCAGCTACGCTGGCTTTTTTCACGCGCAAGAAAAAGTGCTTGTTCAGAACAACCGCTGCTGGCGAGGCTCATCACCAGCCAGGGGCGGTTGCTGACCTCGCAACGCCCAGGTTAGCAACTCAGCGAACCCAAGTGCGTCGGCCCACTGAAGAAGATAAGCTTGATCGAGCGCATCATCCTGTACCCGCAGGATGGCCTGCACATCCCGCCACTGGCGATCAGATGGGGCAAGGCTGTACCATTCTAGCTTGGCCAGCACTGTATCTTCAGCACTCGCTACACGCAGCGCTCCACCCGGCTCACCGGCGATGTTTACCACCTGTGCCCGCTGAAACTGGGCCACCTCGAACGGACGCCCCGAAAAGAGGTACACATCTAGCTGGAAGCCCGTCGTCTTGTCGTAGGCACAAAAACTTGCCCGCTGCTGCCCATCATCCCGTGCTTCAGGAAGACGGAGGAGCGCGTCGGTAATGTCGCTCAAGAGAAAGGTAAAATCCTCACGCAGCCCTTCGACGAACACTCGCACGTTCTGAGCAGACAGGTTCACCACTACGTCGATATCGCGCGTCGTACGGTACTCGCCGTGGACAACAGCAGCCATTGAGCCAACGATGACATAGGGGATGGCCTGGGCATCAAGCAATGCGCCAAGACGCAACGCCAACGCAAGCGGATCAACAGGAGTCGGCATAAGCGGAATTCCTTCAAGAACAGCTGCACCATAAGGCCGTCGTTCCAACGTGAGCCGTTGGAGAGCCAGCGCATAGGCCCACTCGTGCATCGTTACCTCAGGCATCCGCTGCTGAATACCGGCCAGCGCCAGGCGATCAGCCATCTGATTCATCGCTCGAGCCAGTTCCAGTTTGCGCACAGGCGTCAGCGTGCGGAGCGTGGCGATAACCCCCGCTTCAAGATGGGCGGGGGTATCACCTGCAAGCGGCTGGGGCAGCATAGCGCCACGCGGTGCCTCCAAGAGCAGGGGTTTACCAGAAAATGGTATATCCAACGACCTTCCCCCGACTAGACATCCAGATCAACCACCTCTGACGCATGCGTCTGGATAAATTTACGCCGCGGGGGCACCAGGTCACCCATCAGCATCGTGAACGTCTCGTCGGCGCGCTGGGCATCTTCGATGGTTACCTGGAGAATCACGCGGTTCTCGGGGTTCATCGTTGTCTCCCAGAGTTGCTCGGCATTCATTTCACCGAGGCCTTTGTAGCGCTGGATGCCAACGCGCTGCCGCGTTTCTTCGGGGAGCTTGGACAAATACGCATCACGCTCGTTATCTGAATAGGTATAGACCTGCTCTTTGCCATGTTTGATCCGATAGAGCGGCGGCTGCGCAATATAGAGATGCCCACTGCTGATCAACTGGCGCATATGCCGAAAGAAGAAGGTGAGCAACAGCGTGCGGATATGGCTCCCGTCCACATCGGCATCGGTCATCAGCAGAATGCGATGATACCGCAATTTATCAGCATTGAACTGTTCACCGATGGGGGTACCAATCGCCGTAATCAAGGCCCGTACCTCGGTATTCGAGAGCATCTTGTCGAGGCGGCTACGCTCAACATTGAGGATCTTGCCACGAAGCGGCAGAATCGCCTGGAAGCGCCGGTCGCGCCCCTGCTTGGCCGTGCCACCTGCGCTGTCACCCTCAACAATATAGAGCTCGCTGCGCGCTGGATTGGTATCAGAACAATCGGCCAATTTGCCTGGCAGGGCAAACCCCTCCATCGCACTCTTGCGTGAGGTCTCTTTCACTTTCTGAACCGCCAACCGCGTTCGCGCTGCGCTCAACACCTTCTCAATCACCCGCCGGGCCTCGCCAGGATTCTCATCAAGCCAGGCCGCCAGATGATCGCCAAGCACCGTCGCAACCGCACCTGCTGCTTCAGGGCTAACCAGTTTTTCTTTGGTCTGCGAGCTAAAGAGGGGATCTTTCAGCTTGACACTAATCACTGCGGTCAGACCCTCACGCACATCTTCACCAGTCAGATTAGATTCATTCTCTTTCAGAATGCTCTTGGCACGGGCATAGGTATTGATCACACGGGTCAGGGCCGTACGAAAACCCGAGAGATGGGCACCACCGTCAGTATTATTGATATTATTCGCAAACGCATACACCGAGTCAGTATCATACGAGTCGGTATACTGCATTGCCACTTCGACGGCCACATCATTGACCGTATTTTCGGCATAGAAGGGCTGCTTATGCAACAAGGTTCGATCTTTGTTCAAGTGGCGCACATAACTGACAATGCCACCCTCAAAATAGAAATGCACTTCTTGATCGCTACGTTCATCAGTAAAGGCAAAATGCAGACCCTTGGTCAGATAGGCCATTTCACGAAAACGCTGAGACAGCGCCTTAAAGTTATATTCAATGCCTTCTTTGAAGATGGCCACATCAGGCATAAAATGGATCGACGTTCCCGTACCCTCAGCCAGGCCCACGGCTTTCACCGCACCCTGGGGTTTGCCAATGCGATACTCTTGCACCCAGAGCTTGCCGTGGCGACGCACTTCGGCACGCATCCATTCAGAAAGTGCATTCACCACCGAAAGACCCACCCCGTGCAAGCCCGACGAGACTTTATAGCCCCCATCGCCAAACTTGCCCCCGGCATGCAACTCAGTTGCGGCAAGTTGCAACGCCGAGACCTTGTGCTTGGGGTGAATATCAACGGGAATACCGCGACCATTATCAGTCACTTGAATCGATAAATCTTTATGGATCGTGATGGTAATGCGATCAGCGTGACCAGCAAGTGCTTCGTCAACCGAATTGTCCACTACTTCTTTGATCATATGGTGCAGGCCATTCATGTCGGTTGGCCCGATATACATCCCCGGGCGTTTCCGCACCGCATCAAGCCCCTCGAGCACCGTGATCTGGCTCGCATCATACCCCTGAGGTTCAGTGGAAGAAGTCTGCTCGTCATTCATACAACGCTCTATCCTCTATGCTATCGCGCAAGATGCGCACGATAAAACTCCATCCGAGCAGCCGTCAGGCCACTCCCAATATACGCGCTGCCAAGCAGCGCCACCGGCAAACCGACCGGCATCGCGGCAAGTTGCCGCCAGACAAGCCCCAGACCATTGACAATCAACAGGTTGAGCAAGAGCAGCATCAGGGTTTCAGCCAGATTGTGACGGACAATGTTGATGCTTGCGACAATCGCCTGCAACGGCCCGACCCGACTCAGCAGAATCGCCTCGGGCGCAAAGCAGGTATAAATATACGCCCAGAAGAGCACAATATACCAGGCTAACAGAATCGCCAGCGCCGTCCCCGGCAAGGCCACAATCACAATAATCGAAAGCGCCAGAAAGGGCAGAGCCAGCAACAACCCAATCCCAGCCAGGACCAACCAGTACCCCACCAGCGCAAGCGCCACTGCCAATGCCCGCTGCAGCGAACCCACGAGCGGCAGATAGACCCCACTGACGGCTTCACTCAATAAGGTCAAAAAATAGCTACTGAACACCAGCGCCAGCACATTGACCACCCCAATCGTCAGCAGCATGCGCGGCCAGTTCACCTCGTGCTCTATGCCCATAAGCGGCACAACTGGCCCTTCCGTTGGCGCAAGCATCGGGACAAAATTGAGCCAGGCAAGCGCTAAACGCAGATCGGTCATCAATACCGCCTGCGCGAGACGCACCCCTTCTCCCTCTTGCCCAATTAGTTCTCCGACCATCGCCAGATCAGCTTGCACGCCTGTCGCCAGCGGTGTCAGCGCAATCGGCGCCCCAAGCCAGAGGTACCCACTTACCAGGGCCGGGATCAACATCACCCAGAGCCTGCGATGGAGCGCACGGTAGCCTGCACTGATGATGTCAGTCAGAGACAGGTTTTTAGGCGTTGCAATGCTCAATCCGGCCTCCTCGTTGATATTCTATTATACCATACTCAGGCCGATCTGAAAAGAAGAAAGCGCATGTTTGTGCGATTTATCACCGTTGCACGCGAGCCCTGAGGGTCTGGAAGAAAAAACCGGCCGCTTCGATGCGGAAGGTCAGGCAAAGCACGAGATAGCTCAGGATTCCACCAGTTCCTGCCACCAGAATCTGGACGACCAGCGGGAGATTCGCGGTGAGCAGCGCGAGGGCCACGACCGCAGCGGCCATGACGCCACTGGCCCCAACGCCTTTCAGGGCGGCCTCGCCAAGGCGCAGGCCGCGCAGCGGTACGGTTCGGGTCAACAAGACCCCCGTAATCACGGCATGCCCGATCCATTGCGCCGAGTTGGCCAGTACCAGACCAAGAAAACCAAGTTGCGTGAACCAGATCAGGGGCAAGGCGACCAGCAAATAGACCCCGATGGCGGCACCCTGGATCAGGTTGGGGGTCAGCGTATTTTTGCGGGCATAGAAGGCAAAAATCAAGACTTGATCAAGCGCTGCGGCCGGCAAACCCGGCAGATAGAAACGCAAGGCCATCGCCGTCGCCGCTGTGTCAGCCGCCGAAAACCGCCCCCGTTCATAGGTCAGGGCCACCAGCGGCTCGGCAAGCACAAGCAGACCCGCCGTCGCTGGCAAGATCAACAGCAGCACCACCTTGAGCCCCATTGCCAGGGTCGTCTGAAAACTCGCCTCATCCCGTGCCTCACTCTGACGCGCCAGCGTCGGCAAGACCGCCAGCGCCACCGCCGAAGCAACAAGGCCCAGCGGAAACTGGATCAACGTCGTTGCATAACGCATCGTACCCAGTGCCGCTTCATAGCCCGAGGCGAGCCAGCGGTCAATCACGGTGCCCAACACCGAAAACCCGATTCCCAGGGCCACCGGCGCATAGAGGCGCAAGATCCGGCGCAGCGCCGGATGATCCAACCCGCTACCCAGACGTAACCGGGCACCGCGCAAGCCTGGGATCTGCAACAGCACCTGCCCAACGGCGCCAATCAACGCCCCAAACGCCAGGCTGTTGATGCCAAAGCGATCGTGGAGCAGCACAATGCCTGCGACCATACCAACATTGAAAGTTACCATCACAAAGGCAGGCAAAAGAAATCGCTGCTGAGCATGGAGCACCGCCGTCGCCAGTCCCGACAAGCCCATCAACAGGACGGCCGGCATCAACAGACGCACCAGCGGCGTCGCGAGCGCCCGCAACTCGGCCTGGTCGGGGCGCGTCAGCAGGGCCACCACCAGCGGGGCCTGCCAGACGGCCAGCGCCGTCAGCGCAGTCAAGGCAGCCAGAGCAACCGTGAAAACCCCCGAGATCACCCGCCAGAACTCGTCGTGGTCGCCTTCGGCATACGACGAAAAGACGGGAACCAGCGCGGCACTCACCGCCCCCGCAATCAACAGATCATAGATCGTGCTCGGCACCGTCCAGGCCACCTGGAAGGCATCAACCTCGACCCCGCGGGCGAAATAGAAGGCAATCGTACTATCACGCAGAAAGCCAACCATGCGGCTCGCGATATTGCCAAGAGCAATCAGCACCGCCGCGATCGCCACACCACGCAGCGCTCCGCCCGGCTCAGTTCCACGCACAGAGGGCGCATCAGCCACTAATTGCCACCAGCTGTCGGCACGGTCTCACCAGTAAACTCGCGCACCACCCGCCGCAAGGCTACGGGTTCAGCCGCAAACGTCGCCGGATCATTCAGTTCAACAATCATGCGCGAATCAATCGCATACCGGTGCAAATCTTCAATGCTGATCTCGCCAGCAAAATTGGCTAGCGCCAGAATCTGCCGCCGACTCAGATCGGTCTGCACATAACCGCGCATCATCTGGGTATAGTTATCGACTCCGATGATCCGATCGAGCATCCCGCGCTGGCTCAGACGCTCAAAAATAGCAATGAGCACTAATTGTTGGCGTTGATTACGGCCAAAATCACTATCAACATTGCGTGTGCGCGCATAGGTCAACGCGCGTTCACCGTCAAACCACTGGCGCCCCGCTTCGAAACGAACTTCGATTATGCCATAGTCCTCAGTCGGAAATCTGGGATCAAAGATCGCCTCAGGCACATCAACTTCAATGCCATCGATATAATCAATCAAGTTCCGAAAGCTCTCAAAATTAAGCATGACATAGTTGTCAACTTCAAGATTGAGCAAGCGGCCAACTGTTGCTTTCGCGACCGCCGCCCCACCTCCTGCGCCGAGCTGCAACTCACCTACAGCATAAGCCGCATTGATGCGCCCCGACGTACCGGTCGGATACGTCACCCAGAGATCGCGAGGCAACGAGAGCATACTGACCCGCCCATTCTCGCGGTCAATCCGCACCAGAATAATCCCATCAGTACGGGTTGGATCAACATCACCAGGACGAGCATCAGTGCCAAGCAATAAGATATTGAGGGTTGATTCGGTCAGCGTAGGCGCTGGTTGCACGGCGACCGACTGTGGCGGTGCATCATGATGCGTCATCCGCGCTGACTGTTTCGAGAGGAGGTCAGCTGTTGACCATTCGTTGTATTGAAATGATGATCCGCCCTGGACATCAACAGGGTCAGAGGTCACGATCATCGAGTCGATATCAGCAATTGCCTGACGCCATTGAAAGCCGAGACGTAGCAACAGGGCGACTACAAGCAGGCCACTGACGGCCACGGCGCTAAAAACAAGGCGCCTTCGCGAAAACGGCATATCTACGCATCTCCTGGATAAAGGCAATTCGTTATTTTGTTACCCTGTCTATTATAGGCCATCCAGTGACAACATTGCAACGCGAAGTTCGGGGCGGCAAGTCCTCACGAGTGAGTTGTAGAGCGGCAGCACTATAAGCCCACATCCCCCGTCGTTACTGGACAAAGTTCCCCACTCGCCTGACGCACCAGCAGGGTTCCATCAGGCTCAACCTGCTCGGCCAGGCCACTCACCAGACCAGCAGCGGTCTCAATGCGAACCTGCTGACCCAGGGTCACCAGACGTGACCGCCAGGCCCCAAAGAGTGCATCACGCTCACCCGCAGCAAGCCGCTGATACCACCCATCGATCCGCTGCATCAGTGCGATCAGCAGCGCCATCCGATCAACCTCCACTCCGGCAGCCGCCAGACTCGTCGCGGGATACCGCGTCTGGTCGGCTGGCGGGGCCGACGTCAGGTTGACCCCACAGCCAATGATCGCCCACGCCAGGTGATCCACGGTGCTGTTGACTTCCAACAACAATCCGGCCACCTTGGCCAGGGTGAGCGCAGGCGGTGCCCCCACGGGCAGCAAAAGATCGTTCGGCCACTTGAGCACCGGTTGCAGCGGGGTGACGGTCTCGATTGCTTCACAGAGTGCGACCGCCGCCATCCAGACCAGATAGACCGCTTCGGCAGGTTGCAACCAGGTCGGTTGCAACACCAGCGACACGAGCAAGGCGGTGCCCGGTGGCGCCATCCATGGGCGCCCCATTCGTCCACGCCCGGTGCGTTGCTCGTCTGCGACCAGCAAAACGGGGAACTGCTCAGGCGGCAATGTTTTCAGCAGCGGTCGCGCCAGATCCATTGTCGAACCAACACTGCCATAGGTATAGACCGTACGCGGCAACGATAACGAACGGAGGGCATGGGCAAGGATCGTAGCATCAAGACCTGGTGTCATATGAAATGCTTATTTCTGAATAAATTTCTCCCGATCAAGTTGCTGATCGGCAAACGAGAGTGGATCATCAAGTGGTTCGAGGTGGGTAAAAAAAGTCGTACCGGGCAAGGCCTCACACACATCACGCTCGATCTCTTCAATCAGCCGATGCCCATGCATGACGGTCCACCAGCCAGGCACCAGAACATGCACCGAAACAAAACGACGCGAAGCAGCCTGCCGCGTCCGCAATGCATGGAACTGAACCCCATCACGCGCCGCGTAGGCATCGAGGATCGCCATCACCTGCGAGCGTTCCGGCAGAGGCACCGCCGTATCAAGCAAGCCCAGCGCCGAGCGTTGCAGCAATTTGAACCCGGACCAGATAATATTGGCGGCCACAATGATCGCAATCATTGGATCGAGACGATGCCAACCAGTCAGCGCCACGGCACCAACCCCCACAACGACACCCACTGACGTCCAGACATCTGTCATCAAGTGGTGCCCATCGGCCTCCAGGGTAATCGAGTTATGCTGCTTACCGGCTTGCATCAGAATACGAGCGACACCCAGATTGATCAGCGACGCAACGATCGCAATCACCAGACCAAGCCCGACCCCTTCAATTGGCTGCGGGTCGAGCAAGCGTCGAGCGGCGGTATACATAATCGTTACCGCCGCCAGCAGAATCAACCCGCCTTCAACGCCACTCGAAAAGTATTCGGCCTTGTCGTGACCATACGCATGCTCCTCATCAGGTGGGCGCGCAGCAATCGTCAGAACAACGAGCGCCACCACAGCAGCAACAAGGTTCGTCACCGACTCAAGCGCATCCGAGAGCAAGCCGACCGAGCCCGTGATCAGATAGGCCCCAGTTTTCAAGCCAATCACAATCACCGAGGCGCTGATCGACAGCCATGCATACCGAACCAGTGACGCTCGTGCGGGCGCTCTCATCATTAGATCACCATCACTTAGTACTCGCGGCCTAGACGCAATACCATCTCAAATACGCTCACGTCAAGCCACGCGCTCGATCCCAAGAGCCACAGCCTCGCCGCCACCCAAACAGAGCGCAGCGATCCCCCGTTGCCCACCGCGCTCGCGCAACGCATAGATCAAGGTCACGAGCAAACGAGCCCCGCTGGCCCCGATCGGGTGCCCAAGCGCAATCGCGCCACCGTTGACATTCACCCGGTCGGGGTCAAGACCGGCGACCCGAATATTCGCAATCACCTGGGCCGCAAACGCCTCGTTGATTTCAAAGAGATCGTAGTCATCAACGATCCGTCCGGCCCGCGCCATCACCTTCTCAAGCGCAAAAGGCGGTGCCGTAAAGACCTCGAGTGGAGGCACTGCCGCCTGCGCCATCTGGTCGAGACGCGCCAGTGGCGTCAAACCAAGCTGAGCCGCCCGTGTCGCCCCCATCACTACGACGGCCGCCGCTCCATCGGTAATGCCAGGCGCATTGCCAGCGGTCACACTTCCCTGTTCGGCAAAAGCCGGGCGCAACTTGCCCAATGACGCGAGATTCGTATCACGCCGTGGGTTCTCGTCATGCTCGATTGTCAGCGTCGTCCCCTTGGGGCCTGGCACCACCACGGGCGCAATCTCGGCGGCAAAACGACCAGCATCGCTTGCCGCAACCGCCCGCTCGTGTGACTGCAACGCAAACGTATCCTGCTGTGTGCGCGTCACCCGTTGCGTCCGCGCAATCCATTCAGCCGCAACCCCCATATGCTGATGCTCAAACGCACACCAGAGCCCATCATGCACCATCACATCAAGCAACTCGCCGTTGCCAAGACGATAGCCATGACGCGCACTGGGCAACGCATACGGTGCCCCGCTCATATGCTCCATCCCACCGGCCACAATCACCTCGGCTTCACCCGCACGGATCATAGCGGCGGCAAGCATCACCGCTTTCAGACTACTGCCACACACTTTGTTGATCGTCAAGCCCCCGACTGTATGCGGCAACCCACCCTTGATCGCCGCCTGACGAGCCGGGGCCTGGCCGAGCGCCGTACTCACCACATTGCCCATAATGCACTCGTCGACCAGAGCAGGGTCAATGCCCGCCCGACTCACAGCAGCACGAATCGCAGCAGCACCAAGATCGACCGCAGACACCCCTGCATACGCACCATTGAATCTCCCAATCGGTGTCCTTGCAGCCCCCACAATGACGACATCGTCCATATGCGCTCCTCAACCTTCACCACAGCTACGTTAAGAGACCATTATACTGGATACGCCCACCCCCCGCTGCCAGTGCGCCCCAAACCCCAGTGTTTGGTTCATTTTGGCGGCTTCGCCGCCAAAATGAACCAAACAAAATCAAGCATCTATGCTATAGTACAATGTTGTTATCAATCCATTGCTGGCAATGGCACATGAGACCAATGGTGCCAGCATGGCGTACGAGGAGGTAGCCATGTTCGTCGGGGAACGCATGAGTCATCCAGTCATTAGTGTAACACCTGAAACCACGATCCACGATGCGCTGCACTTGATGCGCACCGAACACATCCGCCGCGCACCGGTGATTCACCATGGACGCTTGGTTGGCATCGTTTCGATGAAGGATCTGCTCAATGCATCGCCATCACAGGCAACAACCTTGAGCGTGTGGGAACTCAACTATCTGTTGAGCAAATTGACGGTCGAGTCCTATATGAACCGGCATGTCCTGACCGTTACCGAAGATACGCCGATCGAAGAAGCGTCACGCATTATGGCCGATCAGCGCATCGGCGGCTTGCCGGTGGTGCGCAATAGTGATGTCGTCGGAATGATCACCGAGACCGATCTCTTCAAGATTCTGCTTGAACTGATGGGGGCCCGCGACGCAGGCGTACGCTGTGCAGTCCATATGGTGGATGAGCCCGGTCAACTCGCCAGGCTTACCCAGGCGCTTGCCAGCGCTGGTGGCAATATTCTTGCCCTCGGTACCTTCGCCGGTGATACCTCAGCAAATAGTACCGTTACCTTCAAGGTTCACGGCCTTACCCCAGATCAGGTGCGTGCGCTCATTACGCCCATCGTCGAGCAGGTCGTTGATATTCGCATCACCCACCCCTGAGCCATTAGAGCGGCTTCACCGCTCCATACCCCACCGCCGGAGGCGGCCTTTGCAATACCTCTTTCAGGATGCCAGCCTCGCTGGCATCCTGAAAGAGCACCCTACTCCCTCGCTCGCACCGCACGCCAGATCTTTTCGGAACGCAGCGGCATATCAAGATGGCGAATACCCAGGTGCGCAAGGGCGTCAATGACGGCGTTGGTGATCGCCGGGGTCGAACCAATGGTGGCGGCTTCGCCAATGCCTTTGACGCCTAGCGGGTTGAGCGGCGTCGGCGTTTCAGTTTTGTCCAGCGTAAAGGGCGGGAAGATGTCGGCCCGTGGAATGGCATAGTCCATCAGAGAACCGGTCAGCAATTGTCCGTTGGCATCATAGACAACCTCTTCCAGCAGCGCCTGGGCAATGCCCTGCGCTAAGCCGCCATGCACCTGGCCGGCCACAATGATCGGGCTGATGCGCGGGCCACAGTCGTCAACCGAGTAGTAGTTGCGCAGGTGAACGTTGCCGGTCGCCAGGTCAACTTCGACGACCGCCACATGGGCACCAAAGGGGTAGATTAATTCGGGTGGCCGAAAATAGTCGGTCGCCTCCAGGCCCGGATCAAGGTCGGGCGGGAGTTTATTGCTGTACGCTCGGTGGGCAAGGTCGGCCAGGGTCAAGCTATTGCTCGGGACACCTCGCTCTTGATAGCGCCCCTCGACCAGTTCAATCTCTTCGGGAGTCACTTCGAGCATATAGGCGGCCAAGCGCATCGCTTTGGCCCGAATGACCTCCGCCGCACGCATCAAGGCCCCGCCTCCAACGGCCAGCGAGCGCGAACCCATCGTGCCAATGCCCATCGGTGTTGTCGCCGTATCGCCGTGACGCACGACGATCTGCGCAAAATCGGCACCGATCTGGTCAGCCACAATCTGCGCAAAGGTCGTCCCGGTGCCCTGGCCGTGCGGCGAAATGCCGGTCGTCACCGTCACCGAGCCAGTCGGCTCAACTTTGATCTGCGCACTCTCGTAGGGGCCAAAGCCACACATTTCGACATAGCAGGCAAGACCAATGCCAAGGGCAACCGGATCATCTGCCTGGCGACGGGCCGCCTGTTCACGGCGCAATTCCTCGTAACACGCCAGTTCCAACGCTTTGCTGAGCGCCCGATCATACTCGCCGGTATCGTAGGTCAAACCAGTCGGGGTCTTGTAGGGAAAAGCGTCGGGCGGGATGAAGTTCCGCCGACGCACTGCTACCGGATCAAGCCCAAGTTCAACGGCAATGCAGTCCATCAATCGCTCGATATAATAGGCCGCCTCGGGCCGCCCCGCACCACGGTAGGCCGCAACCGGGGTGGTGTTGGTATAGACCGAGAGCGCTTCGAGATCCACGGCCGGAATCTTGTATACCCCAACGCCCATCGCCGTGGTAAGATCGGGCAGGCCTGGGGCCAGCGGGTAGGCACCCAGGTCAGCGATGATCTGCATGCGCAGCGCCGTCACCGTGCCATCCGCTTCAACCGCCGCCTCAAGCTCGGCCACCTGGCCGCGCCCGTGGGTCGTCGCCTGCATGTGCTCCATCCGCTCTTCCACCCAACGCACCGGGGCCTTGAGCCGCTGAGCCAACGCGGCACACAACACCTCCTCCGGGTAGAGGCCGATCTTGACCCCAAAGCCTCCACCAACATCAGGCGCAATCACGCGAATCTGGCTGGTATTCATGCGCAAGACTTTGGCCAGTTCACTCCGGATCTGATGCGGCGTCTGCGTGCTTGTATAGACGGTCAAGCCACCCGTCATGTGATCTGGCACCGCAACGACGGCCCGACCCTCAAGCGGAAAGCCGCACAGGCGTTGATTGACCATGCGCTGACGCACAAGGCGATGGGCATTGGCAAAGGCGGTAACAACGTCACCTCGCTGACGGCGACGACGATGATCAAGATTATCGGGTAATCCGGTAAAAATCATTGGCGCATCTGGCTCCAGCGCCCGCAATGGATCAGCAACGACCGGCAAGGGGTCATAGTCAACGACGACCGCATAGGCGGCATCAACCGCCTCGGCATATGACGCAGCAACAACCGCCGCGACCGCCTCACCAACATAACGCACGCGCTCGACGGCCAGGGTATAGCGCGTCCTCCCCGTATAACTCACCTCACCATGCTCACCTTCGCCCGAGGTCGCCAGAGGCAACGGCTGACATTGATCCAGCAGATCGCTGCCCGTCACAATCGTCACCACACCCGGCATTGCCAGCGCCTCGGCCAGGTCAAAGCCGAGCACCGACGCGTGAGCATAGGGGCTCCGTACCACTGCGACATAGAGCATCCCAGGAAGCTTGAGATCACCAACATAGGTACCGGCCCCCTGAATCAAGCGTGGATCTTCGTTCCGTTTAACCTCAGCACCCATCATGCGGGCGTATGCCATGGGATAAGCCTTTCAATAATGATGTCTTTCGTAATAACCGAATGGTATACTCAAGCCAAAAGCTCGGGCCTGCATTCCCCTTACGCCTGTCCCGACCAGAGTTCGAAGGTGGTCTCATGGACTGGTTCTTCAACTTCTATAGCTACACGATCCTGCTTGCAATTGGCATCCTGGCAAGCATTCTCGTCTACATTATCCGTCATCGTGAGATGATGCTCGCCCGGAGTCACCTCTGGATGATCATCCCGGCCCTGGGCTGGATGATCTTCTGGTTCTTTGAGTTGTGGGTACGCGATCTGGCGCTCAAAGCAATGATGAATCAGATCCGCTTCTCATTTGTTGCCTTTGTTACCTTCGGGCTGGTTGTCTTTGTGCTTGAGTACACCGGACGACATAACCTGGTTCGTCCAGCGGTGCTTGGGCCACTCGCCACGATTCCCCTCATTACGCTTGTTCTCACCTGGACCAATCCATTCCACCAGTTACTCTGGCAAGAGTATCCCGTGACAACCGTTGGCATGTGGCTTATCCCTCTACGGGTCTATGGTGACTGGTTCGGTGTCCACATGCTCTATAGCTATCTGCTGCTTGCAGCCGTCTATCTCATTTTAACCCACGCAATGCTGACCTATCAAAATGCCTACCGTGGGCAGGGATGGCTCTTGATGCTCGCCGTCCTCGTACTCCATATCACTGATCTCTTCACGTTTATCCATCCCTTTACCCAATTTCAGGTCACCATGGTTCCGTTTGGGTATGTCTTTGCCGGTGCGATCCTGGCCTGGACATTGTCACAGTACCATCGTTTTACGCTGACACCTGTGGCCCAAGAGACGCTGATCCAGCGGCTCCCCGACGGCGTGCTTGTGCTTGATCGCACCTCTCAACTGGTGCAGGCAAACCCTTCAGCCCTCCGCATTCTAGGCAAACCGCTTAACGAGATGATCGGGGCATCACTCGACGTCATCCTGCCCTCCCTCAAGCTCAATGTGACCCTGGATGCTGAGCATGACTTTGATAATATCGAATTGATCCACGAGGTTGAAGGCCAGAAACGGCATTACGACGTTCAGATTACCAACCTCGCGCACCAGAATGATCCGTTTAACGGGCTGATCCTCGTCTTGCGTGATATTACCGAGCGACGCCAGGCTGAACGTACCCTGCGCAAATTTCAACGAGCCGTCGAACAGAGTCCTGCTTCGGTCGTGATTACCGATACGAGCGGGGCTATCGAGTATGTCAATCCCAAGTTTACCCGTGTCACCGGCTATACCTTTGAAGAAGCCCGGGGTCAGAGTCCCCGGATTTTGAAAACTCCGTACACCCCCACTGCGACCCATGTCGATCTCTGGCAAACGCTGCTGGCCGGACGCGCATGGGAGGGCGAATTTTGCAATCACCGCAAGGATGGCTCGGTCTACTGGGAATCGGCCTCCATTTCACCGATCTTTGACAGCCAAAGCAACATCAGCAATTTTGTTGCCGTCAAGCTCGAGATCACCGAGCGAAAACAGGCCGAAGATGCGCTTAGAGAGGCGCGGGACGCCGCCGAAACGGCGAATCGCGCCAAGAGTCTGCTGCTCGCCAATATGAGTCACGAGCTACGCACGCCACTGAACGCAATTCTCGGCTTTACCAATCTGTTGCAGCGAGCCCCCAATCTCAGCCCCGACCAGCAACACGATCTGGCGATTGTCCATCGGAGCGGCGAGCACCTGTTGGCTTTGATCAACGATGTGCTCGATCTGTCGAAGATCGAAGCAGGGCGGATGCAGATCCATCAGAGTGAGGTACATCTCGCGCATATGCTCAAGGAACTGCACGATATGTTTGCCCTACGCGCACGGCAGAAAGGGCTTCACTTCGCCTTTGAGTATAGCGCAGACCTCCCGGAAATGGTGCGGCTTGACGAAATCAAGCTCCGCCAGATCTTGATCAACCTGCTCTCGAATGCGATCAAGTTTACGCAGCACGGCTCGGTCACGCTCCAGATCCACAGCAATCCGTTCACGTCAGCGGCACCACAAGGAATGCTGCGCAGGCTTCATGAAAGCAGCGAAGAGGCATGCTGCATACTCACCTTCGCCATCGAAGACACTGGACCAGGGCTAAGCCCGGCGGAACTCACCAGCATCTTTGCACCTTTTGTGCAAGCCGAAGCTGGGCACAAGGCCAAAGAGGGTTCAGGACTGGGACTTGCCATCAGCCGACATTATGCCCAATTGATGGGTGGTGACCTTACCGTGACCAGTACGGTTGGGCAGGGGGCCATCTTTACCTGTTCAATCACCGCTGAGCAGTGCAGTGAGCTTGCGGCAGCAAAGCGACCAGCCAGCCAGCGCGTCATCGGCCTGGCCCCGGGGCAACCAGCGTATCGCCTGCTCGTCGTTGATGACCAGAACAGCAGCCGACGTCTGCTCGTACGGATGCTGGCCCCCCTTGGCTTTCAGGTGAGTGAAGCCGAGAGCGGCTACGCTGCCTTACGCATCTGGCAGGCATGGAACCCCCATGTCATCTTCCTCACGATGAACTTGCCAGACATTGATGGTTTCGCGATCACACGCCAGATCAAGACCTTTCCAGGAACCAACACCACCATCGTCGGGTTCACAAGCAGCATCAGCGAAGAGGATCAACACGCTCTTCTAGCTGCTGGCTGCGACGAGGTGATCAAGATTCCATTGCACGAGCATACGATCTTGAGGCTGCTCCAAAAACATACAGGCGTACAATATCAGACCATCAAGACCGAGCCAGGCATGACCCCACTGGGCAACCGAGCGATCTGGTTCGATCATACCCTGCTTGCACCCACGCAAATGATCCCACCAGCGCTGTTGCATCAGCTACGCGACGCCATCGTGATGGGCGACCTGAGCGCGATCAATGCACTCGCCACGCAGATCAAACCCTTCGAAGCTTCGGTTGCCCAGCAGATCGAAGCGATGGCCTATGAATTCGCCTATGACGACATGATCACCTTGCTTGACGCGCTCGAGCAAACAACGTGAAGAGACCTCTGCGTAGCAGCGGCCAAGCTGCTGCTACGCAGAGGAGTACATGAAGATCATCTACCCTCCCCAGCCCTTGCTGATCAACACCTCTTCGCCGGGTTTGCGTTGGGGAATACGGTAGAGCCAGCGTACAATCTGGTCAGCGGCGATGAACATAATGATGAGCGCCTGGATAATGCGGATCACATCAATAGAAATCCCGGCGCGCACCTGCATCAACCGTGCCCCGGTGAGCAAAGCCCCCCAGAGCAACCCGGAAAAGAGAATGCCAATCGGATTCGAGCGCGCCAGCAGCGCCACAGCAATCGCATCAAAGCCGACGCCCGAAATAAAATCGGTGCTCACGGCATAACGCACACCCATCACCTCACCGGCCCCCGCCAGACCAGCCAGGCTGCCCGAGAGCACCATGGCAAGGACAATCGTTTTGGGAACACTGATGCCGGCATACTTCGCCGCATTCGGATTGGTGCCCGAGGTGCGCAACTCAAAGCCAATCGTGGTGCGATTCAAGAACCAGGCCACCACAAAGACAAGAATGATCGCCATCAGAATGCCAGCATGCAACGCCGTCGTCTCGCCGAGGCGGATATTGGGCAGACGCATCGACTCGGCAATAAACGGGGTACGCGAACTGCTGGTATCAAGCGGATCGCCAAGTAACAGCGGCTGACGGCTCCGGATCAGCCAGTCGGTAAGCCGCAGAGCGATATAGTTGAGCATGATCGTATTGATCACCTCGTGCGCCCCTGTCCGCGCCTTGAGAATACCGGCAATCGCCGCCCACGCAGCCCCACCCACAGCACCTGCCACAATGCCCATCGGAATATGGAAAATCGGTGGCAACTGGAGTGTTGTTCCAATCACCACGGCACACATCGCCCCGGCATAGAGTTGGCCTTCAGCGCCGATATTGAAGAGACCCGACTTGAAGGCAAGTGCCACGGCCAGACCACAGATAATATAAGGGGTACTGCGGATTACCGTATTCGCCAGCGCCCGTGGCGAGCCAAACGCACCTTGCCAGAGCCCGATATACGCAGCGAGCCAATCGCCCCCGGTCATACCGATAATCACCGCCCCGACGATCAAGGCCGTAATCACAGCCAGAATTGGCACAAACAACGGCGAATAGCGTGCCCAGAAAGCACGGAAACCCGCCGGTTGCGCAGGTTCAGGAGTACGTCCCTCAACGGCCATGCGAAACTCCGCTCATCTACTGTTGCAAGACCATCGCCTCTGTGAGGCTCACCCCGGCCATCAAGAGGCCCAGTTGCTCACGGGAGAGATCACCATTGTTGACAATCGCGACGACCCGCCCGTGATACATCACCGCGATGCGATCCGAGAGCGCCAGGATCTCATCAAGTTCAGCTGATACCACCAGCACGGCCACGCCCTCATCACGTTTATGCACAATCTGATTGTGAATAAACTCAATTGAGCCAACGTCAATGCCACGGGTCGGCTGAGCCGCAATCAAGAGCTTCAGGGGATGCGAGAATTCGCGCGCCACAATGAATTTCTGCTGATTGCCGCCACTCAACGAACTCGCCGAAACATGCACCCCTGGGGTACGTACATCAAAGCGCGTCACCAGGTCTTGCGCGTGCTTGGTCACCTCCTGCTCATTGCGGACAATGCCACGGGCAAACGGCTCACGATAGTAATATTCGAGCACCCCATTATCCGTCAAAGGATAACTGGCAATAATACCATCACGCTGCCGATCCTCGGGAATATGGGCCACCCCAAGTTCACTGACCGTCCGCGAACTTGCCAGTGTGACATCCTGACCGGCAATGCGAATCGACCCGGCAACAGCCGAACGCAACCCATTCACGGCCTGCACCAACTCGGTCTGCCCATTGCCCTGCACCCCGGCAATGCCAAGGATCTCGCCAGCATGAACCTCAAAGCTCACATCATTGACCGCCATCAACTGACGGTCATCGCGTACCTGCAAGTTCCGTACCTCAAGTACCGGAGCCCCGGGACGCGCAGCTTCTTTGTCAACCCGCAACAACACAGTGCGCCCAACCATCAACGAAGCAAGACTCGCCTCAGTCGCCTCGGCGGGCGTCGTCTCACCAACAACCCGTCCACCTCGCAACACCATAATGCGATCGGCAACCTCAAGCACTTCACGCAATTTATGGGTAATAAAGATCAGCGATTTGCCTTGCGCCGTCAGGGTACGCATCACGCGCACCAGATCATCGGCCTCTTGCGGCGTCAGCACCGCCGTTGGTTCATCGAGAATCAAAATATCGGCGTTCCGATACAGCGCCTTGATAATCTCGACGCGCTGCTGGGCACCAACATCAAGATCAGCAATCAGCGCCTCCGGCTCAACAGGCAAGCCATACTGTTGCGAAATTTCACGAATGCGCTGCCCGGCCTGGCGTCGATCAAGCAGACCGCGGCGCATGACCTCATTCCCAAGAATAACATTCTCGGTCACCGTCATCACCGGCACGAGCTGAAAGTGCTGATGCACCATGCCAATGCCACGCTCAATCGACTCGTGAGGACTATTCACACGTAACGGGGCACCATTGACAAAAATCTCACCCTCATCTTGACTATAAAGGCCATAGAGGATATTCATCAGGGTGGATTTGCCTGCGCCATTTTCGCCAAGCAGCGCAAGTACCTCGCCATGCAAGAGCTTGAGCGAGACATTATCATTCGCAACCACACCAGGAAAACGCTTGGTAATCCCGCGCGCCTCCAGTACCACCGGGCGATCCTGGCCATTCTGGGTCACAGCGCACCTCTTGGGGGGGCAAAAGCCATGTAGTTTTCGTATTGTAACATAAATCACTGTATCTCTATCGGTACGCCCCTTGCGCAGAGCAGGTGCTTACGGCTACAATAGGGGCGGTGCATATGCCATCCCTCCGTGCAATGCTGTGCGGGAAGGGAAGAGACCGTACGGCCACCGGAGGCCGCGCCTAGGATCATAACGCCCATGGCCGAGCTACGGCAAAACATTGCAACCCGCGAATGGGTCATTATTGCCAGCGAGCGGGCACGCCGTCCCAATGCCTACGCCGAAGCAAGCAATCGCGTCCGCACCCACGAGCGCCACGAACACGACCCGGCATGCCCTTTCTGTGTCGGCAATGAAGAACTGGATCTTGAGGTCTGCCGCGACCCCGAGGATGGCCCGTGGACAACGCGTGTTGTACGCAATAAGTATCCCGCCCTGGCCCACGACGGCTCGCTCGCCAGGGTGTTCAATGGCGTGGAACGCCGCATTACGGGCATTGGCTATCACGAGGTTCTGGTTGAGCATCGCCTGCATAATGCGACGCTCGCGTTGATGACCGACGAAGAAGTGCGCGATGTGTTGCTGATGTATCGCCGCCGGGGGCAGCAAATTGCCAGCGATACGCGCATCGAACAGATCGTCTTTTTCAAAAACCACGGCGAACGAGCCGGGGCTTCATTACCCCATACCCACAGCCAGATTATCGGCCTCCCCATTGTGCCTGGCAATATCCGCCACCGCATCGAAGAAGCCCGTCGCTTCTTTGATGATACCGGCCAGTGCGTCTTTTGTACGATGCTCCATGATGAATTGACTAGTGGCGAACGCATTGTTGCGATCAATGATCATTATGTCGCCTTTGTGCTCTATGCTTCGTCTTCACCCTTCCATATCTGGATCCTGCCTCGCTATCATCGTGCGAGCTTTCTCAACGCCTCCGACGAAGAGATGATGCATCTTGCACCACTCATCCGTGATGTGCTCTTCCGCCTCTATAGCCATCTGAATGATCCCGACTACAACATGATCATTCGCACAACGCCAACCAAAGAGCCAGAAAATGGCTACTTTCACTGGTATATTGCCATCATCCCCCGCCTCAGTCGCAGTGCCGGCTTCGAACTAGGCAGCGGGGTCTGGATCAATCCTGCCCTCCCTGAACAGTGCGCCGCCTTCCTCCGCGAAGAACCGCAACCATAACCCCGTTCCTTGCGAAAAAGCCAGCGTTGCTGGCTTTTTCGCAAGGAACGGGGTTATAGGACGGCAACAGGGTACGACGAAAAGTCTTGCACGCACGCCAGACAGACAGCTTCCCGGAAGCTTTCACGCGTTTGACAGTACCTCCATACCTGTGGTATCCTTAACTCCGTTCGATAGAACAATATCTAAGGATTGAAAATACCCTTATGGCTCCCAGATCAGTGCTCGTACTCCTTATTAGCGGTCTTGTACTCCTCCTTATCGGGTGGAGCAAACGCGTTTAGGGGGTTGAGCCTGCGGGCCTGGTAGAGTGAGCGAGACTAAACCTCCTGGATGCGACCAGGGGGTTTTTTAATGTCACCAGTCTATCGTCGCACTGCCTTGCAGCAGGTCGTACATAGACGCAACGTCAGGAGGAACGGCTCATGTCCGAACAAATGACCGGTGCCCAGATCATGTGTGAGGCACTCATCCGCGAGGGGGTCGAGGTGATGTTTGGCATCCCTGGTGGGGCCATCATGCCATTCTATTTTGCGATGTGGGAGTATCGTGATCGGTTGCGCCACGTGCTCTGTCGGCACGAACAGGGCGCAGGCCACGCCGCCGAAGGGTATGCACGTTCGACCGGGCGTATCGGTGTCTGTATCGGTACCAGTGGCCCCGGGGTGACGAATCTGGTCACACCAATCGCCGATGCGATGATGGATAGTACACCGCTGCTGGCGATCTGTGGGCAGGTTGGGAGCCACGTGCTGGGCAAGGATGCCTTCCAGGAGACCGATATCACTGGCATTACGATGCCTATTACCAAGCACAATTATCTGGTCAAGGATGCGAATGAACTGCCCTATGTCTTCAAAGAGGCCATCCATATTGCTACCACTGGTCGCCCCGGCCCGGTCTTGATTGATATTACCAAGGATGCGATGCAAAAGAGTATCGTGCCCAACTGGGATGTCAAGCTCAATTTGCCCGGCTACAAGCCTACCTATCAGCCCAATCGTAAACAGATCCGCGAAGCGCTCAAGCTGCTCCTCCAGGCCAAAAAACCTTTGATTATCGCCGGTAATGGCGTGATTATGTCGGGGGCCGCCGATGAACTGCGCCACTTCGCCGAGAAGTTGCGCATTCCGGTGATTACGACGCTCCACGGCATTGGCTCGTTCCCTGAAGAACATCCCCTCAGCATTGGCATGCCTGGGATGCACGGGTGGGTGCATGTCAATCGGGCCATCCAGACCTGCGATGTGCTCTTTAATATCGGTGGGCGCTTTGATGACCGCGTGACCGGCAAGGCCAGTACCTTTGCGCCCAATGCCAAAGTGATTCACGTTGATATCGATCCCTCCGAAATTGGCAAGAATGTCAAGGTGACGGTGCCCATCGTCGGTGATGCCCGCGCAACCTTGCTCGCCCTGCTTGAAGAGATGCCCGCCCGCGAAGAACTGGCTGACCTGCATAGCGCGGCCTCGGATTGGATGGAACATATCCGCGAGATGCAAGACAAACATCAGGGCAAGCAGCAGTATGTCAATCGCGCCGATACCCTCCATATGACCCTGCCCCCGCATGATGTCTACCAGAAAATCAATCAGACGCTTGCCCTGCGCGGTAACTATCGCGTGGTGACCGATGTTGGTCAACATCAGATGTGGGCGGCCCAGTTGATGGATTGGAACGCCGGGCCACGCACCCATATCACCTCGGGTGGGGCCGCAACCATGGGCTTCTCGGTGCCCGCCTCGCTGGGCGTCGCGATTGCCCATCCCGATGAGACGATCTGGGTAATCTGTGGCGATGGTGGCTTCCAGATGACCAATCAAGAGATGGCGACGATTCATCAGGAAGGGATCAAGAATATCAAGGTAGCCATCATTAACAATGGCTACCTTGGGATGGTTCGTCAGTGGCAAGAGCTCTTCGAGAATAAGCGCTATAGTGGGACGCCCCTCAGTGGCCCCGATTTCGCAAAACTCGCCGAGGCCTATCACTGGAAGGGCATCACCGTTGAGCATAGCGATCAGGTGCAGGCCGCCATTGATGAAGCCTATGCGACTGATGGCCCGGTCTTGATCGATTTCCGCGTCGAACGCGAAGTCAATGTCTTCCCGATGGTGCCGCAAAATGCCTCCATCGGCGATATGATCACCGTCGACCCACAGGCATCATAATGATCGCCCAGGATGCGCACAAGGCCTGAGGTCTCGTGCGCATGACTTGGCGAGTGGGGCCGTTGCTCCCACACGCCCTGTTCGCCAGCACAACAGCGTAGGGCCACAGGCCCACAAATAGAGGTAGAGGGCACGATGAAAAAACATACCATTGTCGCGCTTGTCCAGGATCGCCCCGGTGTGCTCACACGTGTGGCCGGGCTGATCCGCCGTCGCGGCTATAATATCGAGAGTCTCGCCGTCGGTCATAGCGAACAGCCCGAGATCAGCCGCCTCACGCTCGTTATCGAGTCCGATCACGTCGAGCAGGTGGTGAAACAACTCTATCGCTTGATCGAGGTGATCAAGGTTAGTGACGTCACTGACGATCCCATCGTTGAACGTGAGATGGTGGTGCTCAAATTGCACGCTCCGTCGTCGGTTCGCCACGAGATCGTTTCAATGTCTGGCGTCTTCGAGGCCAAAATCGTCGATGTTGGGGCCAGTACGATGATTGTTGAGATGACCGGTACGCCGAGCAAGGTCGAGAATTTTATCGAAGTGGTGCGTGGCTATGGCATTAAAGAGATGATGCGCACCGGGCGCATCGCAATGGTACGCGGCGCACGCGGGCATAACGCCAGCGAGTATGTCGAGAATACCAATGGCAGCGGGGTGGTGCCAACCCTCAATTGAGGCGTCAGACAACGGCGGTTGAAGTTTTGGCTTCAACCGCCGTCTTTGGGTAAGGGCGCAGCGCGCTGCGCCCTTACCCAAAGACGGCGATCCATCAGAAAAAGATGGACGGAGTGCTCGTAGCAACACGGGTCTTCAGGGCGCTAGCCCTGCATATCTAAGACGTACAGGGCAAGCCGCCCTGTACCAGAAGCCTGGCAGACCTCGTCTGCCTCTTATGTGGAGAAGATCAGCATCATGGCGGAGCTCTTTTACGACAAGCAGGCCGATCTCGAACGTCTGAAAAACAAGCCGATTGCCATTATTGGTTTCGGGAGCCAGGGTCACGCCCATGCCCGTAATTTGACCGATAGCGGGCTTGATGTACGGGTTGGCCTCTATCCTGGGTCAAAGAGTTGGAGCAAGGTGGAAGAAGTCGGCCTCAAGCCGATGAGTGTGGCAGATGCCGCCCGCGAAGCCCAGATGATTATGATACTCACCCCTGATATTGGGCAGGCCGACATTTATCGTGATCATATTGCCCCTTCTATGGAGCCAGGTAAGACGTTGATGTTTGCCCACGGTTTCAATGTCCGGTTTGGGCAGATTATCCCCCCGGCTGGCATTGATGTGAGCATGGTCGCCCCCAAAGCCCCCGGCCACCGCGTCCGCGAGGTCTATACGCAGGGCGGCGGCGTTCCGGCGCTCGTCGCGGTGCAGCAGGACGCAACCGGGGGTGCCATGGCCGATGCCCTCGCGTATGCCAAAGGCCTCGGCTGTACCCGCGCCGGTGTGCTGACGACGACCTTCGGCGAAGAGACCGAGACGGATCTCTTTGGTGAACAGGTCGTGCTCTGTGGTGGTGTCTCCTCACTCGTCAAGATGGCCTTCGAAACCCTGGTCGAGTCAGGCTATCAGCCCGAGGTAGCCTATTTCGAGTGTATGCACGAACTCAAGCTGATCGTCGATCTCTTCTATCAGGGTGGCCTCAACTATATGCGCTACTCGGTCTCAGATACCGCCGAGTGGGGCGACTATACCGCCGGGCCCAGGCTGATTACTGAAGAGACCCGCCAGGCGATGCGGCAAATCCTGGCCGATATCCAGTCGGGGGCCTTTGCCGAAGATTGGATTGATGAGAATGTTCAGGGCCGTCCGCGCTTCAATGCACGCCGCCAGGCCGATATTGAACATCCCATCGAACGCATTGGGCTGGAATTGCGCCGCATGATGCCGTTTGTCAATCCACGTGAAGTCAAACCCGGTACCGGCGGCGCGTAAGCGCGGGGAGCTAGCCTGGGAGCGCGGGCGTCCCGCCCGCTTCGGGAGCAACAGCGGGCGGGACGCCCGCGTACCCAGGAAAGCCAGAAAACTTACTTCCCAGACCAATAAGTAGTCTGTGAAATAAGCTTTCTGCTCTGCTGCCGAAGGGAGTGCCGGCTTCAGCCGGCTAAAGCCGGCACTCCAGCATACCAGGAAACCTTGTTCCCAGACCAATAAGTGTAGATCAAGCTAAAGAGAGGTGATATGGGAGACAGCCACGTACGAATCTTCGATACGACGCTGCGTGATGGCGAGCAGGCCCCCGGTTGTACGATGACGTTGGAGGAGAAACTAGAAGTAGCCCGCCAGCTTGCCCGGATGAAGGTGGATATTATCGAGGCTGGCTTTCCCGCCGCTTCGCCAGGCGACTGGGCAGCGGTTCACGAAATTGCCCGTGAAGTTGGTACGGCCGATGGCCCCGTGATTGCGGCCCTCGCCCGTGCGAATCGCGACGATATCGAGAAAGCCTGGACGGCCATCCAGCCCGCAGTCAAGAAACGTATCCATACGTTTATGTCTACCTCAGACATTCACCTCGAGCATCAATTCCGCAAGACCCGCGCCGAGTGTCTTGAGGTGATCCGCGACATGGTCACCTATGCCCGCTCGCTCTGTGAGGAGGTCGAGTTCTCGCCAATGGACGCCGGGCGAAGCGATCCGACCTTTTTACGTGAGGCCGTCACGGTCGCCGTCCAAGCTGGGGCCACGACCCTCAATATTCCTGATACCGTTGGCTATCTGACTCCCGATGAGTATGGCGCGATGATCCGCGATCTCCACGAGAACGTGCCCGGCATCGAGCACTGCATCCTCTCGACCCATTGCCACGATGACCTTGGTGTTGCCGTCGCCAATTCGCTCGCCGGGGTGCGCAACGGCGCTCGCCAGGTTGAGTGTACGATCAATGGGATCGGCGAACGGGCTGGCAATGCGTCACTCGAAGAGGTCGTGATGGCGATCCATACGCGTGGTCAATTTTATGAGGTGCATACCCAGATCAATACCCACGAGATCGCCCGCGCCTCGCGTCTCGTCTCAAGCTTTATTGGGGTGCCTGTGCCACCCAATAAGGCGATCGTTGGCGCAAATGCGTTTGCCCACGAGTCAGGCATTCATCAGGATGGCGTGCTGAAGAATCGGCTCACCTACGAGATTATGAGCGCCGAGACGGTCGGACTCGATGGCAATGAGCTGGTGCTTGGCAAGCACTCGGGACGCCATGCGTTCCGTAAGCATGTTGAGGCGATGGGCTATAAGCTCAGCACCGAGGAGTTTCAACAGGTCTTCACCCGCTTTAAGGATCTCTGTGACCGCAAGAAGCGCGTTGATGACCGTGATATCGAGGCACTGATTGCTGGCGAGATGCAGCATACGCCCGATATTTATACGCTCGACCATGTGCAGTATGGCTCGGGCAGCGGGATGATCCCAACCGCCACGGTGCGACTGATCGGCCCCAATGGTCAGGTGCGCGTTGACAGCGACCAAGGCACTGGCCCCGTTGATGCGATCTACAAAGCGATCAACCGCATTATTCAACGCCCCAATGAATTGATGGAATTCTCGATCAACGCGATCACTGAAGGCCTCGATGCAGTCGCTGAAGTGACGGTGCGCATCCGTGAACAGGGCCATGCCGGGCTGAATATGGCCGCTAGCACCAGTACCGCCGCCAGTCTCACCGGGCGCCGCGCTGCGCAGCAGATCTTTAGTGGCTATGGGGTGCATACCGATACCATCATGGCTGCGGCCTATGCGTATATGGCCGCCCTCAACAAGATGCTCGCTGCCCGCCAGGAACGCATCAAGGCCGAAGCTGTCGCGTACGCCGCTGGCTATAGCACCGACTCTGATGGCGGGCTGCCGGTCGATCTCTTTGGGGGATGATGCTGTTTCAGACCAATACGGCTAGTTTCGCTAGTCGTATTGGTCTGAAGAAGCGAAATAACCTATGAATTTGATTGCCTATCTTGGACCACCAGGCACCTTCTCGGAAGAAGCCGCGCTCGCGTATGCAGCCACCCGGCCTGAATTGGGCTTGCTGTCGCTGACCAGTATCCCCGCCGTCGTTACAGCGATTGAGACCGGGGCCGCCCTAGTCGGGGTGCTGCCTATCGAGAATCTGCTCGAAGGTAGTGTCACTTACACCCTCGATCTGTTGATCCATGAGACAAGTTTGCAGATCGTTGGCGAGATCGTTATTCCGATTCGCCAGTATCTAGTAGCGCGTCCGGGGATGAGTCTCGACGAGATCGAGGTACTCTATGCCCATCCCCAGAGTCTTGGGCAGTGTCGGCGTTTTGTCGAGCGCTGTTTGCCAGGGGTTGCGACAGTGGCGTCACTCTCGAATAGTGCCGCCCCCGCCGAGGCCGTTGCCGATGACCGCAAGGCTGCAGCCATCAGTACCCTGCGGGCCGCTGAGTTGACTGGGACGCACATCCTTGCCCGCGATATTGCCGATAACCTCGGCAATGTCACCCGCTTTATTGTCCTGGCGACCGCCGATGCGCCTCCAACCGGTGACGATAAGACGAGTTTCTGCTTTGGTTTTACGGAAGATCGTGCCGGAACATTGGTCGGTGCGCTGCTCGAGCTCGCCGAAGCAAACATCAATATGACCAAGCTCGAGTCACGTCCGTCCAAGGCTGTCCTTGGGCAGTATATCTTTCTGGTTGATGTCAATGGGCATCGCGAAGATCCGCACGTGAAACGAACCCTTGAACGCATCAGTGCCAAAACCGGTATGTTCAAGGTGTTTGGTAGTTACCCGCGCTGGAAGGCGTAAGCTCTACCCTGGCCCAACAGAGATTGGAGACAAGGCCATGCAGATCATGCTCTATGATACGACGCTTCGTGATGGTACGCAGCGCGAAGGCATGTCCCTTTCATGTGAAGATAAACTCAAAATCGCTCGCATTCTTGATGATCTTGGTATTCATTATATTGAAGGGGGCTGGCCTGGCTCGAATCCAAAGGATGCCGAGTTTTTTCAGCGGGTGAAAAGCCTCGGTCTGACCCATGCACGCGTGGCCGCTTTCGGTGCGACCCGGCACGCTGGCAATCGCTGCGAAGATGATGCGAATGTGCAGGCCCTCGTTGCAGCCGAGACACCGGTCGTGACATTGGTTGGCAAGAGTTCGATCCTCCACGTGGAACAGGTACTCGAGACGACCCGTGAAGAAAATCTGGCCATGATTGCTGATACGGTCGCCTATTTCAAGCAGCGCGACAAAGAAGTTGTCTACGATGCCGAACACTTTTTTGATGGCTACAAGCTTGATCCCGACTATACGTTGGCAACGCTTGCCGCCGCATTCCGCGCCGGGGCCAATTGCCTGGTGCTCTGCGATACCAATGGCGGGGCACTGCCCCACGAGGTCGCCGCGATCACGCGTGCGGTTCGCGCATCTTTCCATGCTCAGGGCTTGCCCGAGCCTGAACTCGGGATCCATACGCACAATGATGGTGCCCTGGCCGTTGCGAATGCGCTCGCTGCCGTGCAAGAAGGCGTACGCCAGGTGCAAGGCACAATCAACGGCTATGGCGAGCGTTGCGGCAATATGGATCTGATCCCTGTGATCGCGAATTTGCAACTGAAACTTGGGTATGCGTGCGTCAGCCGGGCGCAACTGCACAAACTCAGCGACGTTGCGCACAGTGTTGCCGCAATCGCCAACCTCAATCCCGATCCGCACGCAGCCTATGTGGGCCGCAGTGCCTTTGCCCACAAGGGCGGCATTCACGTCGCCGCGATCGAGAAGGTTGAGTCAAGCTATCAGCACATTGATCCCACCCTGGTCGGCAATACCAAGCGAGTGGTGGTGAGCGAACTCGCGGGTCGCGGCAATATCCGCGTACGCGCCGAGGAACTGGGCCTGACCCTGCAAGGCGTCGAAGGCAACGTGGTTCAGCGCATCAAAGAGCTTGAGCACCGCGGGTTTCAGTTTGAAGCCGCGGAAGGGAGCTTCGAAATGCTGATCCGGCGTAGCGCGGTTGATTATGCGCCTCCCTTTGACCTGCTCGACTTTACGGTCATTGTGGAAAAACGTGGCAACCACCAGATCACTTCGCAGGCGACGGTCAAGGTGCGCGTTGGTGATCAGGTGATGCACACCGCTGCCGAGGGCGACGGGCCAGTCAATGCGCTCGACGGAGCCATCCGCAAAGCGCTGTTGCCCCACTATCCTGAACTTGCCGAGGTGCGCCTGGTTGACTACAAAGTACGCATTATTGACGAGCATCGCGGCACGGCCGCAACACCCCGCGTGCTGATCGAGAGTGCCAGAGGCGACGAACGCTGGTCTACCATCGGGGCCTCGCACAATATCATTGAAGCAAGCTATCAGGCCCTGTGGGACAGTCTCGAATTGCCCCTGCTGCGCTCACGCGAGCGCCAGAACAGAGAGTCTTCATAAGTCACAGAACTTGTCCGTTTTCGACGCAGCGGTAACTACCTAGAAAGCAAATCAATGCCAAAGACCCTCTTTGACAATGTATGGGATGCCCATATTGTTCGCCCTGAGACACCAGACACACCAGCGGTGCTCTATATTGATCTCCACCTGATCCACGAGGTCACCTCGCCCCAGGCCTTTACCGAATTGCGCCAGCGCGGGTTGCGCGTGCGTCGGCCTGATCGCACCCTGGCAACAATGGATCACAGTACGCCAACAACGCCCCGCAATGCCCTGGGTATCATCCCGGTGATCGATCCCCAGGCGATTGCCCAGCTTGATCAATTGCGTAAAAATTGTGCCGACTTTGGCATTCCGCTCTTCGAGCTAGGCAGCGCCAATCAGGGCATTGTCCACGTGATTGGTCCCGAGCAGGGTCTGACCCAACCAGGCATGACGATTGTCTGTGGCGATAGCCACACCAGCACCCACGGCGCTTTTGGGGCGCTCGCGTTTGGCATCGGTACGTCAGAGGTAGGCCATGTGCTCGCCAGCCAGTGTCTGCTCCAGTCGCGGCCCAAAACCTGTGCCGTCCGGATTGAGGGTCGGTTGCACCCCGGTGTGACGGCCAAGGATATTATTCTCGCGCTGATTGCCAAATATGGGGTAGGCGGCGGAACCGGGCACGTCTTTGAGTATATGGGCGAAGCGATGCGCGCGCTTTCGATGGAAGAGCGAATGACCATCTGCAACATGAGCATCGAAGGCGGCGCACGCGCTGGCATGGTTGCCCCCGACGAGACAACCTTTGAGTATGTCGCCGGGCGCCCGTATGCGCCCAAAGGCGCTGATTTCGACGCCGCCGTGGCCCGCTGGCGCACCCTGCCCAGCGCCCCCGAGGCCATCTTTGACAAAGAGATGTTCCTCGATGCCTCGAGTCTTGCCCCGATGATCACCTATGGCACCAACCCCGGGATGGGCATCCCAATTGATGCACCGGTGCCGACCCCTGAACAGATGCCCGATCCCGGTAGCCGCCAGGAACTCGACGCGGCCTTGAATTATATGAAGCTTGAGCCTGGCAAGCCCCTGCTCGGCCACCCGATTGATGTGGTCTTCATTGGCTCGTGTACCAACTCGCGCATCAACGATTTGCGCCAGGTCGCCCACCATCTGCGCGGGCGCAAAGTTGCCGACGGGATCCGCGTGATGGTCGTGCCAGGCAGCCAGCAGGTCAAACGCCAAGCTGAAGAAGAGGGCCTCGACACGATCTTCAAAGCGGCAGGAGCCGAATGGCGCGAAGCCGGCTGCTCAGCATGTCTCGGCATGAATGCCGACCAGGTGCCTCCGGGCAAATACGCCGTCTCGACGAGCAACCGGAACTTTGTCGGGCGGCAAGGACCAGGCGCTCGCACCCTCCTTGCCAGCCCGCTCACCGCCGTCGCTTCAGCCCTGACCGGGGTTGTCACCGACCCACGCACCCTGCTTGACTAGTGACAAGGCCTGCCGCCCTAATGTTCGTGTACATAGGGCCTGCGGCCCCCAAACATCTCGCATGCTGGCGCAAACGGCCAGCTTCGCTGGCCGTTTGCGCCAGCATACACACGGGTTTGTAGGGCGTCAGCCCTAACGTTCATGCGCATGGGGCCTGTGGCCCCATGCGCAAAGAAAGCGAGACGACACCACATGGAACCGATCACAACCTTTGCCGGCAAGGCGGTTGCGTTGCCGCTTGATAATGTCGATACCGATCAGGTGATCCCAGCCAAATATCTGAAAGTAACCGACAAGAGTGGACTGGCCGAAGGGCTCTTTACGGTCTGGCGGTATCTGCCAGATGGCACGCCCAACCCCGATTTTGCCCTGAATCGCCCCGAGGCAGCCGGCGCAAGCGTGCTTGTCGCCGGGCGCAATTTTGGCTGTGGCAGTTCGCGCGAGCACGCACCGTGGGCGCTGGCCGGCTATGGCTTCAAGGCGATCATCTCGCCCTATTTTGCCGACATCTTTCGTGGCAATGCCTTGAAAATTGGCCTGTTGCCGGTAACAGTTGATGAAGAGACCTACCACGAACTCTTGAGTCACATCGAAGAAGACCCCGAAACCTCGGTGACCATTGACCTCGCGGCCCAGCAGGTCATCTTGCCGGGGGGGCGCGCAGTCGCCTTCCCCATCGACAACTTTGCCCGTCACTGCCTGCTCAACGGGATCGATCAACTCGGCTTCCTGATGCAACAGGACGAGGACGTACGCAGCTACGAAGCCGCGAGCCCGATCACCCTGAATACCCACCTCTAAACATGATGCTGGCGCAAGCCTCTGGCTGAGGGTTTGGGGGCCGTAGGCCCCCAAGAAGCTCGCGTGTGCTGGCGCAAGTGGTCAACTTCGCTGGCCACTTGCGCCAGCACACGCATGGGTTTTTAGGGCATCCGCCCTAACGCTCATCCACCTGAGCAGCAGGCCCCCACGAAGCACTACGCAGCAAAAACCCATTGCCAACATGTACACAATGTGTTATAAGGGAATCAAACCTTCTACGGAGTAGCATCCATGTACATGGAAGAATCGATCACGACCCCGGAGTCACCACAGCCCACGTCTACACCGCCTGCCTGGGGTTGGCGTAGTGTGGGCCTGGCTGCCCTGGTGAGTATCGGGGCTTTGATCATCTTGAGTTTGATGGTTCAGGTTCTTACCAGCGGGCTGGGCCTCGAGGTCGGAAGTGGCATTGTTTCGCCCGTCCTCTATCTGGTCATGGTGGGCTTTTATCTCAGCCTGATCGGAGGGGTCTACCTCTTTGCGGCACGCCACGCTGGCTGGCAAGCCCTCGGTGTCCGTTCGGCGCGCCGACGTGATTATCTGCTGGTCATTCCCCTCTACCTGGCAGCACTTTTCCTGCTTATTTTAATCAATAGTCTTATCGTTTTTTTGATCGGTGATTTTGAAAACCCTCAGATCGAAGCGATCAGTGGCGGACGAGCACTGACGAGTGCAGAGCTCGTCATGCTCTTGTTGCTTGTCGCAGGGCTGGTCCCTTTCGCCGAAGAACTCTTCTTTCGCGGGATGATCTACCCGTTGATGCGCTATCGTGCGTCTATCATCACTGCGATTGCGCTGAACGCCGCTGCCTTCACCGTTGTCCACGTCATTCCAGTCATCTTTCCAGCCCTGTTTGTCTTAGGTCTGTTGCTCGCCTATCTACGTGAACGCAGTGGCTCGATCTGGCCCAGTGTCCTCTTGCATATGATGCAAAACGGCCTGGCGATCCTGGCAATCAATGCAGCGCTGGCGGGCACATAAAGACAAGCCACGTTCACCTTGATCACGCCCTCGGAGGTGAACGGTCATGAGGAGTGTATGAAGATCTACAAAGCCCGCGCCCCGATGCGGATAGGCTTTTTTGGCGGAGGAACTGACGTAACCCCGTATGCTGAAGAGCATGGCGGCAAGGTCTTGAATTGTACGATCAACTTATATGTGCGCTGTATGCTCAACCCCAGCACACAACCAGGCCTTACCATTCGATCCCTTGATCTGCAAGAAGTGAGTCGTATGGTAAGCGGGCGCGTCTGGGATGGGAAACTGGCGCTGCCGCAGGCCGTGCTCGACGCGATGCCCCATTTGCAACCATCCCTTGAAGCAACCCAACCGGGCTACAAGATTACGATGTTCAGCGATGCACCGCCGGGCAGTGGGCTGGGATCATCGTCGGCCCTCGTTGTGAGCATGCTCAAACTGCTCTACAATGTTGCCAACGAGAGCTTTGATGCCCACGAACTCGCTGAACTCGCTTATCGCATCGAACGGGTTGACCTGGGCATCCCTGGGGGGCGTCAGGATCAGTATGCGGCCGTTTTTGGCGGCATGTGTGTCTACCACTTTGGCAAAGGCCGCGTGATTGTTGAACCAGTGGTTACAGACCCGACCGCCCTGCTCGAACTCGAGAGTTGCCTTATTATCGGCTATATCGGTGATCGTCAACTCCTCCGTCATCATCTGATGGAAGACCAGGTGCAACGCCTCGTCAGTGGCGATACGCTGCGTTACCACGACGAGACCAAAGCGTTTGTCGACGAAGCCACCAGGCTGCTCCGCGAGTTGCGCATTGCCGATTTTGGCCGCTTGCTACACGATGCCTGGGAAGTCAAAAAAGCCTTCTCACCCCACATCGCCCCGCCCATCGTTGACGAGGTCTATGCGCTGGCTCGACGCCATGGTGCCTGGGGAGGCAAAATTACTGGGGCTGGCGGGGGCGGCTTTATGGTCTTTGCCTGCCCCTTTGATCGCCGACTCGAACTCGAACGCGTTCTGAGAGAAGCGGGGGTCCAGATGCGCCCCTTCTCCTTTGTAACCCACGGGGTACAGGCCTGGACGGTGCAAGAGCATGTGTAGCAAGCGCCGGTCTGAATCTATGCTACAATGGGCTAGATCCTATCACATGGAGGCTCTGGGCAAGTTATGAGTGACGTACCAATCGAAACCGCCACAGCGGAAACCGATCTCTACGGGTTGAGTGCCGTACGCGAATTATTGGGCATGATTGACAAGAGCGACGTCACCGAGATTCTTATCGAACGTGGCGAAATCAAACTGCATATCAAACGTGGCACGGTCATTACGACAGCACAGCCAATGACGATGGCACCAATGATTCAGCCGTCCTATATGCCTGGACCGATCCCAACGATGCCAATGCCATCGGCATTTACGCCAGAAGAGCCGCCGCCCACCGAAATGCCCGCCGGGCACACGATCACGGCTCCGATGGTTGGCACGTTCTATGCGTCCCCTTCACCCAAAGATGCGCCCTTCGTCCAGGAAGGCGATGAGTTGCGGGCCGGCGATCCCATCGGGATCATTGAAGCGATGAAGATGATGAATGAGATCGAAAGCGATACTGCCGGACGCGTTGCCCGCATTCTGGTCAAGAATGGGCAACCTGTCGAATATGGGCAGGCGCTGATGATCATCGAGCCACTGTAACGTCATTGCAGGGAACAATGCATCAGGCGCTTTCAGTCTCGGCGGTGACGACATATCTCCGCGAGTTGTTAGAGTCACATCCGCTCCTGGGCGATCTCTGGGTGCAGGGTGAGGTCGCCGAATTCAAGCGCCATGCAGCCTCAGGCCATTGTTATTTTAGCCTCAAAGACGAGGGTGGCCTGGTGCGCGCTGTAATGTGGCGAAGCAATGCCGTGCGCCTGAGTCAGTTGCCCCGCATGGGCGACCTTGTCCTGGCGCACGGCTATCTTTCGCTCTATGCGCCCCGTGGCGAGCTACAACTCTATGCCGATACCCTGCTGCCCGCCGGGGTCGGCTTGCTCTATGCTCGCTTCGAAGCCCTGCGCGCCCGCCTCGAGGCCGAAGGGCTCTTTGCCATTGAACGCAAACGGCCCCTGCCAAGGTTGCCACGACGGATCGGGTTGGTAACCGCACCCGGTGGCGCTGCGCTGCAGGATATGCTCACCATCCTCGCTCGCCGTTGCCCCCTCAGCGAGGTGCTGGTGGCACCATGTCTTGTCCAGGGTGAACGTGCCCCCGCAAGCATTGTTGCCGCCCTCACCACCGTCTATGCAGCCGGGGTCGATCTCGTCATTCTCGCTCGCGGCGGTGGCTCGCTCGAGGATCTCTGGGCGTTTAATGATGAGGCGGTTGCGCGCGCAGTCTTTGCAAGTCCGGTGCCGCTGATCACCGGGGTTGGGCACGAGACCGATACAACAATGGTTGATTATGTGGCCGACCTGCGGGCACCCACCCCCTCGGCGGCCGCTGAACTGGCGGTTCCTGAACACGACGATCTTTCGGCCCTGGTATGGCAAAGCCGGATGCGCCTCGATCAGAGTGTTGACGCCCTGCTCAATCGCACACAGGCTGACCTGGCAAACGCACGTTCGACGATTGACCGCCATACGCCCCTCCGTCGCCTGGCCCGTGATCGCCAGCAGGTTGATGACCTGGGACGCCACCTTGACCGGGCAGTTGACCGCACAACCGCTATGCGCCAACTTGCCCTGCAAGGCCTGGTGGCCCGCCTTGCCACGCTGAGTCCACAGGCTACCCTGCAACGGGGCTATGCCGTGGTACGCCACGCAACGACAGGGCACGTGCTCGGTTCGGTCATAGGCGTTCCGTCTGGGACACCACTGCAGATTGACCTCCGTGATGGCACGCTCGCAGCAGTCACTGTCCCCTTAGCAGAAGAGGAGTCCGAATGAGCAACATATCTGATGTCGAGACGTACGAAATGCTCTATGGGCAACTACAAGCGGTCGTAAACCGTCTTGAACAGGGCGATCTACCGCTCGCCGAAGCCTTGATGCTCTATGAACAGGGGACGCGCCTCGCTGCCGCTTGCCAGAAACTCCTCGATCACGCCGAAATGCGTGTACAGGAACTCCGTAGCGACGAAGTCTATCCTGATCTTGACCTAGAGGCATAAGGCCAGATCCGGAGTAGAAGCACATGCAGGTGGGCGAAAGTTATCATCGTTATAGTCGTCTGACGACATCAGCCCTTAGTTGGTTCTCAGCCGGTCTCATTGTGATGAGTCTCGGCTGGCTTGGGCTTACAATCCTGCAAGGGGTGTGGATCTTGAACGGGATCACGCCCGAGATGCTGCGCGCATGGCCGCTGCTGGGGTTCACTGGGTTATGGTCTGTTCAAGTGACCAGCGTGACAGACTTTTTTCCTGCGCTGCTGCCGCCACTCGTCGCCAGTGCCATCGTCCTGTTTGTCGCTTTGCTCGTGCGCAATGCGTTTCCGGCTATCCGCACCAGCAGTGTTGGCATGCTGGTGGAGTTTGCCGGAACATGGTTGCCCCTGAAATGGGAAGATCTGCGGGTGCTCAGAGTTACACCCTATGCCCAGGGAACGAAGTTTCTCGTCCTCGTTGAGGTCTTTCCCCGCCGCTTAACACCATGGCACCGCATCTATAGCGCGATCTACGGCTATGGATCTCAGCGTGGTTTTTATATCGCGTCGGGCATTGATCGTTTTGACCCCTTGCTCAAGACCATTCTGAGCCAGAGTGAGCGTACAGCTCGCGCCATCGAAGGGGCAAAGGTAATCCAGACCCGCGAGTACGATCATTCGATCTTTTTTCGGTTGTTACTACATCCTCGTTCCTTCTGGCAAGATGAGCATGGTCTGAAGACCAACCCGGCTCCTACAACCAACGGGCCTGTCGCCGCATGGTATGCGGAACGAGTGCGTATCATCGTCGGGGGCGTAATTCTCCTCTTCAGTGCGGCCTTGCTCTTTACCTATATCGATGCCTGGGTTCGCTTCCTCGCCCTCACTATCCCCGAGATACGTCAGGTTATCCCCTTCCAGTGGCTTCAGGACAACGCACGCTATGCGGCACTCTTTGCAGCCTATCCCGACCAGGGGGTTCCGTTCACCGGCCTGGTCGAATTCCCCGATCTGCCGACACCAGGATGGCTGCTAATTGCTGCTCATCTACGCCTGGTCGTGGGAGTTCCCTTGCTAATCTGGCTGCGTAGTCTTGTGCCAACCGTCGAGTCACGCAGTGAAGGTCTCGCCGTCCGCCTTGCGCTAGGCCGACGCTGGCGTGTCATCCCCTGGACAGACGTGAGCGCGGTGAAGGCGACCGAGTTGTCTGAAGAGAGCCAGATTGTCCTGTTGCAAGCACGAGGACTGCCCCAGACTAGCCGGCTGACAAGCCTGCTCTACGACGGAACGCGATCTCCGGGGATCGTGATCCAATCCACGATGATCTATTTTCAGCCTCTCCTGGAACACGCTTTGCGTCGCATCACACGCCTTCAAGAGCTAGATCGTCCTCCTATCTTGCAACAAGAGGCCCATTCGCTCCTCTTCTGGCTCGCACTGCAACGCGAGACCATCCTGGAAAAACTGGTGGTTGAGGTACGCGATGATCCAGCTACCCTACAACTTGATCGACGCTCGTTGGCGAGTGGCCTTCAGCCAATGCTGATGGTTGCCCTGCTGCCGGTCGTGCTGATCCTAAGCTATAGTCTCTTGCAGGATGCCCCGCCCCACTGGTTTTTGCTCGGCGCAATGGCAGGGTTCTGGATTGCCGGGGTGCTAGAGTGGCCGCTGATCAGTTTTGTATCTATGCTGATCGATCAACGGACAGGAGGGGGAGAGGAGGGAAGCCGGGCCTTTGTGCTCTACCCTGTTACCCAACTCCCCCGCCTCTTACCTCTGCTGGTAGGTGTTATCGCCCTGACCAGTGGCTTGCCGCTTGTCGCTGTGCTCGCATGGCTTGCCGCGATCGTCTGGTCCTATTTTTTGACGTCAGTGCTCTTTGAGCAACTTTATGCCTGGCGGGGAACCGAGGTTATCCTCGGTGGGTTGCTGCCCGTCGTCTGGCAATTACTGATGATGGTCGGCTATCTGGTGATCATGCGGTAATGGCAATAGCGTTTGATGCGCATGCTATATAATGAGAAGGCTCGTTTGTACAAGGAGGTAGGAAATGCATCTGCAACGAATTGAGGTCAGCACAGTTGATGCACCAAAGGCGATAGGCCCCTATTCACAGGGGATGATCGCAGGGAACATGGTTTTTGTGTCAGGACAATTGCCCATTAATCCCATCACCGGGGAAATGGTTGAGGGGGATATTGGGGCCATGACTCGGCAGATCTTTGACAATCTATCGGCCATACTGCATGCCGCCGGCACAAGCCTTGAGCGTGCGGTCAAAGTCACCGTTTTTCTGGCTGATATGAACGACTTCCAGGCGATGAATGAAGCGTATGCCGAATTCTTTCCGATCAATCCACCGGCTCGCTCGACTATTCAGGTTGCCCGTCTCCCACGTGATGCACGCGTCGAAATCGAACTTATTGCCGCGATTTAGGCCCCGGTCACGTATCTTTCTGGCTCACTGTGCGGTACAACGAGTAACGCTTGCAACGACCCACAGTGAGCTTTGTTATGCACCTTTCCCAACGATCCATTGTTCAGGCTACCCTGCTGATAGTCGGGTTGCTCGGTGTGCTTGCCGCTATTGCCTGGCAGCAGCGCCCTGACGGGTATCTGCACATTTCCTTGCTGACCGTAACCGGCGATGCAGCCTTGCTTCGCACCCCAGCGGGGCGTTTTGTCCTCATTGATGGCGGAAGCGAGGGCGATCAACTCTTGCTCTTGCTGGGGCGCTTGATGCCCTTCTGGCAACGCGATCTGCAGGCCGTCATTCTGACCGGAACCGATTCCAAGCGTGTGCCTGGTCAGGTTGCCGCCTTGAGCCACTATGCCATTGGCTATGCCCTCGCCCCACCAGGGCTTGAGCGTACGGGATATGCTGGTGAGTGGCAAAGGCTGCTTGGTGCCCAGGCAACGCCGGTGGCAAAGCTGCGGCCAGGCCAGCGCTTTGCACTTGACGGCGTTGTCTTTGTCGTGATCGACGTGCAAGAAGGCAAAGAAGGTGGGGTTGTTCTGCTTGTAACCTATGGGACGACCCGCGTGCTCTTTCATACTGGCGGACGTGATGGCGATCAAGCCGCATTACGTGCCGCCAAAGATCCCGTTGATCTTTTGATCTATCCGTGGGCACGCGAATTGCAGACCAGTGCTGTACAGCAACTACGACCACGGGCGATCGCCTTTAGCAGTGCCTATAGCACCGAACACTCGGTCTTGTTGAGCTATGCCGAACGCCGACGCTTCAGCCCCCAGGTGCAGCACCCACGGGCCGACGGACGCATCGAGTGGATGAGTGATGGCCGCACGGCACGCATTGTGCTCCACCCTGATTGATTTACTATGAGTTTGCTCTGGCTCACTATTGCCCTGGTTGGCATTCTTGCATTGGCTGGACTAGCCGTCCTGCTCTGGCGTCGCTGGTATCGTGACGATCCCGAGAATGCGGTTCGCCGGGTCTTCAAGAATGGTGCCGTTACCTTTGGTTTACGCCTTGGGGTACGCGCACTTGATATGATCGTGCTCTTTCTCCTGGCTGGCAGTTTGAATGTGGCCCGTTTTGGCGACTATACCTTTGCCGCACTGCTGGTGAGTCAATACCTTGCCATTCTGACCGAATTTGGCTTGGGTGTACTCTTGACCCGCGAAGTCGCCCGCGATCCCGGGGCAGCCAGACGACTCTTTGGTGTAACGCTCGCCCTGCGGCTCTTGTTGATCGGGTTCATCGCCGTGCCCATCGGGATCATGGTCGTGGGCAGCTTTGCCTTGCTGGGGCAGCCCCTCTCGAGCGAAGGCACGGCGGTCATTTTCGTTTTAATGCTGACCCTTGTTCCGGGGGCCTATTCCGGGGCCGTGACCGCACTCTACCATGCGAACGAACGCATGGAAGTCCCGGCCTTGATGGAATTAATCACGGCGGCGTTGAGCTTTCTGGGGCGCATTGCCGTCATTGTGCTTGGTCTGGGCATTCTGGGGCTCGCGTGGAGTGCGGTGATCGTGTCGAGCATCACAGCAGGTTGCTTTTTCGTCCTCCAGCGGCGTGACTTCTTCCGCCCCGAACTCACCTGGAATCGCCAGGCCATGTGGGCGACACTCGGGCCAGCCCTGCCCTTGATGCTCAACAACTTGCTGGGGGCCGTCTTCTTTCGTTTTGACGTTTTCATCGTGCGTGCCTTCAGTGGCGGGCAAGCCGAAGCGCTGGTCGGGCAATACAACCTGACCTACACGATTATGGGCATTGCCATGATCCTGCCGCCCGCCATCACCTTCGCCGTCTTTCCGCTGCTATCGCGGCGTTCAGGCGATGATCGTGCCGGGTTTGCCTCGGCGATGCGCCGCACCTTGCAACTCCTGTTGATCCTGGCCTTTCCCTTGGCCATGGGGATCACCCTGCTCGCCTATGATCTCGTACGCTTCTTTACCCGCTCTCAATTTGGTGACTACCAGTATGCAGTGATCGCCCTCGCGATTCTCGCCTGGTTTCTCCCGCTCTCCTTTGCGAATGGACTGTTGCAATACGCGCTGATTGCCCTCGACCGCCAGACGGCCATTACCCGTGCCTTTATCATTGGGGCCATCTTCAATCTAGGGGCCAACATGGTCGCGATCCCCGTTGCCACCATCTGGTTCGGCCAGCCTGCCTGGGCCCTCTATGCCGCAGCCGGCATCACCATTCTTTCGGAAGTGGTGCTCTATCTTATCTTCAAACCCCTGCTCACCAGCGAAGGATGCCCGCCCGAGATCCTACGGTTCAGCTGGCGGCCCGGGCTGGCCTGCATTATCATGGGGCTTGGCATGGCAGGCCTGCAATGGCTGATTGGTGATTGGCCGGGCAGCATCGTGGCCGCCCTGAGCGCCCCCGTCGTCTATGGCATAGCCCTCTGGGCCGTAGGGGGCATCGGGGCCGAAGAACGGGCCCTCGTGTTACGCATCCTCGGTAAAGTATGATACTATGAAGGACAAGCTACGCTTGCTCTATAATAGGCATACAACAAGGTGGAAACCCTCTGGCTTGGGTACAATGGACTCGTGTTGCCCTTCCACGAGATCGTTGCAGTGCTGCACTATCAGCCTGCACTTGATGGGCGGATTCGACAGACATATGGACAAGTGCCGCAGGGCGTGATGGCCGTCGTCGTGACCCATCATGGGGGCTACCTGCCCGCACGCTGGCCCGCTGAACAACTGCGTCGGCGGTGGGCCACATGGCGTAGTTCAACGGTCAAGAGATAAGATTAGTCTGCTTATGATCAGTTATGAGATCGCAGCCTCGGCAATTACCACAGCCTCACCCGAACAGATCTTTGCGGTGCTTGATGATTTTGGGCACTGGCCTGCCTGGATGCCCTCGTTTGAGAATGTACGCGTCGACCTACCGGAAGGGGACACGCCAGGGCCGGGCTATCGCTTTCGGTTGAGTGGACGGGTGGTGCATGCAGATATGCAGGTGGTTGAATTTACCCCGCTGATCCGGGCAACCCGTTTTCGGATCAGCTTTCCGCCTTTGACCGGGTTCAACCGCTGTCGCATTGTGCCACTTGAGGATGGACAGTCGCGGATCGAACGCGTCGACTCGATTGATTTGCACGGGTTGATTGCAAGTCTCCTCGATACGACGCAGCGCCGACGCTTTGAACGGCTCGCCGATGAGTTCCTGGAGGCGCTCAAACATCGGGTTGAAGGAACGCCCCATGTCAAGCCCTGAGGAACCACTGGTTAGCCTGGCCGCACTGCTCGAGCGGGCCGGCTTGCGCACACCCGCCCTGCTGATCCTTGAGATGTTTGGCCCGATTGATGTGCTGAGTAGTAACCTGGTACGCTTTGGGATGCCTTTTGTACGCGGGACAAGGATCGAGCCAGTTGCAACAGCGCTCGGTGAACCAAATGGGTGGGGAGAACTGCGCCAACTGCTTGCCCGTGATGATTGACAAAGGCTTTGCGCTGGGTTACACTCATAGCGACGAAACCCTTTTGCATTGTAAAGAATTGCCAGGGAACGTCTGGCTGGAGTAGACCAATGGCCCTTGCCCCTGAAGCAATCTTGTTGCTGGTCGCCCTGCTGGTGGTCGTGGCAATGACCTGGCTCCATCACGCACGGGCAGTGAATGGCCAAATCCCGCCGCGGCGTCCGCTGCCAGCCCTTGATCCGGTACACACTGCCCTCGGGCGTGGTGCCGAGACGGGCCGTGCCGTGCATCTTTCGCCAGGGGCAAGTGTGCTCGGGGCAGCCGATGGTAGTCGCGCTCGTACCGCCGAGTTGCTCGCCGGATTGCTGGTGGTTCAGCGCATTAGCAGTGAGGCCGCCCTCAAAGGTGCTCCTATCTTGGTGACGTCGGGTGATGTGATTGCCCATAGTGCCCTGCGTGGTAGTGTGCGCCAGGCTTATCAGATGGCCGGACAAGCCCGCGCCTATGACGCGTCGTCTGTGCAACTGCTTGCGCATAATGACAAGTTTGCCTATGCAACCGGTGTCGCAACAGTCTATGCCCGTGAGCCGCTTGAGCTCAGTGTCCTCGTCGGTGGCTTTCAACAAGAGTTTTTGCTAGCCGGTGAAGAGGGGGCACAACGCCATCTGCCCCAAGTGATCGGGACAACCGGTGCCTCGGCGCTGCCCCTCATGCTGCTGACAACGCCTTCTACGTTGATTGGAGAAGAGATTTTTGCGGCTGAAGCCTATCTGGATACCGAAGGTCCCGCCCAGGCACGTCTGCTGACCCAGGATGGTCTGCGTACCGTGACTATCGTGGTGTTGATCGGTGGGTTGCTCTATAGCTTGCTCCAACCCGTACTGAATTTGCCTCCGCTACCATCACCCTAAAGCAGATACTATGTCATTGCTGCGCGATGTGAAACGCCTGTTTGCTGTCATGCTCGCCGGAGTCTGTGGGGTGATTGTCCTCATGGATTTTGCCGGGGGTGAGGGCGCACTTGCAGCCCTGGCAACGCTGCTCGTTGGATGGGCAGCCGTGCTTACCGCAGTTGCGCTGCTGTTGGGAATCGTGAGTGTGGCCGGACACCACGTGGGGCGGGTGCGCCAGCAACACAACGATTGGCGCTATAGCCTGGTGCTGCTCGTAGGGATGCTGGTAATGCTGGTGGCTGGCATCTTCTTTCCACTACCAGGACGCGGGGGCCTGGTGCTTCCCGCAAATCTGGCTGAAGTGCCTATTCGGACGGTCTTTCGTGTGGTCTATGAGCCAGTTGCGAGTAGTCTCCTGGCTTTGCTCACCTTTTTTAGCCTGAGTGCCGCCCTGCGGTCTGTGCAACAGCGTCGCGGCGAGGCTATCGTGATGATTGTGGTGGCCGCCCTCGCGCTGCTGGCCCAACTGCCCGTGCTCGCAGCGATCCCAACGATTGGCGGTACCCTTCAATGGCTGAATGATGTTGTGGCCGTGGCTGGTGCCCGAGGCCTGGTCATCGGTGCCGCTCTTGGTGCATTGGTAGCCGGGGTGCGCGTGCTGCTCGGCTTTGATACACCGTATCTCGATCGCTGACATGGAACATTTGCCCCCATGGCTTCGTAATGTGTCGCTTCCCGCGAACCCCGCCGCTGAGGTGGAGCTACCTCCACCCCCGCTTCCCCCTGCCAAAGAGTCGGCAGTAGACCAGATGCCAACATGGTTACGTGAGCTCAAGGCAGAAGTGGCCGAGGATGAGACGACTCGTACAGCAATGCCAGAAGCTGATGCATGGCTGTCTGACTTCACTGATCCTCAGGCCGCGCAACCAACCCTGAGCGCTGATGTCCCCGCTGATCAGAATCCCTTTGATGACCAGACCCAGGCCCAGAAATCTGGTGTAAAGTTACCCTCAGGTGCAACCGACTGGCTCGTAAGCATGGGTCAGGATCTGGCTGAACCTGATGAGACGACCGCTGAGTCGCCAGCCGATGAAGATGCGCTCGCCAATGAGGGCATTCCTGATTGGTTGCGTGATTTGACCGAAGAGGAGGTCGCCCGGGCGATCGCGTCCGAAGTCAGTGACCCGTCACTTGAACCGACGTACTTCGGATCGGAAGAACCATCGCTTGATGTGTTTCCTCCTCCATCCGAGCCACCAGTAGCCCGCGCGGCGCCGCGCAAGCCACTGCCTGACTGGTTGCTCCCACCAGAACCTGAGCCGGATCCTCGCCCCGAACGCAAGGCAGGTAATGAGGCAGCTAATCTTGCGGCAAGTGCTGAAATTCCAGCATGGCTCCGCGATATTGCCGAGGAGAGTCCCTCTACGCCAGCAGCACCTGTTGATGATGTTCCCGGGTGGCTGCAAGAGGCCGATGCAGGGAATCTGCCCGATTCCTCGGCTGAACTCTTTGAACAGACTGGGGCTGATGATGTCCCCGACTGGCTCCGGGACGATGCCCCCTCCGAGCCTCCTGCCACACCTAAGGCCGAAGTCGGCGACCTCCCCGACTGGCTTATCTCCGAGCCAGGGCAAGAGAGCGCAACTGACCCTGATGTGCCAACCTGGTTGCGTGGTGATGAGACGGGCCAGGGAGCCGTTGAGTCTTCGACAGAAGTGGATGTGCCAACCTGGCTCCGTGGTGATGAGGCGAAAGCACCAGCAGCGGGTGATCGTGCAACCGATATTGCTGTCCCCGACTGGCTCAGGGACGATCAGCAGGCATCCGACGATGAGCCCGACGCTGATGCCGAGGTTATGCCCGAGTGGCTGCAAGATCTGGAGCGTACGCCTCCGGCATCTTCCCTCGATCCTGGTGATGTGCCTACCTGGCTCCGTGAAGCCGAGGCCCGGGCTGAGTCTGATGAGGCCGACGTCGAGAACCTGCCAGACGCTGATGCCCAGGCGACAGTCTCTGATGTGCCTACCTGGCTCCGCGAGGCACATAAACCAGTGGCCGAACCCTCTGACACTGATTGGGAAGCCGGTTCGGTCGCTGAGGGTGAACAGCCAGGAGAAGCTTCGGCATGGCTCGGTGATGCATCGGCTGATTCAGGCCAACCTGAGGCCATCCAGCCTCCCGAAGATGTTGAAGCCTGGCTGCGTGATGAAGATGTTCCCCCGGTCGAGGCCCCTGCATGGCTGAGTAAGGCTGAAACATCATCGGCTGACGATCAGGTTCCTGAGTGGCTGCGTGAAGATCTGGCTGAAGCCACCCGCGCAGACTCGGCGCAGGCTGATGATGTGCTCGCATGGCTGCAAGATGAGACGGCGACCCCCGCATCAGCAACACCTGACTGGCTCAGCGAACCAGACGATGCTTCCGAAGAGATTCCAGCGTGGCTCAGGCAAGATGCACCAGCCGCCGAGGTGAAGCCGCCCACGGATGCGGATATTCCGACCTGGCTCCGTGAGGCGATCGCTCCAGTTGAAGCAAGCCTCAGGGAAGAGGCGCTTCAGGCGAGTGAGGAGGCGGCTGCGACTGATGTCGAGATGCCTTCCTGGCTCCGTGAAGCCGCTTCAGCCGATGATGACTCTGATGGGAAAGATACGGCAGGTTGGCAGCAAGAGGCTGACGCGCCCCCGCCCGATGCGCCCCCGCCCGGCAGCATGCCCGCCTGGTTAGAAGACGTAGACGCGGCCTCCGCTGATCCCTTCGCCCCCGCCGCGCAACACGAGGCCGAACCCGCTGCGCCCCCGCCCAGCGGCATGCCCGCCTGGTTGGAAGACGTGGACGCGGCCCCCGCTGATCCCTTCGCCCCCGCCGCGCAACACGAGGCCGAACCCGCTGCGCCCCC
>NZ_SIJK02000009.1:0-12080 GCF_004762035.2 Candidatus Chloroploca mongolica | reverse complement strand
GCCCGGCGGCATGCCCGCCTGGCTGGAAGACGTGGACGCCGAACCCGCTGATAGCGCGGCCCCCGCGTGGCTCCAGACAAAAGACGAAGCTCCTGGAAAAGCCTCAGTTGATGATGCACCGGCGTGGTTGCGCGACGAGACAAGCGCAACGACATCGGCTGGTGGACGTGCGGTGCCATCGAGTGACGTGCCGCCGTGGCTTCAGGATGAAGAGGACGAGACTGGTCTCAGCTCAGATAAAGATGCGAATCTGGCCCCATGGTTACGTGGGCTTGGCAATGAACCCGAAAGCCCACAGATCGCAGAACCACTCGCGAACCTCAGCACAGCAGAGAGCGCAAGTGACGCTGACGACACCTTCCTGGAGGGAGCCGAATTGCCCCGCTGGCTCAACCCGTCAGAGGCAGAGCGTCCGGTGCCAACGAGTGACCCGGTACCTGCAACACAACTCGACTGGCTGAAGCGACTCGGGATTGTTGATAGTGATAGTGACTCGGTCAACATTGTTGAACCGATCTTAGAGCAAGGGACACGCAGGCCCCCCACGGTGCGCAAGCGCAGCGAGCAGCAACACACCGATATGGCGCTCCTTGCAAGCATTGTTGCATCACCCTACCCTGAGCCTGTGGCACCTGCGGAACCATTGCCCCCGACGCGATGGCAACGCATTGGCGTTGAAAGGATCTTGTATAGCATCCTGGTGATTGCCTTGCTTGTGGCCCTGATCATCCCCGGTGTAACAGCACCGCTGCAGAGTGAGGTGCCAATCAGTCCAGAGGTGGTCGAACTTGGCATCCTGCTTGACAGCCTTGGCGACGAGGATGTGGTGCTGGTGGCCTATGAATGGGCAGCCCAACGAAGCGCCGAACTGCGACCGCTCGAAGCGGCCGTGATGCAGCGACTGGTGGCAAACCGCACGAAACTCATTCTGGTCAGCACTGATCTACAGGGAACGCTGCTCTCGTTTGATCTGATCGAGCCCTTGCGCGAGGCTGGCTATAATAACGAGAATGGCATTCCGCTCGGGGGCCGTGATTATGTGTTGCTTGGCTATCGCCCTGGAGGTGATCTGGCCTTACGACAACTGGCGCAAGATCTGCGAGGGCAATTGAAGTCAGATTTTGACGGCAACGATGCCTCGCAGAGTCTGGTGGCAAATAATCCTGACGGAACCCCGCGCATCAGCACCCTGGATGATCTTGCGATGATCCTGGTGCTGGCCGATGAAGCGCAGGATGTACAATCGTGGATGGAGCAGGTACACCGCGCGGCCCCCGAGGTTCCGATCACCTTCTTGCTTCCCAACGAGGCCCAACCGTTGGCGCAACCCTATCTCCGCCTCCCCAATGTTTATCATCTGGCAGGGCAACAGGGGGCGCTGGCCTTGCTGTCGACCGATGCTGATAGCGATAGCGCGACGATCGCAGCAGCAACGGGGCAACTCTCTTTTGCGGTCGTTGTGTTCCTGGTTTTGCTGGTCGGTGGGTCCCTCATCTCATTGCGAACACGCCCTGGGCGACCGAAGGGAGACGACTCATGAGTGGTGACGCCGTAGTGACGTTGATCAGCGGGTTGATTGCGGTTAGCCTGACGTTGCTCGTCTTTAGTCGCCTGCTTGGAGACAACCCAGCCTTTCGGATGGTGCAATATCTGTTTGTAGGGCTTTCGCTGGGCTATGCGTTTGTGGTGGTCTACCATCAGATTCTGCGCCCCAACACGCTCGCGATCCTCACTGATCTGAACAACCCATCAGGCCTGATGCTCCGCCTCGTACCCTGGTTCCTTGCCTTGCTCTTACTACCTCGCCTCTTTGGGCGGCAGAAACTCTCGTGGCTGGCGAATATTCCGCTCGCGATTCTCTTCGGCGTGGGAACAGCGCTCGCGGTTGGTGGAACCATCGTCGGGACGCTGGTTCCACAGGTACTCGACAGCATTAGACCAACCGGGAGCGATCCAGTGCAAGTGATCGGGTCTGTCTTGCTTGTCCTCGGCGTTGTGGTGACCCTGAGCTACTTTTACTTCACCCTTGCCCCCACGACACGATCGGGCCAATTGATCAGAGGAAGCGCACGAGTGGGGCGCTGGTTCTTGATCGTGGCGTTTGGTTTCTTTCTGGCAGGCGGGTTGCTCACGTACCTCACGGCCCTGAATGAACGGCTAGAATTTATTGTCACCTGGCTCCGTGCTCCCCTTGGCTAGAACGGTCAGCGGGAACGGAAGAGACGAGTTGCGGTTTCCTGTGTGATCCCGAGCGCGAAGAGATCTGCGCGGGGGCGACAAGCGAGAGAGTATGGCAGAGATAACGGGCGCAATGCTTATTGCTGAGATCGGCAGCCTGATCACGCGTGTGACGCTGATTGATGAGGTCGAAGGCGATTATCGCATGATCGGCCATGCCGAGACGAGCACAACGGCCGAGCCACCGTTTGGCAATGTCTTCTATGGCTTGCTCGAAGCAACCAGACAGATCGGCAAGATGACCGGGCGTCAACTGTTAACAGACGGCCAGTTGCTGAAGCCACAGACGAGCACCTACGACGGCGTGTCTCATCTGCTTGTGGTGACAAGTGCCGCTGGTGCGATGCGCATGGTGATTACCGCGATTGCCAGCGATGTCTCGGCGCACCATGCGTTGAATGCAAGTCACGCGACCTATACCAACGTGCTTCAGGTACTTACCCTGGACGCGAGCAGTGGGCAAGCTGGATTGGGCCCAAGCCAACGTTCGTGGATCGATGATCAGATCGATCAATTGCTTCAAATCGAACCTGAAGTCATTGTGCTTGCCGGTGGTCTAGAGGGTGGGGCGGTAGAAGCGGTGACGCGCCTGGCTCATATTGTGCGCCTGATCGCAATAAAGAGTGGCGTTGATGTGAATGGGCAGTATCAACCCGAAGTGACCGCACGGCCAGTCATCTATGCTGGCAACAGCGCGGCCCGCGAAGCCGTGAGCGAGATTTTGCACGAACGCGCCGAGGTCGTGCATGTCGCAAACCTCTGCCCCACTCTTGATCGGGCTGATCTGGCCCCGACGCAGCAAGAACTCGCCAGGCTCTACGAACGCAAGATCTTGCCTTCGCTCGCAGGGCTGACGAGTCTGGAGAGTCTTTGCGATGTGCCTGTGCGGACGGTCTGCGCGGTGCAGGGCGTGATAACACGCTTTCTCGCCGAACGCACCGGGCGCAGCGTGCTCACGCTGGACACTGGGGCTGCCGCAACAGCGGCTTTTTATGCCTCACCCGGACACTTTATTCCGACGGTGCTCGGAACCATCGGAACTGTCTATGGCTTGCCTGAGTTGATGGCAACGCAGGGCGTCGCAACACTTGCCCGGTGGCTCCCCTTTGCCATTGCGCCAAGCGACCTCAGTGAACAACTGCTCAACCGAACCTTGCGCCCATATCTCTTGCCCGCGAGTCGCGACGATGTCTACCTGGCCCATGCCATTGCCTGCGAGGCCCTGCGTACGGCACTTGCCAGACTACGCGAGCAGACCAGTCTTGATGCCGTAGACTGGATCATTGCCGGGGGCGGGATTCTTGCCCATGCCCCCCAACCAGGCCTCGCCCTCTTGACCATCCTGGATGCGCTAGAACCAATGGGCACCTCGGATCAGCCGATCATCGATGTTCATCTGGATACACTGGGCTTGCTGGTTACCGCAGGAGCGATCGCCGAATTGAACCCTGAGGCGGCGTTGACGTTGCTTGATCATGATCTGCTGTCCAATGTCCCGCTGGCGCGGGTTGTCACCCTGCTTGGTGAAGGGCCGAGCGACACCGTAGCTGCCGAGGTGGAACTGAAGATTGTTGGGGGCGCAACAGAACGCATCGAGGTCAAACACGGCACGCTCGCACGTCTCCCACTGCCGCAGGGGCGCTATGGCGAATTGACGATCCGCCCTGCGGCTGGGGTGCGGATCGGGCTCCTTAAACCAGGTGAAACCAGCGCCTCGGACGGGGGCGAAATTGCAGGGAGTGCGCTGGGTGTCGTCATTGACGCGCGCGGGCGTCCATTGCGCCTCGCCGATGATCCGCTTGCGCGACGCGAACAGATCAGCGCGTGGTTGATAGCACTGAATGTTGAACGCGACCCGGGAGACATCGCAACCCACATCGGGCCGAGCAAGCCTGAACGAGTGCCCGCAGAAGCGGAACCAACAACGACCCTTCCAACAGACGAAGCAAGCGCAAGCGCCGAGGAGCCCCCCGTGAATACGGAAGCCACCCCCGTGAACACAGAAGCCCCCCCCGTGAACACGGAAGAGTCAGGGCAAGGCGAAGCTGAGGAACGCCCATCCGCCCAACCGCCCGAGGTTGTCATTGTGGGCCAGGCAGAGACAGGGACGACAGAGAAAGGGCAACGGATTTCACTTGATGCCCTGAAAGAAGAGTCGACGCCATTGCCACCCTCAGCCAGCGAAAAGCAGCGCGACCAAGAAATTGACGCCCTGCGCAACAAGGTTGAAGCCCCGAAAAAATGGCGGCCCTTTGGGCGAAAAGAATAAGCGCACCTTAAACCCTGTGCTGAGCACAACACCAGTTACACTGGCGTTGTGCTCAGCGTTTTATCTATTCAAGTCCATTGCAAGCAATCACATCACGATACCAACCAAAGCTATCCTTGCGGATCCGCTCCTGCGTATCGTAGTCAACATGGACAACCCCAAAACGCTGATGGTAGCCATGACCCCACTCAAAATTATCGAGGAGGGACCACTGGAAATAGCCCTCAACGGGGGCACCAGCTTGAATAGCCCGATGGCACGCTTCAAGGTGGAGGCGTAGATAATCGATCCGTCGCTCATCGTGGATAGCACCATCAGGAGTGACGGGATCGAGATAACTCACACCATTTTCACTAATCAGCAGGCGAGGCACGGCATAGTGGGTATGCAAGCGGATCAGCAACCGATACAAACCCTCGGGATAGATCTCCCAGCCCATCTCGGTACGTGGCACATCAAGGCGCACGATATCAGGCTGGAGTGGGTTGGGGCCGGCGGCAACCACTTCACGGGTGTAATAATTGACCGCAAGAAAATCGGTGGGGGTTGCGATCAGTTCAAGATCACCGGGCTGGACAAAAGCCATGCCATCAGGGAAAAGACCGGCGGCGGTATAGAGGGCAACCATATCTGAGGGATAGCCAAAACCGCAGACGGGATCAACAAACCAGCGATTGAAGTAGCCATCAAAAGCCCGTGCCGCTGCCCGGTCAGCGGGGCTCGTTGAGGCCGGCACCGAGGCAGTGAAATTGAGCGCAATGCCAACCTGCGCGTCTGAGGATGCTGCCCGGATCGCCTGAACACCGAGGCCATGGGCGAGCAGGGTATGGTGACTGGCGGCGAGTGCAGCCGGCCAATCCTTGTGCCCGGGGGCGTGTTCGCCAAGCTGATAGCTGAGCATGCTCACGCACCAGGGTTCGTTAATCGTAATCCAGTGTTTGATCTGATCACCGAGCGCTGCAGCGACAACCCCGGCATACTCGGCAAACGCTTCGGCGGTTGCGCGGGCGGGCCAGCCTCCAGCATCATCAAGCGTAACCGGCAGATCCCAATGATAAAGCGTCGCGTAGGGCGTAATTCCGTGGCGCAACAACGTATCGACCAGACGGCGATAGAAATCGAGGCCAGACTGATTGATCCTACCACGGCCCTCGGGCAGAATGCGCGGCCAGGCAAGACTAAAACGATAGGCGGTCAGGCCGAGTTCGGCCATCAAGGCCACGTCAGTTTCATAACGATGATAGTGCTCACACGCCACGTCGCCGGTATGTCCATCACGGGTTTTACCCGGTGTATGGCTGAACCGATCCCAGATACTCTCACCACGACCATCGGCCTTGACTGCCCCTTCGATCTGGTAGGCAGACGTAGCGGTACCCCAGATAAACCCTTGTGGAAAATGAAGTGTCATGGTTTTGCCTCATTGCCCTGGGGCGAACACCCCAGGGCGCCTTAACGTTAGGGCTGGCGCCCTAAAAACCCATGCGTATGCTGGCGCAAACAGCCAACTTCGCTGGCCGTTTGCGCCAGCATACACGAGATTCTTGCCCCTACCCATCGCTCTTGCAACCGCGGCGTTAAGCGAGCTTAGCGCCGCTGCTGCAAGATGGCCCCTCCGTAGGGAGGTAACACCAAAAGCTCACCCTGCCAATCGGCGGTCTCGGTGGCGAGGCGAAGCTCCCACGACCCTGGTGGCAAAGCAAGCAGAGCGCGATCAGCACTATTATTCAACCCAACCAGCCACTGCTCATCATCAAGCGCCTGACAGCAATAGACGTAGTGCCCATACCGATCATCGACCACCACACTATGCCGCCTGCCACGCCAGACTGCGACAGTCGCCCGTCGCAACACCCCAAGACGTTGATAGAAGTGTAACAGATCCTGGTTCTGCGTGTCACCCCAGAGCATCGGCAAACGTGACTCTTCGGGATGGCCGGTGCCATCATAGTAACGCACATCGCGATGCTGACTCAGACCAACCTCGGTTCCATAGTAGAGCACAGGGGGAGGGGGCAGGGTATACTGGCACAGCGCAGCCAGTTTTAGGCGGCGCACATCGCCACGAACCGACCAGAGAAACCGGTTCATATCGTGGTTATCAAGAAAACTGGGCAAGACAAAATCAGCAGGGAAAGCACGAAAATGGCGGTGCAAAAAAGCGGCAAACTGACTCACCGACAACTCGCCAAAGATAAAAAAGCGCCGCAAGGCCTGCAGCAACAGAAAATCGAGGCATCCATCAAAACGACCCAGGTAGGTCTGCAGCGTATCAGCAGATTCGATTGCCTCACCAATGCCCACCCCATCAGCACGTACCGCCCTGGTTGCAAGCCGAAACGCAGCCCAGAACGCGTGCGAAGGGCCGGGCGCATAATCAAGGCGAAAGCCATCGACCCCCTGTTCAAGCCAGAAACATGCTGCTTCGAGCATGCTCTGGCGGGCAGCAGGATGGTCACAATCAACCTGAGGCAATTCATTGACCCCAAAGAATGAGGCATAACGATCCGGGTAGTGGGTAAAGCGAAACCAGGCGCGGTACGGACTGGCTGGATCACGGAGGACGTCTTGAAACACCGGATGCTGCCTGGAGATATGATTGACCGTATAATCGAGTAAGACCCGCATGCCACGTTGATGGGCAGCATCAACAAGCGACCGAAACGTCGTCAGATCACCGAGGCGTGGCTCGATGTCATCATAGCGCGTGGCATCATAGCCGTGGTGCGAAGGCGAAGGAAAAATGGGCGACAGCCAGAGCACATTCACACCGAGGCCCGCAATATAGTCGAGTTGCTCGATAATGCCAGCCAGGGTACCCCCATAGAACCCCATCAGCGAATCGGCATGGGCAAAAGAACGCCCAGAACCAGGGTGAAAGCGATCAACAAAGATATGATAGATCAGGGCATCACGCAACCAGAGCGGCGTGCGATGATGATCGACGGCATAGGCAAAGGTACGCGGACGACGCAAAAAGGTCAGGGCAAAATCATAGCCAAGCGAGCGCACATAGGGATAACCGGGCTGACCGTCGTCGGCATCATCGCCACTGGGAGGTGCCGTCCCAACAATCTCACTGGCCCAGTAACTGGTTCCATGGCGCTGTGACCAGGCCTCAATCCGATAGCGCACGAGCGTTCCAGCAGCCTGGGGGGGCAACAGGGCCGACCATTCTTCGACGTACCCCCAAAAGAGACTATCCCAGACACTGCCAAGTGGCACGGCCTCCACCACCGACGAACCAGGAGTAGGCACCCCTCGGCAGCCCTGGGGTTCCACATCACCGGTCGTATAGTAACAACTAACCCGGTCGGCAAACACCGCCGGGCCAACCGAGACGCGGATCGCGACCGGGCATTCAGGTTCAGGGTCAGGCGGATCAAGACGATGACGATGGCTCACCCCTGAGCGTTCAGCACGCACGTAATTCAACCAGCGCGCATCGGAGGTCATCATCCCAAAGATTACGTCAGCCGAGACAGCGTCCACTCAAGCCCCATTGCTTTTCAAAACGACAAACCAAGACCCCACCACAGGCACCCAACCGCCCCCGCCCAGATTACCCCCACCATTGCACACGCACTGCGGGCGGTACGCCCGCAGTGCGTGTGCAAAAATCATCCCTTTACCCCACCAAGGGTCAGACCACCAACAATATAGCGCTGCAACAGCAAATAGACAATCGCCACGGGCAACGAGACCAGGATCGAGAAAGCGGCGAAACGCGACCAGGGCACTGAGCCAGCGTACTGACCAGTCATATTATAGAGCGCCATCGCGAGCGTGAAATCCTGGGGATTGGTCAAAAACTGCCACGACAGGAAAAACTCGGTCCAACCTGTGGTGAAACTGAGGAAGCCGGTCACAGCGAGTGCGGGGGTTGAAAGGGGCAGCACGATCTGGAAGAAGATCTGATTTGCGCTTGCCCCATCAATAATGGCGGCCTCTTCTAACTCCTTGGGGATGGTATCGAGGTAGCCTTTCAGATTCCAGATCGCAAAGGGCAAGGCCCCCGAGATCATCGCAATACCCACACCAAGCAGCGAATTGCGCAGGATAAAGATGTCATTGGCCGGCGGGCTTACGGCGGTCACGAGCAAAATAAGCCCCATAACCAGCGCGACGCCCCCAAGCAGATAGGTACTGCCAACCGCTGTGCCCGATCGCCAGGCAGGCACAATGATCAGCAGGCCGAACCCGGCGGCAAGCAGACCAGCAATGCCAAGGGCAATCGAAAGCAACGTCGCGGTAATCCTGATCCCATTGAGCAACGCAAAGAGCGGCGCAATAGTGGCGACCGCAGGCAAGACCGTAATGCCAAGCACCGCGATCATCGCATACTGGCGACCAGGAAACTTGAAGCGCGAGAAGGCATAGGCAGCGCTGACACCAATGAGCAGCGCAAAGAGCGCCACGCCACCAGCGAGGCGAAGACTATTCATTGCCAGTTCAGCGAACGTAACAGGATTACCGGTTGGGCGATCAAGCACCTGACGATACGCATCAAGCGAAGCCCCAGGCGGAATCAAATTCAACTCGGTCGGACGGGCGATATTGCGCGGATCGAGCGACATACTCACAATCCAGAGCACCGGAAAGAGCACCGTCGCCCCAATGAAAAGGCAGAGCGCCTGGTAGAGCGCCTGCTGCCACCACTTCAATTGACGCCCACTCTTCGAACTACCTTGCCGCACAGCACTGCCGGTGCGGGCAGGGGTTGTTGCAACACTAGCCATCGTAGGTCTCCGTGGCCCGCGTAATGCGGTTTGTAATTAAGAAGATCGGGATCAAGACTGCGGCAATCAACACCGAGAAGGCCGCCGCAACACCGTAGAGCTGATTGACATTGACCAGGCGGAACGCCTGCGTGACCATAATCTCGGTACGCCCGAGCGGGCCACCGCCACTCATAAAATAGATGATGTGGAAGAGATTGAAGGTCATCACAATGCCAACCATCGCCGCAGGCACCATCGCGGGTCGCAACAGTGGCAGCGTAATGCTCCAGAACTGCTGGCGACCAGTTGCGCCATCAATCGAAGCGGCCTCGTACATCTCTTTGGGGATCGACTGCAGCGCACCCGTGGCGACAATCGACATGAAGGGCCAGCCGAGCCAGATATTGGCGATCAGCATCGCATAGTAACTGAGCGGCAGCGGAATACCGGGAATAGGGGGTTCGATTTGATTGAACCAGCGAATTTGGATCGGACTGCCTGCAATCATGCTGATCAACTGGTTGATAGCACCATACTGATCATCAAACATATTGCGCCAGACCGTCGCAATGACGATATTGGGCAAGACCATGGGGAGAATAAAGATGGCACGGTAGATTTTACGCCCCCATAAGCCCTCGACATTCAACAACACAGCAATCAAAATGCCGAGCGACACATGAAAGCCAACATTCGAGAATGTCCACCACAGGTTAAACCCAAGGATACGCCAGAAATCAAAGTTACCGCCAAGCTTGGCCACGAATGAGGGTTCGTTGGTCAGAATATCGGTATAATTCTGCAACCCGACACCCTCAGGGGGGCGATAATTGGCCGGGGGGAGCCCACCAGGGCCAAAACGGTTCAGGGTCTGCTTGCCTTCTTCGCGGATCACACCATAATCGGTAAAAGACATCCAGACTTGAAAGACGAGGGGATAGAACGTCACCGTGAGCATTACGAGAGCAGCGGGCAGCAGATAAATCAGCGGCCCCCGCAGTTGACGCCAAGTCTCACTCAACGGAGAGCGTGGTGCCCCGGTACCAGCTCTGGCTACCTCCGGGTTCGTCGCAGCCATGCGGCTTCCTCCATTTCGATAACACAACAGGAAGGTGACAGTCGTTGAGGGAAAACAAGAGAGGGCGCCTGCCCTCTAACCAGAATTGATCAATTTCAATGCGATACGTTTGCGTAAGACATACAGCACAAGCCGTTTGCGACCAGGCTCTGCCTGGTCGCAAACGTGAGGAACAAGCCTACGGATTGGCCGCATTCATCGTAGCACATGCTTCGGTAATCGAAGCATCAGGTGCGGCACCGCCATCAAGCACCTTGGTAATCGCATCACCAAACGGCCCCCAGAAGTTGGAGAGTTCAGGAACCTGCGGGCGGGGCACACCGGTCTGGGCAGCATCGGCGAAGCCCTGCACGAGCGGGCTCTCGATGGCAATATCGGTACGGGCAGGCACGTGACCGGCCTGATTGACATAGACATCCATCGACTCGGCGCTGGTCAGGAACATCGCGAGGGCAACAGCACCGGAAATATTGGCGCTGTTGATATTGACATAGAAGCCGTCAACGCCAGTCATCGGGCCAGCCGGATTCGTGGCACCAGGCATCGCCGCAACCGCCAGGTCATCACCGAGGGCGGTACGATAGTCACCGAGGGCCCACGGGCCATTGATGGTCATATCGGCGCGGCCCTCTTTGAAGAGCGAGTCGGCCTGACCGCCATCGGTCGAGAAGGTCACATTCGGCTCAGCCTTGAGTTCCTGGAGGAAGGCCAGCCAGGTATCACCACCGGTGGTATCGGCGACACAACGGCCATCGGCATCCATCAACTCAGCGCCAAATGCCTGCATCCACCCAAAGTTGTGGTACGCACTCTGGTTGAGCACCAGCGTATTGCCATTGCGCACCAGTGCGAGCAACTCGTCGGTGGTCGTCGGGGGCGTCGCAACTTTAGAAGTATTGTAGTAGAGTGCCACGGCCTTGAAGGACTCAGGAATTGCGTAAAGCTGACCATTGAGGCTCATACCCTGAATTGCCGTTGGCGAAACATTCTCGGCTTCGAGCATTGGCACATACTCGGTCAGATCGGCAAGCAAGCCAGCACGGATCTGGTCACCGAGTGAGTCATTAGGGGCGATGAACATATCAGGGCCAGCACCCGAAGTCACTTCATTCTGGAATTTGTTGAAAATCTGATCGAAGGGGATCTGCAACATGTTAATTGTTGCATCGGGATACGCTGCCCGTGCATTCGCAACCAAGGTATTGATTGCTTCCTCTTCGGCACTGCCCGTACCATAGGCATGCCAGAGGGTGACTGTGCCGGTAACGCCAGAGGGATCTTCAGGCGTTGTCGGGGCCGATGGTTCGGTCGGGGCCGGTGGAGGGGTAGCAGTCTGGCCGCCACAGGCAACCAGAAGAAGCGCCAACAGGGTTGTTAGCGCAACAAAAGAGACGAACCGCTTCATGTTTTTTGCTCCTTAGCAAGATAACTGGCCAGCGTCGGCCAACGAAAGTTTAGTTGCATTTGCAACTATTTAATATGCAACTTTTCGCATTGTGAGTATACTACGTCGTAGGCTGTTCGTCAAGCATGATTTTGTTGCATATCATGGGTGGTATTATATCGCATCCATGATGCGGAATCAATGGGTTTGGGGCTACGCCCCAAACCCAACGTTATAGGGTATGTTGGGCGGCTTCGCCGCCCAACATACCCTGCAACGATGCTTGGGGGCGGGGGCGCGCCGACCCCATGGCAGCGGCGACGTTGCAGAGGCTCGGGCCTGCGGACCTCAAGAATCATGCGTGTGCTGGCGCAAACGGCCAGCGAAGCT
>NZ_SIJK02000099.1:3249-10101 GCF_004762035.2 Candidatus Chloroploca mongolica | reverse complement strand
GTGTTCACATGGTGTCGGTTGCCGCTGCTGACTCTGACTTTGCATCAGCCCTGCCAATCCACTGCTTTATGCGCAAAAAACACCCGATCTATGATATGATAGGTTTCTATAGTAGCTAAGTCTATCTCAACTATTATCAGGAGCCACCGATGAAGGCTGTGAGTCTGCGCATCTTATTGCTCTCAATGGGCCTGTTGCTGATTGCATGGGGCATCTTGCCAGTTGGTTTGACACCGGTACAGGCGTCGTCTACGCTGTTGGTCACCGAAGTTCCTACGGTTGAGCCGCCTACGCCAACCGATACTCCTGCCCCAACCGATACTCCTGCCCCGACCGATACTCCTGTCCCGACCGATACTCCTGCCCCAACCAATACGCCTACGAATACGCCCGTCCCAACCAACACCCCAATGCCAACCAACACGCCTACACCTGGCGGGGAGCTTCCGCCGCCCGCACAACCGACGCGCACGCCTACGCCTAGCCCGACACCAATCCCTGGTATGCCCGCCGATCCTGCGGTGACCAAGCGTGTTGAGCCACCCGTGGCAACCGTTGGTTCGCAGGTTGTGTATACGATCCTGGTGACGAATCGCGGCGGTTTGCAGGCCGTTGATGTGGTTGTGGAAGATGTGTTGCCAACCTTTGTGTCCCCGGTTGCGGTCGTGGCGAGCCGTGGTGAGGTGACGGTCGATGGTCAGCGGGTGCGCGTGGTGATCGGGACGCTCGATCCCGGTGAGACGGTGACGATCACGGTGACTGCGACGGTCACGGCGATGGTGTCGCCGCCCAACAATACGAATCTCGCCGTTGTCTCAAGCACGTCGCCCGATGGTGATCCCAATAATAATGAGTCCAGCGTTGAACTGGTGGTTGTTGAGGTTCCCGCAACGCTGCCCGAAACAGGGGCAACGACCTCTGCTTTTGTGCCGCTGCTTGCGCTGATCCTTGGCTTTGCCCTGATTACCACGAGCTTCCTTGTGCGTCGCCGTGCAGCTTAGGGGAAGGCGTGCTCGCATTACCTGGTGGGGTGCTGTGGCCTGGTTTCGCCATGCCACAGCCCTCCGCTCACTTGCCTGGTTCAGCTTCTTCGTTCTGTTCCTCACTGGCACCACTGCTTCGGCTACGTATGTCAACCCGACCAACACCCTCGTCCGTGAGGGCTGGCTCCGTGGTCAGCAGGTGCGCGTATTTGATGCCGGGAATGGGGCGCTGCACGTTGAAGTGGTTGGAGCCGGTCGCGTGACCGCGCTGCACGAGCTCGCTACGCTGACGACAACACCATTTGCCACTGGCGCACCACCACCAGACCCTGCCGCCGCTCAGGCAGCCTGGCATGTGCATGTCACGAAAACGGGGATGCAGCGGCTTCCTGTCGCTTCGCTCGTCGCCGCAGGTTTCCCGCTTGAGGGCGTCACCAATGCTCGCCTTATGCATCGCGGCAACGCAGTCGCCCTGGAAGAGGTGCGCGATGCTCAGGGCACCCTGGTTGAACTACGCTTTTATGCCGAGCCAGGTGATCGCTGGTCAGACACGGCGATCTTCTGGCTGACCAGTGGTGCCACACCTGGTCTGCGGATGGCCCACCTTGAGGCCCAGCCAGGCCCGGCCAGTCTCTTGATCCCGATCCGCACCACCGCCTTGGAACGGGGAACATGGCGCGAGAATACGATCTATGAGTCGCGTTTGCCAGGGCATGATGGCGATCACTTTTTCAGTCGGGATCTGCGGGTGGCCGCAGGCGGGGGCGAACCTGAGCCACCCGTGCCACCAACCTATGAGGTGCCGTTGCAGACGCACCTGCCCGCAGCACCAGGCCCCGTCAAGCTGACGGTTGAGGGCGACACCTTTTCGCGTGAGCAGCATACCCTCGAAGTACGGCTCGCCGACCATACTGTTCGCCAACAATGGTCAGGCAGCGGCCTCTGGGCGGTCGAGACGCTGATGCCAACCCGTGGTCCTACGGTGACGGTGGCGCTTTTGCCGGGGATTCGCTCTGATCGCGTCCATGTTGATGCGGTCAGTTGGCAAGCCCCTGTCACCCTGGATCTGGCGCAACGCGGGGCGACTTTTCTTGGTGAGACCGGAAAATTTATCTATCAACTCAATGGACAACCCACGTCATCGGCGGTCTATCTCGTTGACAATCGCACCCGCCCAGTGCGCCTGCATTTCACCGGGCCACGTTTTATGCATGAGGCAAGCACGCCTGGGCACTATCTTGTTACCGGCGACGGCACTCTGCACACGCCCGAACTACGGCGTACAGCCCCAGTTGACCTGGCACAACCCCTGAATGCTGAGGCCCTCTACCTTGCCCCGCAAGAGTTCCTCGCCGCCCTTGAACCGCTGCTTGCGCACCGTCGTAGCCAGGGGCACACGGTGGCCGCCGTGGCAACCGAGGCGATCTATGCAACCTGGAGCCACGGCCAGCTTGATCCTGAGGCGATTCGAAGCTTCCTGCGCTATGCCGCCGAGACCTGGGCGGTTGCGCCAACCAGTGTGATCCTCGTGGGTGACGGCAGCAGCGATCCGCGCAACTACTTTGGCTTCAACCAGCCGATCCGCGTCCCGCCCTACCTCGCCTTTGTTGACCCATGGCTTGGCGAAACCGCCTGTGACACATGTTATGTCCAGTTGCACGGCAATGATCCGCGGAGCGACAGTTTGCAAGATATGTGGATCGGGCGGCTTCCGGCAAAGAGTGTAGTTGAAGTAGAAGACGTCGTCAACAAAATCTTGACGTACGAAGAGACCACCTCGAGCGAACCGTGGCAGAGCACGATTGCCTATATTGCCGATAACAATGATCTTGCGGGCGACTTTGCCCAGGCCGTTGCCGAGAGTGCCGCCCTGCACCCGGCGGGCCTTCGGCTTACGAGAATGCTCTATGATCCTGCGGCCCCGCCCGGTGATCCGTGGCGCAAACGCGATCCGCTCGTAGCCCGCGACCGCACGATGCAAGCCTTCCGCGATGGAGCGGCGATTGTCCACTACATTGGGCACGGGCTCCAGTATCAATGGGCCTACACCGGGCCGCCGCTCAACCCCGGCGAACCCGATCAGCACCAGTATTTGCTTGGCCTCTTTGACGTAGACAGCCTCGGCAATCAGACGCGGTTGCCGGTGGTACTGAGTATGAGTTGTCTCACCGGTTCCTTCCAGATCCCGGCCTCGCGGGGCACCTCGATTGACGAACGCCTGGTGATCCAGGCGAATGGAGGGGCCATTGCCGCGTGGAGTTCAACCGGATTGGGGGTACTGTATGGGCACGACGCGCTGCAACGTGGCTTCTATCGGGCGCTCTGGGCGGCACCGAGGCAAGCTTCGCTCGGGCACCTGACGCTCGCTGGCTCGCTCGAACTCTTTGGCACCACCCGCTGCTGCCAGGCGTCACTGCGTACGTTTGTCTTGCTTGGTGATCCACTCACGATCCCGCAGATCTACCAGGAAGCGGGCACGATCTTTTTGCCCGTGGTGGGGAGGTGAGTTGTGTGCGCAAAAAAAGCCAGCCTAGCTGGCTTTTTTTGCGCACACAACAACTGGTCAGATACGTTAGGGATTGGTGGGGGTAGGGAAGACCGATTGTTCATTGGTAGGCGCGACCTGATCTTCGCGTACCCAACCAACGATGCGCTGGTCGCCGACGCGGGTAAAGACCTGGTACCAACCATCCTGAAGATCGAAGGGCACGATGCGGGCGTCGGGGCCAACGCGGGCCAGGATGCGCCCGTTATCCTGCGGGATAGCGCGGATGATCGTGCCTTCGGCAAGCGCCCGCATGACAGGATAATCAGGCGGCAAGAGCGCCGCACCATCATTGGGATCACGCGCCTTCAGGTAAGCGAGAATGCCGGTGGCAATAGCGTTGGCAATGCGATCAGGTTGCCCAAAGAGGATCTCGCGGTCGGCGGCGTTGGTCATAAAGCCCATCTCGACAATGATCGCTGGCGTCGTTGACGTGATCGCGTGGGTGTAGCGCCGCCAACTAAACGCATAGTAACCCTTCATATTGAAGGTCACGCCACCAACATCTTCGGGCATGCCTGTACCGGGGCCATACGCGGCCCCAACGGCCGCCATCAGGGCCTTGCTCGCCTCAGAGGCCCGCCACGGCGTGGCGAGCTTCCAGCCACGCGGCCCGCCACTGGTCGAACCATCGGCATGAATGGCAAGGAACGCATCGGCGTCATATCCGGGTGGCACCGTCGCAGGAATGATATCCACGACCACACCTTCAGCTTCAAGCAAGGGCGTAATCCGATTGACAATATCGAGATTCAACTCGGCTTCGGTGATCCGCCCCCAGCGTGCGCCCGTCGACGTGCGCAGACGCGCCAGTTCGTCGGGCAATTCATTGGAACGCAGATGACCCACCTGAAGACCAACCCGCGGCGGGGTTGCGGGATCGCGTGGGGTAGGCGTAGGGATCCCCGTTGCTTCTGGCGCAACCTCAGGTGCCGGCACCTCCGCAGCCTCCCCAGTCGGCTCTTGCTCATCAGCGGCGTCGGCAGTGGGGGAGACCGGTGAGGGAACTGCCGCACTGGTTGGAGCCGGATCAAACGAACGCACGGCTTGCGTCGGCGTTGGTGCCGCAAGGATCGGAGCCGCACGCGCTACCGGTGAAGGATCAGGCACAACAGCCGTCGGTGTCGGCACCAACGCATAGACCGGAGTACAGGCCACAAGCAGCACGATGGAAAGAAGCATCAGCGGCAACAGACGGACAGAAAGGTGCATTGTACGTAACCTTCGCGAACTAGAATCAATACCTTGCCAAGAAGACGGATCATTTGACGCAAAGGCGCAGAGGCGCTAAGGTTTGATGAAACTTCATAAGCCAAACCCTCCTGGATACAACCCAAGCAGGCCTGCTATAATAGCGTACCATAACAATGGTTATAACACACAAAAGCCTTGCACAAGATGAGGATACAATGATTGTTATTAAAGTCGGGGGAAGTGCTGGCAATAACTACGATGCCCTCTGTGATGATCTCGCTGCCCACTACAAACAGGGCGAAAGTCTTGTGCTCGTCCACGGCGGTTCTCATGAGACAAATCGCCTGGGTGATGCAGTAGGCCACCCGGCTCGCTTTGTCACGTCACCGAGTGGGTACACCAGTCGCTATACCGACCGACGGACGCTCGAACTTTTTATGATGGCGACCGGTGGTCTCGTCAACAAAGGGCTGGTCGAGCGCCTGCAAGCCCGTGGATGCAATGCCGTTGGTCTGAGTGGCCTCGATGGACGCCTGCTCGAAGGGCGACGCAAGGCGACGATTCGGATTCTTGAAGAGGGACGCCAGAAACTCTTGCGTGATGACTGGACCGGGACAATCGAGCAGACGAATGTGACCCTGCTACGGTCACTGCTCGAGGGCGGCTATCTGCCGGTGATTGCACCCCTGGCTTGCTCTGAGGCAGGCGAGGCGCTGAATGTTGACGGTGATCGCGCCGCCGCCGCGATTGCCGCCGCCCTCGGCGCAACGACACTTCTTTTGCTCTCGAATATCCCTGGTCTGCTCCGCAATTTCCCCGACGAAACGTCGCTCATCACCCAGATTGCACCCGAAGAGATTGAAACCGTGCTTCCCTATGCCGAGGGGCGCATGAAAAAGAAGATCCTTGGGGCCCAGGAAGCCCTGGCCGCCGGCGTTGGACGGGTGATCATTGGTGATGCGCGCCGAGTCAATTCGGTCTCACTCGCACTCGATGGACACGGCACCGTCATTGGATAAGCTAAGAGAGAAGGCAGCAGTATGCGCTACGATGTGGTAGGATTGGGCATCGCCTCACTCGATCTGATTGGGGTGACTGAAGAGCAACCGCTCTTTGGGGCAAAACAGTCGCTGACCGGTTGGCACGAAATGGGTGGGGGACCCGTTGCGACGGCCCTGGCGACGTTGGCGCGCATGGGGGCGCGGGTCGCAATGACGGGGGCCGTTGGCAATGACGGGTATGGACAACGGATTCTCACCGATCTGCAAACCGCCGGGATCGATACGCAGGCGATGCATGTGCGGCCAGGGACTTCGCACGTCAGCTTTGTGCTGGCCGAGCCAGGTCGTGACCGTCGTACCGTCTGGTGGCACAATGATCCCACGGTATTGGAACAAGTACCGCTCGAGCACGAATTGATCCGCTCGGCACGGGCGCTGCTTATTGACACGCACATGCCCCAGGTAGCGTTGCACGCAGCGCGTACCATGCAGGCCACTGGGGGCCTCGTCATGATCGACGCCGAGCGCGTCCGCGAGCATACGCTCGACCTACTCCCGCTCTGCAATCTGATCGTTGTGTCAGCCGAATTTGCCCGCCAGGCCACCGGCGTTGTTGAACCCTGGGAATCCGCCCGTGTCCTCCACAGTCGCTACGAAGAGCAACTAGTGCTTGTGACATGCGGGGCCGAGGGAAGTTGGTGCGCCAACAAGGACGAACTCTTTCATACCCCAGCTTTCGAGATCGAGCCACTTGACACCACAGGGGCCGGCGACGTCTTTCATGGCGCGCTGCTCTATGCGTTGCTCCGTGATGACCCGCTTCGCCTAGCGATACGGTTTGCCAGTGCCGCCGCCGCCCTGAGCTGCCAGGGGCTAGGCGGGCGCGGCAACCTGCCCACCGTCAGCGAAGTGGAAGCCTTGCTTGAGCCCACCTAAATAAAAGATCCGATTTTGCGCGGAATACCTTGCACAGAAGCGCACGCGAAGCCGCGAAGCCGCGAAGGGGTCGCGCACCGACGCGAGCGCAAACCTGTGCGCCTGTGCGTCAAAAAACCCGCCTTCGTTGCGACGCACTACCTTGCACAGAAGCGCACGCGAAGCCGCGAAGCCGCGAAGGGGTCGCGCACCG
>NZ_SIJK02000099.1:0-3149 GCF_004762035.2 Candidatus Chloroploca mongolica | reverse complement strand
ACGCGAGCGCAAACCTGTGCGCCTGTGCGTCAAAAAACCCGCCTTCGTTGCGCGGAATAGCGGCCAAGTGCAGCGCCTTGTTATGCGCCCGTTATCAAGACAGTTAATCCGCCTTATCAGATGCCAACTCGTCTTTTGGGCCGGCATCGCGGCCCTTTGGAAAATTGGCCTTCCTGTTCGCGGCTGCTTTGCGCGCTACCTCGACAATTCGTTTACGTCGCGTAGTCTCCGTCTTCGCAGTCTTAAGCCACTCGAGAATTCCTCTTCTAGAAGAAGGCGGGAAGCGATCGAAGAGACGCCGTGAACCCGGGTGCTTTTCGAATTCACGGCGGAGGTCATCAGGCACTTCCAATCGTTCGATATCATCGAGGAAATCCCAAGCGCCATTCTTCTTGGCCTGCTCGACGACGGCCAGTCCCCCTGGCTCCATCAGCCCTTCCTGGACGAGACGAGTGATCCGATCCTTGTTGACTCGGGACCAATTGCTCTTGGGGTCGCGCGGTGAAATCCTGAGCATTGTCCGCGATTCGTCAAGCTTTCTAGGGAGACTGTCTACCCATCCATAACACAGGCATTGATCGACGATCTCATCGTAGCTAACATATGGGTGACCCGAGTCCTTCTTCCAGGTCACGAGCCAAACGCTGCCGCTTGAGGAGTGGTTTTTGGATAACCACTCACGAAGTTCAGCAGCGGATTCAATCGCAACCTTCCCGAGTTCCTTGGCCATATGTTTACCTCAAGACGCATAACGCCGGGCTTCATCTGCGCCGCTGGCAGCGGTAACGGGCTCTATTCTGCGAAACGTACCTCAATCCCCGCACTGCACGGCCAGATCTCGGGGACCGTTGCGCCATCAATGATCGTGGTGTCGGCCCAGCAACGTTCGCGTTCGGCATTGGCGATGCGTGGCACAAACCAGAGGATCGGCGCAGGGCCGAGTGGCTCGGGCGTATCGGGGCCGATGAATTGTTCTGGCCCCTGACGTTCGTCAAGCCCGCAACAGGTGCCGATGCTCGGTAGGTCGCCCTGGCCCTCTTCGGGGCGCGCCTGCGTCCAGTAGAGGTAGGCTCGTTCTGCGTCGCCCCAGATCGGGGCGATCGCCAGTGACCCCGCTTCCGTCGTGAACCCAAAACGCTGCGTGCTCCCCGCTTCCCAGACGGCGAAACCTTCCTGCTGCAACAGGGTGCGTCCGGTCGCCTCCACCAGAGCCAGTTCGGTCGTGACCGGGGGTTCAATCCGTACCACCGGGTGATAGATGCCTTCGGTGCCACAGCCGCGCCCTTCGTTGCCAACCATGACGCTCAAGGTGCCGTCGGGCGCAAAGGTCGCACTGAAGCTGTACTGGTAGTTGCAGGGCAAGGGCCAGTTGGGGCTGCGAAAGGTCATCGTGAGCCGCATGCTGCCGTCGGGTTCTTCGCTCAGTTCTGGCAAGCTGTAGGGAATGACGGCGGCGGCGCTGAAGACCGGGCAGCCCACAGCATCAGAGAAACCAACCCGTTGCCCGTCAACCCCCTGGTAGCCGATGTGCCAGTCCACCACCTTGACCGAGGTTAGCACCGGTCGCCCCTGAAACGTCACGTCACGCAGTTCGAGCCCATCAGAACTGGTCAACAGATAGGCCGCCTGCCAGCCTGCGTGCTCCAGGCGTTGCGGCGTTTCGCACAGCGGGGCAAGCGCAGCGTCTTGCAGGGTGGCCTCGCTGACCACAATGCGCCGTTGACTCGCGCCCTGCTCGGTCCAGGTCGTCGCCGCCACCAGGGTAAAATCAGTGAGATCAACGATCGTCCAGAGCGCCAGGCTGCCCCAGGTAAAGACCGGCGCCACACAGAGATGACGGCTCCGTTCACAACTCGTCGTCTCAAGCGCAGTTTTGGTTGCCTGCATGGTTGCCATCGCCTCGGTTGGCGTCAAACCCTCAAACGCAGACGCAAGCTGGGGATCGGCAATGGCAATCTGGGTAGCGAGTTCCGCCAGATCCTGGGGAATCTCGGGCTGCGCATCGGCAAGGATCTGCACACTGACGACCTGCAAGCGGTCATCAACCAGTGCCGTGACGGTGCTGTTGGTCGGATAGACATAGAGCACGACGCGCAGACAGCGCCCTGGTGGACACGTCGCCGACGCCTCGGCGGGCACATCGCCGGCCCGCGGCTCGGCCACCGTCATCACCTCGCTGCGCAGCGGCTGCCCGGTGGGACTGAGCGTTGCCGTGCGTACGCGGGCATCATTGACAGCAGCGGTCTGCGCTGCGGCGAGGCGCGGTTCAAGGTCGTCGCGTAGCAACACAAAGGGTGGCGTCGCCAGCGCAGCGGCAATGCGTTCACGCCGCGCCGCCACTGCGGGCAACTCAGAAGGGCGCTGATCACCGAGGATAACCGTCGTCGCCAGCGGTGGCGGACTCGCAGCGAGCGCCGGGATCGCCGTAGGCTCGGCACCCTGCGGGTCCGCCGCGCATCCAACCAGGCTGAAGCAAAGCAGAGCAAGCAAAAGTGGAATGAGCACATTCCTACGCATACGAGAACTCTCCCAGGCAAAGGCTTTTCTTTGGGCACATATTCGCACTTGGTACCGGTTTTGTTGCGTGGGCTTGCGGGCGAAACGACCACAGGCCCATGCAGGCGAGCAAAGAGGGCGATACACCAACGCATTGCGCTCAAAGCGGGCGGGCCGCCCGCGCTCCCGGGCCACGACGTTTGCTGCCATGCACGGATCTGTGAGATCTCACAGGTCTTGAAGATCTGTGAGATCTCACGGACGGCACCACTACACTTGCACATAAGGTGGTTTTTTTGACGTAAGACATGGTTTCAGGGTGCTGTACCGTTGACGCTCATCGTAGTGCCGACTGAAACGCTTGGTGTGAGATCAGATGATCTACCAATCAATCAAATCTGCAAACGCCAACCGATCACGCCCGAGACGTTGGTTGAGCCACATGCAGGTGTTATGGAGCGCGACCATTGCGGCCATGCGGGTGCGGATGCCGGTGAGGTCGTGCGGGCGCTCGCGGTCGAGACGGAAGGTATGGAGCAATTTCTCATGCACGGTTTCAACGATCTGGCGCAATCTGGCGATGTAGGTTTGCAGGGCTGGTGGCCAGTGGATTTTCCCATTCGGATGCGGCGGAGTGACCAAGTGGGCACCAT
>NZ_SIJK02000098.1 GCF_004762035.2 Candidatus Chloroploca mongolica | reverse complement strand
GCCCGTACACCGGGCCCGGCCCCCGGCCCTGTAGGGGCACCCGCAAGGGGTGCCCGTACACCGGGCCCGGCCCCCGGCCCTGTAGGGGCACCCCTTGCGGGTGCCCTGATAGCGCGTATTTTTGCGTCCGGTTTCGTATGATGCCATCAGCCCTGGGTAGGTGTAGAGATAGAGTTGACGCCGTACGTATCAATCGGCTACAATAGCTTCTGATCTTCGCGTATGTATTCTGGTTCTTTCACCTGATGGTTACTGGCTGTTATGCAGAAGCTTACCTCTGCTCAGATCCGCGAACGCTATCTGAGTTTTTTTGCCCGTCACGACCATACCATTGTGCCCAGTTCGTCGCTGGTGGTTGCCGATGATCCGACGCTGCTCTTTGCGAATTCGGGCATGGTGCAGTTCAAGGATCTCTTTCTTGGTCTTGAACAGCGCCCCTATCGCCGGGCAGTGACAGCGCAGAAGTGTCTGCGCGTTTCGGGGAAACATAATGACCTCGAAGAGGTCGGGCCGTCGCCACGCCATCAAACCTTTTTTGAGATGCTGGGCAATTTTTCGTTTGGCGATTATTTTAAGGCCGAGGCGATTGCAATGGCCTGGAAGTTGCTGACTGAAGAGTTTGCGCTGCCCGTCGAGCGGCTCTGGTTTACGGTCTTTGAGGGCGATGACCAGGTGCCCCCCGATGAAGAGGCGGCGCGTCTCTGGATTGCCCAGGGGGCCGATCCCAGTCGTGTGCTGCGCTTTGGGCGCAGTGATAATTTCTGGGTGATGGGCGATACCGGTCCCTGTGGCCCCTGTTCCGAGATTACGATGTATATCGGTGATGATCTGAGCAAGATGCGCGCCGAGGGCGTCAATTCGGACGATCCCGATTATGTTGAAATCTGGAATAACGTCTTTATGCAGTACGACCGTGCAACGATGCAGCCCCTTCCCCGCCCTTCGGTTGATACCGGGATGGGCCTCGAGCGCATGGCAATGGTGCTCCAGGGCGTGCATTCCAATTATGAGACTGATGTGTTTCTGCCGATCATTGCGCAGATTATGGCTTCGCTCGGCAGCGATGAGGCCCACTATCGGGCCCATTTTGCACCGTACCGGGCGATCGCTGACCATGCCCGCGCGGTGGCGTTCTTGATTGCCGATGGGGTGCTGCCCGGCAATGCGGGTCGCTCGTATGTGTTGCGCCGGATTTTGCGCCGGGCAGCTTATCAGGGCCGCAGCATTGGCTTCGAGCGGCCCTTCCTCGCCGAGGTGATTGAGGTGGTCATTGCTCAGATGGGCAAGGCCTATCCCGACCTCCAGATGCGCCGCCAGTTTATTCTCGAGTCGGCTGATGCCGAAGAACGCCAGTTCTTGCGGACGCTGGCTAGTGGCCTGTCACGCCTCGAGACGGTGATTGCCCAGGTACGCGCCTCAGGTGGCACGGCGGTGCCAGGAGTTGATGCGTTTTTACTCAAAGATACGTATGGTTTTCCACTTGATTTGACCGAGAAAATCGCTATTGAAGCGGGGCTTCCGGTTGATGAGGCGGGCTATGCGGCGGCGATGAAAGAGCAACGCGAGCGCTCGCGTGCGGCGGCGAAGTTCACCCGCGGCGGCGATGCCGAGCTCTGGGCGGATCGGGCGTTGCCGACGACCCGCTTTGTCGGCTACGAGCAACTCGCCGCCGAGGCGCAGATCCTTGCCTTGATTAGCAATGGTGATGCCGTTGCACGGGTTAGCCTGGGCAACCCGGTGCAACTGGTGCTCGATCAGACGCCTTTTTATGCCGAGAGCGGCGGCCAGGTTGCCGATACCGGGACGCTGACGACGCCGACCGGGATCGTGCAGATCGAAGATACCCTGCGCCCCACCCCCGGGCTGGTTGTCCATTACGGCAAGGTGACAGCCGGCCATCTTGAGCTCGGGCAGACGTCGGTGGCTGCCGTTGATGCTTTGCGCCGGGCCGATATTCAGCGGAACCACACGGCGACCCATCTGCTGCACCGTGCGTTACGTGATGTGGTGGGGGAGCATGCCGCCCAGGCTGGTTCGCTGGTTGCCCCTGAACGCCTGCGTTTCGATTTTACCCATAATCGCGCCGTTGAGCCGACACAACTGCGCGAGATCGAGGCGCGCATCAATGCCTGGGTTCGCGCCGATGGCTGGGTTGGCTGGGAAGAGACGACCTATCAGGCCGCACTTGACCAGGGGGCGATTGCCCTCTTTGGTGAGAAATATGGCGAGACGGTGCGCATGGTGACGATTGAACGCGGCGATGGCTTGATCGATCAGATTGCCTCAACCGATAGCCGTGAGTTGTGCGGTGGTACCCATGTGCGCAGTACGGGCGAGCTGGGGTATGTGCGGTTGATTGGCGAAAGCAGCATTGGCAGTGGTTTGCGCCGGATCGAGGCCGTCAGTGGCCGTGCCGCCGAAGAGTGGGTCGAACAGCAGACCCAGATGCTCCGCGATCTCGCGGCTCGCCTCGGCGTCGCTCCGACGGCTTTGCCCGAGCGCCTCGATCAGCTGCTGAACGAGCATCGCCGCCAACAGCAGGTGCTCAATGTGCTGCGGGCCAAATTGACCAGTTCGTCCCTCGAAGGCTTGCTGGTGCAGGTGCGCCACGACGAGGGTGTGCCCACCCTGGTGGCCCATGTCGAGGCCGAGGATATTCCGCAACTCCGCACGATGGGTGATTGGCTGCGGAGCAAGATCGGTTCGGCGATTATTGTGCTTGGAACCATAATTGATGAGAAGCCGTTGTTTCTTGCGATGGTAACGCCTGATCTTGTGGCGCAAGGGTACCACGCAGGCAAGCTCGTCAAGGAACTCGCTACGGTGGTTGGTGGTGGTGGCGGCGGACGTCCCGAAATGGCCCAGGCAGGTGGCAAAGATCCCGAGCGCCTGTCTGACGCACTTCACCAGGTGCCCTCGCTGGTCGCAGCCCAGCGTAAGGGGTAAGGGGTTGGGTTATGTTGCTTGATATGCGTGAAACCCCACTGATCCTGGTGTTGCCTGATGAACCAGTGGCGCTGCTCTATGCGCGCATTCGGCAAACAGGCGCACCCCGGGTGCAGTTGCTGGTGCCCGAAGGGGGCACCGCCCTGCATGCTGACACTGAACTCGCTCAACTCGCCCGGCTCGCGGCTGATGATGGCCTCAGTCTGATGGTGATTAGCTCTGATACTGCGCTGCTCGCGGCAGCCCGTGCCGCTGGGTTTGAAACGATTGCAGTGCAAGGGGCCAGTGTGGTGGCCCCTCCATCGTCGGGTGCCGATCAAGCGTCGCGCCTTCTGGCGCCAAGCCCTGAGCAGGGGGCGGGCCTTGCTTCCCCTCCGCCAGAATCTGCTGCGCCACACCGGATCACCGATGAAGCGCCATCGAACCAGGTACGGGATGAGGATGCCGATTTTCTGGCGGCCCTCGATGACCTTGATCTGCTGCCGCCCGCACCAGGCGGTACGCTCGGTACGGTTGATGAGGCTGATGAAGTCGCCGCCGCAACCGCGAGTCTCAAGGCGGCGCTAACCGGTATTCCCCTGCCCCAGAGCGTTGTGAATGAGCTTCCCCCAGTTGAGCCGGTGCGCGATCTGCCGCCGCCTCGCGTTGAACCTACCCTCCCGCCACCCCGCTCGACACCCCCTCCCCCGCCTCCGCCAACCCGCCTTGGTCCGCCGACCCGTTCCAGGGCGACCTATGCAGCACCTGCTGAAACTGCACCACGCCCTGCCTCCGAGGCCGTGCCACCAGCACCGATCACTGCCCCGCCCTCACGCAGGGCACGTTCCTGGCCGATGATTGCGCTGACAACGCTGCTGCTCGCATTGCTGCTGCTGATCGCTGGGGTGTTGTTGCTCGGGAGCCGCGTGACGGTGGCGGTTTCACCGCCGCGTGTGGCTGAAACAACCGAAACAATTGTTGGGTTGCCGGTGCCGCTGGTTTTGCCCGGCAGTGGGGCGGCTACGGCGATTGAGGCCGAGGCTTTGCGGACAGATGTGGCCTTCAGTGTGAGCAATCAGGTCACGGAAGGCACGATGACGCCGTCGGGCACGGCGGGCGGGATGTTGACCATCTTCAATTCAAACAACCAGGCGATCCTTTTGCCGGCGGGCACCGAGTTTGTTGCCGTCAGAGGCGATGGGCAAGAGGTACCGTTCCTCAGTACGGTCGAGGTGCTGGTTCCGGGGGCAACAACAAGCGATACCGGGGCGCAGATTGTGACTAATCGGGGGCAGGCTTTTGTCAATGTGCTCGCTCGTTCGCCAGGTAGCGGCTCGAATGTTGATGGGAACCAGGTACGTCGCATTACGCCGCCTGGGGGCGTCAGTTTTACCGTCGGTTCAGGCGGCATTCTCGTTGATCATCCGCCGCTCACCGGTGGCACCGAGGAAGAGGTGCGCATCGTTCGTGATACCGATGTGCAGGCAAATCTTGGGCCAGCCCTTGAAGGGCTTGATGCCGAAGCCCGACGGCAACTGGAGGCGCTCGCTCGGGCGCGAAATCTCGTGCTTGAGCCTTCGACGATCCTGCCCCGACGGAGTGACCTTGAACAGTTGCAGGGCTTTGAGTATCTGGTACAACCGGCTGTAGGTCAGGTGGTTGATTCCGTCAATCCGACGTTTGTCTTGAATACGCAAGCCCAGTATAGCGCACTGGCAACCGCAAATGATCGCCCCCTCGAGTCGCAACTCGCGGTAGCCTTGACCGAACAGTTGCGCCAGGCTGGACAGTTGACGCCGGGTGATTGCCGCGCGCCTGTGGTGACGGCGTGGCGCTGGGATGGCGAGAGTTTGCTCGTTGACGGCGAGATTGGATCTGATACGACCAGCCCTGGATGTAGTGGCGAACTTGATGCCGTGACGCTCGATCAGATCCGCAATGCGATCCGTGGCAAATTACGCCAGGATGCCGCCCTTGCGCTCGATCAACTGGTTGCGCGTGGGGTCATTGGTGGCTATACCTTGCCCGATGTTGAACGACTGCCACGCTGGGATTGGCAGATCCAGATCGAGTCGTAGATGTACCTTGCCGAAGAACGGATTATCGGGTTGGATGTGGGCGAGCGGCGCATTGGCATTGCACTCAGCGATGCCTCGCGGATGCTCGCCTCGCCGCTGACGACGATTGCGGCACAGCCGCAGCCACAGGCCCTCGAACGCATTCGGCAACTCGTGCGTGAGTATGGCGTGATCGAACTGGTGGTCGGGTTGCCCCTTACCCTGCGGGGCGAAGTCGGACCACAGGCCGAACTGGTGCAGAAGTTTGCCACCCTGCTCGAAACAACCCTGGGCCTACCGGTTCGGCTCGTCGACGAACGGCTCACCACCGCTGCCGCTGACCAAATGCTCCGCGAACTGGGCGTCAAACCCGACAAACGCAAGCTCCAGATCGATCAGGTTGCCGCCTCGATTATCCTGCAAGATTACCTCGATCAACAGCGGACGAGCTAGGCGCAATACCTTGCAAATAAGGCGGCTATTTTGACGCAAAGGCGCAAAGGCGCAAAGGCGCAAAGGTTTTTGCGTAGGTGAGCGTAACCCTTCGCGTCTTCGCGTCTTCGCCTGAGCTTATTTGAAAAGTATTGGAGCTAAGCGTTTCCTTGGGAGTCACAGGCAGATGCTTGTAAGCTGGAGTGTTGGCTTATGGAACCAGATGATACGACCTTGATCGTGGCCTGTCGTGCCGGCGATCAAGGTGCGTGGGAGCAACTGATCCAGCGCTACCAACGCCTGATCTATGCGATTCCCCTGCGAGCGGGGTTGGGTGAGGATGCTGCCGCCGAAATCTTTCAGCGTACCTTTGTCATCCTGTTTGAAAAGCTTGATACCCTCACCCAGCCTGAACGCTTGCGCGCCTGGCTCGTGACCACGGCACGCCGCGAGTGCTGGGCTTATAGCCGAAGCGAGCAGCGGACTGAAGCCCTTCCACAAGACGATCCGGATAATCCAGGGATCGCAGAGCTCGCTGACCCGGGGCTGTTGCCCGACGAACTCATTGAGCAGATGGAACGTCAGCATATGGTACGGGAGGCGCTCGGTCGCCTTGATCCACGCTGCCGCACGCTGCTTGACCTGCTCTTCCTGCGCCCCGATCCTCCACCGTACGCCGAGCTTGCCGCCGCGCTCGGCACGACCGAGGGGAGCATTGGCCCGACACGGGCGCGTTGCCTACAGAAGCTGCGCGCGCAACTTGCGCAGCTTGATCGTTGAACGCAAAAAAGGCTCTGCTTGCTGGTATTTTAGCCTGTGGAAAACACTCTGTAAGGGTGTATGCATGATGCTGGGAAGCCTCCTGGTCATTTTGCCTCTGGCTATGGGATAATAGATGATGGAGCGGAGCAGGGGAAGGTAGAAGCCAATGGAAAAGCTTACGTACGAACAATTGGTTGACCTGGCCGAAGGCCGCCTAGAAGACGATCAGGCCATCACGCTCCGCCAGATCGTGGCGGCTGACCCGGACGCTCAGCGTGAACTGGCTTCACTGGAGGAACTGATCGGCCTGATGCGATCTGATACCAGTGTGGATGCTCCCGCGTATGTGCTTGCTCGTGCGCTACGCCTGATGCGTCCACCGACGCCAGCGGCGCAAGAGGGTATCGTGCAGCGCATTCTGGCCGTTTTGCGGGGTGATAGTCAACAGTTGCCGCTGGCGGCTGGCCTGCGCACGGGTCAAACAGTACGTAGTCTGGTCTATCATGCTGATGCGTGGGATCTGGATCTTCAAGTGACGCCGCAGAACGGGCGCTGGCAAATCCAGGGTCAGTTGCTTGGCCCTGAGCTAAACGGTGTGGTGCAGTTGGAGGGTGGCGTGGATGCGGTCACAGCGACGATCAACGAACTGGGCGAATTCAGTCTGCCACCCGTTGAGCATGGCGTCTACACCTTGCGCATTCAGGTTGATGGACATGAAATCGTTGTTAGCCCGCTGGAGCTTCTATCATAAGCCAGCCTGCACGCCAGACGCTTGTTGAGCTTCTGATCAACGCCCCGGCTGAAGCACACGCCGCGTTGCTGAGGGAACATGCCGCCCAGGATAGCCTGGAACTGGCCTATGCGTTGCAGGATGCCTGTTATGCTGCCTGGAATACCGACCGGGTACGGACGCTGAATGCGGCAGCGGCCCTGGCTACCCTGGCAGAACAGACCGCTGACCCCGACATTGCGGCCCTGGCTGCCTGGGCTGCCGGCATCGCTGCGCTGGCTGAAGGACGGATGGAACAGGCGATCACGGCCCTCGATGCGGCAGCGGCACAGTTTCGGCAACGCGGGCACCTCCACCTCGCGGCCAATACCCAGGTCGGCAAGTTGATGGCACTGGCAATGCTCGGGCGCTACGCTGAGGCGCTGACGTGTGGCGAAGACGCTCGGACGGTCTTGATCGCGCACGGCGATCTAGTGGCGGCGGGCCGCATCGAGCTCAACCTGGGCCATATCGCATTCCGCCGCGATCAGTATCCCGAGGCTGAAGCCTACTACCGCAGCGCGTATGCCCGGCTCAGCCATGTTGATGACCCAGCACTGCTGGCGCGCTGCGAGAGTGGCCTGGCTGATGTGCTGGCCCGACGGAGCCACCTCGACGCGGCGCGCACCCTCTACGCGCAGGCACTTGCTCGTGGCGAGGCGGCCGGGCTGACGGTGGTGCAGGCAGAGGCCGAGTGCAACCTGGGCAATCTGGCGCTGGCGCAAGGGCGCTACGGTGAGGCGCTCGCGTATCTCGAGCGCTCGCGGCGTCGCTATGCCGCGCTCGGGCTACCACACGAGTCGGCGTACGCTGACCTGGAACTGGCCGAAGCGTATCTCGAATTGAACCTCGCCCCCGAAGCCGCGGCGATCTTTGCTCGTGTGATCCCGGTCTTTGCCGAACTGGAGATGCATGCTGAACACGCTTGGACCCTGGCGCACGCAGGGCAGAGTGCGCTGTTGCTGGGGGATCACGCAACGGCGCGAGCGCATTTTGACGCTGCCGAGCAACTCTTCACGACAGAAGGTAATACGGTGAGCGCAGCCCTGGTCGCGCTGTTTGAGGCGCAGTTGCACTACCGTGAGCAGCAATTTGCTGCGGCTGCCTCGTGCGCTGCGGCTGCCGAGGCGCGTTTTCGTGCCGCCGATAATCAGGGGCGAGCGCTGGTGGCCGCCTGGTTGCACGCCGAGGCGCTGCATGCCGCCGGGGATGATCAAGCGGCGGAGGGCTTGCTCCGCGAGGCCATGCAGATCGCTGAGGCGCGTCGTGTGCCGCAGGTTGCGCTGCGCTGCGCAACGACCCTGGGGCGCATTGCGGCGACACGGGGCGATCTTGCCGCAGCAGAACACCTGCTGACCCAGGCAGTCCAGATGATTGAGCAGTTGCGTACCCCACTGCCCGCTGAAGAGTTTCGCACCGCTTTTCTTGCTGACAAACTCTCGCCCTTCGCCGAACTGGCGCGCCTCTGCCTGACCAGCAATCGTGTGGCCGAGGCCTTTACCTATGTTGAACAGGCCCGCTCACGCGCCCTGATCGAACTGCTGGGGAGTCCGCTCGAGCAGCGTCCTGCCCCCTATGATGCCTTTGAAGCTGAACAATTAGCGCGTCTCACCACACTGCGCCAAGAGTTGAACTGGTGCTACCAACGCCTCAGTCGGGCAATGGAGGGGGCACCTGCGGATCTGGATACGGTGCAGACGTTCCAGGTAGCAGCCCAGGAGCGTGAACAGGCGATCCTTGAGGTGACGCGGCAGATCCAGCAGCGCGGTGGTGGTGCCATCTTTGCTGGCCCGACGCTCGATCTGAACGCCCTTCAGGCTGAGCTTGGCACAACGACGGTGCTGGTGGCCTTCTACAGCTTTGATGATGAGTTAGTTGCCTTCGTTGTCACCGACCAGGGCGTCAGCGTGGTGCGTGCGCTTGCGTCTGAAGTGGAGGTAGCGGCCCTCGTCAACCGCTTACGCTTCCAGACTGATGCACTACGGCGGGTAGCCGGGCGCAACCCAAACCACCAGGCGCAGTTGTTGCGCCGTGCCCAGCACTATCTCGGCCAACTCTACAATGTACTCCTGCGCCCTCTAGAGCAGGCGATCGGTGCGCGCCGCCTGGTCGTCGTGCCGCACCGAACGCTGCACTACGTGCCCTTCCACGCGCTCTACGATGGTAGGCAATATGTCCTGGAACAGCGCGAAGTTGTCGCGGTACCGAGTGCGGCAGTCCTCCAGCATTGCGTGCGCCGTCCCGTCCCCAATCACGAGCGCGCCCTCTTTATAGGTGTTCCCGATGCCCTGGCCCCCAGTGTTCGCGACGAAATCCTGGCGGTGGCCCCCCAATGGCCCGATCAGGTCACGCTGCTGGATCAGGAAGCGACGCTGAGCGCACTGCGGCGTCATGCTCCCGAGGCAGCCATTCTGCACCTGGCCTGCCACGGACAATTCCGCCCCGACAGCCCGCTCTTTTCCGCCCTCCGCCTAGCTGACGGCTGGTTAACCGTGCGCGATGCCTACGAGCTCGCGCTGCACTGCAAACTAGTTGTGCTGAGTGCCTGTGAAACCGGGGTCAGTGCCATTGCACCCGGAGACGAACTCATCGGCCTGGCACGAGGCTTCTTTGCCGCTGGCGCACCAGCGATGGTAGTCAGTCTCTGGACAGTAGATGATGCAACGACAGCAGCGTTGATGACGAGTTTCTACGATGGCTTGCGTCTCGGCCTTGCGCCAGCAGCGGCCCTCAGGCAAGCGCAACGAGCGTTGCTCGAACACCACGCACACCCCTTCTTCTGGGCCCCCTTTGTACTCATGGGGCGCTGGTGACGTACGGCCGAAGCACCCGCCCCACGCGCCCCTGGAACACCACGCGCCCCCCCACGCGGGTGCTTCGGCCCCACCCGCCCCACGCCCACCCCTTTTGGGTAGGTTTTTTATCCACGGGCCGAGGGAGCGTCATAGCGTTGGCTTGTTTCGCCTTAGGTCGGCGGTGTCGTTGGCCAGGGTTCGGGGGACATACGTCATATGAAAAACCTACCCCCAAAAAGGGCGGACGGGGGGCCAGAGGCGCACGGCGGACGGAGAGCCAGAGGCGCACGGCGGACGGCGGGCCAGAGGCGCACGGCGGGGGCCAACGCCCGCCATGTCATTCCGAACGCAGTGAGGAATCTTCGCTGCAGCGCATGGAAGACCCCTCGCTGCGCTCGGGGTGACAAGGAGGGCGCTCGGCGTGACAAGGCGGGCGCTCGGCGTGACAAGGCGGGCGCTCGGGGTGACAGGGCGGGCGCGGCGGGGTGACAAGGCGGGCGCGGCGGGGTGACAGGGAGAGCACGGCGGGGTGACAGGGAGAGCACGG
>NZ_SIJK02000097.1 GCF_004762035.2 Candidatus Chloroploca mongolica | reverse complement strand
CCTACTTTGGCAGCGCGGGGGGCATCGCTCGCCAGAATACCTGCACGGGCAATACGTATCACGGCATTAGGGTCAGTGAGCAGGCCCAGCCAACGCTGGAGGCCAACACCTGCCAGCAAAACAAAGACACGGGCATCACCTACCGTGACAGCGCGGGGGGCACCGCTCGCCAGAATACCTGCACGGGCAATACCAAGCACGGCATTTACATCGGTGAGCAGGCCCAGCCAACGCTGGAGGCCAACACCTGCCAGCAGAACGAGCAAAGCGGCATCTCCTACTTTGGCAGCGCGGGGGGCATCGCTCGCCAGAATACCTGCACGGGCAATACCAAGCACGGCATTTACGTCACTGCGCAGGCTCAGCCGACGCTGGAGGCCAACACCTGCCAGCAGAACAAAGACACGGGCATCGCCTACGATGGCACCGCGGGGGGCACGGCCCGTCAGAATACTTGTACGGGGAATATGCAGCACGGCATTTCTGTGAAGGTGTATACCGCAACTCTCACCCTCAGCAGCAATGATTGCACGGGCAATCATGGTCAACAGGTATATGATCAGCGCAAGAAGTGGTGGAAGCCCTGGTAGGAAGGTTGTGATTCTATGGATCCTCATCAGCAACTACGCCAAGTCTGCGCCGAGGCGATCCGACGCGTGGCGCAAGCCGAGCAGCAAGCGATGCAACGCCGCGCTGCTGCGAGTCAACAGTGTCAAGCTGACCTGGACGCCGCAAAACAGCAATATGAGCGCAACCGCCAAAGGGCTGATACCATAATCAAGGATATCCGCGCCCTGGTCCAAAAAGGCGAGCATGTGCTCGGCGATCTCGGCCTTGAGGCGTTGCCTCCCGCTGTCATGCCCACCCCCGTACCGACCACCCGCCCTGATGAACTCGTGACCCTGCTTGCCAAGCAGCAACACGAAACCCGTGCCGCCTTGACCAGCCTCGAGACCACTGCAAAGGATCTGGTCATCGAACGCACGAAGTGGTGGAAGTTTTGGTAGCCGTGCTGTATGTGCTCTCTTTTCGCGTCTGAATTAGCATGAAGGAGGCGTCCGATGGTTATGCAGAGCAACGTTCCCGAGTGGGCCAGTGTCCAACCAGCCGGTGGCGAACGGCACCTACCCGTCTATCTGCTCCTCGATACGTCGGGAAGTATGGATGGGGCACCGATCCAGTCGGTGCAATCTGGCTTGGAACAATTTCAACAGGAGACGGCGAGCGATCCCTTTGCCCGCGATGTCGTACGGGTTGGGGTGATTACCTTCAATAGTAATGCTCAGGTGCTGTCCGGGGGGTTGGTTCCGATCAGTTCGTTTCAGCCACCGCACCTGAGCGCATCGGGGGTTACTCGGGTTGATCTGGCCTTTAATCGCTTGGTAGAGTCAATGGATCGTGATGTGGTCAAGGCGGTCAAAGGTGGGCAGAAGGGCGACTGGAAGCCGGCCGTCTTTATCCTCACCGATGGCTATCCGACCGACGAGAACGGGAATGTTACTGACCGCCTCTGGCGGCCTGCCCGTGATGCCGTGACGAATCGGCCCAAAGGCCAAATTAAGCCCAGTTCGATTGTGGCGGTCGGCTGCGGCCCCAATGTAGACGATGCTACGCTGAAGGCAATGAGTACCGGCATGGCCTTCCGCATGGGCACCAGTGAGGCCGCCTTTGCGGCGCTCTTCCAATATCTTTCGCAAAGCATCACCAGTTCGGTTCAGCCCGGTGGCAATCTCGACGACCCCTTCGCCGATGTGCAGCCTTCCTCGGATCTCATCCGCATTCCATAGGAGGTCGCCCTATGCCGAACAGTTTTGTATTTGGTGATCGCGGGCTTAGTGCCTCCGGCGACACTCACCCGCTCTGGTCACTCGGCCACGCTGTGGCCGATTCATATCTGATACTTGGCGCAAGCGCCGTCGGTCAGATTCATCTAGCCCGGGGCTTGCCCCGCGACGACGCCTTTATCGTGCGCTCGCTTGGCCCGTGGGTGGCCGTCGCCGTGGCTGATGGGGTGGGATCACGCCCGCTCTCACGCTATGGTGCCACCTACGCAGTCGAGGCTCTCTCTGCACTCCTGTTGCGCCCATTCGCTGTGCCCCTTAGCGAGTTGCGCACAAGCCATGGTGCCGGCCCGTCGAATCCGTCTGCTGCGAGTATTGCCCCACCGGCGGCGATTGAGGATGTCGAGCTAAAGGTGCCCTTTGCTGAATACCGACGCGGCGAAGGTCGGGCCTCCTTGATCGCCGGAATGCAGGATTGGGTCAAAAAACGACTGGGGGTCGAACCATCTGCCCCTGGCACCCCTCTCCTCGATCAACTCCAGCAGGGTGGCTCACTAGGCTGGTGGTTGCCAGAACAAGCCCCGCTTGCCCCGCCCGATGTGACCATTCCGCCAACTGCGCCAACTGGGTCCCAACGCCCTGATCCCACCCAACCGCGATCGTCAGGCAAGCCAGCCGCAGCTGCATTGCAGGTTCCGGGTATAGCGAAAGCAACGGCGGTGCCCACCGACCTGGATCTCGGTGGGGTCATGCATCAGGCCTTTGAAAAAACCCATATCGGCCTGCGCGGTCACGCCCAGAGCCTTGGGCTTGAACTCGCTGACCTTGGGTGTACCGCGCTTGCGCTACTCTTCAACCGCGAAACCGGGCGCTGCGCCGTCGGCCAAGTGGGTGATGGCGCAATTCTCGGCTTGACGGCGCGGGGTGAAGTAAAAGAGTTGGTGGATGCGCCTGATCCGGGTGATGGACAAGCCACCTATACCCTCAACCGCCCCAATTTCCAGAAGTATCTCGCAGTGAGTGTGGATCAGCCACCGCCAGCCAACCCGTTTATCGCCTTCTACGTGATGACCGATGGCCTCTCCGGTGATCTGCTCTACACGTCACAGCAGGATGCTTTGAGCAACTGGGCCCAGGCGATCCGCAGAAATCTCCACCAGGCGAGTAGTCCAACCCAGGCCGCCGCAGGGATGTTGAACTGGCTTGCAACCTATCAAGTTAAGGGAAGCTGGGATGACCGCACCCTGGTCGTGATTACCCAACAGGAGTCCCACAATGACGAGCGTTACCCTACTGCCCGGCAGCCGGGGGCTACCGAGCCAGATGACGATCAATAGCCAAGCGGCCCACCGTGGCGGCGAGGGGAGTGTCTACTTTACGACTGATGGGCAGCACGTGGTCAAAATTTACCACCGGGCTGCACCTGACAAGCAGAAGATGCTTCAACAGGTACTCGATCTGGGCAAGAACCTGGGCGAGGATGAGCAGTTCCTGGCCTGGCCGCTGGGGATCGTCCAGCAGATGGATGGAAAACCCTCGGTCGGGGTGGTCACGCGGCGAGTTGCCTCGTCGCATGTCCCGCTCTACAAGCTGATCTATAGCCCGATTGACGCAGTAGCACAGTTTAAGCAGGGGCGCAGTTGGCTTGAATATTTGAAGATCGCCCGTGGGACGGCAGCGGCGGCGCGGACGATCCATGGCAAAGGCATGGCCCATGCCGACATCCACCTCAAGAATTTCTTGACGAATCCCGTCACGGGCGAGGTGGTGCTGATTGACCTCGACGGCCTTGTGGTCAAAGGCTTTTTGCCGCCCCAGGTGCAAGGCATGCCCGGCTTCATCGCCCCCGAGGTGATGATGGGTAAGGGCAAACCTGATGAACTGACTGATCGCCATAGCGCCGCAGTGCTTGTACTCTGGACGCTGCTGCTGCGCAATGTGATGCAGACCCAGCGCTGCTATGACGATGAGGATCAAGCGCGTGACGATAAGCTCGGCTATGGGCAGTACGCTTGCTTTAGCGAGCACCCAAGTGACCGCCGCAATGCCGTTCCACGGGTCGGTTCCCCACTCTTCCGCAATGGTGCCCTCTCGTACCGCACGCTGACACCCAAGCTCCAGGAGTTAACGGAACGGGCGTTAATCCAGGGGTTGCACGAGCCGGCGAAACGCCCGCAGGTGGTGGAGTGGGAACGGGCACTGGCCGAGGCCTACGATGTGATGGTCAGTTGCCCATCCTGTCGCCAATCGTTCTTCTATCCCTACTGGCTCCAGCCCCAGCCCCGCCGCCAGTGTCCTTTCTGTGGGGCCGGGGTGCGTGCACCATACCCTGCCGTGCTTGAGCTGATGGAGTCGCGGGCGAAGGGCGTGCATGTACCGGTGCGCCCGCTGGTGCTGTACCATGGACTGCCCTTGTTTGCCGATGTGATCGAACCCGGACGCCTTCCCCCCTTCACCCGACGCGGCGTTCCGATTTTGGGCCAAACTATCTGGGATGCCAAGCAGGGGTGTCATCGCCTGGGCAATATGAGTGACACCCCCTGGCAGATCCTTGGTGGAAGCGGGGGGAGCGTGGGCCGGGGCGCTTCGGTGCCCCTTCAGCGCGGCACACTCATCAATTTTGGTGATGGCAAACGATTGGCTCGTGTAGTGGAGTGATCGGCGTGAGCATCTGCAAAGGCTGTCGGCAACCCATTGATGGGGCGTATATTACCGCGCTGGGCGCAGTTTGGCACGTGGCGCACTTTTGTTGCACCGCGTGCCATCGACCCATCGGCGAAAACAGGTTTATCGAACACCAGGGCGCCCCCTATCACCCCGAGTGCTATCGGCTCCAGGTGGCACCACGCTGCGCGTATTGCCGAAAACCGCTGAGTGGTCAGTATCTTGTTGATTCCTGGGGGACGGAATTTTGCTCTGAACACGCAAATCAGTATCCTGCATGTCGTTTCTGTGGTCGCCTGATCCCGCCCCATGCTGGCAAAACTCAGGCATCCCGGTGTCCGATCTGTCGCGCCAGTGCCGTCGAGGAGATCACCCAGGCCCGTCCAATCTTTGCTCAACTCATTGCCTGGGTGAATCGCCAGGGGTTGATGTACCACAATCTCGCGCTACGGATCGAACTGCGGAACCGCGCACAGTTGGCCCAGTTTCTCCGCGTCCCCAATGATACCCATGCGCTCGGTGCAGCGCTTAGTACCACCTATACCCAAAACGGACAAATGGTGCGCACCGAACCGAGTGGGGTTGCTATTCTCCGCGGCTTGCCTGCAACGCTCTTCCAGGGCGTTACTGTCCACGAGCTCGGTCATGTCTGGCTGGCCGTTCATCAAGTTGTCGGCCTAGCGCCGTGGATCGAGGAGGGCTTTTGCGAGGTGCTGGCACACCGTTTCTGGTCGCAATTAAATAGCGCCGAGAGTCGCTACTACGCTGAGAAAACCGAGCGAAGCCCCGACCCAGTCTACGGCGTTGGCTTTCGTCGGGTCGCTGCACTCGTACAACACATCGGCTTCCAGCAACTGCTCACGGCAATCCGTACCACTAGGCGGTTTCCCACGCCACCCTAAGATGACGTCAGATCGCTTTACCGATTTCGTATGTGACGATCCAGAATAAGGAGGTTTTCCATGTCAGTTGTGAATGACCCCGCCGAACTTCGCCGCTTCCAAGCCGCCCTGCGCCAGTTCAACAGCGAGGTAAACGGCAGCACGAGCCGTATCCGCAGCCAGCTACGCAGCCTGGGGAGTACCTGGCGCGATCAGGAGTACACAAAATTCGCCCAGGAACTCGAAACAGCCATCCAGAACTTTGAGCGGTACCTCCAGAGCGCCGATGGCTATCTGCGTCATCTTGATGCCAAGGCCAAACCACTGGAGGAGTACCTCAGACGCCGGTAGCCTGGCATAGCCAATAGTCGTACAGTTGATGAGCTTTTTGGGGAGCACGCCTATGACTTCCGCGCTTGCGCCTGACCAACTCGCCCAACTCGTCCCGCTGCTGGGGAGCCTGGCCCGTATGCTTGCCCGCAGCTTCCAAGTCAATGACAGCAGCCTGTCCACGCTGTTGCTGGGTGCGGGCCTGGAGGAGAACCCACACGCCCTAGAGGAACTCCGCCGCTGGAGCCGCCTGCTCACGATGGTACAGCAGCATTCGACTGAAGCGCAGCGGCAAGCCACCGTTGAGGCACTGCTCATGCGTGGTTTACCCGAGGCTGCCGTCATGTTGGCGGTTGCCTCGGTGGCGGGCAGTGGGGCAGATGCACCTCAGGCTGCACCCCCCACCGTCGCCCCTGTCCACGTGCAGACCAGCGTGGCGACCCTGGACTTTGGAATGCTTGGCTCTGGTCAGGGAGCCGTGCGCGATCTGGAAGTCCAAGGTGGCCCCGGCCATGTCGTTGTCGAGAGTGACCAAGTGCGGGTGACGCCAGCGCAGTTTGGGGCTGGCGTCACCCGTCTGCGCGTTGAGGTGGGTCCATTGGCGAGCGGCCTGCTCTGGACGGCGCTCAAGCTCGTGACAACGGGCACCAGCCTGGAAGTGCCGGTGATCGCGCAATGGCAGGAGGCACCTGCTGCCCGGAACAACCAACCCGTGCTGGTACCGACGACGGCATCGGTTGCCAAAGCCCCTGCCGTGCCCCCCTGGGTAGCCACGCTGCGCCACGTGCCCGCCGGCCCCTTCCTGATGGGCAGCAGCGATGCGGATCGGATGGCGTATGATGACGAAAAACCGCAACACACCGTGATGCTGCCCGCCTATTGGATTGGCACGACGCCCGTGACCAACGCGCAGTTTCGGCCCTTTGTCGAGGGCGATGGCTATACTAATCCCGTCTACTGGACGGAAGTGGGCTGGGCATGGCGCGAGGGGGACAAGATCATTAAGCCCTCTTACTGGGATGATGCGACGTGGAATGGCGACGACTACCCGGTGGTTGGGGTGAGTTGGTTCGAGGCAGTGGCCTACTGCCGCTGGCTAAGTACCCAGACCGGGCACGAGTTCCACCTGCCGACCGAGGCTGAATGGGAGAAAGCCGCCCGTGGCCCTGACGGACGGATCTGGCCCTGGGGCAAGGCCTGGGAGAGCGGGCGGTGCAACAGCAAGGAAGCGGGACACGGACACACGACCCCAATCGGCCAGTATGCTACCGGAGCAAGCCCATACGGCGTGCTAGACATGGTCGGCAACGTCTCGGAGTGGTGCGTGACCCAGTCCGGCAAACGCTACCCGTATCAATTGGAAGACGAGTGGCAGGCAGCGTATCTGGAAGCTGATAAGCGGCGGATTCAACGCGGTGGGTCGTGGGACAGCCTACAAAAGTTCATCCGGGTTTCGTACCGCTACTTCTACTTCCCGCGCGACCGCTTCGGCTTCATCGGGTTGCGGGTCGCCAGTCATGCTCCATTGCCCGGTGCTGAATCCTGATGGCTGGGTGCTGTGTCCAAGCGAGCGTAGCAAGCGAAGCCACCCTTTTGCGTTTTGAGACCAGGGTTCAGGCGCTTTTCCCGTACCGGCAGATCCGCTGCGCACCTTGTTGCCCTGTCATAACCATCCTACGGAGCACGCCTATGACCTCCTCACTCTCCACCGACCAACTCACCCAACTCATCCCGCTGCTGGGGAGCCTGGCGCGGCTGTTAGCACGTGGTTCGCCCCTCAGTGATAGTGAGTTGAAAACCCTCCTGCTCGGTGCCGACCTGGAGTCTCATCCGGCGGCGCTGGATGAACTGCGGCGCTGGAGTCGCCTACTCAAAGCACTCCAGCAGATACCACCAGATGAAGCACAACGCCACGCCACAGTGGAGGCGCTCCTTTTCCGCGGGCTACCAGAATCAGCAGTGCTGCTGGCCGTCGCTATGATTGCGGGCGGCAGCGCAGCGCCGGCGCAGGCATCTGTCTTATCACCGGTGTCGTCTACCCCATCCGCGCCAACGCGATTGACGGCAAGCGTTTCCAGCCTCGACTTTGGTAGTCTAAGTTCGGGCCAGCAAGCCGCGCTGGAATTTGATGTGCAGGGCGGCCCAGGCCAGGTGAGCGTTGAGAGCGACCAGGTGCAGGTGACGCCAGCGCAGTTTGGGGCTGGCGTCACCCGTCTGCGCGTCGAGCTACGCCCACTGGTGAGCGGCTTGCTCTGGACTTCGCTTAAGCTTGTGACTGCAGGCGAGACGCTGGAGGTGCCGGTGCTGGCCCAGTGGCAAGATGCTCCGGCACCCGCACAGCCGGTTCCCCCGCCGCAAGCAGCGGTGGCAGGCCCGGCAATGTCCCCATCACAAGCACCCCCGGTGGCACATCAAGCCGCAGGGCATGAGCCTCGTGCAGTACTCGCAAGCGCAGCGCCACTAGGCGTAAGCCAGCCGCCCAGCACCCCGGCGCGGCGCGGCCCTGGCGGCTGGATCTGGCTGCTGGTGGGGCTGATAGTGGTGGTGGTGGTGGGCTATGGGGCATTAAGCTTGGGGGACGGGGACAGACCGCCCGCAGCCGCGCCGACCGTCGTTCCCCCGGAACTTGCTGTAATTGCGCCAGCCCTTAGCGGCACTGCGGTGCCGCAGCCGTCTGTGTCTATTGGGGTGGAGAACGCTGATCAGGTAGTCCAGATTGCGCGCTGGGGCGAAGAGGCTGTTCTTAATGAGGGCACGGTTTACCAATGGTCGCCACAAGGACGCTGGCTGGCGGTTCGGGTGGCTTCAGGCCTACGGATCTACAACGGCGATACCCTGAGGCTGGAGCGAACACTTGCAACCGGGCGCTCTCCCACCTTCTCACCGGACGAGCAGATCATCGCGTCCATCGCCACAGATGGCAAAACGATTCAGCTTCAAGATGCCCTCTCGGGGCAGGTCATCGACCAGATCCAGGATGACCAGGCATCTTTCGCCGACTTACGGTTCCTGCCCAATGGGCAAGTCCTGTTGTACAGAGATGACAACGGTACCCTGAGTGCTTGGAGTGTACCGGAGCACAGACAGCTATTCTCAATAGAGGACAGCCCATACCCATTCGAACTGAGCTCAGATGGCAGCTATCTGCTCAGCCGCGATGAGGAACTGAAAGTTTGGGATCTACGCACTGGTGAGCCAGCAGAGGATCTGGCGGCCCGATTCGCAGGCGAGCAGATCCTTGATGTTAGCGAGGATGCCTCTACCCTGATGACCCTTGCCGCTGACGGCACCATACTGGCCCGGCGCTTCCCCAATGGTGCCACGATCAGCCAATTCGGCGTTTTTACATATACATATACAGATACTGAAGAATTGGAGGTGATGCTCAGTCCACGAGGGAATTGGGTAGTGATTAAACAGCATATTATTGATCAGCCTCCAAGCCGTACGCGCCTCGACGATAACACAGTATCTATTAGTTACGGCGTGATTGATACGATAGTCAATATCTGGCGAGTCACAACCGGTGAGATCGTGATCTCTGACGCAGAGATCGATCAAACAATACCGGGGTCTGCTAATGGCACGAGTTTTAGCGCTAGTGAGGAGTTCTGGGAGGCAAACTCCTGTGAACAACTGGCGCTCTGGGATCTTACCTCTCAACCCCCAACCCCAATCAGGGTACAGGAAAGTCTGAATGAAGTCTATCAGAAAATGAGCAGTTGTTCTCCCCACAATGTGATTCTGCATCCTGACGGCTCAAAGGTGGCGTTTGGCCTTATCGGCGAAGGGGGAAAGATCGCTGTTTGGAATACATCGGATGGCGCATTGATTAATCTTGTTGATGGCCATACCGGCGATAGTGTCTTCATGACGAGTTTCACCCCCGATAATCATCTGCTCACTATCGACACAAGCCGTATGCGTCTTTGGAATGTCTCGCAAGGTACCGTCAGCCATGAGCAGGACTTTCCGGCTGGGTACGATGTCGCCCGTACTCGTGATCAACTCATCCTGCATGCATCCACTGATTATCCGGATTTTATTGATACTATCGAGACTTTCTCGCTGGAAAGCTTATCGGAGCAGACCAGCACGATCCTGAGTACCACGGAAGACTGCTTCAGAGGGGTGAGTTGGTCAGGCGCACCCCAGATCGCTGCCCATGCTACCAGCATGGTGCTTGCCAGAGAGTGTGTTACCGAACGGGACAGCTCAGGCAACTCGATCAGTGATCAGGCTGCGCTGGCATTCTATCTTGATCATACCAGTAAGCCGGCAATCTTCATCCTTCCACACCTGCCCGGAATCACCCCCTATGTTGGTTCGCTAGGACCACCAGGAGGAACAAATGTTCAGGATATGGCCTTTTCACCTGATGGCTCGCTCTTGGGCATTGTTCGACTGCAATGGATATCAACAGGCGAAAATACTTTCCAAGGTGAAACCGGTCTACAGCTGGTGCGAGTCCCCGAGATGGAACTACAACAGACGCTGAGTCCGATCACGGGAACGATCCAGCGCCTTGCTTTCTCTCCTGATGGTGCATTGCTCGCTGCCAACACGGGCTTTGCTCTCGGGGTGTGGCAAGTCTCGGATGGAACGCTGCAACAAACTATGCGGATTCCAGATTCCCTGCAGATGGATGGTGGGCCGCTCGTCTTCTCACCCGATGGCAAAGTGCTGGCCGTCATTGCCGAGAGTAAGGTTCTCCTATGGGATGTCGATAATGGGAGGATGCTGCGCTCACTTGACTCACCCCTTGCCGCATCGCTCGCGTTCTCACCCGATGGTCGGCTGCTGGCTACCGGCTCTAGCGAGGGCGTCGTACGACTATGGGGAGTCAAAAATCCTACAGCCAGACAGGAGGCTCAGTCACTGTGAGCTCACACCTCTCCCCCGACCGGCTCGCACAACTCGTCCCGCTGCTGGGCAGCCTGGCGCGGCTGCTGGCTGATAGATCGCAGC
>NZ_SIJK02000096.1 GCF_004762035.2 Candidatus Chloroploca mongolica | reverse complement strand
ACCACGCCGCCCTCACCCTCTTCCAGGCCGTGGGCGACCGCCTCGGCGAGGCCAACTGCCTCATCGGATGCGGAAAAGTTCGCCTGATAGAAGGGAAACGCGAGGAAGCGGATCAACTCCTCCAGCAAGCGCTGGCGCTCTATCAAGCGATTGGTGACAGGTGGAGCATCGCTGCACAGACCGCAAACTATGGGTGGGCACTCCACCACCGCAACCAACCAGCAGCAGCGCGGAGCTACTTTGCCCGCGCAGCAGATCTCTTTGCGGTCATCGGTAGTGAGGATCGTGTCCAGAAATATCAGCAGCTTGCTGCCGAGCAAGCTGCGACCGAGGGTTAACTGAACGAGCGTAAGTCCGCTGCTGGTGCAGCCTCCGCCCCCTCCGTCGCGGTCGGCCCCCCCGCCGTGTCCTGCGCCTTGGCTTTCGCCTTGGGCTGGATCACCTTGATCATCATCGTATGCACAGCGATAGCGTTGATCGCGGCATCCCAGAACGGGAATCCTTCAATCAACATGCGGAGCTCGGGATTGCGCAAGGCCTCGGCCACCGGTTGCCACTGCTTCTGGCTCACATAGACCAAGTAACTCGTGGTCGGCACGTGCTCGGGCACAGGTACCCCTTTGGGCAGGGCGGGGACCGGCCCACGGTGCTCCAGCAGCAGCGTGACCACCTTCCCTCGCTCAACGACATGTTCGGGACGGCCCGTGAGCGTTACTTTCACGTTCATAACGGTTCCTTGTTCATGCTGACGGGCCTCCGTCACCACCTCGCCCCGCGTCGCCCAGGTTACCCCAGGGTCAGGCCGTGCCTCCACTGGTGGCGGGGTAGGCGGCACCGCAGCGGCCAATGGGTCGGAGGTTGGCTCCGCACGCGCGGCTGACTGCGCCCGTGGCCGTTTCGTCGAGCGCCGCCCCAGCAGGTACGGAAACACGATCTTCCGCGCAGCGGGGGGGAGTTGCTCTTTGAGCAGGGCAAACAAGACGCCCCCTGGGGTGCGGCGGCGTGAGCCATCACGCACCAACAAACCGCCCTGCGCTTCGATCTGTTCCGTCGCGACCAGGAAGGCCTCCAGTTGCTCCGGCCCCAGATAGTCGAGCAAGTAGCCCAGGCGGGTGATCGCGACCGGGTTGGTCTCCTGCATGCGCGTCACGATCTGGGCTAACACGGTCGCTCGGTCGTCCACCGGGGTCGTCATCCTGCGGATGGGCTCCGCTGCGCAGGGGGGCAGCAACGCGACCTGCGCATCCGCCAGCGGCCACGCCAGGGGACGTACCGCGACACCATAGCGGCCCCGCGCATTTTCGCGCACCTCGCAAGCCAGATACTGCCCCACCGCGAAGGTGGTCACGCCCTCCGGCCAGGCCGAGGCGTGGAGAAAGACCGCCCCAAACGCGCGGGTACGCACAAAGGCATAGGTTGGTTGGACGGTAATCACCCGCCCGAGGGCCGCCCCGAGCACGGAGTCATCCGGGGACGGGAAACGCCCCCCCCGGGGCCGCTGCGGGGCTTGCAGCGCGGGCGGCAGCGTCGCCACCCAGGCCGCTTCGTCGGGCGGCATGGCGTCGTCGAAGAAAGCCGCCGCCCGCCCATAGAAGCCGCGCGGCTGCTCGTGGATGGCACAGGTCAGCACCTGCCCCACCTCCAACGCCGTGATCCCTGCGGGCCAGGCCGAATGATGGAGAAAGACGGAACCAAACTGGCGCGTCGCGAGAAAGGCATAGCTCGCATGGACGGCCTCGACGATGCCGAGCGCGTGACCGATGGGGGCACTTTCCAGTTCCAGGTGCTCACGCGCCGGGCCAGGAGGCGCGTCGCGCAACTGGACAGCGACCCCATAGAACCCCCGGGGTTGCTGGCGTACCTCGCAGGTCAGATACTGTCCCACTTCAAGCGTCGTCACCCCTTCGGGCCAGGCCGAGCGATGGAGAAAGACGAGGCCAAACTGGGGGATCCGCGCAAAGGCATATTTCGGGTAGACCGAGCGTACCTGTCCCCAGGCCAACCCAAAGGAGGGGTCATCAGGCGAAGGCAAGGACTCCTCCGCTGGGGCAGGAGCCGAGGAGGAGGGCCGCCCAGGTTCCGCCGGCAGCACGGGCAGCCCCGCGTCGTCGTTGGCAACGGACGAGGCGTCGCTCTGCCCATTGCTCGGGTGCGGCAGACTCAATTGAGCAACACGATCAGGCATACAGCAGTTTCGTCCTGCGCCTCGGCAGCAGCGGTCGCGGGGAGGCTGGCCCCACGCTCCGGCCCACGAAGCGCGTCAAACAGATCGACGGAGCGCACCACCACCGTCGGTGCGCCCTGCTCGGTGATCACGACAGGGGACTGTCCACGGGCGGAGCGTTGGAGCAACCCTGCCTAAGAACTGTCCACAGGCGGCAAATCATCAAACAGCCTGTGGTTGATATGCTACCACAAAATAGGCTTTTTGGTTGCTTTTGCCTCCTCACTTGCCCCATCAGAGGAGGGTTGACGCAATTTTATGAAGCGCATATAATAAAACGCATCATGTTCACCCACGAGTCCAATTGATTGGAAACGGTCGTTTCGCGCATACGGACGCGCCAAACGCGGTGAACAAGTTGGAGGCTTGGACGGGTTCGCGCATGTCCACTCGAGTCCAATCGATTGGACTCACCAGTTTAACTCGTTGGGACGCGCCAAACACCGGGAACAGGTCGCAACACGGATGCCCGCCCATGCCCGCTCGAGTCCAATGCATTGGAATGGCCCGTTTCGCCCGTTGGGACGCGCCAAACAGCCTGAACAATTCAGAACGCTGCCCATCCGAGTCCAATGCATTGGAATGACCAGTTTCGCCCGTTGGGACGCGCCAAACAGCCTGAACAATTCACCACGCTGCCCGCCCTGAGCTCAGCGGGGAAGAGGGAGAGAACCATGACCTATGTCTATGCCCTGGCCAACGAAAAAGGCGGGGTCGGCAAAACGTCTGTCGCCGTCAACCTGGCCGTGGCGTTTGCCAAACTTGATGTCCACGTGCTCCTGATTGACCTGGACGCCCAACGCCATGCCTCACGCTGGCTCGGCATTGATACCAACGCCCACCCAGTGGACGCCTCGTTTCTCGGGATCGTCGTCGAACGCCGCCGGTTAGACGAATGTGTCATCCGTACGGCTGAAGGCGTTGACGTCATTCCGGCCCACAAAGACATGATCGCCTTACCCGAAAGCTTAGGCCGAAGCATGGGCGGCGGCATCTATACCCTGCGCAAAGCGCTCGCCCGGGCCGAGACCGCTGGCTATCGCCCCGACATCGTGATCCTGGATCTGGCCCCCGCCCGAGGCCCCGTGCTCGCCACCGCCCTCGCCGCCGCCACCCGCTGTATTGCCCCGGTGCAGGCCGCCGATCTTGTCCTGCAAAGCCTGGGCGATCTGGTCGATTCGCTGACCCAGGCCCAGGAGTTCAACCCTGACCTGCGCGGTCTCTCGGTGCTCCGCAATAACTATACCCTCCGCGCCAACCTCGATTTCGCCTACGATGAAGCTCTGGGCAGTGTCTATGCCGCCACGTTGCTCAAAACGATTATTCCCTCACGCGCCCTGATCCGCCTCGCCTCCGGGGCGCAACAAAGTGTGTTTGCCTTTCACGGCCCCGAAGAAAGCGCCGTCCGCAGCATCTTTCTCAGTCTCGCCGAAGAATTGCTCACGCTGGATGGAGCGCTGCCATGAGCAAAGCACGCACAGATCGCGCCCAAGCTGAGGCCATCAAAGCCCGCCTCGCCCAACGCACCCAGCCGCACCCACCCCCGGAAGGTCAGTCCCAGCCCCCAGCAGACGGGCCAGCCGAGCGGGCCACCCTGGCGCGGCAGCACTTCCTCGGCCCGCAGTTACAGGACATCGTGGCGAACCAGACCATCCAGAAGCTCCCGCTCCACGAGCTTGCGCCCGAACTCCAGCCCGGGCTGCGCCAACCACGGATGCTCCCGCTCCCGGACGAACTCCTTGTCCAGGGCGAGACCCCGCCGATCTACGCCGAACTGGTCGCGGAACTCCGTGAACTCGGCGAGTCACTGCGGAGCTTCCAGATCCAGCCCGTCGTGGTCTATCCGGGCACGAGTACCACGTTCCCGGACGCCCGCTATCTCCTGCTCGTCGGCCAACGACGCTGGACAGCCGCCCATCTGGTGGGCCTGCCAACCCTGGAAGCCGTGGTGATCGAACCCCCTACGCCCCTCGAACGCATCACCTGGCAATTCGCCGAAAATGATAGTCGCGAGAGCTTTAGCGATATCGAACGCGCCTGGACGCTCGCCCAGTTGCGTGAGCTCATGGGGGGCGAAACCACCAGCTTGAGCGACGTGGCCGCACGCCTCAACCTCAAACGCTCACGGGCCTATCAACTGCTGCGCATGCTGGCCTTGCCCCCGGAACAGCAACACCTGGTGGCGCTGTTGCGCCTGCAAGAACGGCAACTGCTGCCCCTCCTGGATGCCGTCCATGACGACCACCTCAGTCCAACGCAGACCCAGACGGTGCTCGAGCGCCTGCAGACGATTGCCGCTGAACGGGCCTTGGCGGGGCAACACCACGCGAACACCGAAACGACCCGCAGTGTGGAAACCCCGCGCCGCAGCGGGATCGATGCGGCGACCGTGGCCCGCCAGGTCGCCCGGGTCACCCAGGAAACCCGCCCGCGTGACGATCCGGCCCGCGAACCACGCTGGTATCACGCCCTGAACCAAGACCTGGAACGCCTCCTGCGCAAGCTGCGCCGGGCGTCCGGGCGGGTGGCGGAACTCAGTCCAGGGGAACGAAGTGCCTTCGCACCCCAACTCGATGCCCTGCAACGGCAACTCCTGCTCGTGCAGACCGAACTCCACGCGCAGCTGTCAGCGGAGTCAACCGACCGCGAGATGTAACCATTACTTGAAGGAGAGCTCCCTCATGGCCGCAGGAAAACCTGTGCTGGATGCCCAGACCCGCCGGGATTTGCGCGAGCGCTTTGGCGCTCCACCTGACTTGTTGACCTACCTGGAAGCTGAATATGACCAGGAGGCCATTCGCCGCGCCTTCCTGAAGCTGACCGTCCCTGAGATTGCCGAGCGCGTCGGCTACCCGTTGTCCGCTGATGAACGGGAAGCCTACCAGGCCTTTCTCGCCCAGGCCGCCGAGGCTGCGGCGGACGCCGCCGCTGAGGCCGCGCCCCGCGCCCCCGCCGAACCCGCAGTCCGTGCGGAAGCCCCCCCGCGAGCGCCCCGCCCGCAGCCCGTGGCCGCCCGGCCCCCGGCCACCCCGCGGGGGACGTGGTACAACTTTGGCCTTGAGAGTATTGCCCTCCTGTTTGCCCTGGGCTTCGCGCTCGCCATGTGGCGCATTGACGGCTATTTTGGGGTCAACTTTGCGCGGGGCATCCCAGGCCTGAGCACCATCCCAAACACGGTCTTCTGGCCGCCCGTCTGGACGTGGGTGCTCGGTCTCGGAATTAGTGCCATGCAAGGGGCCTTCTGGCCGCGTCGGGCCGTGTACACCGCCAATGGCACGCTGCTCAAAGAAGGCAGCAGTCTCCAGGAAATTATTACCTGGCTGTTCTTTCTCGGCGTGAATGTCGGCTCGTCGGCCCTGGGCATGAAGCCGATCATTGCCGGAATGAACCTGGCAGGCATCGTGGTGCCCGCCGAAGGTCAATGGCTCTGGGGCACGGCCTGGGTGCTGGCGTTCATTTTCGCGCTCTACCCTGAGTGGGCCGCCCGCGTCTTTGGGATCAAACTCTGGCATCTGTGGATCCCGCGCTCGCGCCCGCGCTTCCGCCGGGTGGCCCAGTAGCCCGCCAAATGGACGAATCCTGGCCTTCCCTGTTGCGAAATCGTCGCCGTACCCGTATGATAGATGTACGCACCTGAGCACCTGCGCGGTACGGCGATCCGGTTGAGGGCGTGACCTGCACCGGTAGGCCTCGGGCAACAGCATGGCCGCCGCCTCCGGCTCGCAGATGGGCAGGGGTAATCGCAAGCGCGAAAGGGACGAACGTGGAAGAAGGGTTGATCCTCACGGAAGCACAAGGCATCCAACTCCTCATCCTGCTCCTGGCGTTGAGCCTGGCCGCCGGGTTCATCGCCTGGATGGTCGATCCCTCACGCCGTTCGCTCCGCCGCGTCTGGGCAAACCTGCGCGAACGGGCCACGTACCTCTTCCAGGATCTCCAGGCAACCTTCCGCAGCCCCACGCTGCAAACGCTTGGGGAACGCAGCTTGACCATGTTCTCAGTGCGTCTGGGCCGCCCGCATGGGGAGCCCTCCGCCAGTAGCCCGCCCGCCCGCACCTCGACGCCCCCCCTGCTCACCCCACGGGTACCGCACCTGCCCTGGATGCTCCCAGAGGCGCATCTCCCGCCTACGGTGGGCACCGCCGCAGATCAGCCCCCGAACGACTGGGCGGTCTTGCAACAACAGTTAGCCTGGTTCGATGCGTTGCATGGGGCGGATCCCCTGCGGATCCCACTGGGTTGGCGGGTGCGTGCGCATGGGGGCTTATGGTTAGAAACGGCCACCTTCCAACCCGGTCAGCCGAACTCCATCGTCAATCTGCTCACCACCGGGCAGATTGGCAGTGGGAAAGATGTGCTGGTACGTACCATCCTGCTGACCTTGCTCGAACGCAATCATCCCGACGACCTCCAGTTGGTCATCCTGGATGGGAAGGGCCTGGATTATCCCGCGTATGCCGCCCTGCCCCACGTGGTTGGTCTGGCCAACCAGATCGCGGAGATCCCGCCGCTCTTAGCCTGGTTAGACCAGGAACGGGAACGGCGCAAGCAACTGATTCTGGGCGCACGAGATCGGCAAGGCACGGCTCACGCCAAAAGCTGGCATGAGGCCGCCGACCCGAAACCATGCCCCTTGCTGGTGGTCTATATTTCCGAACTGACCACGCTGGATCGCTATGTTGACCAATTCTGGAACTGGCTCAATGATCACCTGAGCCAGGATCGTGCGCTCGGGATCTGTTACCTGGTCGGGACGCAAACCGCCTCGAATACCCAGACCCGCTGGCGCGTGCAAGTGCAACTCTTCATGGCGGGCTATCAACCGTCGCTGCACGATGATCGCCCGAACACCAATGTCACCAGCTTCCCCGAGGGGGTGGTACCGCCCAGTGGCTTGCCCACTGGCGGGGGGTACTTCACGGCGGTACTGGGGCGGAAAGTGGGCAACGTCCGTGCGTCCTTCATTCGCAACGACCAGGAACAGCAGATCCTTGAGGCCATCATGCAGCGCTGGGGCAGGGCAGCAACCGCCGCAACGCCCCCTGGTACGACGGCTGGTACGGCCAGCCTGGAGGCAGACAACCCCCACGTGGCGCGCGTTTTGGCCCCGGTCAGCCGAACTGGTTCGCTGCCTGATCATGACGTTCCACCTGATACCAACGCGGTACGCGCTGGTTCGCCCCTGGAAGCAGCGCCAGCGGTGGTACGGCCACGTCCGAACCAGGCGGAACTCGTCACCTGGTTGACCGAAGAACCCATTGAGCACGCCACCGTTGCCCGCCTGCTAGCCCGGGTGCGCCGTAGCGACGGCTCGTATTGGTTTTCGGCCAATAAGATAGCCGAGAGTGTGGGGGGCACCCGAAGCCAGGTGCTCAGTCTGGTACGGGCGGAACGTGAGGGCGACGAAGCGTCGGTCTAGCGCCAGGCCTTTGTTGCGAAGCTCACGAATGTTTTTCGTGGAGGGCGAGCAGCCCGGCAGCCTGAGCGCCAGGCCTTGCGTGCCTAAAGGTGACACTCCGCACGGGCGAAAGCCCGGCGGCTTCTTGGCCCCACCCGCCTTCTGGCGAGCTTTACGGCCAACGGAGCTGTCCGCCCCGGTTCCCGATGGCGGGCATGTGAAGCGAGCCGTCTAACGACACGCTTCACTCATGAAAAACGCGCCAGGTTGAGGGCTGCACTAGCGGCGTCAGGTGCAGGCCATGTTGGGCTGCAGTACCGGGAGCTTATACTCTGCACAGGTTAAAGTTGGACATTTCCCAAAATGGCGTTGTACCGCTATCGAATAAGCACCGGCAGATAGACTGATGATTGGCTGGGGGGCGGATCTGGCTGGAGATCGTTCCAGATCGACTTGACATCAGATCCCACCTGAGCGTCCAAATGTAACTCTTGCCATACAGTAGTGATATCAGATGCGAAGGAGGAACCACCTGCTCCGGCGAGATCACGAACAAGGGCGTTAGCCTCATCGTACAGCTCTTGACTGAGCATCACGCTCTGGGTTGAACTGGGTAGGAGAGCGCTGAATTCATCTGCTGCGTTTTGTAGGAATGTTGCTGTTCTGGTACGCAGGTCATCATGCGTGAGCAGGATACTGGCCAGCGTAGGTGCCTGCTCATAGTAGATAGCAAGATACTTCTGGCCGAGCGCACTTTGCGCCAATACCGTATCTCTCAGGCTGCGATAGATTGTAAACAACTGATCGGTCTGTGGATCAGCCATGGCTTGGGGAACCTCGGCGGGAACTGGACAAGCTGCGGGGGGCAGATCTGCAATGTTGCTCACCGTCGTGAGTAAGGCTTGACTAGCATTGAGAAGGCCCCAACCTGTTTCCTGATCGAAGCCTGATGTCCCAAGATCGGTGACCGACGTCCTTAGTATCTCAGCGACCTTTGCCGGTGAAAGAGATGCGTCACGTGAGAGCATGAGTCCAACGACACCAGCAACCATAGGACTTGCCATTGACGTCCCATCTAGACTCTTATAGCTATTATTTAGATAGGTACTGAGAATACCTTGGCCGGGCGCGACTAGATCCAGCATCGCATCATAAGATGAAAATGACGCACGGGTATCATTAGGATTACTTGCGCCAACCGCAATAACACGGTCAAACCTTGCTGGATATGCCACAGAGAAATTGGCCCTCCCAAAAGCAACATCAACAGGGCATGCGTTTCCACTCGCTGCCACTATAACAACACCCTTTTCGTAAGCATAGTTGATCGCATCCGCAAGCGTCTGGGAACAAGCCTGATCTGCTGCGTATCCCAGACTAAGGTTAATAACGCGTGCCTCTTTGTCGGCAGCATACTTAATAGCGTTAGCAATATTGTCTATCGCAGCCCCCTGTCCCGGCGCATCAAACACTCTGAGCGGTAAAATTTCACACCGAGGACAGACCCCCGCAATGCCTAGTTGATTATTTGTCTCTGCGGCAACAATCCCTGCCACATGGGTTCCATGTCCACTCTCATCATTTGCCTCATCAGTATTGGCCGGGAAGTTATAATCATCGACCGTATTAACTTTCTGCTTCAGATCGTCATGGGCTAACTCCACGCCTGTGTCAATGATCGCAATCGTTATATCTGGTGAACCCTGCGTAATAAACCAAGCATCATATGCATTGATCTTTGCAAGACCCCACTGCTCGTTAAAACGGGGGTCGTTGATCGTGAGTTGAACTGGTTTTCCGCCAATTCGCACCAGAGACCCACTGTCTATACGTGAGGTGCCAGGTTCAAACCACTGATAATCCATAGTAGTCACATTATTCACTGTAAGTTGGTGCATGCCATTCGCGCATTCCCCATGACTATATGTCGTATCTGACTTAAGCCGACTGTTTGTGGTAGCTTCATTTAATACGGTCAAGCCAATACAGCTTATGCTCGGATGTAAGATTATGCCAACGGTATTACCAGGATCACCAGGAACAAGTGCGATCAGCGCGGAAAACGTATTTCCATTTACATCACTAACAATTGTTCCCCTCCAGATTCCAATGAGGCTATCATTAACACTAGTACCTGAGTTACTGATTTTTGAAAGGACTCCAGACGAAGAGACAGTCCCATTACTCCAACTATACCCTAGTGAAGTAGGGTTGTTCAAAGTCAGAGTATGGCTGCCATTGGAGCAATTCCCGAACGTATACTTTGTATCTAAGATTACACTATTACTAGATATCTCACGTAAGGTCATTTCTCCTCCACACTCGAGCGATGGATGAGCGATGATTCCAGTGATTGATCCTATATCTCCATCAATAAGTGCAATAGATGCTGAAAATGATGTATTTCTCTCACTCAATATCGTTCCACTCCAAATGCCGATAATCCCTGGAGGAACTGCTGATATGACAGCACTATCTGTAATTACACTACCACGCATGCTATCACGTTCTACTACTCCTGCTGGTAATATTGTTTGTGAAGAGTGTCTCGCGGTCAGTGTGGCTGTAGTGCTCAGGAGGAAGAGTAAAACGATACACGGACGCCATATGCGCCTGAAAAATGATGAGATCGTATTGCTTTGAACTAACATGGTGGTTTCTCCTTTATGGCCTGCTAACAAGATCGCTCTGGCACCTAGTTAAATGATGAGTACCAAAATCATTATAGTTTCTCTTGCTCATTTCATAGTACTTTCGTCCTGTTTTAATCTAGTACTACTACCACAACGAGAACTGGTATAGCCGTACCCAAGGCACCTTTAGGCCCAATAATTCAAATAAGCATCTGCGGCGCTCCTGTGGCATCCTGTTGTGCGCGAACGGCACCAACAGCCACGGGAAGCGCCGTATGGGGTAGATCGTACGCGAAATGACCGACGAGCGCACATTCAGGAGCCACCTCACCATGGAAGTTCTGCGTCGGGCGATTCCGTCTGATCAACGACAATTAGAATTGCCGCCGTTCACCCACGGGTTGCGCAACGAGCTTCATGCTGCTCCGGCTGAGGAGAGGCCAAGTGC
>NZ_SIJK02000095.1 GCF_004762035.2 Candidatus Chloroploca mongolica | reverse complement strand
ATCTGGGCGAGCGCGTGCATGACCTGCGCCCGGACGAACGGGGACGGCCGTTCAACCGCCCGCATCAGCCAGTCACCTGGCTGCGCACCTGGACAACGCCGGCGTCGGCGGAAGGCCCGAAAGCCCTGATCGCCGGGTTGTATGGTGATAGTACGGCGGAGCGTGCCAGTGCGTCGTTGGCAGCGGCGCACGCCATGCTGGCCCAGCGACCCGAAGCGACGCGCCTGATCCTGTACCTGCACGATGGGGTGCCGACGGACGAACCGGCGGCCATGGTGAGCGCGACGGTCGCGACGGTGCGGCGGCAGGGCACGCTCGTGGTGGGCGTGTATGTTGGCCCGCAGGAACATCTGGAGCGGCTGGAGGGCATCTTTGGCGCCGCGGACACGCTGCCGGTGGCGCGGCTGCGCGAGGTACCGCAGGCGTTGGGGCGGGTGCTCCAGCGGGCGGCGGCCACGCGACGCCCAGGGCGGCGCTGAGCACGCACTGTGTGGGCAGGGGCGCGACCCTGCCGTGATCGTTCCCTGGTGTCCACGCACCCCTGCTGCTCACTGCGCTGCTTGGCGCGGTGGACGGCGGGGGTGTTCGGTTGTCAGGGGGGGATGTACGGGTAGGGTCGGCCCGCCATGCGGCGTGATCACCGTAGCCGATGCGGGGTTCGCTGCAGCATCGGGCTGCGTATGAATGGGGCTTGCGGTCACATTGACCGCAAAGCACTGCGTATGAACGGTGTTGCGGTCAAATTGACCGCAAAGTGCTGCATATGAACGGGGTTCGCTGTCAGATTGACCGCATCGGGACGTGGATGGCCGGTGTCTCGGTCAAGCTGACTGCGCCGCCTGCGTTGGGGTGAGTGCGCCAGCGGGCGGCGGCCACGCGGCGGCGCGGGCGTTGACGGAAGCCGGGCCTGGCCCTGCGATGCTCGTTCATGGGATCGATGCACACCCCCGCTGCGCACCGCGCCAGGCAGCGCGGTGCGCAGCGGGGGTGCGTGTGCATCGGATCGCTGATGTAATATCAGGTTAGGCTTTGATTTCCGGTTGGGCAGATTTTATCAGTGTCCCAAGCTATTTAATAAAAAAACTTCAAAAATGTTTATTAAAAAGACTAAAAATATTGTAGTAATAAATATTCCTCCACATATCAACGTGAACTTTACAAAAGGTCTAGATAAAAGAACAAATGCTATTGTAATAGTTATGAAACTAAGGAAGGCAAGATACACATTTCGTGCTGTCACTCCAAAGGTCGCACCTATTCCTCCTGCCATTGCAAGGGCCGCGCCAGGTAAAAATTCCAGTAATGCTAAAATTATTGCACAGCAAAACCGTAAAACAAAAAGAACAAAACCAAGACCATACCACAAATGGATGTTTGAGTCATCGTAAGCCCACTTTGCTAAGTCAAACTGAGTATAGCCAAAAGGTACCATCTCGTTGTATTTCTTCTGGTGATTTTCATTATATTCATTTATAAAACCAAAAATACCACTTTCAAAAAAAGATTTTTGATTATCTTTTTCATCATTATTTGAACTAGATTGAGTCAAAGATTCTTTTAAATCACTTGATGGAAGTGTAGGGGTGTTTTCGATATTATTTTCTGTAGTAGAAGAAGCTGTGATTGATTGAGGGGGTGATAAGATTGCGGTTGGTGGTGGTGATGATGGATTGAACCGAATATCAAAGACATCTCGTATTAAAGCGAGTAATGCAATAAGCAGTGCTAATATTGTCGCTATTGCTGCTAAATGATTTAATCTGTTATTCATTTTCTTATCTTATTGAGGAACCTACTGGGCTTTCCTAGATTTTCCGGAGTAACCGCTTTATTTCGCAGGTCATCATCCCCCTGCGTGAGACTGGTGCAGAATACCTGCAACTATTCGGGGTACGAAGGATGTTCGATCCGAGGGATGGAAAAACCGTTTTTTGCGGTCATGATACGAAATATTACCATCCTCTCTTCGAGTTTGTCCATTAAGCGATTGCGGTAGATTGGAGCTTAACTGCATAGACGAAAAGAGCAGACACATTTTTGAACTTTGGGTGTGAAATAGGCTATACAAGAAATGCTTTACACCCTTGCAAATTACAGAACAACGTTGAGCAATTAGAATAAGGGGTGATAAGCTTTTGGTCGTAAACCGCCTTGATCGGCAAGTTGGACAAAGTCGAACTCAGATCGTTGACGGCAATCCGCATGAGTCCGCGCAAGTCGTGCCGAAGGTCGATGCCCATATTCAGTGCTTTGGACATCCGATCAACGTAGTGCTCGTCAACCGTGGCCTGTGGCCGCCAATTTGGAGGCCAATGAATATGCTTTGGCTCACCAGAAGGTTCTGCTCATGGTCTTGCCCAAATCAGGCAAAATGTTGGCAAATGTATGACCCATGAGAGGCAAGCATGGTTTGTCCTCGACCTACCTTGGCAGCCACGAATTGAAGGATGGATCAGCGAACTTAAAGGTTGCCACAAGCTCAAACCCCTCCGATGGTCATGCCCAGATGGATCGCTGGGTCGAACGCGGTCTGTTCGTTCGCAACCTGTCTATGATCGCCCGCACGACCGCATGAACTCTGTTGAACCGAGGTGGAGCAGCCAGAGGTTGCGTTGGCCGGTGCCAAACACAGATCGTGCCGACTGCTGCCAAACACAGGTTGATTTACCTTTGTTTCATAGATTTTTAATAAGGTTCGCACCAAAATCTAGTACTAGCCTTCATTTATTCGTCCCTTGTAATACTCTTCATCCCGAATTCTCTCTAATTCCTCACGTCGTTTAGATAGACTCTCTGTTGTACTAGTGGCCTTATTGGAGGAGGGTTTTGCGGAATCCATACGTTCATCACTACTATTATCGAGGAAAATTTTTTGAAAATAGTAGTCAATACTTACGTCATTTTTACATCGTGAGCATTTAAAAAAACCTCCTTGTTTATGACTAGCATTCGAGAGGGTGGTTTTGAGCCTTACGATTTGTAATGCTTTTGTATTACCCTGAAGAGCTTTAAGGTAAAAGCCTAAACCCATGATTCCTCCGCTGACACCCAATGTGGATGCGGCGAAGGTTACACCAACAGCTCCTCCGATGACCATACTGATCTTTGTCCAATTCGGTTCGACGATGCCCCCACATTGAGAACAGATAACCTCACTCATAATCGTATCCTTCGTGAAACTACAGTTATTTTAGGGATGTGAGAAAGTTTATCTATCCAGATTTACGAGCTTGAACCTGATTTGTTGCTTACTGCTGTGGTAATTGCGATGAACCTGGATACACTTACCGTTTGGTTATTTTTTGGGTACGAAATAGAATTATACCCTCACTTGAGCCCAAGAGTGGCTTCGAGTTGTAGACCGTCCCCCACTTGAGTCTGCATGCTTTCGGGAAGTGTAGCGCATTTCTGCCAAATCATTCTCGCTAAGTGGGGCACAGCGCCTTCCAGATAGTCGATTTTGGCTCGCTGGTAGGGCAATTTCACGAACCGTTTCTCAGAATCAGCGAACGGTACGTTTAGCTTTTCCACTCCCCTTATTCGAGTTGAAATTTGTATCAACTACTGTTGGTATGGTAGCAGTCATCGATAGCGCACTCTCTCACAAGGACAACAACAAGTACCATGATGAAAGAACAGTTCCGTTATCAACCCGGATCAATGTCGGAAGGTGGAAGATAGGTACTGCGAAGATAGCATAAAAGTCAGCTTCGTTTGGTTAAAACCCATTCACGTAGTGCGGATATTTTTTTGTCGTAAAAGACACAAAGAAAACGGTCTGTAGCAGCCTTAATCGGAGATTCTTGTCACCACCCATGAAGCGACCACGTGGACGACCATCCTCATATGGCGCAAGCCTGGACCTTGCTGGTACGCGTGTTCCATCCAATCTGGGCGGAACTGAACCTACATCGTATGCGGACGCGGTCGCGCTATGGGAGGTGCTCAGTTTGTCGTTGCCCCCTGGTCACACCAAGCACATGCTGGAGAATGGTGCAGAATAGGGGTTGCCATCTGCCGAGCACGGGCCAAACGCGGTCGACAACGGGTGGGGGTCGTGCTCGTTCGGGCAGGATGCGGGGCCAGGTACCCGCAGGTGCCCAGAATCTGGCCTTCCATGCCCGTGCCAGACCGCATATGTGCCCGTGGGTGACGTTTGTTGGGCAGGCGCGCACGCCGCACGCGGGGCGTGCGCCGTGGTGCGGGGTGTGGGGACGGCGCGTGGGCCGCGTGGGCTCGCTCAGGCGGCGGCCCTCCGCGGGTGCCGGTGGAGCCAGCTGAGCAGGTTGCGGACGGCGCAGGCCTGGGAGAGTTCAAACTGCGCGGCGGCCAACCCGATGCAGCGGGCGCGGCGGCAACCCTGGTAGCGGGTGAGCCAGGCGATGGTCGGTTCGACGCGCCAGCGGTCGTGCAGCAAGGCTTTGCCTTCGTCGCTCTGGTTGACGCGCCGGGCCTCGCGCATGTGATGGTGGTAATCCGAGATGAAGACGGTGCGGTGGCTGTCGGGTTTGGCCTTGGGGTCACGACACTGCCCATACTCGTCACAGCCCGCGCAGTCGGACGCCCGAAACCGGAAGGAGATGCCGTCGGCGCTGCTCGAGGGATACACCATCGTGCTGACGATGCCCCCGGGACAGGTGCAGGTCATGCGGGCGAAATCGACCTGGAAGTCGGCGACGCTGAAGCGGGCGGGGTCGCTGCCGCCGCCCTGTGGGATAGGCGCGACGAGGCTCGTCTGGCCGTCGCTGCGGGTATGCACCTCGGCGCGGGTCTTGCCCCAGCCGGCCGCACCATCCATCACGATGATCTCCGGCAGTGGTGCCCCGGCGTCCTGCTGTTGCTGGAGCACGGCGGCGGGCGCAACGCTATCGGGCGTGCAGCCGGTCACGATCACGCAGGCGCGGATGCGGGTGCGGGTGGTGCTGATAATCGCATTGCTGCCGAGCACGGCGGGACTGCCTTCATGTTTGCGGAAGGTGGCCTCGCGGTCAACGGCACTGGCGATGCGGCGCGACCCCCGTTCCTTGGCGGGGCGTTCGGTCACGACGCCGGCGTCATCGGTGGTCAGTTCATCGGCCTGCACCTTGGCGAGATCGGCGAGGAAGGCGCGCACGAGCGGGGACACCACCGGGTCGAGCGTGTCCAGCTGGGCCGTGACCGTGGTGACGACGCGGGCGACCAGCGCCACGGTGGTCTGGAGGCGGGCGTGGCGGGCGGCGGCACTGCGAGCGGGTTTCGGCTTCTGCGTGAAAGGCGTCAGGTCGAGCGCCTCCAGCGCGGCGGTGAGGGTGGCTGGGCCGCGCTGCCGCAGCAGCAGGAGGAGGCGCAGGGTCAGGTGGCGGAGCAACGCCGCCGGACTGACACTGGGGGCGACCGGACTTTGCATGGCAAAGGTATCGACGATCTGGGGCGTGGTGGCGGCATCTTCCGGGTCAACGTGGTCGAGGAAGGTGAGCACATCGCGGAAGAGCGCGTCGGGCACGTGCTGGCGCATCCAGCCGTGAAAGCGGGCGAGCGTGGTATGGTCGGGAAGCTGCGGCGCAAAGAGGGACAGCCCGACAAACCAGCGCACCACGAGATTGCTGGCGAGATGCCAGGCCAACGCGCGGTCGGAACAGCCCTCGGCCCACGTGCGGACGATCTCGGCGCGTACCAACTGCTCCAGCGTGAAGGTCGGCGGCGCCCCGGGCGCGCCCTCGGGATGGCGATAGGCGGCACAGGCCGCGACCACGGCCGCGGGATCATAGGCCAGGCCGATGCGCACCAACGGATGGTCGCGCACCGTCGTCGTGAAAATCCGACGGAGGATGGTCGTCTCCGCCCAGACCAGGATCGGGCCAAGGAACATGATGATCCAGCCCTGGAGCCAGCGCGGCACGGCGGGCAGATCGGGCGTGCCAGCCCGGAGGATTGGTGGTAGAATAGGAAGCATAACCGTCTTTTTTGTGTCCTTGATGCGGTTTTACTACAGTCATCATGCCACAAAAAAGCGGTTTTTCAAGCACTCACCGTGACGATCCTTCGCACCCCGAACAGTTGCAGGTATTCTGCACCAGTCTCATGCTGGAATGAGTGACGGTGAAGCCTCGTGCATGGCCTGTTAGGAGCGAACGTGCAATTTACAACGTTATCGAAATATTTCACAAAGTCAGCAGCATGAACCTAGCTCTTGGATCAACTCGTCTGAGAACACTCGGCTCAGTACGATCAAACTCGGACAAGTTAGCTGTGAAGCAGTTGCGTGAGAGACCAGAAGGTGTGGAAGCAGGGATAGTTTCCGGCTGAAACCTGTCGGAGAATCGCTTCAACCCCTGATTTGAGTTTTGTTTGCCGCCCAAAAAAAGCCAGTTTCTACACGGATACAGTTAGCGTTGTAAATTACATCTTCGCTCCTAACAGTCCTGGTACCCTGCACCAGCTTCGCCACCGCTACGCAACAGGGCCCTCACCCGAGATTCGTGTCACCAGCCGCATGAAGCGGTAACGTGTAATACGAGGAGCCTCGTCATCACTTGCAACTCGTGCCAGAAGGTTGTTGCTGAACCCGCCGCTCCACGCGTCGCCCGGCTGCACGCAGCACCCGCAGCACCCGTTGGCGCTGCGCGATGTCCTCGGTTGTGTTGTAGCGCACGGCCAACCGCTCGGCCAGGGCGATGGCTTCCTGGCCGAGGGCGGAGCCGGGGGCGACCGGTTCGGGCGGAGGCAGTTCCAGGACTTCCTGATCTTCAGGATAGTCGTCTGGCCGCTTGCGCCCAAGGTACTGGGTATGCTGGGTGCCTTCTTGGCGCCAATGCCGGTAGTAGTAGGGGCCGAAGGGGCGCAAGACAAGGGTGAGACTGAGGCGGTTGGTGGTGGGATCGACCGTGATCTGGAGCCGTAGCCGCCAGATGAGCCGCGCTTCCCACCAGCCTTCGCTGGCGCGTTTCCAACGTCCGAGTGCTGCCTGAAGCTCGTCAGGCAGGGTGTCCAGGTGCGCCGGGTTGTCTTCGGTGAGGACGATGTGCGCCAGGCGCAGCGCGGCGTGCGCGGCTTCCAGGCGGGCGAGGTGGGCATCGAGCCGCTCAGCGCGTGGTTCATCGCCAGGGCCAAAGGCGAACATGGCACAGTCGCGGGCGGTTCGCGCTAGGTCGGTCCGCACCTGCTCGGCTTGGGCCAGCAGATCCCTCCGCCGTTGCGCCCGCTCGTTGGCACGCTTGGCGCGTTCTTGACGATGAAGAGTGCGGCTCATGGTGATGTGTCGTTCTCTGTTAAGGACACACGACGAGCATCGATTGCCCAGCCTATCAGGATCCCTGGGTTATCTTTATAAGTTGTGTGTAGTCCTATACTTTTAACACACAACTATTATAGAGTAGCCAGCGGCTTGCGTCAACCCACCTGCGGCACCTAGCTTAAGAAGGCGAGCCGGGGGCGTGCGGTGCGACCTGGTGGAATGGTCATGCGATCTACTGATTTGTTGTGTGTTTATATTTTTTTGCTACGCACAACAATTTTTTGTATGCACATCACGGTGACCGGTAGCGGTCTAGCCTGCTATCTACGGGGGCGCGACGCATATGCTGGGACGACCATGCCAGGGTTCACGCTGTCCACCTGGTGACCCGGTACCGCCTCAGGCGGCTGCTGACACACAGCGCGGGTCAAGGCTGATCATCCGGCCCGGCTCTCTCTCGAAAGGAGGCTCTGTCGTTCAAAGCCGACTTTGCGGCTCTGACGCTTAGCCGTGCAGAGCTTCGATACCGACCCAGGGCTGCACTGATGCTGCGGCGTGCCGGTGACGATCACGTGCGCAAGATCGGGGAGATCGAAGATCGTCAGCTTTCCTTGCCCCATCCCCGTATCTTTTGGCGACCGGCAGCGGTCTATCCTTTATAGAGAGAGGTACGCGAAGGGCGCGTGCCCACGCCCCCGAGCGGAGGGAAGCATGGAACTAACCCCACAACGTTATGCTCGCTTTGTGCTCGCCCGCCTGACGATCGAAGCGCTGACGAGTCATTATCTGGCTCTCGTCGACGCGGAAGATCGCCAGTTCTTCGTCGCATTGTTGAGCCGCTGTTTTGGCTGCGAAGCGGTGCTGACGGCAGCGGAGCGCCAGGGCGCGGACGGCCTCTGCACGCGGTGCCGCCAGCGGCGGGCCTGGCAGCGGAACTGAGCCCGCGCCACGCCCCGCCGCGCCGCTACCCTCGCGTGTGATCACCTATGTGCCCTGGATCGTGCGTGCGTGCGGTCGCGCCACGGCCACGCGCACGCTCATTCCGCCGGCGCAAAGAAGGGCACTTCGACAAACTCAACTGCTTGGCGCTTGGCCGCTTCGCCCCGCCGGTCGTCGTGCGCTGCGGGGGCCACGGGCAGGCGCGGGGGTGGCGGGTCAGGTCAATGCTGGCCGCTGAGACCTTGGTTATGCTGCGCAACAAAGGCCCATATGCGCCCTTGTGACACCAACGGTGGCCGCCGCAGCGTGCGACCCCCACCGGCTCAGCGCCTCGGCGTTCTCTTGCGCCGGGGCCGCCCGCGCTGATCGTGCAGCAGCCCTCGCTCGTGCGCCTCCGTTACGGTCGCCAGGTAAACCAGGTGACGGTCGCCGACGTGGATGGTGGGCAGCCGATCCTCTGCGGCGGCCTTGGCAAGCGTGGGCAAGGGGTACCCGAGCTGGCGGGCGGCGTCCGCGAGGCGCAGCGGGGCGGCGGGACACCCGAGCAGGGTGCGCACATGGTGCGGAGCACGGGCCCAGGCCTGCTGGATCAGGTGGTTCCGCAGGGTCGCCTGCTCGATCAGGGTGAGGGCGGTCAGCGGGTGGAGCAGATCGACGGCCACGGGACGCTGCGCCGCATCAAGGTGCAGCGCTCCGCAGATCACGGCGGCGTAGGCGAGATCGTACGCGGCATCCTCGACGCTCACGATGGTGACGAAGAGGCCGCGTGGCGCGTCGGGGGCATGCGGCGCGACGGCGAGCGTGCTGGGGACGGTGTCCTCGGCGGCGGCGAGGTGGCCGTTGATAACGGTCAGGGTGGTGAAGTGCATGGGCAGAGGCTTTCCTAGAAATGAGCGCTGCTCTATTTTACTTGATCTTCGGGGAGGATGGGGCAGGCTCGCCGGTGGCCGCCGGGGGGCGAATAACCCCTTGATAATTTAAATTTATCACGGTATAATGAGTGCCAGCGCCCCGGCCCGCTGCGCGCCACGCCGGGGCCGGGCCGTCCGCCCACGGGTGCCACACCCGCCACCCGTCTCGCCGCCTTGATGAGGTCGCCCATGCCTGATGATCATGCTCTCAGTGTTCCCGCGCCCCACGCGCTGGCGCGCGCGGCGGCGGCGGCTGACCAAGCTGCGGCGCAGGGCGTTTTCGCCCGCTACCGCGCCGAGCTTGCCGCACAGACCCGCCGGGCGCAGGATGCTGACCTGGCCCGCTGGCAGCGCTATCTCACCGCCGTGGGCGTGGGGGAAGCCAAGGACGCGGCGTGGGCCACGGAACCCAGCGCCTGGACGCATGTGACCTGGGGCCTCGTCGAAGGGTTCCTGCGGTGGCAAGAGACGGCCGGCTATAGTTTGGCGAGCATCGCGCGGGCCTTGGCGACGATCCGGGTCTACTGCATCCAGGCCACGCGGGCGGGCACCCTCAGCCCGGCGGCGTTGGCGTTGATCCAGACGGTCAAAGCTGCCGCGCCACGCTCCAAGGCGGGCCGCAACCGTGATGCGCAGCGCACGACGACGCGCCGGGGGGCCAAAAAAGAGGCCCCGACGAAGCTCACGGCAAGCCAGGTGCGCCGCCTCAAGCATGAGCACGCGGAGACGCCGCAGGGACGGCGCGATGCGGTGCTGATGTGCCTGCTGCTCGATCACGGGCTGCGCGTCTCCGAAGTCGCCGATCTTCAGGTACGCGATCTTGACCTGGAACGGGGCCTGCTGCGCTTCTACCGGCGCAAAGTGGATGCCACGCAGACCCACCGCCTGACGGGGGACACCCTCCGCGCCATCCGGCGCTACGTCGCAGCGGGCGATCTGCGTGCGGAAGGCCAGGTGCTTCGCGCCACCACGGGCCCGCGCGCGGTCAACCTCGGCGGCCCCATTTCCATCCAGGGCCTGCGCGACCGGGTGCGCATCCTGGGCCAACGGGTCGGCGTCGCGGGGCTGAGCCCGCATGATTGTCGGCACGACTGGGCGACGCGGGCGGCGCGGGCCGGCACGGATCCGCTGGCCTTGCAAGAAGCGGGGGGGTGGAGCAGCCTGGCGATGCCGCGCCGCTACATTGAAGCGGCGGTGATTGCCAATGAGCGGGTGAAACTGGCCGTTGAGGACGAGGAAGAGGTGCCGGGGGGCGAGGCCTGAGGGGCGCGTGGGGTTGCATGGTGCGGATCCCACGCTGCCCGCTGGATGCGCTGCGAGCGCATGGGCGTGCGTTGACGATCTGGCACCGCTCGCGCAACGCACGCAAGGCCCGGCCCGCGCCGCTGTTCAGCCTTGCGCCGAGGTTCGTGGGATGAACTCTATCCATGCGGACGCCGTCGCTCGGTGAGCGTCACGGCCACATACCAAGGTTCACGATCTCCACCTTGCGACACGGGAGCGCTGCATGCCGCTGGTTGTTAAATGTCAACTAGATTTGCCGCCCGCATTGCCTCACGTTAGATGTAACCTTGACAAGCATCGTTGCCTCATGAATAATGTCACCCAACGCAATTGAATCTAGAGAGAGCGTAGGGTGTCGTGTGAGGTCCCTGATGAGTTATCGAGCGAAACGTGAATTGTTGGCGCAGACGGCGCCACGTTACCAAGAGGCTGGCCATCAGCAGAAGTCGGTCATCCTCGACGAGTTTGTCGCTGCCACGGGCTATGCCCGTAAGTACGCCATTCGGTTGCTGACCAGCCCGGTTGCCGCCCCTCGTCCCGCGATCACTCGCTCGCGGGAGCGACGCTATGGGCCGGAGGTGCAGGCCGCGCTCCGGCTCGCCT
>NZ_SIJK02000094.1:10846-11135 GCF_004762035.2 Candidatus Chloroploca mongolica | reverse complement strand
GGGAACCGGCAAATCTAGTTGACACCAGGCGGCAAATCTAGTTGACATTTAACACTACTGGCCGGATCGGGTGCTGGCGAAGTGTCGCACGAACAAATCGTTTGCCATTGCGCATGGGGTGGAGAGTCCGTAGTCCGTAGTCCGTGGTTCGTGGTTCGTGGTTCGTAGTTCGTAGTCCGTGGTTTGTGGTTTGTGGTTTGTGGTTCGTGGTTCGTGGTTCGTAGTTCGTAGTCCGTGGTTCGTGGTTTGTGGTTTGTGGTTTGTGGTTTGTGGTTTGTGGTTCGTGGTT
>NZ_SIJK02000094.1:0-10746 GCF_004762035.2 Candidatus Chloroploca mongolica | reverse complement strand
TGTGGTTTGTGGTTTGTGGTTTGTGGTTTGTGGTTTGTGGTTTGTGGTTTGTGGTTTGTGGTGAGGTTGGGAAGTGACGCAGTCAAACTTCGAGAAATTGCACGTGTATCAACTGGCGGTTCGACTTGCTGATACAGTATGGGACATGGTTGGCAGCTGGGATCAGTTTGCGAAGGACACTATCGCGAAGCAGATTGTCCGTGCTGCTGACAGCATCGGTGCGAATATCGCCGAGGGCACCGGGCGTGGCAGCTTCCAGGATAATCGGCGTTTCGTTAAGATTGCGCGTGGCTCGCTCTTTGAGACAAAACACTGGCTCAACCGCGCTTATCAGCGCAAACTGGTGACAGCTGAACAAGCCGCTGTTCTCAAGCCGATGATTGACGAGTTGGCTCCAAGATTGAATGCCTACCTCAAATCAATTGGCCCACCACCTGGCAAAGAGGAAGATTAGTTCGTGGTCAGTAGTCCGTGGTTCGTGGACGTTGCCCATTGACACCAACAACGAACAACGGACAACCAACAACGGACAACCAACAACGGACAACCAACAACGGACAACCAACAACGAACAACCAACAACGAACAACCAACAACGGACAACCAACAACGGACAACCAACAACGGACAACCAACAACCAACAAGCAGGACGCCTATGCAAATCCAACAACTTCTTGAGCGCGATCTGAGCCGTAAGATCGAAGAGATCATCCAGGTTGACCAGGCCGATGAGCGTTCGGTGTTTGAGGAGATCACAGAGTATGTGGTCACGGATCGCATTCGTGATCAATATATCGATCTGCTCAATGCGATTGCCCGTGGCCCCGCTGATCTGGACGAGAGCGTCGGGGTCTGGATCTCGGGCTTCTTCGGCTCTGGGAAATCGTCTTTCGCCAAGATCCTGGGCTATGTGCTGGCGAATCGCACGGTGCAGGGGCAGAGTTCAGCTGAACTCTTCAAGGCGCAGGTGCGCGAGAAAGATGCCGATGAACGGATTGCGGCCCTGGTCGACTCGATCATTCACCGTATGTCCTACCGGGTCGTGCTCTTTGACGTGCAAAAGGATCGTGGTCAGTCGGGCCAGGGCAACCTGAGCATCTCACCCTATATGTACCGCGTGCTGCTGCGCGAGTTGGGCTATGCTGACGACTTCGATATTGCCGAACTAGAGATTGGGCTTGAAGCCGAGGGCCGCCTCGCCGATTTCATCGAGCGTTTCGACGCGGAATATGCCGGCGGCAGGCCACTCAACGGCTGGCACGGGCGCGGTCGCTCGGGGGCCGAGGTCTGGAACCGGATCGGTGTTATTCTGCATCAGATGGATCCGCGTACCTACCCAACCGCCGAGTCGTTCGCGCATGGCCTCGCCGAAAAGCGCGTTGAAGTCACACCGCGCCTGCTCGTTGAGCGTTCCTTCGATCTGATGAGTCGTCCGGGGCGTGGCGATGGCAAAGCGCTTGCTTTCGTCATGGATGAGGTTGGTGCCTATGTCTCCTTCAGTCAGGATCGGCTCGAAGACCTGCGTGCGGTGGTGGAGCTCTACGGCAAGGAGAGCAAAAACCGCATCAAGGCCGGGCGGCTGGCCGCGCCGACGTGGGTGATTGTGACTGCCCAGGAGCGGCTAGAGGAGGTGACGTCAGCCCTCGGCGACGAGAAGCGCGTGCTGCTCGCCAAGGTGCAAGATCGATTCCAGCACCGGGTCGATCTCTCGCCCGCCGATATTCGCGAAGTCGCCACTCGCCGCGTGCTAGCGAAGAATGGCACGGGCACCCGGGCCTTGGGGCAGCTCTTTGCTGAAAACCAGGGGCGGCTGAACATCGCCTGCCAACTCGAGCGCACCAATCGCTGGTCAGAGCTGAGCGAGGCCGAGTTTATCCGCTTCTATCCCTACCTGCCCCACTACATCGAGCTCTCAATCGACATCATGTCGGGCCTCCGGCTTCAGGGTTCAACCCTGCGCCAACTCAGCGGGAGCAACCGCACCATCATCAGCCAGATCTACCAGATGCTGGTCAACGAGCGTACCAACTATGCTGAACGCCCAATCGGGGCGCTGGTGACGCTGGATCAGCTTTACGAGTTGATCGAGGGCTTGCTGGGCTCGGCCCGGCGCAAAGATATTGACGATATTACCGAGCGCTTCAAGAACATCCCCGAGGATCAGGGCCTGGCCGCACGGGTCGGCAAGGTGATCGCCCTCACCGAGCACGTCGCGGCGCTGCCCCGCACGGCGGCCAACCTCGCCGCCCTGCTGGTCGACGAGGTCGGCCAGGCCGCGCCACTGGCCGAGGTTCAGGCGGCGCTTGCCCGGCTCATCGCAGAGGACTTTGTGCGCGAGACCGACCGGGGCTACAAGCTACAGACGGCCCAAGAGAAGACCTGGGCAGAGGAGCGCCGACGTTATCTGGAGCCACGCCCCCGCGAGCGCAAGGAGATCCAGCGCGAGTTGCTGGCCGCGATCTTCAACGAGCCAGCGCTCAAGACCTACACCTACCACGGGCTGCGCACCTTCCGCGTTGGCGTCACGATCGACGGCATCCGGTCGAACGATGAGGCGCAGGTACCCTTGAGCCTGGTGCTCGCCGACGACGACAGCGTTCTGACGAGTCTGATTGACGACGTCCGTGCCAGCAGCCGCGAAGCCGAGCGCAAGCATGCGATCACGTGGGTCTTTGCCCTCAACAGCGCGATCGACGAACTGGTGGCGCAACTCCACGCCTCACGCCAGATGGTGGCAAAGTATGGTGCCCTCAAGGCCCAGCAGAAGATTACGACCGAAGAGGCGGCGAACCTCGAAAGCGAGCGCACGACCGAGAGCAATGTCAAGAGCCACCTCCAGACGAAACTCACCGACGCGCTGAGCGGCGGCTGCGGCGTCTTTCGGGGGAACACCTATGACGGCTCAGAGTTGGGGCGGACGCCGACCGAGATTTTCAAGCGCTTGTTTGATACCTGTGTCCCTGACCTCTACCCGAAGCTTGAGATGGGGGCTCGCCCACTCAAGGGCAACGAGGCCGAAGAGGTCCTAAAAGCCGCCAATCTCAACGCCCTACCGCAGGTCTTCTACAACGGCGATGGCGGTCTTGGCCTGATCGTGCAAGAGGGGCAGAAGTATGTGCCCTCGCCCAGCGCCGAGATAGCCAAAGAGGTGCTCGACTACCTACGCCGCGAGCACAGCTATGGCAACCGTGTAACCGGCAAGCTCCTCAGCGAACACTTCCAAGGGCTGGGCTACGGCTGGGACATTGATATGATCCGCCTGGTGCTCGCGGTGCTGCTGCGCGCCGGCGCGATCGAGGTGACGCACCAGGCCCGACGCTTCCGCAACCACCAGGATCCGCAGAGTCGGGCACCATTTAGCAACCTGACGGCATTCAAAGCCGCCGGCTTTGCCCCACGCGACTCGATCGATCTCAAGACCCTGATCGCCGCCGTTCGCACCTACGAGGAGTTGACTGGCGACGAGGTTGATGTGGAGGAGGGCGCAATCGCGGCGGCGTTCAAGAAGGTCGCCGCTGAAGAGATGACCGCGCTGCTCAATGTCGTGGCCGACGCACGGGCCAACCAGATGCCGGGGCAAAGCGTGCTGGAAGAATACCGCGATCTGCTCACCAGCGTGCAGACCGCAGCCTCTGATGACTGCGTACGCATGCTTGCTGGCGAGGGCAGCACGTTCAAGGAACTACGCGGACGGATACGCAGCATGCGCGAGGCCCTCAAGCCTGAGAACATTGAGCAATTGCGTCGTGCGCGCGAGGCGCTGAGCTCACGCTGGCCAGAGCTGCAAGGACGGATCGTCGAGCCAGCGCAATTGCAAGAACTCACCGCCGCTGCCGCAGAACTGGAAGAACGTCAGACGTCGGACGAGTTCTATCTCCACCTTGAGCGGCTTGGCGCGTTGGCACAACTCCTCTTGCAGACCTACCGCGCCATCTACCTCCAGCATCACGTCGAGCGTGCGCATACCTATGCTCGTGCGATCACCAGCCTAACCCAGCGCGAGGAATGGGCCGTGATCGACGAAACAACCCGTGCGAGTCTGCTGCGACCGTTTGAAGTCCGCCAGTGCCTGAACCCAGAGACAGCAACGCCGGTGGAACTGTTGCCCCATGACGCCGAACGCTGCGTACGCTGTGGCGCAACCATCAGCCAGATTGAGTCGGATACCACCGCCGCCGAAACGCTGTTGCGCCAGGCAATCAGCCGGTTGCAGGAGCTTACCCTGCCCGCGCAGCGCATCGAGCGCCTGCGCGTAGCCAACTTCTTCACACGCCCGCTTGATAGCCCCAAGGCCATCGAGGCTGCCCTGAACGCATTAAGCGAGGCCCTGAATAAACTCGTCGCCGAAGGCGCCGTCGTGGTATTGGAGTAACGATGGAAACCCTTGCCCTTCAGATTCTTTTTTCTGAAAGACCATAGTGCATCATCTCAATTCATGATTAACTTTAGATTTGCGTGGGCATTCATTATGAGGACAATTCATCTTGGTTAGTTCTTCACGACGGAAGCTACCTAGACCATGCTTAATCACACCCTGAAGGAGGCTATCTGTTTGCCGATACTGTTGGTTTGCAGGGTTGACATTGAGATGGTTATCGGCTGCACCAATGAGTTGTTTAAATTGATCTGTGATTTGCACATCCCAATGCTGCTGAGCGTGTTCACCGTTCCACATCCAAACATTGCCCCAACAGTCCTGATACCCTCGCCGATTTCCTCTCACGCCCTGCCATTTTCTCATGCGGACCATCGCCTCATCTAATTCAATCATCAGCAAGCTCTCTAATTCCTCTCTAAAATCAAAATCGCGAGGACAAAAGCGAAACATGGCTGTATCGTCTTCTAATGAAGGCGTAAATTCATTCGGAAGGAAGCGACTAGGCCCGTTTCGAGATAGGCGGTACTGTTCAACCCACTCAAAGACATTGTTAACTGGGTATATCGTATGTTCCTCCGAGTCGCTATGCACGACTGGTTGAGGAAATCCGCATGCTTCCGGGCCAGTTGCTAAACACACGCGAGGTTGTCCTTCAAGCGCTAGGCTCGCGCTAATCAATAATTGCCACGCATTCGCAACTTCTATGTCTAGTCCTGCGTTATGATTGAAAAGCGGCTGCTCAACAGGAATAAATGGTTCTAGTCCATCAGTTTCAACAATAAAGTAATCGGGTGAACTGCTGTCTGGATACGTGGTAAGGAGGTTGGCAATAACACCCAAGATACCCCAAGTCGCATAATTTCCTATTAGTGGATCTGTTACTAGAGCTTCATACAGCATTTCTCCCCAAGCAAACTTGAACCCCAAAAGTTTACGTGCTTTTTCGTGATCATGAAAAGCCTCAATGATATCAAAAAATTGATCGTAGTCGAACTGTTCTCCTCGTTTGAAAAACAGCATGCTTGGATCGTATACGCAAACGACTTTCATAGACTTGCCTGTATGTTGATGACGTTAACTTTCGTTCGCCTTGTTTTTGTTTCGGCGGAATTTTCGTTTCTCAGCTATCAGTCGTAAGAGTTCTTGGCTTTCAATAGTGCTACGTGGAAGAAATTCAGGAGGCCATTCAATACCATATCCGTATTCATCAAAAGTCATCTCAGTATAACTGGCTCCCTTTATTCGATCATTGCTAGGAGCCGGTTGAACAAAAACGAGTTGAAAATTCTTATGTAAAGAGAGTTGGTTATCTAGATCCATTGCCATCTGCTCACGAAAACCATTAATAAGGTGCTCACTGTGGGTTTCGACGATCACATTCTTACCTGATTGAAACAGTAACACAAAAAAATCAGCTAAGCTCGATTGAACACGAGGGTGAAGATGCGCCTCGGGTTGTTCTACAACCAAAGTTTCGCCTGGTTTGGCCAACAAACCAGCTACAATGACTGGTAACACTTGGCTTATCCCAAAACCTACATCTGCAATTGTAACGTATTTCTCACCGCTCCTCGTTAATGAGTTAACCTCGTCTGGCATATCAAGTGGCAATGCCAACTGATTTACTACGTTATTCAGTTTAAGGGGTTTAATTGTCTGATGAAGGCCAAGCACATCGGTTAAAGTGCGGTTTACCGCATCAATAAGAGGTATTTCTTCAACCCTGTCAGTTCCTTTAATTGGAAAGGAGACAAGGCGATGCTGTTCATCAAGTAAGACTTGAAGTACATTGCCACCACGAAAATCAAGGTTTGAACGATCTACTTGCCCTAAGTAAGCGCGCTGTGGTTCACTCCGAAGAGGGCCAATATAGTGAAGTTGCTGGCTAAGTGTATCGATAAGCACCTGAAGGCCAAGCAGATCAAGGATTTTTACATCAACCTCTAATTCTTCACCCTCTACGTCTATAGCTCGACTTATACGCTGAGGTAAGAAGTAGTACCAGGCAACAATGTCTGTAAATTCTTCCTGAATTGGGAGACCTAATGTGTCAATTTGAGGTGTCGTTATACTGCCAGAATACACGTTTCCATCTAAATTAAACTCTAATCGAAATGGACGGTCTATAAGAGGGCCATATTGAGCATGAATTAATCCTTGTTGAACGTATATATCTTGATTATCTGGATGAAAACCGAAGGTGATGTGATATTCGGTTTGCATTTGAGGACGACTTTCTCTTATAAGGTCAATCTCTGCTGGACCAAAGAATTCACCTAATCTTTCATCAGTAATATCACTAGGTAGTGTTTCGGTTTTGAAACGTAACCCGATCGAAAAATTATCAGTCAATAGCTTGCCAAAAACAACGTCACTGTATTCAGATAGCTGCAAATACTCGCCGTTCAAAATAAGAGGTCTATTTCGTCTGCCCTCAAGGGTTTGCCGAAGTAGTAACAATGATTGGATTAAAGAACTTTTTCCTGAACTATTAGCACCTGCGATTACAGTGATTGGTCGAAGAGATATTCTTAGTGACTGAAATGCCTTAAAAGCATCTAATGATATACGCGTAATCACAAAAGACTCCTTAGCGATATAATTCTGCCAGTATCTCTTCAATTACATGAAAACTTTCATCCCTTAGCTCCTGTAGTGCATCAGTCAATTGCCTTCTTCTCTTCTGTTGATCACGTACACGTTTGAGAATAGCTTTTTGTTCATTCAAATCAGGGAGCGTTAGGAGTAACGATAAAATGTCATCTTGATTGATACTGTACTGGACTGAAGCACGACTTCGAGAGGTGACTTCGCGTCGGCCAAGTGGTGAATTTAAGTATAGAACCACGAAATGGGGATTCGCTTTCTCGAAGTTCAGACGCACACGAACTATATTGGAAGAGCAAACGTAATCGCCCGGCAAATCGAAAACTACACAACGTCCTACTTCTTCACGGCTCCCATGAACACGAACAAATAAAATATCGTCTTTCTTAAGAAGGCGTTCGTCTGCGTCACGAAGAGTGTTCCTGTCTACGAACACTGAGTCAGCCAAGTTTATGCCACTCCTTTGTATATTTCGAACACGTATGAGCGTCAATTCCCCTCCATCTCGTGTTCCTGAATTTTGCAACCCTCCTTGCATACTTTCAATGACATCTTTAAGTCGAACACGTTGATAGGAACCGAAAGTTGCTGGATCAATCCCATCGCCAAGCTCATTCAGGGTCTTTAGTAAGCGAAATGCATGAAGACTCGCTTCGCGTTGAGTGTGGAGCCTACCTACATACTCGTTTTGTGTCTCAAGGCTAGGCACTGGAAGGATAATTGAAAGGATTGCTTTTGATGCGAGCCGTAGACGGCCCGATGAAGCTCGGGCTAAAGCGGCCAGTTCATCAAGCAGGCGACGACTACGAAGGCAAAAGTCGAGGAAGTCGGGGTTGATAGACGGATTTATCAAACTATACACATAATATCTTTGAGGCACAACACCCTTATCATATTGAAGTGGAACCACCCCTAACGCGCCTTGCGAAAAGTTTGTTGGATCGATTAGTATTTGTCCAGCGTGAACTTGCTGATATTGCTTCTTTGATGCCGTGTTTCGCAAGTCGTTGCTAGAGATAAAACTCAGAAAATCCACGCCTTGATGATGGGTGTTTACGCTAAGTTGCAAGAGTTGCTGATTAGATTCTATGATGATTGGAGCTTTATCTTCGCTAAGACATAAAACTGTATCTAGCGATACTTGCGAATAAACGAGGCCCTCAGTTTGACTTATATAGCGACTTGCATTGAGGGTAAAATTTTCCTTCACTATTTCGTCGATCAATACTTTGCGCGAATTCTTGTCACTCCTGAAGTTGTCGAGGTCGAAATGTACGGACGAGTCACGCATTGGATTTCTCAGGCGCTCTATTTCTTGGTTGCTAATCTCATAGAACCATGTACTTGCCGTAGGGCGTCCGGTGTTTCTTATAACGAGAATGGAAGCCTTGCCACTGGTATAAGGAGCAAAGACCCCGTGGGGAAGAGATAGAACTGACTCCAATTCGAACGATTCTAAGACGTAACGACGAACTTCTTGCTCAGTATCTCCTCTAAAGAGCAAACCTTCAGGGACAACTATAACTGCCCTCCCATTGGGAGCGAGACGAGTGGTAACATGCTGTAAGAACAGTGCGGAAAAGTCGTGTGTGTGAATAGGAAAATCAGCTCTGCTAGCTGTAGATGTGGTTCCTCCTTCAAAGAGCATATTTGTTAAAATGACCTGATAACTGGGTTGCGGGCTTGTTTGCGCCTCTCGACTTAACGAGTCTCCTTTTTGCAAACCTTCTGGGTTGATGCCATGAAATACAAGCCTCATTATTCCAAGTTTAAATATCCTAAAGTTCACCTCTCGTCCATATACAGAAGCGTTTTTTATACTATAAATATCATTACCATAAAAATAAAAATTCGTTTTTTTAGATCGTTCTTTGATATAATCTCCTGCAGCAGCTAATATGCCACCTGTGCCAAAAGCAGGATCATACATTGCCTCATTTAATTGCGGTCTTGCTAAATCCACAATTAACCTAACTAAGAACTTGGGAGTATAGAACGGCCCAAACAATTGCATATTGTCTGCAGCAAGGTTGCCAATAAGTGTGTCATAAGCCTCTTGAATGGTGAAATTCTCAGAATAGGGGTTTGGTTCCGACTCGCCGAAAGAAATATCACCAATAATCTCAATGATTTGCTTTAGTACGGTTGGCTCGCGTACCAGAAGATAGGCATTATTGAAAATGGCCTGCACCCCTGTATCTATATTGGGATGCCCAATTCCGCGAGAAGCGAGTCGGGGGAATAGTTCTTGGCTAACAAAGCGAGGTAAGTCACTGGCGTCGCGAGAATTCCAAGTTGAGTAACGCCAGTAATTTTGCAATTGTTCTCCCTTCGAAAGGTTGCCAGGTTGAGGTAAAATGTCGCTCAAAAATTTCAAGAAGAGAAGGTAACTAAATTGCTCGACATAGTCAAGACTATTCAAGCCGCTGTTTCGCATTAATTCTTCGACTCGCTGCGCTCGTTCTTGAAAGAGTGACAGCATATGATCGATCATTAGTTAAGAACCTTATCTCTTTGGCTTAGCTTGACATTATTGTACACCATCAGTCGACTTAGCGAGTTAGAGTCGTTCAACACTTTCAACACTATCCAGCGGCGGCAGATTGAACGTCTCTCAGGCTTGGTCAATCCGATACAAGCAATGATGGCTATCTGTGCTAGACTACCCTTGGAGTGATCGCTCCCAGCCATACTTAGGTTGCCCTAGTTGTAGCCGTAGACATCGCCCACGGACTTCATAATGGACAAAGCGCTCCGCAACCAACTTCGTCTCACGGTTACGCAGGCCCGGCGCCTGCTGGAAGAGGCGGTTGCCGAACGGCTGACCGGCGAGTTTGGCATTGAGCGCAGTGGTATGATCGAGGATGTCGTGCGCCTGGTCAATCTCGATCCCGATGGACAGCGCTTCCGGGCCGCGATCGTCGATCATGTGCGCCATATCGACGCCTTGACGCCCGGCGATCGGCGACGCCCACACGGAGGCGTCGCTCGCGAGACGGTGGAGCAACTGGTGCGTGAGGTGGCCTTTACCCACCTCAATCGGCTCTGCGCCTTCAAGCTGATGGAGCACCCCGAGCGCAGATTGCTGCGCGAAACAGTTGGTCGTGGGATGAACGCGAATGGGTTTAAGTTCTACCTTGCCGAACATCTTGAGGACGAGACACGCTGGACAGGCGGCCAGCAGGATGTCGCCTACCAGAACTTCCTGATCTGGCAGGGCACGCAGCTTGCCGGTGGGCTTGGCGCACTCTTTGCCCCTGAAGACCCGGCGAACCGGCTCTTCCCCAAGCAGGCGATCCTTGACCAGGTGCTCACCCTGATCAACGACCCGGCCCTGGCTCCCGTCTGGACTGAAGACGAGACGATCGGCTGGGTCTACCAGTACTTCACGCCAAAGGAGTTGCGCGACCAGGCGCGCAAGGAGAGCGCTGCACCGCGAACTTCGAATGAACTGGCCTTTCGCAATCAGTTCTTTACCCCGCGCTATGTCGTTGAGTTCCTGGTTGACAACACCCTTGGCCAGATCTGGTACGAGATGCTGGGGGGCGACACCGTGTTGACTGAGCGCTGCCGGTATCTGGTGGTGCCAACGGCGGTGGATCCCTCACCCCCCCTGCCCCTCCCCCACGAGGGGGGAGGGGGGAGATGGGGGCCAACTCCCCTCCCCCCTCGTGGGGGAGGGGCAGGGGGTGGGGGGCCAACTCCCCTATAGGCGCGAACTTACCGTGATGATACGACACGATTCCGCATTAGGACGCCT
>NZ_SIJK02000093.1 GCF_004762035.2 Candidatus Chloroploca mongolica | reverse complement strand
CCCGCCCCTTGCGGGTGCCCGCCCCTTGCGGGTGCCCGCCCCTTGCGGGTGCCCGCCCCTTGCGGGTGCCCGCCCCTTGCGGGTGCCTCGTTGTTGCCGGGTGTCGCCGTTTGCGCCGCTGGTTGCATGCACATGCTGCCAAATAGGGCGTATTTTTTTATCCGGTTTCGTATGATGCAATCGCCCCTACCCGACATCCCGTATAGCTTGCGACAGGCAAGCCCCTGTGGTACACTGCACCTCGGTTTGGTCTGCAAGACGGGAGGCTTTTTGCGTGACACCGGACGATCAGCAGTCACCCGATCCGCAGTTTTCCGATCAATCTCAGAGTAAGCGTATCAGTCGTGATACGCTCCTTTTGCTTGGGGCGCTCTCGTTTCTGATTCTAGCGGTGGCTTTGACCTTCCTTTTTACGCCAGGCGGTCAACCCGGTGAAGAGGCTGGCGTGCCCACCGAAGAGCTTACGACTATCCCTGATCCTGCGTATCCAGTTGTTTCGCCAACGCCTGATCAGGGCGCTTATCCTTCTCCTGGTCAACCAACGTCGCCTGTCGGCGGGTTTGATCCCTCCTATCCCTATCCCATGCCTGCGGTGCCCACTGGCGATCCTGCGCTCGAGACGACGGCAACGCCCGATGATGCGGTTGGTGTTGTCCCTCCTTCACTGAGCCCGACTGATGCGGCGTATCCAGGTCCGGTGCTTCAAGATCCTACCCCACCACTTCCCGGGTACCCGGGGCCGGCGGGTGGGCAACCGACGCCAGTGACCGGGTATCCCGGGCCAGCTGGTGAGGGTACGCCGCCGCCCATGCCGACACTCGCGTTGACGCCGATTGTGCCAACTGCTGTGCCTCCGCCCGTCGTGCAGCCTCCGCCCGTCGTGCAGCCGACAGCTGTGCCGCAGCCAACGGCTGTGCCGCAGCCAACGGCTGTGCCGCAGCCAACGGCTGTGCCCTCTCCTCCCGACGAGGCGCCGGCGCCGCCAGTGGTGCCGGTCGATCCACCTGCACCGACGGCGCTGCCGTTGCCAACCGAGACCCCTGGGCCACCGCCGCCGCCACCTTTCGATGTGGTCAGTGGCAATGTGCGCTGGTCACGCGCCGAGAGCCCGATCGTTGTTGAGCGGGATCTTCAGGTTGCGCCCGGTAGCGAGCTGGTGATTGAGGCGGGGGTTGAGGTGCGCCTTGCGCCAGGGGTTTCGATCTTCGTTGATGGAGGGCAACTGCTTGCCCTTGGGCAACCTGGTCAGCCGGTGCGTTTTGTCGGTTCAACGGGCGCGCGCTGGAGCGGAATCTTTGGGCAACCAAATAGTTTTGTGGTGCTCGAACATACCGAGGTGCGCGGGGGCGGGCTTGGCGGCACGGTGATGGCGCTGGAACGCAGTCAATTGACGGTTCGTTCGAGCCGCTTCACCGATAACGGTGGATCGATTCTGCTGACTGATACCCGCCTCGAGATGCGCGATAGCGAGGTGACGGGCAATGATATGCCCTTTGGCCCGGCCCTTGAGGCGAGTTTCGGGCGCGGCAATTTTGTGACCCTGACCAATAATCGTTTTGGTGGCAATCGGCTGAGTGAGGGCGCCCCACAGGTGCGCGTCAGTAACCGTAGTACCTTCGAGACGCTAAACCTGGCGCTTGAGGGCAATCTGATCCGCGGTGGCGCACCGAATCTGCAATTGACGACCAATGGCCCGCTGCTGGGGACAGTCGGCTGCAATGCGCTGATTGGTGATGCGCAAGGGTTTGGTCTGCGCACCCAGACGCCCCAGGTTGATCCCAATGGCGTGCCACCGATGCGCCTGCGGATCGAAAATAACTATATTGATGAGCACGTCCCGCCGATTATTCCCGTCTATCTGCGTTATGGCCTCGGTCGTGGCGCGACCAGCGAGGTTCTGCTCGATATGCGCAATAACTGGTGGGGGAGCGATACCGGCCCCTATGAACCAGAAGCGAACCCGCTTGGGCGTGGCGACTCAGTTGGGGTCAATATCCTCTACGCACCCTGGCTGACGGCCCCGCCGTCGTGCGTGCCCCCGCAATAAGCCAGGCTTCGCGTGTGTCACCCCGGCGAATCTATGCGATAATACGAACAATGTGGCAGCACCGCTGCCACATCACTGTATGAAGCCAATCCCCATGCGGAGGCGTATATGCGGGTGCTTGAGACGCAGATTTTTCGTGGCCCAAATCCTTATGGCTATCGTCCGGTGATTCGTCTGACCCTCGATCTTGAGGAGTTGGAAGAGTATCCTTCGGATCGCATTCCTGGTTTTACCGATCGCCTGATCGAGTTGATCCCGTCACTGCAAGAGCACGGTTGCTCGTATGGCGAGCCGGGTGGTTTTGTGCTTCGCCTGCGCGAGGGGACATGGATCGGCCATATTGTTGAACATATCGCGCTCGAGCTGCAGTGCCTCGCGGGAACCGAGGTGACTTATGGCAAGACGCGGTCGGTGCCAGATCAGCCCGGGCTCTACTTTGTGATCTATTCGTACCGCGAAGAGCGGGTCGGCCGCGAGGCCGGCAATCTTGCGTTGCGCCTGGTACGTTCGCTCTTGCCCGCGCATCTGCCGAGTGCGCTGCAGGGCGACGAGCGGGCTAGCTTTGATTTTGTTCGTGAACGCGATGATCTGATCAGCCGTGCCCAGGATCTGGTCCTCGGGCCGACAACGGCGTCGCTTGTTGATGAGGCCCGTAAACGGGGTATTCCGGCAATTCGCCTGGACGACCAGAGCCTGGTGCAGCTTGGGTATGGCAAGCATCAACAGCGCATTCGTGCGGCAGTTACTGGGCAAACGTCGTATATTGCGGTCGAAACAGCAAGTGATAAAGAGTTGACGATCCGCTTGCTGGGCGATGTTGGTATTCCGGTGCCGCGCCATCGCCGTGTCAGAAGTGCCGAAGATGCCGCCGCCGCTGCCGAGGCGCTCGACTTTCCACTCGTCGTCAAGCCCCTCGATGTCAGTCATGGTCGCGGCGTTTCACTCAATCTCAACACGGTTGAAGAGGTTGTACGCGCCTTTGAAGTCGCCTGCGAATATAGCTCTGATGTCCTGGTCGAAACCTTTCTGCAGGGCAATGACTATCGCGTGCTGGTGATCAACGGCGAGGTGGTGGCCGTCGCTGAGCGTGTGCCTGCCCATGTGATTGGTGATGGCAAACATACGATTGCCGAGTTGATCGAACTGGTCAACCGTGATCCGCGCCGCGGCTTTGGGCACGAAAAAGTCTTGACGAAGATCAAACTCAACCATCAGAGCGATCTGCTGCTTGAGCGGGCCGGCTATACCCTTGCGACCGTGTTAGCGTCGGGTGAGCGTTTTGCCCTCGCGGCGACCGCGAATCTCTCGACCGGTGGCACGGCGATTGATCGGACAACCGAGATTCACTACGAGACTCGCGAGATTGCGCGGCGCGCAGCGTTGATTGTCGGGCTCGATGTGGCAGGCATTGATGTGATTACGCCTGATATTTCGCAGCCACTGCGTGAAGTTGGCGGCGGGATCGTGGAAGTCAATGCCGGCCCGGGCTTTCGTATGCACCTGCAGCCCTCGGAGGGAACACCGCGCAATGTGGCTCGTTTTGTGATTGATATGCTCTTTCCGCCGGGGCAGCCGACGCGCATCCCGATCCTCAGCATTACCGGCACCAACGGCAAAACAACGACGGCACGCATGGTCGCGCATATCCTCAAGATGCACGGGCAGCGGGTTGGCCTCACCACCACCGATGGCATCTATATTGATGGTGAACTCTACCTCAAAGGCGATCTGACTGGCCCGTGGAGTGCGCGGATGGTGTTGAAAGACCCGACGATCGAGGCGGCGGTGCTTGAGACGGCGCGGGGCGGCATCCTGCGCGAGGGGCTTGGTTTTGAGCGTTGCGATGTGGGCGCGGTGCTCAATGTCTCGAATGATCATCTTGGTCTGCGGGGCATCCATACGGTCGAGCAGATCGCTGAGATCAAGGGGCTGGTGGTCGAAGTCGTGCGTGACGATGGCGCGAGTGTGCTCAATGCCGATGATCCGCTGGTTGCGGCGATGGCCGACCGCGCCGAAGGCCGGCTGATCTACTTTAGCATGCACGGCGGCGAGAGTGCGAGCGATCTGGTCAAAAATCATATCGCCAATGGGGGCACCGCCGTAGTCTTGCAAGCTGGCGTGCGCGGCGATATGATCGCCATCTACGATGCTGAACAATACATCCCCTTGCTCTGGACCCACCTGATTCCCGCGACGCTCGAAGGCAAAGCGCTGCACAATGTTGCCAACGCGCTCGCCGCAACCGCGATTGCCTATGCGCACGGCGTGACGATCGAGAATATTCGCCAGGGCCTACGCACCTTCAACACCAGCTTCTACCAGGCCCCGGGGCGGCTCAACATCTTCGACGAGCACCCCTTCCGCGTGCTTGTGGACTACGGGCACAACCCGGCAGCCTTCGCGGCGATGCGCGAACTGGTCGAACGCCTGCGCCCGTCTTATCCACGGGTCATCGGCGTAGTAAGTTCGCCTGGTGATCGACGTAACCAGGATATCGCCGAAGCCGGCGGCATTCTTGGCACGATGTTTGATCTGCTGATCCTCAAAGAAGATGACGACCGCCGTGGCCGCGCCCCCGGTGAAGTCATCGGCATCTTGCGGGAAGCCGCGCTCGCCGCTGGCATGCCCGCCGCGCAAATTGTTGATGTGCCCAAGGAGCTCGAAGCGGTGCGCTATGCGATGAACCTGGCCGAACCAGGTGAACTCGTGATTATCTTTGCTGACAACATCACCGGGGTGTGGAAGGAAGTGATTTATCACCCTCGCGGCGCAACTGAGGGCCGGATAGGGTAAAAAGAAGCCTCACCCTCCTTGCCTGGCATAGCGTTCACGCAGTTGGGCAAGGGTCTGCGCGTAGCAGGTGTTCAATTCGGTGAGCAGGGCCGGGAGTTCATCCGGATTCCCGGTCTGCTCGATCTGATGGCTGAGGGTTGCCATGGCCCGAGCGCCGAGTTGAAGGCAGCCGCCACGGAGACGGTGGGTGAGATCCTTGACCCGAGCGCGATCCTGGTTGGCAACGGCCTCGGCGAGGCTGGCAAGTTGGGGTGGCAAGGTCGCTTCGAAGAGGTGGATCAGCGTTGCAAGTTGCACCGAACCTGTCTCGCCCAAACTCTCGAGGAGACGGTCGAGCACGCGCCAGGTAACCAAGGGCACGTTGGCCTCGCTGCTCGGGGATGGTGTAGTTGGCATGCTCGGGGTTGCTGCGAAGGATCCCGTTGGGGGCGAAGAAGGGGGCGACCGATCAGGTGAACTGGCAGCAACCAGAGGGACAACCTGAGCCAGGGCCTGACGCAGCTCGGCGCCTACCACCGGCTTGGTCAGATACGCATCCATGCCTGTCTGCAGAGCGCGTTCACGATCCCCGGCCATTGCACTGGCAGTCAGGGCAATGATGTACGGCTGATGCACCGTCTGCCCAAGGGCGCGGATCTGCTGGGTGGCACCCGTGCCATCGAGCTCGGGCATTTGCATATCCATCACCACCACGTCATAGGCCACCTGACGTACCGCTGCGACGGCAGCCTGCCCATCAGCGACGACATGAATGGTGTGGCCCATACGTCCCAACATGCGTCGGATGAGATCCTGGTTGAGCAGGTTGTCTTCGGCCACGAGGATGCGCAGCGGCTGGATGGTGGCAGGGTCCGAGGGGGGAGCCTGCGGCAGCGTCGCTTGCCTGACAACGGCGAGCGGCAGGTGCAGGGTGAAGGTCGAGCCAATGCCGGGTTCGCTCTGCAATGCCAGGCTCCCGCCCATCATGTGAGCCAGTTGATGACTAATCGCCAGACCAAGCCCGGTACCGCCGTAACGGCGGGCCGTGCTGCTGTCGGCCTGAACAAAGGGTTCGAAGATGCGCACCTGTTGCGCAAAGGGAATCCCGATGCCCGTATCACGCACGCTGAGGCTCACGAGCGCGGTTTCGTCAGCAGTACGCTCAGCCGTAGCCGTGAGCATCACCTCGCCCTCGCTGGTGAACTTGATCGCGTTGCCAAGCAGGTTGAGCAGCACCTGGCGGACGCGTGTCTCGTCGCCGTTGACATAGGTGGGCAGTTCGGGCGCACAGTTCAAACTGATCGCCAGACCTTTCTGGTGGGCGCTATGGGCCACGAGTTCAACCGATGAGACCAGCAGGGCGGGCAAGTCGAAAGGGAGAAACTCTAACTCAACCTGGCCCGACTCGATGCGCGAGAAATCGAGGATGTCGTTGATCACGGCGAGCAGAATCTGGCCCGCCATCCTGATCGTCGTCGTATAGTGGTGCTGTTCGTCGTTGAGGGGTGTCTCTTCGAGCAGTGTCGTCATGCCGATAATCGCGTTGAGCGGCGTGCGAATCTCGTGGCTCATGGTGGCGAGGAAGACCGCACGCGCCTGTGCCGCTGCTTCGGCGGCATCACGGGCGTGTGCCAGTTCTTCTGCTGCCCGTTGACGTTCGGTAATATCGAGTGCAATGCCATCCCAGATGACACTGCCATCGCTTTGTCTGCGCGGACGCTCGCACAGGTAAAGCCAGCGCAATTCGCCGGTGGGCGTTATGTGGCGCGCAACTTCGGCGCTGTCACTCAGGGTCGCCGCCGAGTGGCGCTCGGAGGCATAGATCTGCTCACGGTCTTCAGGGTGAATCCTCGCGTAGAGCTTGCTCGCATCACACTGCCCCTCCTTGGGCGTAACCGCCAGGATGCGTTCGACGCCACTGCTGAGATAGGTGAAGGTCGGGTGCCAGGCGGCATCGCGGTAGAGTTGGTAGACAAACCCATTGGGCAGGTTGTCGCCCAGGGCGCGCAATTGGGTCTCACGGGTGCGCAACGCACTGGTCGTCTCCCACTGTTGAATAAAAGCGGCGATCATCTCCAGGCCCGTGCGGATCAGGCGGATGGTGGGCTGGTTCCACGTACGTTCCTGCCGATCTGAGACGACGAGATGCCCGCGCCAGACGCCTGCAATATGCACGCCGAGCAAGATCAGGGCGCGCACATGGTTTTGCGCATAGTGGATGGCCTGCGAACTGCCAGGGGTGAAAAGCTCCTCGGGGCTCCCCGTGACGACTTTGCCCGCCAGAATAGCCTCGACGAGTTCTGGTCGCGCATCATCGCGTGAGGTAGGATAATTCAGGAAGGGCTCGGTATTGGGTTGCTGGGCATAGACAAGGCTCTCTTCGCGCGGTGAGATGAGATCGAACGAAGGGTAGATACGCAACCCGATGCGCGTACAGTCAACGGCCTCACGCAGAATCGCGACAACCTGCTGGACGATTGGCTTCCAGTCAGGCACATCGCTGCCGACCATCAAGAGCGTGCGCGAACAACTCCCGAGGGCCTCGGCGTAGCGAAACTGTTCGGCCAGGGCCAGTTCAGCCTGTTTCCGCGCAGTGATCGCTCGCTGCAACTGCTTGGGATTGGGTTGGGCAGCGCGATGACGGCGGCTCATAACACGTTTTTGTTCGTCATGCTACTCAGGGGGAATTTCCCGAGAGATACCTGGGTTTTCGGGTGTAATATCCACTTTTTCGTAGACATCTTCGAGTGCAAGAGTACATTCAATGGAGTGAATGATAAGGGCCGATCCAATGCCAATCGCCTCTTGAAGCAGCCACAGGCCATTATCTTGTCGTGCATAATGCTCTATATGAAAATGGTCTTGTGCGATAAGGATGTAATCCTGTAAGGTTTCGATAGTGCGATAGTGTTGGGCTTTCATCCCTCGATCATAGCGTTCCGTTGATGGTGATAGGATCTCAATAAGCACAAACGGATTGATGAGCGTATCAAGCGCGTCATCAGTATATTCAGGTTCTCCACAAATAACAACAAGATCAGGATACGTATTGAGACCGGTACGGGTTACTTTCACACGCATATCACTCGGAAATACTTGACACGGCTTCCGACGAAGTTGACCATGCAGTGCCGCAAGGGTATTTCCTGCAATAAGATTATGGATGCGTGATGCCCCCGCCATTGCGTAGATTTGCCCATCGAAATATTCATGCTTACTGGTACTTGCACGCTCAAAAACAAGATATTCTTGTTCAGTGATATACCGTTTTGGTTGTGCCGTCATCGCATACCGCCTTTTGCATACCAGTGAGCAGGACCCAGTATGGTATCTATGATAGCATTTTTGTTCTGCTTTCGCAAGCTATCGTTCACCTCGGGTCAGCGCGGGGGGCCTATTCTGCGGCGACCATGGCGTGGGGTGTTGCGCCCGAGCACGTGAAATCAACCGCCTCGGCAGTGGCCGTACTGTTCGTACGACCTGGATAGCTCAACCATGTCATTGCAATGTTAAGTTCCTCAACGATGGTTGCCGCGTCAATCCTCCCCCCATCTTCAAGCACGATGGTGCCGGTCGTATGAGCATCGCTAACAAGCGTCAGGTCGTACCCGCGATCCAGCGCACCATATGCCGTCGCACGAATGCACCAGTTCGTGGCCGCTCCCGCCAGCACAATATGCGTTGCGCCACATGCGGCAAGGTGCGCTTCAAGATCGGTCGCTTCGAACGACGAGTTGAAATGCTTGTGAATCAGCGCGTCACCACTGGCTGGGACAAGTTCCGGTACCCATTGCCATCCTGGGCTTCCATAGAGCAGTTCCTCGTCTGAGTGCTGCACCCAGATCACAGGAGCTCCCTGGGCGCGGGCACATTCGACAACCTGGACCAGGTTCTGAATGACCCTCGGCGCCTCCCACGATTCGCTCATGACGTCGACCTGTACATCAACCACCAGCAAAACCGCTTTGTTGCCTTCGCGCACAGTTGCCATTGCGAATTTCTCCTTGAAACGTGAAAGGCAACTGCTTTCGCCCTCCTCGCATAAGTGTAGCATACCGAAGCATATGCCTCAAGGCTTGCAAACTACACTTATAGGGCGATTGCATCATACGAAACCGGATACAACGGGGCACCCGCAAGGGGTACCCGTACCGGGGTGGGGCACCCGCAAGGGGTGCCCGTACCGGGGTGGGGCACCCCTTGCGGGTGCCCGTACCGGTGTAGGGGCACCCGCAAGGGGTACCCGTACCGGTGTAGGGGCGGGCCCGGTGTAGGGGCACCCCTTGCGGGTGCCCTGGTGGGGGCGGGCCCGGGGTGGGGGCGGGCCCGGGGTAGGGGCACCCCTTGCGGGTGCCCTGGTGGGGGCGGGCCCGGTGTAGGGGCGGGCCCGGTGTAGGGGCACCCCTTGCGGGTGCCCTGGTGGGGTGCATACACGGAAGATGCAATCGCCCTACGTACACTTACAGGGCAGTGGTACTATAGCAATGTCAGCGAGCATCCATACCGTGAAGAGAAAGAGGGCCATTGATGGAAGCACAGACTCTGCCCCGGGTCTTTCTGCGCCCGCCAACGCCTACTGATGAAGCAGCGCTTTTGCACGTCAACCAGGCGAGTATTGGGCACCACACGCCCTGGATCTTCCCGCCGACCACAGCCGAGCAATTCAGCGCCTATCTCGATCGTTGCGCCCAGGCAGATACATGGAGCAGGCTCGTCTGCCAGAGGGAGGACGGCGCAGTTATGGGGGCGATCACACTCAGCCAGATCTTCTACGGGCCACTGCAGAGCGCATACGTGGGCTACTACATCGGGGCAGCCTATGCCAGGCAAGGCTTCATGCGCGAAGCAATTGCTTTGGCCCTCGATGCTGCCTTTGGCCCCTTGCAATTGCACCGCATCGAAGCCAACATCCAACCCGGGAACCACGCCTCACGTGCGCTGGTGCAGCGCCTTGGCTTCACCCGTGAAGGCTACTCACGCCGTTACCTCTTCATCGCAGGGGAGTGGCGCGACCACGAACGCTACGCCATGCTCGCCGAAGATTGGACTGACCATGCCCTGGGCTAACGCCGTAAAAACACTGCTCGTGCTGATGGCAACGACCAGCAAAGAAGGAGTCACCTCATGATTGAGATCAGTCAAGACACGTCGCAGACCGCCCGTTCAATGCCTCTGCGTCCATTTGGCGGCGACACGCCCACGACAAACCTGGATCTCATCCTGGCCCTCTTGATCGCCTTTGGCTTACCGTGGCTTACCCTCGGCGTATTACATTGGACAGGGGGGGCACTGACAAGCCTGTTTATATATTACGTCGTGTGTGGAGTTTTGCTCTATCGTTGGCGGCTGGGCTCCCTTGATTATGATCGTCCGACACGTTGGCCGTGGGCAATGTTTCTTCTCGGGGTCTTGCTCGCCGGCGCGATCACCTTTCGCAACTGGAATGCCTTTGCTGACGCAGGCGCACCGTGGTGGGGCATCTGGCTCACAGCAGTGATCTGGGGTGGGGTCAACGCCGCGCTGGAACAATTCTCTTGGCTCTATGTCTTGATTGCCTGGCGCAACCGTTGGGCCACAGGTTGGCAACAGAAACTCGGCCTCATCATCGGCAGTTTTCTTTTGCTCACCCTCGTAACCCTCATTCACATCATTTTCTGGGCTGAAGTATTGCCCGAAGCCCGCCAGACAGGTGCAACCTGGTTGACGGTACCGCTCAACACCCTCTTGACGCTAACCTATGTCGTCATGTACTTCCAGGCACGCTCATTCTGGCCGACCTTTCTTGTCCACTTCCTGGTTGACCTACAAATCGTCATCCTTGCGCGTTACTCGATCGTGCCGTACCTCTAAGCCTAGCCAGAATCAAAAAAGGTATGGCCGAGCAAAGCTCGGCCACGCCGTTATGAAACAACACCTTGACAAGCGAACGTTTAGGTCGAATCAAAAACGGTAGGGCCGAGCTTTGCTCGGCCCTACCGTTATGAAACAAGACCTTGACGGGCGAACGTTTAGGTCGAATCAAAAAAAGTATCGCCGAGCTTTGCTCGGCCCTACCGTTATGAAACAAGACCTTGACGGGCGAACGTTTAGGTCGAATCAAAAAAAGTATCGCCGAGCTTTGCTCGGCCCTACCGTTATGAAACAAGACCTTGACAGGCGAAGGTTTAGGTCGAATCAACAAACGGTATCGCCGAGCAAAGCTCGGCCACGCCGTTATGAAACAATACCTTGACAGGCGAACGTTTAGGTCGAATCAAAAAAAGGTATCGCCGAGCAAAGCTCGGCGATACCTTAGAAACAATACCTTGACAGTCGAGTGTGGTTCTATGTTGGGTCGTACCATTCACGCAATAATGGGATTGCTCCCTAGAAAGGAGGTGATCCATCCGCACCTTCCGGTACGGATACC
>NZ_SIJK02000092.1 GCF_004762035.2 Candidatus Chloroploca mongolica | reverse complement strand
GAACTAATCGGCATCACCGCCGCCGAAAACGCCCCTTCTGCGGTATGGGGCCAAGGCGCACGTCTTCGCCGCTGGAACTAATCGGCATCACCGCCGCCGAAAACGCCCCTCCAGCGGTATGGGGCCAAGGCGCACGCCTTCGCCGCTGGAACTAATCGGCATCACCGCCGCCGAAAACGCCCCTTCTGCGGCAGAGGGAAAAGGCGTACGCCTTTTCCCTCTGCCGCAACACTTCTACCCAACGCTTGGCAGGCCAGCAAGCGCCATCGCAACTTCTTCGCTCGAATACTCAAAATCCTTCAGCGTACCCGCCATATAGTCGGTATAAGCGGTCATATCAAAGTGGCCGTGGCCGCAGAGGTTAAAGAGGATCGTCTTGCTAACGCCCTCTTCTTTGCAGCGCAGCGCCTCGTTGATCGCCGCAGCGACCGCGTGGTTGGCCTCGGGGGCCGGCAAAATGCCCTCGGCACGGGCAAACTGGATGCCAGCCGCAAAGGTCTCGAGTTGCTGCACATTGGTGGCCTCGATCTGGCCCAGTTCAAGCAAGTGGCTAACGAGCGGGGCCATCCCGTGATAGCGCAACCCTCCAGCGTGGAAACCGGACGGCACAAAGGTATGACCAAGCGTATGCATTTTCACAAGCGGCGTCATACCCGCAGTATCACCATAATCGTAAGCATACTTGCCCCTGGTCATACTTGGGCACGCTGCAGGTTCGACCGCCACGACCCGCACATCACGTTCGCCACGCATCTTCGCCCCAATAAAGGGGAAGGCAATCCCGGCAAAGTTGCTTCCACCACCGGTGCAACCGACGATAATGTCGGGATAATCGCCTGCCTGCTCAAGTTGCACCATCGCTTCCTGCCCAATCACCGTCTGGTGCAACAACACATGGTTGAGCACACTGCCGAGCGCATAGCGCGTATCATCGCGCTGCACCGCCACCTCGACCGCCTCGCTAATCGCGATGCCCAGGCTGCCCGTGCTGTCGGGATGTTCAGCGAGGATCGCCCGCCCGGATGCCGTCTCTTCGCTTGGGCTCGCGACCACCCGAGCGCCATAGGTCTCCATCAACGCCCGGCGATAGGGCTTGTGGTTAAAACTGACCTTAACCATATAGACCAGCACTTCGAGGTCAAAGAGCGCCCCGGCAAAGGCGAGTGACGAACCCCACTGGCCGGCGCCCGTCTCGGTGACGAGGCGCTTGACACCCTCTTGCTTGTTGTAATACGCCTGCGCAACGGCCGTATTCGGCTTGTGGCTCCCTGCGGGGCTGACACCCTCGTACTTATAGTAGATCTTCGCCGGCGTATCAAGAGCCTGCTCGAGGCGACGGGCGCGATAGAGCGGCGTCGGGCGCCACTGGCGATAGATCGAACGCACCTCATCAGGAATTTCAATCGTGCGCTCAGTGCTCACCTCTTGCAGAATCAGGGCCATAGGAAAGAGCGGGGCAAGATCAGCAGGCCCAACCGGCTGCTTTGTCCCGGGATGCAACACCGTCGGCAGCGGTACCGGCAGATCGGCGACAATGTTATACCAGAACTCCGGCATCTCACGTTCACTCAACAAATACTTGACCGTCTCCATCAGCATGCTCCTTGTCTCACTCAACGCAGTGTTACAGACAATAAAAAAGCCCCCACCCCCAACAGGGGGCGAGAGGCGAAAAGATCGCGGTGCCACTCTCGTTCGCAGCCATCACTGACTACGCACTCACCTGGTACTGTCGGAGTAACTGCGCGCAATTACCCTCGCTCTATACCATCTGCCTTGCTAACGGTGGCATGTCCGGCGGCTCCTACTATGGCACCAGCGGTACCAGTTCGCTCCGCGACTCCCGGGTCCATTCCACACCGTCGTGCGCTCCGGCCTCACACCATCTACCGGATCGCTGGGCCGCCGTACCGTGTGTACTCTTCCCGTTCACAGTCATTGATCTTTACTTGGCGTGAGTATAGCACGCGCCCATCAAAAATGCAAAAATTGGTACGTGTTCACATTTGGGGTAACACTTATGCTGGGAGCGAGGGCGTCCCGCCCTCGCTCCCAGCATAAGTGTTCACGCCCGCAGCAACTGGCGGCGGGTGATGATGACGACAAGGCCAAAGGTAATGATGGAAATCAAGCTCAGGCCGAGCCAACTGCCTGGCGAGGGTGGCAGACCTCGGAGCATCAGGTGCTGAAACCCGGCCAACCCGTGGCTCATCGGGATCGCATAGACCACCGGCAGGGCAAGGGGGGCAAAACTGTCGACACTGATGAAAAAGCCGCTAAAGAAGATCGAGAGCAAAAGCGAGATCATCGCAAGCTGGATCGCCTGGCTGTCGGAACCCGAAAGCGTCGAGATGAGAAAGCCGACCCCCAGCGAGGCAATGATCAGCAAGAGGGTCAGACCTGCAAATTGGAGCCAGTTGCCCAACAAGGGAACACCGATCACCAGCATGGCAATGATCAAGGACAGGGTCGCAAGACCAATAAAGACAATATAGCCTAGATATTTGCCGATGATCAACTGGTGTAAGCTCACCGGAGCCACGCGAAAAACTTCAAACGCACCCATCAGTCGTTCGCGTACCAGCGCCAGCGCCCCCAGTGTGATCGCGGTATGCTGCACCAGCAAAGCTAACACGCCAGGCGAATAGTAAACCACCGCCGAATACGCACTACCCCTGAGATTGCGGTAGCTCAGCTTGACCGGCGAGACCAGGCGATCAGGGGCGATATTGACAAAGATTTCCAGGGTACCACTCAAGAGTTGCAGATCGTTGCGGGTTTTGGCCAATTCGAGCAACCCCTCGGTCAACGTCTCGTCAAGCAAAGCACGCCGCACATCGCGCAGATTGATGCGCACCCTTGTCAGGATCGGGCGCAACTGGGCCAGTTCATCCGAGTGCTGAGCCAGCACCTCCTGGGGTGGCAGGATCCGATTCAGTTCATCAAGGAAATCAATGAAGGTTTTCAGATCCTGTTCCGCTCCTTCTTTCCGTGATTCACTGATGCCCTGCTCGAATTCAAGAATCTTGCCCTCAAAATCAACCACCCGCACCCGTATCCCGGCCGCCTCCTCCTGAGCACGCGCCGTCGTCACCACCAGTAGCGTCCGGTTAATCTCATTCACCTGCGCATAAGCGAGGTATTGCACCCATCCTTCAACCAGTGGATTGATCACATTTGCGGTAAAGGAAATCTCGGGACTCACCCCACTCCGCATCGTTTGAAAAATATTGTCGGGCAACACCTGGATCAGATCAATCGCCCCTGATGCTAACAGCGCCTCGGCTTCAGCCTGGTTCTTGGTGACCAGGCGCAGATCAAAGTTCAGCCCGATGACCTGGCGAAGCTGTTCTTCTTCCAGGCCAGGTATGCCCTCGGCGGGAAGAACAACGGCCGTTCGCACACGCGGGTTGCTGTTGACATAGGTGCTGCCAAAAAGGATGAGCACCAGCAATGGCCCGATAATGAGACTCAAGATCAAGAGCGGCTGGCGGCGAATTTCGTTGACTTCTTTCCAGAAATAGGCCCGCACACGGATCAACCAGCGTTGCCATCCTGGGGTCACAATCGTCTCACGCGACGCCACAACCGGCTTGTCCGAAAGCTCAGCCATGATCAGCCTCCTGCGGTGCCTGCGCTTCTTCCATCAACCGGATAAAGATATCGTCGTAGCTCACGTCGAGCGGCGCGGCGCTGGCGACAACGATCCGCGGGCGCTGATTTTCCAGGCGATTCAAGACCTCGGGCAGGTATTCGCGGGCATCCTCCACCACGACATGCAGGTCAGTTTCGCTGTTGGGGGCAACCCGTACGCTCTTGACCACATCACGCCACCGGCGCAGCGTTGCGAGCGCCCGCCCGATGTTCTCAGGATCTCCAAGGGTCAGATCAATAATCTCGCCGCCAAGCACCCGTCGCCGCAGACCCATTGGTGTATCAACCGCCAAAATACGCCCTTGCCGCATCACGGCAACATAGTCGCAGTAGATCGCTTCACTGACAATCTGAGTGGTGACAACCAGCGTGCGCCCTTCGTCGCGCAGACGACGAAAATATTCCCAGAAGCGCTGACGCAAGACCGGGTCAATGCCAGCCGTCGGCTCGTCGGCAAAGAGGAGCGCTGGATCATGCATCAGGGCACCCACAAGCATCAGGCGGCGCTGCATGCCTCCTGAAAGATTCTGCCCCAGGCGATCACGGGCGTCGGTCAGATCAACAAAAGCCAGCAATTCGTCCATCCGCACTTTAATCTGACGCGTCGACATGCCATAGAGTGAGGCAACAAACGAGATGTTCTCGGCCACACTCAACCGTGGGTAAAGCACAAACTGCTGCGGGATGTACCCGATCCGTTCCCGGTCTTCGGCGGTAAAACGGGTTGGCGTGCGCCCAAGCGTGGTAATCGTGCCGCGCTGCGGGGCAAGCAAGCCCAGGGCAACCCGACATGTCGTTGTCTTGCCACATCCCGATGGCCCGATCATGCCGAGAATGGTACCCTCAGGCACACTATAGTTCTGGTCAAAAATACCAGCACCATTGCCAAAGTCGACCTCGACCCCTTCAGCATGAATGGCAAGTTGTTTCTGCGTAGCGATCATGTTATGATCTATCCTTCACCAAAAATCCGATCATAGAGCGGTGCCATCTGTTGCCAATCGTATGGTGCAGCCAGCGCTCGCCAAGTCACACGCGGAATTGTGCCTGCCCGTGCAAGTGCCGCCTCAAGCGCCACGGCAAGCGCGGCGGCCCCTCCACGATGATCATAGAGACATGTATTGTGCCATAACCTCGGCAAAAGATCAGGGTAATTGAGATAATCTGGTAGGACAGGTTCGCAACCACACGCGAGCGCCTCGATCACGCCAATGCCAAAGAACTCCTGGGCCGCTGTGCTCACCACAAGATCGGCCTGGTGAAGCAGGCGCGCATAGGTGGCCCGGTCGGGCGCATACCCCCAGTGCAGCAGATGATCGGCCCAGCGTTCACGAGCGGCAAGAAACAATGGTGCCCGCGGATCAATATGCTCACCCGCCACAATCAGGCGAAAAGCCACCCCTCGCGTTGCAAGGATCTCGAGTGCAGCAAAAAAGAGCTCGGGCTGTTTATCATAGTCCCATCGTGAATTCCAGAGCAAAATCGGTGGGCCTGAGGGCGGGTCTATCGCCTCACGCTGCTCAAGCGACGCGAGATCGATCCCCGGCGCAAGCACGCTACTCTTCGTTGCAAGCTGATGCACCAACTCAAGTTCGTGGTAATCATAATAGCGCCGCACCAGACCAGGCAAGGCACCAAGCAATTCGCGCTGGTGAAAAGCCGAGTTGAACAAGATTCGGTCGGCCACCAGCGCCGACGTATAGTTGATCCAGGCAAAACTGAGATCACGCTGGCGACCTGGCGGCAATGGGTAGGTTAGTTGATTTTCGTGAAAATAGACCAAGGCTGGCACGCCACCAAGCAGATCCGCTGTCAGCGCCCGAAACGTGGCGAGATCAAGCATATCACTCGCAATGATCAGGTCCGGTCGTTCAGCACGCTCGCGCACCATCCGTGCAAACGTAAGCGCCCCGCCGCGCATCCGCCAGCGCCACCCCCCACTGGTCGTCAGCGTCAGCAACGTGACCTGGTGCGCACTGCGCGCCGCATAGCCTGCGGCCACCGCCGCATGCGATCCACCATGAAAAGGATCAAGCCACAGAATCCGCACGATCTCAGCCCCCATCCTCGCATCGCTGCTTGCGAACTTGCCCCGAAGATTGTACCATTGCTCGCGAGAAGCCTTCGCATCACCAAACAAGAAGGAGTTGTCAATGACGACCAGCCCTGTCCCTACCTACCAGCATATTTTGCTCACCGTCGAAGACCGCATCGCTATCGCAACAATGAATCGTCCCTCGCGGCGCAATGCCCTCTCGCTCGAACATATGGAAGAACTGATCGACGCCTTTCGGACCCTGGGGCGACGAGGCGACGTCGGTGCCATTATTCTGCGTGGGGCAGGCCCAGCCTTCTGTGCAGGTCATGATTTGAGTGAGATGACCGGACGCAGCCCCGAGTTTTACCGCCATATCTTTGATATCTGCACTGTCTTGATGGAGACGATCCAGGCGATCCCCCAGCCCGTCATTGCCCAGATCCACGGCATTGCTACGGCCGCAGGATGCCAACTGGCCGCCACATGTGACCTTGTGGTTGCCGCCGACGATGCCCGTTTTGCCACACCAGGGGTCAAAATAGGCCTCTTCTGCTCAACACCGATGGTTGCGCTCAGTCGCGCCGTGCCAGCCAAACTCGCTCTCGAAATGCTCTTGACCGGCGACCCGATCAGCGCCAGCGAGGCCCACCAGTTTGGCCTGGTCAACCGCGTGGTGCCTGTCGCCGACCTCGAAACAACCACCCTTGCCCTGGCGCAAAAGATCGCCTCGGCCAGTTCCGCCGTGATTGGCATCGGCAAACAGGCCTTCTATCGCCAGATCAACATGCCCCAGCACCAGGCCTACGGGTACGCCAAAGAAGTCATGTCCTTCAATGCTACCTTCGCCGACGCCCAGGAAGGCATCGGTGCTTTCCTCGAAAAACGCCCACCCCAATGGAGTGATCGTTCGTGACCGATACGCAACTCTGAACTGCTTGCGCACGAGACCAGCAAAGCTGGTCTCGTGCGCAAGCAGTTCGGATCTAACCTTGCTTTCATCTTGCAAGCGATCAGCCGGTGTTATACTGGATGAAGATAGTCAATAATAACAGGATAACATCTTATGGCTGAACCATCGCCTTTTGCGTTTCTTCGTCTGCGCTTGCCACTCTGGGTGGTGAGCGCATTGCTTGTGATAGTCCTGGCCGGAGGCCTCGGTGTCGGTCTGCTGGTCGGCTTCCTGGCCAATCGCTCGCCCGTTGCCTGCCCCGAAAGCCCTGAGGTCTGTGAAGAGTTCGCGATCTTCTGGGAAGCCTGGGAATTATCACGCTCGCGTTTTGTCGATGCCGAAGCCGCAAATCCCGAGGTGATGATCGCCGGCGCAATCACTGGCATGGTTGATAGCCTCGGCGACCAGGGTCATACCCGGTTTTTGACCGCGAGCGAGGCTGAGGCCTGGGATACCTCGTTGAGTGGCTCGTTTGAAGGGATCGGAGCCTATATTGATGTGCGCGATGGTCAAACGATGATCGTTGCCCCAATCGAAGGCTCGCCCGCCGAACAAGCCGGTATTTTGCCCGGAGATGCTATCCTCGCCGTCGATGGGGATCCAACCACCGACTGGTCGATCGATCTGCTCCGCACTCGGGTGCGTGGTCCCAAAGGCACGACCGTTACGCTGCTCTTGCAACGCGCAGGCGTTCCTGAACCATTTGAGGTCGCGGTGGTCCGTGATCAGGTGGTTGTGCCAAGTGTGAGTTGGCACCTCTTACCAGAAGAGGTCGCCCTCGTACGCCTCAGTTCGTTTGACAGCAATTCGGGTCGCCAGATGCGCGAGGCCCTGCTCGCCGCACGCGAACAGGGTGCGCGTGCCGTTATCCTCGATCTGCGCAATAACCCCGGTGGCTTGCTCGACCAGGCGGTTGAGGTAGCCAGTCAGTTTCTCCCCGCCGGCACCGTTGTGCTACAGGAAGAAGACCGGGAGGGACGCCGCACGAGCCGGACAACACAGAGCGGCGGGGTAGCCCTTGATCTTCCCCTCTTCGTCTTGATCAATAACAACTCGGCCAGTTCATCTGAGATCGTCTCGGGGGCGTTTCAAGCGGCTGACCGCGGTATGCTGATCGGCGAGACAACCTTTGGCACTGGTACCGTCCTGACCCCCTACCGCCTCAGCGATGGCAGCCGCCTCTTGCTCGGCACCCAGCAATGGCTCACCCCCGATGGGGCCTTGATCCGTGGCCAGGGCATCACTCCCGACGAAGAGGTACGGCTCCCCTTTGATGTGATCCCGCTACGCCCCACCGATCTTGAAAACTTGAGCCGCGACGAGATTATGAACAGTGACGATCTGCAACTCGTCCGCGCCCTCAAACTTGCCACTGAAACGGTCGGCACCCGGTAACAGATACGCGAGGAAGATGGCCTTCACCCCGTTGGTAACCAGGCGAGCACAGGCCGCCTGGTTGCCCCACCCAGGATCTTAAACCGCCAGACTCGCCAGAATGACCCCTCCAAGACGCCGAATTCCCTCTTCGATCTGCGTCGGGTTGCTATGCGAAAAGTTCAGTCGCATCGTATTGCCCCCACCACCATCGGGGTGAAACGCTCGTCCTGGGACAAACGCCACATGCTCGGCCACCGCCTGTTGCAGAAGCGGCTCGGCCTCAAGCTCAGCCGGCAAACGCACCCAGAGGAACATCCCACCACCGGGACGTGTCCAGTGCATCCCCTCCACGCCTGCACACGTCTGGTCAAGCGCCTGAAGCATCACATCGCGGCGCTCACGGTAGAGATCCCGCAGGCGCGGCGTGTGCTGTTCAAGCAAGCCGTCACGGCAGGCGTAATAGGCAACAACCTGGGCCATGCTGCCCGTGTGGAGATCGAGCCCCTGCTTGAGCATCACCAACCGATCAACCAGTGGTTGCGGGGCAACGATCCAACCCACCCGCATCCCTGGTGACAGCAGCTTCGAGAGCGTGCCCAGATACACAACATGGCGCAACTCGCCATGCAGTTCAATATCGAGCGCCGCCAGCGGCGTTGTCCGCGACCCTTCATAGTAGAGTTCCCCATAGGGATCATCTTCGATGATCGGCAATGTATAGCGTGAAGCCACCTCGATCAAGCGTCGGCGGCGCTCATCGGCCAGCGTCACCCCGGTGGGGTTCTGGAAACAAGAGACAACATAGAGAAAGCGCGGACGCGCCCCGGCAGAGAGCAGCGCTTCGAGGGCGTCAACATCAAGCCCCTGGTCGTCAAGCGGCACACTCAAATAGTGAGGACGGATCGTCTGCCACGCCTGGAGAGCGCCCATATACGTAGGCTCTTCGACCGCAACCAGGGCACCAGGATCAATCAACAGGCGACCTACCATATCCAGACCCTGCTGCGAACCCGACGTCACCAGCACTTGATCGACAGGCACAGTGATGCCAAGGCGGGCCATCCACGTCCCAAGCAACTCGCGCAACGGGCTAAACCCCTCGGTCGGGCCATACTGAAGGGTCACCAGCGGACTTTCAATAAGAGCCCGTTCGGCTGCGGCGGCGATCTCCTCAACCGGGAAAAGCTCGGGGGCAGGCAAACCACCAGCAAACGAAATCATCTCAGGCTGGGCCGTTACCTTCAGCAGATCACGGATCGCCGAGCTATGCATCTCTGCGGCACCAGCCGCAATTCGATTCGTCCAGACCGAGTCCATGCGGTATACTCCTCAAGAATGATATCGAACACGAACATCCAACCAGAAGCTTGCCTTCATGTGAATGGGGCGACGCTCGCATGTCCTATAGTAAGCCTAGACGATTTGCGTCTCAGGAGCGCCAGCTTTAGCCGACTCATGAAGATGAAGCATTAAATCGGGCCTACCGTAGTGCCGACTTCAGTCGGCTTCCGGCTGAAGTCGGCACTCCCTGATGTAATGCTTAAAAACCATAAGCCGACACTCCTGGAGACAACCCCGATAGGACTGCTATAGATATAAGAAGTGTAGCATATGGAACGCCTTGCGGCATTGCATAGCCGTCTCCAACTAACTATTTCAGGTTTAATGGTGGTACTCATCTGCTGGGGGCTGATCAGCATCCTACGGGGCCGATTTGGCAACGGGTACACCGCAGGTCTCTGGATCGCACAACTCCTCCTCATTGCTCAGAGTATCCTGGGTTTGCTCTCCCTTCTGCGGGTACCCAACCCGATCTATTTCGCGTTGCATAGCATCTACGGTCTCATTATCGTCGCGATTCTGCCCGCGACGCTCCACTATACTCAGCAACGAACAGGCAAGCGCGAAGCCATCCTGCTCACGGGCATCTGTCTGATGGTGCTCGTCATGGTGCTGCGAGCCTTTGAGACGGCAGTGTAAGGAGCCTGATTCTATTGTATCCGGCTCACCGTCCCAACGGTCTGGACGTGGGGCAACAACAACTACCCCTCACGCAAAGCATAACGCACCCCATCCTGCAGACTCGCTCGCGTCACAATCTCACCGAGGTCAATGCCAAGCGTCACCAGCGTTTCGGCAACATCAGGGCGAATCCCGGTGAGCACCATACGTGCCCCGAGCAAGCGTATAGCGCGGGCGCACTGGATCATCAACCCGGCAACATAGGTATCGACCACCGGCACGCCGGTGATATCGAGGATCACCAGTGAAGCCTGCTGCTCTTCAACTGCATTGAGCAGATGCTCAACAACACGATTCGCACGTGCACCATCAATCGCCCCGATCAGGGGCAAGACAAGCGTACGCGCACTGATCCGCAACAGGGGGGTCGAGAGTTCAGCCAGCAACGTTGACTGCGCCATAATGGTAGCTTCCTGGGCTGCGGTTTGTTCACGCAACGCACTTGCAAGCCGTTGCTCAGTAATATCGGTACGAATACTGACCGTAGCCCCATCATCGGTTTGATGATTGACCGCCCGGATCCAGCGTCCATCACTGAGTTGGTACTCACCAGAGTGTCCTTCACGAAAATGCGCATACTGGTGAGCAAAAAAAGCCTCAACCGTATCACTGGCAAGCATAAACTGCCCCCGTTCGAGACTGACCCGCAGAATCTCGGGGAAACTCCGCCCCTGACGCAACAGATCCGCACACAGCGGATAGATCTCGCGATAGCGACGATTGCAAAACACGAGACGTTCTTCCTGGTCATAGAGCGCAAAGCCATCAGAAATACTCTCGATCGCATCGCGGAACTGCTCAAGCAACTGATGAGTTGCAGCCTCAACCATCTGCCAACGCGTCACCTCACTGAGTTGCCAGAGGCAGAACCCGTGGTCAATCTTGGCAAGGGTTGCATTGATCCACCGATCAGGCGGCTCGGCAAGAGCAGCGTCAAAACTAACACGATGAAGCTCATCAGCCTGGATATGGTTCAATTCCACCAGTATTTGCTGCAAGTGGACTGGTTCCCAGGCAAAGAGTAGCGCAACAGCCTCGGTCAACGGTTGACCAAGCCCGGTCTCAAAAAACATATCGCTCCAGGCCGGATTCACCGCTGCCAGATGGCCGGTGGCATCAACCAGTGCGCATGGTTCGGGAAGATACGCGATGAAGGTGGCGAATGATGCCAACATTGAAGCACCGTGAGGTTCAGCCGACTCGGACATAACAGACACTCCTGAAACAGGGCGCAGTCACTGAGGTCGTGAAACAAAGGTTGCGCAACACACCAAAAAAAACTAGAAAAAACCGTTGCGTACTGTCCCGTACGCAACGGTTTTGAGATTGGCTGGGGCACAGGGACTCGAACCCCAACTACCTGATCCAGAATCAGGCGTTCTACCGTTAAACTATGCCCCACTACAGCCGTGTTAACTTTAGCAAAAAACCAGATTGGTGCCGAAAGTGGGACTCGAACCCACACGAGGTTGCCCTCACTACGCCCTGAACGTAGCGCGTCTGCCAATTCCGCCACTTCGGCATGGAAACCAATCGGCTGTTATGATAGCGTACTCGTGGCTATTTGTCAAATATGATGGCTCCTCTAACTATATCCCCCGTGGGGTAATCCCAATTTGCATGATCTGCGTGGTTATGCTACAATGCTCAGGCTGTGGTCGGACGGTGACTTTAAGCTGCTTGCCGACGTAGCTCAATTGGCAGAGCAACGGTTTTGTAAACCGTAGGTTCAGGGTTCAATTCCCTGCGTCGGCTCCATCACAGACATATACCGTGTGGGTCGGTTCCGGAGCGGTCAAACGGGGCAGACTGTAAATCTGTTGGCTTACGCCTTCGCAGGTTCGAATCCTGCCCGGCCCACCACTTGTAAACGTGAAACCCAGGCTTGCTGGGTTTTGCCTTGACAATGCCTACGTAGCTCAGTTGGTAGAGCACGTCTTTGGTAAAGACGAGGTCACGGGTTCAAGTCCCGTCGTAGGCTCCAGAACTGCTCAGACGGGGCACGTTAGGTTGCCGTGCATAAGATGCTCGTGCCAGCTGATGCAGGCGCGAGTCGCGTTATTTTTAAGGAGCACGAGGAGTTCATGGCGAAGCAGAAATTCGAGCGGACGAAGCCGCACGTAAACATCGGCACGATTG
>NZ_SIJK02000091.1 GCF_004762035.2 Candidatus Chloroploca mongolica | reverse complement strand
GGATGGCCAGGGCGCGTGCATAGAGCGGGCGGGCCGCGTCGTAGTTCCCTTGGGCACGCAACAATTCCGCGAGATTGTTGAGGCTGGTGGCGGTATTGGGATGCTCGGGGCCGAGCACGCGCTCGCTGATGGCCAGGGCGCGTTCGTAGAGGGGGCGGGCCGCGTCGTAGTTCCCTTGGGTTTGGTGCAGGGAGGCGAGATTGTTGAGGCTTAAGGCGGTATCGGGATGCTCGGGGCCGAGCACGCGCTCGCGGATGGCCAGGGCGCGTGCGGCGTAGGGTTGGGCCAGGGCATAGCGGCCTAGCCGATCCAGGTGTCGCCCCAGCCAGAGGCAGAGATCTGCTGCTCGTTCATCATCGCGCCCCAGCGCTGCATCGGTGACCCCGCGCAGGATGGGCAGGAAGGCGGTGATTGGCGCAAGGGTTGGGGCGTCCACCATGTTCGCTGCCTCTGTGATCACCATCAACTCCACGTCGGCTTGTGCTTCGGGATCATGGCTCACTTGGCGCACGTAGGCCCCGACGAGGCGGTGCATGTGCAGGCGGTCGTCGCCTTCGCGCTCGATGAGGCCCAGAGCGACGAGGCGATCAAGGGCGGCTTCGGCCACCAACTCCGCGTCGGTGTCGTCGTCAGGCTGTTCCAGCGTCGCCAGCAGCAACGCGGTCGGCACGACCTCCCCCGGCACGAAATGCGCCGCACGCGCGAGCAGTTTCAAGGCCAGCGCATCCTCGTGCGCAGCGGGATCAAGCCGTTCGTAGCTCAGGGCGAAGCTGCGGGCCACGTCGCGGTTATGGCCGGTTGGCAGCGTGCCGTCCTGTTCGCGCAGCGGCAGCCGGTCGAAGAGGCGTGGGCTGCGCAGTTCTACAAGGTAGCGCTCACCGCTCCAGCGCTTGCCCGGCCCGGCCAGGAAGCGCCCAGCCAAATGCAGCGCCAGTGGCAGGTCGCCGAGTTCTGCCGCGAGATCGTCAGCCTCCTGGTCGCTCAGGTCAGGCCGATGCTGGCGCAGCAGTTCGCAGCTCTCCGCCCGGCTGAGCACGCCGAGCGCGTGACGCTGGACGCCCAGGTCGCCCGGCCAGGCGGGGTTGCGGCTGGTGATCAGCACCCGCGTCGCGCCGCCAGGATGCTGCGCACGCACCAACTGCGGGTCTTCGCAGTTGTCGAAGATCAGTAGGTAGGGCAGCCCGCAGGCGAGGCGGCTGCGCACGAGATTCACTTGCTCGTCCAGCTTCAACCCCGCTGCCTCAGTGAAGAGTTGGAGATGGGCGGCCCCACCCAGGCGGGCGAACTCGGTCGGGATGGTGTCAGGCTGCGCGAAGGAGAGCCAGAAGACGCCGGCGAAGTGCTGACCGTAGCGAGCGGCGAACTCCACCGCCAACTGGGTCTTGCCAATGCCACCCAAGCCACTGGCAACGGCGGCTTGGCCCTGGTTCACGGCGACACTCTGGCCCCCTTTGAGCAGCGTGGCGAGCGCCCGCAGATCCGCTGCGCGTCCGACAAACTGATGATTGCGTCGCAGTCCGCCGAGCCACGAGCCAGGCGGCAGCACGTCCTGCGGCGGGGGGAGGTCGGTCGTCGGCAAGGCCGCGAGCACAGCCTGGGCTGCGGCCAGTTCTTCGGCGGTCGCCGCGACGGGGCGGGGGGTGAAGGGCTGCTGGACAATCGTGTATTTGTTGACATCACGCCCAGCGACATCGCCTATCGTCACAGGGCCAAACTGGTTGTGTTTGCCAAAATCTACCAACGCCTGGCGCTGCGTATCGCGCAGCGCGGTGAGGGCCGCGAGCACCTCGTCGAAGCGGGCCTCGCTGCGGGCGGTGATGGCATCGATCACCCGGTCAGCCTCGGCGATCACGACCGGCCCGAGTGCGCCGCCGCTCACGTGCAGGCGCTCCATGTCGGCACTGAGTTGCTGGAGCAGGTCGTGCTGGGCGAGCAGCACCTCGGTCTGGTCGCTCAGTTCGTCGTGCAGAGCCGCAAGCGCCTGGGGCAACGCGTCCACCGTTTGGAGCAGCCGCGCCAGTTCGGTGGCGAGCGCTTGGTCACTGACCGCCGCCGCATCGAGGCGCTGGCCCAGAGCGGCGACCCACGCCGGATCAGGTTCATCCTCCGCGAGCGCGGCCTGCACGCCGTCAGCGGCCAGATTGCCGATCCAACCCGCCAGCGCGTTCATGCCCATCCCGGTGAGCCAGGTCACGACCGGCGCAGTTGCGAGCGTCCCGACGCCCAGCCCCGCCAGCAGCGGAGCCAACCCCGCCGCGCCGAGCAGTCCCAGCGTGGCCGCGCCGCCCGCCCCAGCGAGCAGCGCAGGCCAGCGGGTGCGGCGCAGCCCGGCGCGGGCCTGGGTGGTCAACGGATCGTCAGCGGGCGGCGTTGGTGGCATTGACGGTACCTTTGTTCTCTTGGTGTGCTTTGCCTGCCCTCAGTATACTCGATTTCAGGCACGAATCTGTGCGGCTTGGCAGGGGCGTACTGACCCACGCTGCTTTTTTGACGCCAAGGCGCGAAGGCGCAAAGCTTCGGGCAACGGAGGTGGGCGGCACCAGTCTCGTCATGCGCGCGAGCGTCCCTCATGATCCTCTGCGCCTTTGCGCCTTGGCGTCAAACCTGGCCGAGCGGGCGATCATCCACCTACGGGCGTGAACGCTCAGCACCCAGAAGAAGGTACCTCAACCGTATGGATGAAGCGCTTAGACCAAGCCTAACGTAAAGAGGACACATCGCTCGATGTCAAGCATCGTCTGCTGCCTGACGCTCCCCAAACGCCGAATTAGGCGTGTCGTATCCAGTACTCGAAGTTGGTGGCATAAGGCAACCGAGTCACTGGTCAAGCCCCCGTCGTCAGCAGCCACGCGAACACACGAAGGCAAGGCGGCACGACGCACATTCGTGGTAAACGGGATCGTAATGACGGTGGTCGTCAAACGATTGAGGGCATCATGTTGGAAAATCAGCACGGGACGAACCCCAGCTTGCTCAGAGCCACGGATCGGATTCAGATCCGCTAGCCATATCTCACCCCGGCTGATCGTCATTGGGTGTCTTCCAGGTGCAACTGATCGCGATAGCTGTCCATCCCGGCTTCAGCGAGCGCACGATCCTCATCCGCACCTTCCGCATAGAGCGTCACAAGGTGTGCCTCATCAACGAGCGCCAGCGGTGTGACCCGCGTACGGAAGCGCAAAAAGGCCACATATTCTGCGACCTGCTGAAGCTCGGCCTCGCTCAGCGTGTCCAGCGCCCGAGCGACCTGTTCTTTCACTGATGCAGCGGACATACGGATCCTCCGATGAAGGGTGTCAAGCGGTGTTGGGGTATGCTGACGTATTGTACCACCGTACCCGGCTGGCGGCAGGTAGCACGCACACTATTGGTGTCAAGCAGGACGTTCATAGCCCATACCGTTCCGTGCGCCGCTCGTTCAGCCACTCCGCTACCTGTGCGTCGGACGGCGGAGCCTGATCGGTCGCAAGCAAACCGCGTGCGTGGGGGAGGGTCGGGCGTGGCTCCCGTTCCACTGGTGCGAGGGTGCCGAGCACATCCTGTACGAGCGCAAAGCGTTGTGCGGCGGGCCAGGAGCGCACTAACCTCAGGATCGTTTCATAATCGCTTGTTTGGGCTGACATACCCACCCTCCTGTGATCCAACCGTCTTCGTTCTTGTTCTGATCGCCGTTCGTTCATGAGGGCCAGCACGCGCTTGATCCATGCTGTGCCATCGTCGTTGCGTCTGGTTCGGTCAACGGATCGTCGTGTGGCGGCGTTGGTGGCATCGACGAGGCCCTGTCAGCGTAGGATGCGTTGCCTGACCTCAGTATACCCGATTTCAGGCACGAATCTGTGCGGCTTGAGGCAGCGTACCTCACCACGCTTCTTTTTTGACGCAAAGGCGCAAGGGCGCAACGATTCGGACAACTGAGGTTAGCGCACCAGCCTGGTCAGGTGAGCGCCCCACGGTGGTTGTTGTGACGCGAAGGCGCGAAGGCGCAAAGATCGCCCCGCCAGGGCGTGCTGCACCACCCACGATCAGGCCCACCCCTTCGCTCACGCCCCGTTGCGCCTCTGCGCCTTGGCGTCAACCATACCGGGCGATCATCCACGCACAGGTGCGAACGCGGCGGTCTCTTCCGATCTATTGGTAGCATGATCCCATCCGCTATGCTACAATGGGCACGAAGGTTTGAACGCGAACGCTTCGAGGAAGGATGGCACGATGCAAGCAGCAACACTCGTTACCCTGCATGACCGCTTTAGTCGCGGTGAGGCGCTTTCTGACGACGAACGAAGCTTGCTCGAAGCCTGGTATGCCGAGCAGGATCGTGCCGAACAGGGTACCTTACCGTTGTCGCCAGCGAGTGATCCCACTGCTCACCTCCAAGACCAGATCGCCCAAACAGCCCACCAGTTAGAGGTGATTACCCAACAGATTACCGCCACGCTTACGGCCAATGAGTCTCTACGGCAAGAGATCGCGGGGTTGCACGCTCGTTTGGTGCATCAGGGTGCAGGGCGTGCCGCATGATCCTCTCCGCAGAGCGACGACTTCTTGTCCGTGAGCGTGCGCACTATGCATGCGAATATTGTGGCGTAACCGAAACAGATTCAGCAGGCGAATTGACGATAGATCATCATCAGCCACCCCGCAAAGGTGGGACGGTCGATGATCTCCAGAATCTCGTTTACTGCTGTGTCCGGTGCAATCAGTATAAGTCGGACTATTGGCCGATCCAGCCCCATGATCCTCCGCTCTGGAATCCGCGGAGCGAGCCTCGGACAGAGCATATGCTGTCGCTTGCCGATGGGACGCTGTATCCGCTCTCGCCTTGCGGTACCTTCACGATTCGCCGGTTGCGCTTGAACCGTCCGCCCTTGGTTGCGTATCGCTTACGGGCGATGCGGAAGAGGGAAGATGCGCGGCTCCTTGCTGAATTACGCCAACTCATGCAACTCCAAGAACAACTCCAACAGCAACATGCCCATCTTCTGCGTGAACAACAAGCCTTACTCGAACAACAACGCGATCTGTTAACGACGCTCCTCAATCTGCTCTAACCCCTCGCTCACCTCCGCATCAGGATGCGTTGGCCCTCTGGCATCCTATACGCCCGCTGCGTTCGCCCTTTGGGAACGCAGCGATGCGGAGACGGGCAGGCCCGCCCCTTTGCTCGCGTCCCGTTGCGCCTCGGCGCCTTGGCGTCAACCATACCGATCCACACCACCGACGCAACGGCGGCCCTCACGACCCCTGCCCCTGCGCCACCAGCGCCGTGACCTGCGCCTGCAACGCCGTCACCGCCTCGGCGAGCTGCGCCACCTCGCGCCGCCCCTCGGCCTCCTGCCGCGCCACCTCCGCCCGCGCCGCCGCCACCTGCTGCGCCGCCACCTCCGCTTGGGCCTGCGCCTCCAACAGCAACCGCCCGAGCCTCGCCGCCTCGCGGCGGTGCTCGTCCAGCGCCTGTTCCCGCGCCTCGCCCTCGCTTTCCAGCCGCACCACCGCCGCTTCCGCCTCGGCCTGCGCCGCCAGCGCCGCCGCCACTTGCTGCGCGGCTGCCGTCTGCACCTGCGCCACCTGCTCGCTCGCCAGCGCCTGCGCCGTGGCCCAGAGCGTGCGCACGAAGCGGTCGCCCTCCTCGGCCAACGCGGGCGGGGCCTCCGCGAGCACCGGCTCGGCCTGCTGCGCGTGCCAGCTATCGAGGTAGCGCTTGATCGTCGTAAAGCTGCCCATGCCCAGGTGGGCCTGCACCTGGAGGATACTGGGCGTGCGGCCTTGGGCCTGGAGTTCCGTGGCGGCGGTGGAGACCATTGCTTCGGTGACGAGGGGCTTTGCCATAGGGGGTGCTCCGATAGGGTAAGTAATAATTATCGTAATTACCGTAATTATCATATCATCATGCTTGTGCTGACGCCAAGGCGAGGAAACAGGAAAGAGGAAAAGAGGAAAAGAGGAAAAGAGGCGAGCGCATCAGGACGCGCTGCACACCGCTGCACGGTCACGGAGCCTGAACCCTTGGCGAAGGCGCAAAGATCGCCCCGCCAGGGTGGGCCGCACCAGCCTGGTCAGAAGATCGCGCCACCCACGATCAGGCCCGCAGCGCGTTCCTCTCGTTTGGCCTCAACCCGAGCGGCCAGGCCGAGTAAAACCATCTCGTTTTCTGCTATAATGACGAAAACGAGATAGTTTCAAGGGAGGCCGATGCTTCCTGAGCTCCGCATGGATCCCAGGCTCGCGCGCCGGATTGACGCCAAGCGCCGCGCCCTGGATCAACAACGTCCCCTGCCCCCGGCGATCACCACCAAGCTCGCCGAGGATCTGCGCGTGCGCTTGACCTACCACTCCAACGCGCTCGAGGGCAATACGCTCGACCTCGGCGAGACCCAGTTGGTCATCGCGCATGGCATCACCATCGGCGGCCACACCCTGCAGGAACACCTCGAAGCGATCAACCACGCAGCGGCCTTTACCTTCGTGCGCGACCTCGCCCAGCGCGAGGCCGTGCTCGACGAGCAGGCGCTGCTTCAGCTCCACGCCTTGATCACCAAAGATCTGCTCGCGAGCTCAGGGGCCTATCGCACGGGCGCGGTCTTCATCTCGGGTTCAGAGTATCGCCCGCCACATCATCGCGAGGTTCCAGGGCTGATGCAGGACTGGTTCGCCTGGCTTGAGGGTGATGGGCAGCAGTACCCACCGATCATTCGCGCCACCCTCGCCCACGAGATGCTGCTCGCCATCCACCCGTTCCTCGACGGCAACGGGCGCACCGCACGCCTGGTACTGAACCTTCAGTTGATGCAGTCCGGCTATCCGATCACGCTCCTGCTGCGCGGGTGGCGGGCGACCTACCTGCGGGCGCTGGAACAGGCCCACCACGGGCAGTTCAACCCGCTGCTCAACGTGATCGGGCGGGCGGTCGAAGGGGGCCTCGACCTCTTCCTTGAGGCGTGCGATGCGGTGCCCCAGGAGCTTCAGCGGCCCCTCCGCGAGATTGCCGAGGCCTGTGCCATCGACGCGAACTACCTGAGTTGGCTCCTGCGGGCGGGCCGGGTGGCGGGCCGCAAGCGCGGCGGGCGCTGGTACACGTCGGTAGCGGCCGTGCAGCAGTATCAGCAGGAGGTCGCACGCGGCGCGATCCCGAACGGGCGGCCACGGCGCTCGCACCCCTAGCTGGGTACGCGGGGGTGCTTTTGACGCCACGGTGCGAAGGCGCAAAGACCGGCGCCACGGATCTGGTTGCACCACCCTCGTCACGTGATCGCCCCACGCTTCTGCTTTTGACGCCACGGCGCGAAGGCGCAGAGAGCGCAATGACCCGTTGCGCCTCTGCGTCAAACCGAGCGGGCAAGGAGGGAGCACATGCCTCACGCCCCTCGGCGTTGCTGCGTTCAAAGCGGCCCGGTACCTGTCTCACGCCACGTCCAGTAGGGCTGAGGCAACGTCATTCTGATTGTCCGCAGATGACGCAGATGACGCAGATGGGCACGTCATAATCTGCGTCATCTGCGTCATCTGCGGATGCTATCTCATCCGACAGGGAGGTTGCAACAGCCCTGCCCCGCCCAGCGGTGAGGGATGCGCTGGTGGTTCGGTGGTGCTATACTGAGGAGTGGCTTTCGTGCTGTGTTGAGACAGAAAAAAGAAACAACGGGATGGCTGAATTCAACTGCGGCTATTGTGGCGCGAGCTTTCCGAGCGCCGCTACCGCGCAGGCCCATGCCAATGGGTGCGCGGCGCAACCTGCCCCCGCTGCGGTGGGCACACCGACTGGCCTGATCTATGCCTGCACCACATGCGGTGCCGTCTTCGCCAACGCACACGCGGTGCATGCGCACGCGACCCAGTGCCCGGAAAGGAAGCGTGCCCCGTATGCCGCGCAGCGCGAGCGTACCCCGTAGCCCGGAGCTTCCCCTGGCCCGCCGTCAGCGCGGAGTCATCCGTACCTGGAAGGCCGCGCAGGGCTATGGCTTCCTTGCCCCCGAGGAAGGCGGCGAGGAGATCTTTGTCCATATCACGGCGGTCGTCGCCGGCCGGCACCGCCTCGGCCCTGGGACCGTCGTGACCTACGCGCTTGACCGCGATGCCCAGCAGCGCCCCCGCGCCGTGAACGTCCGCGTCGGCCCCGGCCTCGGCACCCCGCTGCGCCTCGCCCTGCTCGCCAGCAGCCTCTTTCTGCTCGCCGTCGGCGTCATCAGTTGGCTCGGCTTCCTGCCCGCCTGGATCGTGCTGGCCTATCTGCTGCTCAGCGCATGCAGCGCCCTCGTTTACCGCTTCGACAAGATCCAGGCCACCCAGGGCCAGCGGCGCGTCCCTGAAGCCACGTTGCACCTGCTCGACGCCCTCGGCGGCTGGCCAGGCGCACTGATCGCGCAGTGGGCGCTGCCTCACAAAACCCGGAAGGCGGCCTACCAGTTTACCTTCTGGCTGCTGGTGGGTTTGCACCTGCTCGGGTTGGCCGGGGTGGTGTGGGTGCTGGGGCGGTTCTGAGCCAGGCGTGGTGCTCGCCCTGCGGCGACGCCACGCGCTGCGCGACCGTTGCGCCGTGGCCGTCGAACTTGCTGCACGTTGCTCCACTCCAGGCCGGGGTGGTTGGTGCAGCAGGGCCATGCCCATCCCCGCGCCGCGCTGCGCTCAGCGCTCCCCTGTGATCGCCGTGCGCTCACGGCGCGCGTCCAGCGGCTTGACCACGTTCCCCTGGCTTCGCGCTCATGACACCGCCACGCGAGGCACGCCCCCGCCTCCTTCCGTTGTGCTACCGTGGGCGCTCGCGTTTTAGCCCTCGCGCTTGGGGGCGATCTTGCTGCTTCCCAGTGGGTCTTGGCTGGATCGGCTTTTGCGCGGCCTTTCTTGCTGGTTCTTCACATACTGTGAGCACATGGTAATGGATCGGTGCTCGCGGTGTGGTATGGTAGCGGGCAAGGAGCATCACGGCGACGCGAGGCGTATGGTCGCCGCCATGTGCTGGTTGGCCCGCGACCTCCGTGGGCGGGCTTGATCAGCGGTGGGTTTGCCCCTGCTCGGGTTGGCCGGGGTGGTGGGGGTGGTGGGGCGCTTCTGAGCAGCGACGCAGCGCGTGCATGCCAGCTCGCTCTGTCGCTACGGTACAACCGTGGTCCCATGTTCCCCTTTTACCTTTCCGCATTCATCGTTCCGCTTTTTTGCTCCCATTTCTCCTTGATTCTGCGGGCAAAGGTAGATCGTGGTTACACCGTGGTTCCCCATGTGTGGTATCGTAGGGGCAGTGCGGCGATGGGGGGCACGACCGGGTGGCTCCCCGGTCGCAGCGTCCCGCAACGAAGTGAGCACGCGATGGTGCGCTTGGAAGCAGTCACGCCGGGGACGGTGCTGCATGGCATTGTGCCGATGGGGGCGGTGACCGTGGTGGCGGTGCAGTGGTATGGGTCAACGGCGGTTGACCTCACCTATAAGGACGCCGAGGGGCGGCCTGGTACCCGCTTGCTCTACTGTGACGATGAGCCGACCTTGACCCTGGTCAACGCCGGCCGTCCCTGGAGCTTCGATGGCGATGGGCGACTCTTCCGCTTGGTCGCCGAGGCCCACCGCATCCGCCTCGCGCACCTCTTCGACCCGGTGCTGGCGGTGCATACTTCGCTGGTCGAGCCGCTGCCCCACCAGATCACTGCGGTCTACGAGACGATGCTCACGCGCCAGCCGCTGCGCTTCCTGCTCGCCGATGACCCCGGCGCGGGCAAGACGATGATGGCCGGGCTGTTGATGAAGGAGTTGCGTGCGCGCGTGCGAGCGCGGTCGCGAGTTCAGACCAGGCCCTATGCCCGGAGTAGCAGCGCGTTATAGAAGGAGCGAGCAGTGAGCAACACGACGTTTGAGCAATGGCGCGCCTTGATGCCCGCCCGCGGCGAGCAGCGGCAGAACGACGACGACGGGCCAATCGACGGCGCGGAACTCTGGAGCCGTAGCTATGGTGGCGTAGCGACGACGGTCTCTCTCCCACTCTCCTGGCCTGGCCTTGTTGCGCCCGATGCTCTCCCAGACGCCGTCGACGGCCACGAGCGGAAGCGCTTCGGCCGATGGGTGCTCGATCGTTCGGGTCTCGTCTGCTTGGGGGCGGCGTGGGATATCAGCGATGATCGCTTCGACGAATTGGACTGGCTGGCCCACGTCTTAGGCCACAACTGGTGTTATGACCCCACCGATTTCTTCGACGCACTCCAGGAAGGGCGGCGTGCGTTCTGCGCACGCCTCGGCGAAAACTGGATCGACGAGGCCGTATGGATCGAGATTCGGGCCATGCTTGCTACTGGCGAACTACCGTTTTATCCATCCTCAATGATGGGTGACCAGTGGGTTTACCTCCCAAACAGGATGACTTCGGAGCAACGCGACGCCTTCGCGAGATTCTTAGTAGAGCACGGCATCACGGCGTCGTGACCGTCGCGATACTGGATCACGGATACCTCCTCGCGAGGTGTAGGCAGGGTCAATCCACGGCGCGGAAGCCCACACCGTTCAGTGACAGCAGTACAACGCTAAAGAAGAAGGGGTTCCTCCCAAATACGTCTTGTAAGGCGGCGGTTGATCAACGATAATGAGCCGTGTCGGCCGATCTAGTTGCTATTCAACATATGATGGTGAGATCAAGATGTGCTCATGTGCGCACCTCTTGATCCGTATCATACAGACAGGCCGTCCTGCATAAAAACGGATCGCGGAACACGATGTTTCCGCGAGGAGGCGCTGGCACTGATGCGCTCGGGGGCGCTCCTTTTGCTGGTAGCGCCCTTGGAGTTTTCCGATCTTTCGTTCTTGATCTATGCGGTCGAGACCGATGACCGCCCTCGTGAGGATGCGCGTGGATATCTTCCAGCTTCGTGAGCAGATTATTCATCAATACGCTGCCTATACTCGCAGCTTTCTTACGATCCTCGACCCCGCTATCCGCGACTTCGTTGATACCTCGCTTGCGGAAGGGCGTCTTTGGCCCGACGCGCTTGTCCAGCTCTCGCCGGCCTACGACAAGACGAGCACGGTCGCTGACCTTGTGGAGCACGGGACGCTTCACCCGACCTGCGGCGAGATCTTCCGCGTCCCAGATGGGGCCGCTGGGCTGCGTTCGCTCCACCTCTTTCGCCACCAGAAGCGGGCGATCGACCTGGCGGCGGCTGGCCGCAACTATGTGGTCACGACCGGCACTGGCTCGGGCAAGAGCCTGACCTACATGATCCCGATTGTCAACCATGTGTTGCGCAATCGGCCGCAGGACGGGCGTGTCCGTGCGATTATTGTCTATCCGATGAATGCGCTGATCAATTCGCAGGCGAAGGCGCTTGAGCGTTTCTTTGGGAATGTGTCCAGTGCTTGTCCGGTGCGTTTTGCGCGCTACACCGGTCAGGAGCGCGATGCTGATAAGCGGGCGATTCAGCAGAACCCGCCCCATATCCTGCTGACGAACTATGTGATGCTGGAGTTGATGTTGACCCGCCCTGATGAGTTTACCTTCGTCAATGCGGGGGCCGCCAACCTTCAGTTTGTCGTGCTTGATGAGCTGCATACCTACCGCGGTCGGCAGGGGGCCGATGTGGCGATGTTGCTTCGCCGCCTCCGTGAGCGCTCGGGCAACCCGAACCTCACCTGGATTGGCACCAGCGCGACGATGGTGAGCGGCGACTCGGCGGATGAGCGCCGCGCAGCCGTCGCCCGCGTGGCCGGTAGCATCTTTGGCGTGGAGCTCCCCTCTGATCAGGTAATCGAGGAGACGCTGACCTACGCGGTTCCGCAGTTGCCCGTCCCGTCGCGTGAGGCGCTGCGCACTGCACTCGAGCATGATCTGCCTGCGTCCCTCGATTGGCTGAGCTTTCAGCGTCACCCGCTTGCCCATTGGATCGAGCAGACGTTTAGCCTGCGCGCCGACCATGAAGGCACGCTCCGTCGCGCCGAGCCGCAGACGCTCCGCCAGGGGGCCGAGGCGCTCGCCGCCCACACGGGTGTTGCCGTAACTCGCTGCGAGGAGCAGTTGCGGCGTTTTTTTGACCTGGGGAGCACGGTGTGTGACTTGGAGAACAATCCCGGCTTTGCCTTCAAGCTCCACCAGTTTATCTCTCAGGGGAGTGCGGTCTACAGCACGCTCGATGAGCCTGCGCAGCGCCACCTGACGCTCGAAGGGCAGCGCTATGTTGCGGGTGAGGATGGCGAGCGGTTGCTCTTCCCACTGGTCTTCTGCCGCGAGTGTGGTCAGCACTATGCGCTCTGTGCCTATGATGCCGAGGCCGCGACGGTTACGCCGCGTCAGCCGATGTCGCGTGGCGAGGATGTCGCTAAGCCTGCCGAGGCCGGGTATCTGCTGATTGGCGAGGACGCCTGGAGCGAGGAGTCTGAAGAGCTCTTGCCGGATAGTTGGTTCAACCTGACGCGGAGCGGGCGAACGATGAAGAAGGATTACCGCCCCTTCCGCCCTCGCCGCCTGAGCGTGCGCCCGGATGGATCGATCACTCACTTGCCCGATGATGGGG
>NZ_SIJK02000090.1 GCF_004762035.2 Candidatus Chloroploca mongolica | reverse complement strand
TGCGGCTGGTTGAGCATTTGTCCGAATCACCTCAAGAAATAAGCGAACGGTAAGTCTTTATGGAACAAGTCAGACATTGAGTTCGTGAAAATGCGCCAGAGAAGAACTTGGTACATTTTTGCGATTTCGCAAGTAGAGCGGATTATCGGCTACCTTTGGGAAAATGGTCGCTAACCGCTGCAAGAAAAACGTTCCGATCTGCTCGAACGTCGCGCCTTTCTCAAACTGCGTCTCCTCGCCAAATAGATTCATTTGTGAACTTGGGCGATAGAACGCAGCTTTCCAATCGGCAGTGCCAAAGAACGTTGTCAGGCGGTCAGCCCATCCACCTTCAGGCGGGCCACTGCGCGTCAGGACACGATTGACGGCCTGTCCAAGCGGAAACAGCACCCAAAGGTCAATGGCTTGTGTGTTTGCAATCGCCTCGATGGTTGCCCACGCGACCTCCATGCCATACGGATCTAGAAAAACAACCGCTCGATTCGTTCGCCAGTTCGTGCGCCTGCACCAATCCTGGATGGTCGCGTTGGCCTCACCCTGCACAATTTCAATTCGCTGTGCAATAGCTGGGAGCTGTTGACGACGTTGTTCCAGTTCAGCAATAGAGGCGGGATTTTGCTCAATGAATACGTAGTGGTCAAAGGGTGGGCTGGTTTCGAGCGCGATGCGTGCGCTGCCTTGCTGGAACAAGGTGATCTCATCATCGTAAACAGGGAGGTCATCGAGCCGAAGCGGGAGTGTTTGTGCCGACGCTGCCTTTGGGCTTTGCCGGTAGCCTGTTCCCGCAAAGGCATCGACAAACGTGATGCGCAACACGTCTGCGGGCTATCCCGCGTAAGCGAGCGTCCGCGCCGCCAGTGTAGAGGGGTGATCGGGGCCAAGCACCGCCGTGTAGACGAGCAGCGCTCGGTTGAGGAACGCACGGGCCTGCGGTTGATCGCCCAGCGCGGCACAGACCTGCCCCATGCGCAGCAGGCTGCGCGCAGTGTAGGGGTGGCGCCGCCCAGGCGGGCCAGGTGACGGCGCAGCGCCTCGGCGAGCAGGGGCCGGGCCTGTTGCGGGCGTCCGGCGGTCAGGTGGAGCATCCCCAGGTGCCCCAGGGTGTTGGCCGTATCGTGGTGTAACTCGCCCAGGATGCGTCGGCGGATCGCCAAGGCCTCGCGCAAAGAGGATCGGGCCGCGTCCGCTTCGCCAAGCGCCTGGTGCATGAGCCCGAGCCGATTCAGACCGCGCGCCACATGGCGGTGCTCAGCGCCCAGCAGTCGGCGGTGGATTGCCAAGGCCTCTTCCAGCATCCGGCGTGCATCCGCGAAAGCGCCGGTCTCCAACGCCAGCATGCCGACATTGCTCAGCGTACACGCCGTGATCGGGTGCTCGCGCCCGATGGCGGCGTCGAAGAGGCAGAGCGTCGCCTGGAGTTCGCCCATCGCCTGCGCAAATCGTCCCTGGTAGTGATAGACCCGCCCAATATGATTGCGCGTGACGCCGATAAAGGTATTCGCAGGGCCGTAGATCGCCTCCCGGATCGCGAGCGCACGGTGGAGCAGCGCGAGCGCCGCTTCATATGCACCGCGGGCTCGGTGGAGGTAGCCGAGATTGTTGAGCGCCATCGACTGCAGCGAGCGATTGGGCTGCACCTGCGCTTCCCAGATCGCTACCGCACGCTCGGCGTAGGGCAGCGCGGCCTCAAGCTCGCCCATCGCGTTGAGCAAGAGGCCCAGGTTGTTGTAGAGTTCGGCCGCCGCCGGGCTATCTGGGCCAGCGTGCCTGATACGGACAGCCAGCGCCTGCTCGTAGTAGCTTCGTGCGCTGGCATAGTCACAAACCGCATGGGCAGCTTCGCCTGCGTGCAACGCGCTGGTGGCGGTCTCAGGGTGATCCGGCCCAAGGCGCTCGCGCCGAATCGCCAGCGCCTGCTCGTGATAGGGGCGCGCCTCAGGATATGCGCCCATCCACTCTAACAACACCGCGTGATAGTGCAGGTTGGTACTGCTCTCTACCGAATGTGTCCCAAAGATCTGATCCCGAATCATATGTGATCGCTGGTTGTAGGTCTGCGCCTCTCCATAATACTCGACCTCACCGAGATGCCGACTGAGCTCGTAGCTAAGCGCGGCGGCCAGCGCGTCGCCACGCTGCAGCGCGGTCGCGGTAACGGCACGGAGGTGCGGCTGGAGACGAAGCAAGGCCGGCTCGTCGAGGGCGTCGTTGAGGGAGCGAACATAGGCGAGCAAGGCGGTCTCAACCGCATGCTGCGCCTCGGTGGCGTCCAGTCGGCGGAGAAACGCGACAATCAGGCGGTGCAGGCGAAGCGTGTCGGCTGCCACCGTGTCGTTGGCGAGCAACAAGCCCGTATCGAGCAACCGTTGGAGCGCGCTGCCAAGCAGCGCCTGGTCTGGCTGCGCTGTCAGCGTCGCGCTGAGCAACGCCACCGGGATGGGTTCGCCAGGGGCAAACCAGGCCGCACGCAGCAGGATTTGATACGCAAGTGCATCCAGGCTTGTGCTGCGATCCAACCGGCCGAGACTGAGGGCAAAGGTCTGCTCCAGATGGTTGAGGTGGCCGGTCGGCGTGGGGAACGGGCGACCATGCGGCCCGCACCCGGTCAGCGACAGGTGGCCAACGCTCCCCACACTGGCGGTAACGAGAGTCTGCCGCAACTCGGCGAGGTACTGGGCCGGAGTGAGCGTATCGACGCCACGGGCCAGATAGCTACCGGCCAGGTGGAGTGCCAGCGGCAGGTCATCGAGCTCGGCGGCGATCGCGACCAATTCTTCGTCGCGGAGTTGGGAGGTTGGGCAGTAACAACGTAACAACTGCATGCTTTCGGCGCGTCCGAGCAACCCGAGTTGCAGGGTCGCCAGGCCCAACCCGGCCTCCCATCCGGTGCGACGGCTGGTGATCAGCACGCGACACCCACCATAGTGGGGCAGCCAGCGGCTCAGCAGATCGGCGTGCTCGCAGTTGTCAACGATCAGCAACCGCGGCACCTCAGCGTGCCAGGCGGCCTGCACCAAGCGCACCTGTTCATCAAGACTGAGTTGGGCAAAGTCTGGGCGCAGGCCAAGGCCCCTGCTGCCGCCGCACGCCGCGATGGCGGCCGACACCGCCCCCGGGTCGGCGAAACTCAGCCAGAAGGCCCCACCGGCAAAAAAGCGGCCAAAACGATGCGCAAACTCGATCGCCAGTTGGGTCTTGCCAATGCCCCCTGGCCCGACCAGCGCAGTGGGTGGCGCCTGAGGCCCAGCCACTGCGCCGCCGGCCTTGAGGTGCGCCGCAAGGGCAAACAATTCGGCGGTACGGCCGACGAAGTGAGGGTTGGGCGGGAACGGCAGCACCGAGCCAGGGGGGAGCAACGCAGGGCGCGGCAGACGGCCAGCGGTCGGCATCCGGGCGAGAGAGGGGAAGGCCGAGCGCGTTGAGATGTGATCCGCTTGCACCGGCATACCAACCGTGTTCGCAGCCTCAAGATAACGCCAATCGGCCTCCTCAAGCGGCTCCCAGCCCCACGCTTGCACCAGCACATCCCAGACCGCCGCCAGGGTTGCGTGATCATCAGCCAGCCGCAGCGTCTGGGCGAGATAACCCAGAAACGGCACGCGCAGCGTCGCACGGGGCACGGCCGCACCGCGCTCCCAGGCCCCAGCCGACTCATAGGCCCGATTCCCGCTCAGGCTACAAGCCCGGGCCATCTCGGCCAGGGTAACCTTGGCTGCTTTGCGCAGGCGGGTCAGGATCGCGAGCTGGTGACGATCAGACATGGCTGACCTCTCACAGAGAGTAACTCGCTGCCACAAACACCAATACCATGCAGGGCACGCATAGATCGACGGAGCTACCGTTTCAGAGGTTAGATTGCAAAGGTGAGACGTCGTGATCAGCAAGGCTGCGCCTTGGCCTGAACAGGAACAGACCCTGCCTCCTGGGGCTCAAGTGGGAAACGTTGACACACCCCCACCAAGAGTGAAGGAACGACGACAAAAAATACGGAGTTTACGGGGTGACAAATGAAACGTGACCATGCGAGAATGGACGAACCCTGAACAAAAAACAGCTCACATCTCATCACCACCAGGGCAACGGTAGTTCGCCCTGTTTTTTGTGTCATTGCGCACAAAGAAATGTCTACGCGGCAAGCCAATTCACTTTGGCGCATACGGGATCGTTCTCGCATCATTATAGCAGATCGAATAACGTATGTCTTGAAGAACGAGGTATGCTATGCGAATGACTGCCCATCGTCCATTGCTAATCGTTGCGCTCGCCATCCTTCTGTTGGCCTTCGGTAGCCTGTTCAGTGCCCAGGCACGACCGATCACACGACCGCAGGCTACCGAGCTTGCCGCGAGCATCCCCACCGTCGAGAGCGACCATCCCTACGAGAATAACACCGACAAATTCTGGACGATCCCCAATACAGGCGGGGAGAACGCAGCGCGTCTCCACTTTAGCCGGATCGAGCTTGAAGAGGGGGTTGATCAGATTTTCATCTATGACGCAAATGACACCCTGATCCAGGAGATCTCGACGAGTGCGCCAGATGGCATGTGGAGTGACCCGGTGCCCGGTGCGTCGATCAAAGTTGCCTTGAAGAGCGACGGCTCAGGGCGCTTCTGGGGCTTCGCGATCGACCAACTTGAGCCGGTTAACTACCCAACCATCCACTACAGCCCGCACCCCTACCCCAACAACGCCAAACTCGAGCGCACCTTCGTCAACGACGCCGCCAACCCGGCGGGCACCCGCGTGCGCTTCGACCGCATCGACCTCGAAGACGGTGTCGACTACATCGTGATCTACGACCTCGACAACACCCCCTACCAATGGATCACCGGTAGCCACCCCACCGGCCTGACCAGCAAAGCCGTACCGGGGGCAGGGATCAAAGTGCAACTGATCAGCGACGGCTCGGTGCGGCACTGGGGCTATAACCTTGTTGCAGTGGAGAGCGGCACACCGACCGCGCCGGAGGATCCGCCGCAGCGGGTTACGCTGGCGGAGTCGGATCATCCGTATACTGGTGAGGCAGAACAGACCTGGACAATCACCAACCCCAATGTCAATGCAACTTCAAGCAAAGTTCATTTCAGCAGGATTGAACTCTTTCGGGCCACCTTACAGGTGCTAGATGCCAACGATACTGTCATCCAGACTTTCGGTTGGGACACCAACAAGCAGGATGTCTGGTCGGATTACGTACCTGGGCGGGTTGTGAAACTCAAACTGCTCTACCATTGTTGTGATGCCTGGTGGGGCTTCCGTGCTGACTCCATTGTCGATTCTATTCCTAACCCTGGACTAGCCCAATCTGACCACCCCTATACCAGTGAGGCAGATCAGAGCTGGACAATCACCAATCCTAACGTGAACGCGACTTCGAGCAAAGTTCATTTCAGCAGGATTGAACTCTTTCGGGCCACCTTACAGGTGCTAGATGCCAACGATACTGTCATCCAGACTTTCGGTTGGGACACCAACAAGCAGGATGTCTGGTCGGATTACGTACCTGGGCGGGTTGTGAAACTCAAACTGCTCTACCATTGTTGTGATGCCTGGTGGGGCTTCCGTGCTGACTCCATTGTCGATTCTATTCCTAACCCTGGACTAGCCCAATCTGACCACCCCTATACCAGTGAGGCAGATCAGAGCTGGACAATCACCAATCCTAACGTGAACGCGACTTCGAGCAAAGTTCATTTCAGCAGGATTGAACTCTTTCGGGCCACCTTACAGGTGCTAGATGCCAACGATACTGTCATCCAGACTTTCGGTTGGGACACCAACAAGCAGGATGTCTGGTCGGATTACGTACCTGGGCGGGTTGTGAAACTCAAACTGCTCTACCATTGTTGTGATGCCTGGTGGGGCTTCCGCGTCGACGCAATCGAACCCTCCTCGGCGGATCCGGTGCCACCGGCGGGCATCAACGGGGTCTACGTGCAAATCAACGCACCGGGCGATGTCTACCTGAACGGCAAGAAGATCTTCCGGGTCACGGCGGCGGGCGAGTACCGGATTCCGTTGGCGGCAGCGGCCGGCGTAGCGATCCGTGACGCGGCGCTGGCGGCGGTAGCACCGGGGCTCTACAGCATCCGCATTGAGCATGCCACCTCGGAGCAGACGATCGAGGTACGTGTGGAAGCAACCGGCGGGATCGAGATTGTGTATTTGCCGATGGTGCGGCGGTGAAAGGTAATGCTATGCGCCATGGTCTAGCCGTCGCTATGGGTCTGCTTGCAGTCGTGCTTCTAGTCGGCCTGCAGGCCTATGCCCAGACGCCGCCAGGCACAATTCTCAGCTCGGGAGGAAGCGTCGTCATCCCGCAGAGCAGCGCGCCGGTCTGGGATGACCGGCAGCGTGATGACGGCGCGTTGTACGACCCGAGCGGTCGGCTGATCGCCTATTACATTGATGCCGGACAAGTCGTACCGTGAGCGGTAGGGTGATCAAGACGGCTTAGCTTCTTCGATCACTTCCCAGAGGACCAGGAGGCCACAATGCCCCACTATGCTCAACGACGCACCAGTATACAACTGCTTATGATCCTGGTGCTGATCATGCCGCTGGCACTGCTGCCGGCCAGGCCAGTCGCCGGCACACCAACAGTTGCCAATGAGGTGAACTGGCAGTCGATCGGGCCGTGGGGTGGCCGCGTGGATGCGGTGGCGTTTTCTCCCAACTATGCCAATGATCAAACGCTTTTCGCCGCTACGGGCGGTGGGCTCTATCGGTCGCAGGATGGGGCGCAGAGCTGGGATCTAGCGGGTCTCGCCAATGTACCAGTGTTTGCGGGCCTTGGCATAAATGATGTAGCAGTCTCGCCGTCCTATGCGAACGACCGTACACTCCTTGTTGGAACGTGGCAAGGTGTATTTCGTTCACTTGATGGAGGTGCAACCTGGGTAAGCACCAGCGACGCTTTCAACGCAGCAGCATTGGCCTTCTCGCCGGACTTTGTAACTGATCGGACAGCAGTATTTGTGGGTAGCGATGGAGTGTTCAGGAGTACAAATGGTGGAAGCAGTTGGAGTCGTGTCACAACAGGGCTTGCTAATTGTGTGTATCGGGATGTGGTCATTTCACCCAATTTTGCCAGTGATGGCAGCCTGTTTGTCGCTTGCGGTAAAATATACCGCTCAAATGATCGAGGAACCAGTTGGTCGGTACTGAGTTTTGGTCAAGACCTCGGCGCTTTTTCGCTTGCTATCTCCCCGACTTTCGCTACGGATCAAACCCTCTTTGCCGCCGGTTCAGGTAGCGGGCCATATCGATCAACCGACGGGGGCAGAACCTGGGAAGTTCGATATGATCTTCCAGGGAGCTTTTCGGATAACATTGCAATCTCACCCAACTTTGCCGTTGATCGCACTCTCCTTGTTGCCGCAAATGGTAAGCTTTTTCGTAGTCGCAACGCAGGCAATTCCTGGCAACCGCTTGAGTTATCTATCGGTAATATCGATGATGGTGAAGGCCAGGCTGCCTTCGCTCCCAACTACGCTACTTCACCAGTGATTGTGGCGGCGTCTCGCAACACAAATGGAATAATCCTCTCAAATGATAGCGGTGACACATGGACCCCAAGCAATCAGGGTCTCGCTGCCCTCGACATCCATGCACTGGCGGCATCACCAGACTTTACCAATGATGGAATTATGCTCGCCGGCGCGGGCATCAATCTCTATCGAACCAATGACCGCGGCGTCAGTTGGCAACAGGTACTGCAAGGCTTTGTATTCGGGTACAACTCACTTGCCTTCTCACCCGATTTTGCCAATGATCGCACGGTGTATGCAACGAGCTCCGGATTGCTCCGATCTAGCGATGGTGGTCTGACGTGGCAAGGCGTTGACACACCGCCCTTCCCGAATTCAGCGGGAACTGCGGGTCGAGTAGAACCATCAACGACTTTTGCCAGTGCGGTCAACTGGGTGGTTCTATCACCTGGCTACCGACAAGATCGAACTATCTATGTGAGCGTCAGTGACTACGTTGGTAATCAGAGTGGGGTGTATGTCTCAAATAATGCCGGAGGGAATTGGCGTCGCCTGACCACAGACACCCGGGTGAAAAACGCCAGCATACTGGCCGTCTCTCCTACGTACACCGCAGATAACACCCTGCTTGCAGGCGTATGGAGTGAAGGCATTTATCGTTCGACGAATGGTGGTGGTGGGTGGGCGAGAGTGCAAGGATTCCCGGATGGTTTCACCGATGGTTCAGTTGGCGTGTTGGTGTTTTCGCCCGATTTTGCCAATGATCAGACCGCCTTTGCTGCTCTAGGTGATCAGGTTTATCGCTCAACAGATGGTGGCATCAACTGGAGCCAGGTTGCAACTGGACCGGCTTATGCCAATGCAATTGCCTTCTCTCCAAACTACGCGAGCGACCGCACGGTCTATCTCGGCACGGCTGCACCAATCATCGCAACCGGCGACGTCTATCGTTCGACTGATAATGGCGCGAGTTGGGCTCCATTCACACCTGCGCTCGATCGTGGGCGTATTCGTACGCTGGCAACTGTTGGAAGCGAACCGCAGCTTTTTGCCGGGACGGATAGTGGGGTGTATAGGCTTTCCGAAACACCCGCGCAAGCGTCAAGCGTTTCAGGCACAATCCGCAACCAACGAGGTGAACTTCTCAATGATGTGGAGGTGACAATCACGCCGGTCGATCAGCGCGAAGAGCCTCGTGTGCTTAGAACCGTAGACGGTGTTTATGGCGTTACTAATCTGATAGCCGGCAAGGCCTACATCGTCCGACCACGACAGGCTGATTATTACTTCGATCCGCCCTCTGGAGTGATTGCTTCCGCTAACGGACAGATCACCTTCGATTTTACCGGCACCATTGGGCGCCGCCCGCTCATCTTCTTGCACGGAGTGCTTGGGAGCTCACTCGATATTTATTCAACAAATGGACTGCGAATGACAGAAGTGTTTCCTTCTCGTATACAACCATTTACAGCAAATGATTTAGCACTTGATCTTAATAGTAATTCGTTTAGAAATATTAAGGCTAACGCTCCAATCTGGAATGTCCTTGGACGCGATGTATATGGCGACATGATATCAATGCTTACCAATGGCGCTAATGGTTTTGTGGAGTACAAAATTGATGGCGATCCGGCGCGGCGCACGCTTGCAGGATGCCAGTATGAAGAACAGCGCAACAACAACCCGACCTTATTCGTGTTCGCTTATGACTGGCGGCTAAGCAACGAGGTTAATGCAGCCCGCTTGGATGAGTATGTGCAGTGTATTCGCAAGTTCTACGGTGCGTCGGCGCGGGTGAACTTGCTGACCCATAGTATGGGCGGACTTGTAGCGCGCCGATTTATCATCGAACATCCCGATGCCGTAGATCAGGTAATGAATGTTGCCCCCCCCTTTGTTGGCGCCCCACAGGCGATTAGCTCCATTCTCTTCGGTGAGTTGCTGTGGTGGGGAGGAATTGGTGCAACTACATATAAGGATCTTGTTGAGAACTTCCCTGGTCCCCACGAATTGCTTCCTAGTCGTGCTTACTTTGAATTGAATGAATTCGTGTTTAATGAGACGGAATGGGATGCGAATGAGAATGGACGTTACGATGGCTGGTATACTTATGGACAACTAGTCAATATGTTCAGTGTGCAAAAAGACCGTAGTCTTCCAGGTGCGAATAATGTTATTTTTCACAATTATCGCGGCGGCCCGTTGAATCTATCGCAGGATGTGTGGAGTGACGAGCTTACCGGGATTGAGTATATCCACGTAGCCGGACTTCAAAGCCGTGACGCGACGCCGGGTAGCTATCAGGCTGCATTCAATGGTGTCTGCGCAACCTCACTGCTTGACGGCACCAAAACGTGCGTAGGTTTCCCAGATCTTCAGGCGACGTATACAAGTGGAGATGGTACTGTCCCGATTGTCAGTGCGTTGCGTTCAAATGGTGTGAAAGATCTGAATGCGCCAGCTGCTACCACTATTGTGTGTACGCCCAGAGCTGGATGGTTCGGCAGAGATGACAATGATTGGGTGAAACATGCCTTCCTCATGCACAACACCGATATTCAGGCGATAGCCGCCGCGTTTTTTCGCGGTCGTGAACTTCCACTTGAGGGAAACTGCCGGAAGTTTCGGCGTGGTGAAGCGGCTCCTCCACCGTTAGCAGTTGAAAATGCTTCCGCTCCTGCATTTTATCTACGGCTGACCAATACTGAAGCTGTGACTATCAGCAATAGTTTTGGTGAGACGATAACTTTTGGCGATGAACCTTCAGGCTATATGCGTGGCGTCGACTCACTGAACCTCGGTTCAATCGTGCAAGAGTTTATCTTAACACCAGGCCCAACCTATTCAGTGACAGTGCAAATCGGTGATGGCCCAATTGCTCTGGATCTTACCCGTGGAACTGGTGCTTCGCGCGATCTCGCTAGGCGTTATCGCGATCTAGACCTGCCTGCTGGAACGCTTGCGACGCTGGTTATTGACGCTGATGAACCGCTGGATCTTCGTTATGATAGCGTTGGCGACGGTATAGCCGACAAGATCATTGATCCAGCCGCTGATCTCATCGGCTCAGCCGCCGATGATCGCAGTGGACCGGAAATTGCAGTGCAAGTAACCGGTCCGCTCAACGCACAGCAGGTGACGCTCACCGCTACCGATGCCGGTTCTGGTGTGAAGCGGCTCTACTACTCGCTCAATGGCACGACCTTCGTGCCATATACTGCACCCCTGACGATCAACAGCCTTAAGCATAGTGTCATATACGCCTTTGCCGACGACCAGGCAGCAAACCGTTCCAGCATCATAACTATCACACTATCGCAGTCAGTGTATCTGCCGTTGATCCAGCGTTAAGTAAGTTGGAACTGGTCTCAAAAATATCGACGGAGGCGTACCACGATACACTTGAGCAAAGGCTGAGAAGTTGACGGCATATACCCGTAGCGAACAACCAGCCGACGGAAGTGTTGCAGCCAGGCACAGGTGTGCTCGAATTTGCGCCGGTTTGGGACAACCGGCAGCGCGATGACGGGGCACTGTTTGAGCCAAGTGCACGGTTGGCCGCATATGACGAGGTGGCTGTCAGGACGCCCTGCCCGAAAAACTCTAGGCCGCTTCCAACACTGTCGAAAGGTCAGAGGTAGACAAAGCGCCAGGAGCGATATATGCACCATCGATCATTCATGATAGCAACCACGGCAGGCCTGTTCAGCATGATCTGCATCCTCCTCTTACACCCTGGTGCACCACTGGCACAGGGCCGTCTCAGTGACGCTGATCCTTCAGCGTCGCCGAGCAGCGCCCCGAGTGGCGAGATCGCGTATGTTCACGACGGCTACATCTGGCTGATCGACCTTGCCACCAGACAGTCCCGCAAACTGTTCACCGACTCCATCGCCGATCCTGCATGGGCCTTTACGCCTTCCCTGGCGTGGTCCCCTGACGGGCAGTTGCTAGCCTTCGAGCGAAGCCAGGGCACGTTTCAGCGGGACATTTACACTGTTCGAGCTGACGGGACTGGACTCACTCGAGTGACCAATAGCGCCTCGGACGAGTACAGCCCCGCGTTTTCCCCGTCAGGTCAGCTCTATTTCTTCAGATCCGCGGAAAGCGATCTGGAGGTAATCAAGCGGACGTTAGATGGTCAGGAGTCGGTTGTGCACCGCTGTGGAGGGTTCCTGGTATTCTGCTCGAACCTGTCGGTGTATGGCGATGCTCTGCTCGCGTACACGCTCAGCGGCACCGACCCGGTTAGTAATCAAGTGATCTATGATCTCGTCTCAAATCAGCAGCAGAATCCGGGGGAGTATTTCTACAACGAGTCCAACAGGGGTAATTGTAACCTGCTGCCTGGTACTTATGGTGGCAGATGGGCGAGCACGCAACCCCAATTGGCCTTCGTCGGTAATGCCGATTGTGTCACTCCAGGGCGGCAGCAACCGGACTACGGTATCTTCACCATTGCAGCTGGCGCAATGCCGGAGACATCCCCTGTGCTACTGCATAGTACGAGCTTCGCAATCGCGTCCCTTGCCTGGTCGCCCGACGACCAGTGGTTGGTTATGGGGCGTTACTTCAACGACGGCTTCTCGAACGGCCTGTGGCTTATTGATACGCAGGGCCAGCAACTCCAGCAAATTTCGACGGTCGGTGGGAGTCCAGCCTGGCGCCCAGGACCGCCAGCAGGATGTACCGACCCGGGCCAAACGACTATCGTGAGCATCAACGGTATCACCGATCATCGGGAGAACAATATCTACCCGCTGGATGCGAACCCGACCACGCCCGAAGGAACCGTTGAGGGGAATACAGTGCGAGCGACCGTTAAGGTGACGAACTGCCAGGAGGATCCGATCAGCGGCGAGGTCGCACTGAGTCATGGCACTCCACGGGCCGATGCGACGATCCCACCTCTGTCTGACCTTGAGGTAACACTCTCCTTCAACACCGATGGGTTGGCATGGATCAACGGCCAGCGTCCGACCCAACCTTACACCATCAGCGCCAGTTTTACACCGGCCGGAGGCCCCGCTAACGCTTCGGAGGCAGTTACATTTACTGTGCGACCAAGACCCGTGATCCTGGTTCACGGCTACAACAGTGATCCCGGCATGTGGGCTGACTATCAGGGAGAGCAAATACTCGGCAGTTCTGAGCTTGAGGATATTGTCACCTATACAGTACCAAGAATAAACACCGGATCTCATGGCGCGCCAACCAACACGATCGACCAGAATGCATATGAGTTATCGCGTGTAGTAGAGCGAGCAAGACGCGAACAAGGTGCAGACCAGGTAGATATTATTGCTCATAGTATGGGCGGCCTGATCAGCCGGCGCTACCTACACGCCTATGCCAAGGACGCCAGTGTGCACCAGTTAATAATGCTCGGCACACCGAATGGAGGCAGCGTGAGTGCAGGTTTTATTGCTATAGGCTGTGGTATTTTCAATCTTGCACTACTTGATCGCGACCTTCCTCAAATTCCCTGCCGCTCTCCTGCTGTTCAAGAGCTTACAGTGTCTTCAGTGATTAGTTTCAACAGCAACAATGTTGAGCGCCAAGATGCTAGATTCTATGCTATTGCAGGTCAATATGACTGCTCACAAGCACTACCAGTATCAAATCCAATAGAAGTACCTTACCCCAATGATATTATTGTAAGTATCGAGAGTGTCTTTCGGATTGGATTGGACGGCGGCTGGCGCTGGCCGAACGATAGATGGGGTTGCCAGGGACGGCACGAGTGGCTCTACCAAACTGGCGATGCCCGCTACGGTGGAGCCCCCATCTTTACCAGCATCGTCCGTCCTTTGCTGACCGGGCAACCGCCCGCAGCTGCGCCGGCGTCGGAAACTGCATTGACTGCACAGCCTATGAATGCGCTGGACGCCGTGCAGTTCACCACTGTACAATCCGGAACCCTCAGCGCCGGCGGTCAACTGGAGTTTCAGCAGCGGCTTGAGCCAGGCAATGACGGAACCTTCAACTTTGTTCTTACCGTTCGCTTATTTCTTGAGGTGATTCGGACAAATGCGCAACCAACCGGGT
>NZ_SIJK02000008.1:87863-152223 GCF_004762035.2 Candidatus Chloroploca mongolica | reverse complement strand
ACACGGCCAGCGAAGCTGGCCGTGTTCGCCTACACACGCGAGATTCTTTACTGCCCATGGGAACCTGGCGCACAACTTGTAAGATCTTCGCAATGATCTGGTAACAAGCATACCGTATAATAAAAATGCTGATGACACCACATCCCTGTCGCCTTCCATCAGCCCAACCAGATATCCATCCCGTGATAGAGAGCTTGCATGCCTTTCAATCCCTACGCACTCATCCTGATTATTTCGGCGTTTATCTCGGCCTCGCTGGCTGTCTATGTCTGGCAGCGGCGCGCATCTATTCCGAGTGGCACCCTCTTTACCTTGATGATGCTGGCCATTACTACCTGGTCGCTGGCTTATGGCCTTGAGCTGGCGAGTAGCGATTTCAGAACGATGCGCTTCTGGCTCAGCGTGGAGTATTTTGGCATCGCGACGGCACCGGTCTTCTGGCTGCTCTTTACTATCCGTTATACCGGGGGAGGCGATTGGCTTGATGATTGGCGCGTGGCTTTGCTCTTCATTGTGCCTGCCCTGACAATTATCCTCAATCTTACCAATGAGCTCCACTATTTTTACTATACGTCGATCGCGCTTGATACCAGTGGCCCTTTTCCGTTGCTTGCGCTTGAACGCGGTCCCTGGTACTGGTTCAATGTCGTCTATAGTTATCTTGCGATGATGCTGGGGACGCTTATTCTGGTACGCTTCTGGCATCAGACGCCGCGGCCTTATCGTGGGCAAACCACGATCTTGATCCTCGCAGCAGTCATTCCTCTGGGGCTCAATTTCCTCTATTTGCTCGGGTTTAGACCATTTACGCATCTGGATCTCTCACCGGTTGCTTTTACGGCCACCGGGGTCTTGATGGCGCTTGGCATCGCCCGTTTGAGTCTGTTGAGGCTGAACCCAATTGCCCGCAATACGCTTTTTGAGCATCTGCGTGATCCTGCGCTCGTGATTGACCATGAAGGCCGCCTCACCGATTTCAACCAGGCCGCAACCAACGTGCTCGATCCGGTGCTCTACCAGCGTATCGGCTGGTTTACCCATACGGCTCTGAACCAGTGGCCGACCCTCGCTGATTTTTGTTATGCTCAGAGTGAGGAACACGCCGAGATCCATCTGGCAACGAGGCCCGGTGAGATCTATGAAGCGGTTCGTACCCCCCTCACTGATCGCCGGCGTCACAATGTAGGCCAGATTGTCGTCTTGCACAATATTACTGCGCGCTATCAGAGTGAACAGGCCATGCGGATTAGTACGGCTCTTGCCCACGAACGCGTGCGCACCCTCGAAGCCCTCAGTGCTACCTTTGCCGAAATTGCCACCGAACATACGACGGATCGTTTGCTCCAGGCGATTGTGAACCGCGTGGCGACGTTGCTCAAGGTGGAATTGGCCGAACTGCTGATCTACGATGAGGCCGCCGATAATCTTATGGTCGCTGCTTCATATCCTCCCGATCCGCAACGCTATGGCAGCCATCTAGCGTTCAACGAGACGCCCCTGGGCTATGTGGCCTGTACCCGGCGGAGCCTGATCCTGCGGGCGAATCAAGATTGGGCCGAGGCGCTTCCCGGGATGTTGACGAGCGAGATGAAGATGAGTCTCGCGGTTCCGTTGCTGCAAGGTGAACAACTTGTTGGGGTTCTCGGGGTGAGCAGCAATCTACGCGAACGCGATTTTGACGGCGATGACGAGCGTCTGCTGATGCTTTTTGCCCAACAAGCGACCGTCAGCCTGCTCAATACTCGGCTCTATACCCAGTTGCTGCTCGATCCATTGACCGAAATCAATAATCGTGGGCGCTTTTTCGAACTGGCCGAGAAGACCCTCGCCAATGCGCTTGCCGATGAGCGTTCGCTCGTGATTGCGTTGATCGATCTCGATCACTTCAAACAGGTCAATGACACCTATGGGCATCGCATGGGCGACGAGACCCTGCGCCATATTGCGGTGCAATGCCGTGATCAATTGCCCCCCGAGGCCCTGCTTGGGCGGATTGGGGGTGAGGAGTTTGCGGTGCTGGTTGACGACGAAGATGTGACAAATATCTATGCACTGCTGGAAACCATCCGTGAACAGATCGCCGCACAACCAATTGAACACGGCGAGCAATCAATGCATATTACGGCCAGCATCGGGGTTGCGGTACTCAAACCTGATCACCCCGAGAGCATTGATCAGTTGCTCGAGCGCGCTGATCGTGCCCTCTATCGTGCGAAGAGCGGTGGGCGCAATCAGGTGCAAATCAGCTGCCCTGAGAACGATGCCCCCAATGGCACCTCGTACGAGGGGGTTTCGGCCTTGACGTCCCATCAGTTATCACTGTTGCGCCGCTCGCCACGTTTGCCTTAGGGACAATACGTTTCAAACAAGATGGTTTTTTGACGCGAAGGCGCGAAGCTGCGTGTGGAGATGCATCAAACCTTTGCGTCAACTACCGGGTATCGGTTCGGCCATGCTGCCATCCTGGCGTTCGATCAATTCGATCAGTGGCGCCACATACGGCTCGGCCCAGGCAGGTCGTTGCACACCAACATAGATGCTCAGGGCAATGAGCGCAATGAAGAAGAGGTTGATGATCATGCGGATAAATCCGGCGATGCGGGTCACACACCCGCGTCGTTTGCGGTTTGGTTGCGCCGCTGGTGCCTGCGGCACCACAGGCTGTGGTGCCGGTGGGGCCGTAACTCTACCGGGAGCCACCGCCGGTGGGACAACAACCTTGCCGGGGGCCACCGCCGGTGGTGCCGCGACCTGTGCCGCAGCAGCCTGAGGGATGTGGACGGTTGGTGGGGCCACGCGAACCTGCGGTCGCTGGGGGAGTGCCTGCGGCATAAGCGCTCGGCGAAAGGCCTGAACGGTGGCAAAACGATCCTGGGGCACCTTCTGCAAGGCCTGTTGCAGGGCATCACTTGTGCGTTGTGAAATGGTTGGCACAAGAGTACGCGCTGCCGGGTAGCTAAAGGGCAATTGATCGGTTGGATCACGGCCAGTCAGCAGATGATGCAGGGTGGCAGCCATGGCGTAGATATCAGATTGAGGGGTTGCCAGGCCTTGATACTGTTCGGGGGGCGCATAGCCCGGGGTGCCAATCTGCGTCCCTCGTTCGGTTGGCTTGAAAAGCTTGGTAATGCCAAAGTCAACCACCTTGATCCCATCGTGCTCGTGCTCAACCATCACATTCGAGGGCTTCATATCACGGTAGATCAGCCCCTTACCATGCAGATGTTCCAGCACATCGCAGATCTGATCGGCCCATACCAGCACACGCGGCTCAGCAAAGGGGCCTGTCCGCTGCACCAACTCCTCGAGATCGTCGCCACGCACAAAATCCATCGTCAGATAGTGGCGTCCCTCATCGCGAAAATGGCTATAGACCCGTGGAATGCGCGGGTGATTGAGCCGTTGCAGGATCTCGGCCTCGTCATTGAACCGCTGAATCGCCTCCTGCCGCTCATTGGCATTGGTAAAACGATCATGCATCTCCTTGATCGCATAAACCTTGCCGTCCTCGTCAAGACCTTCATAGATCGCCCCCTGTCCACCCTGCTTGATCACCCGCGTAATGACATACCGACGGTGATCGCTCGGGCGGTCGTTATTGAGCATCACGTCATGCCCGCAGTGCTGGCAAAAGCGCGCACGGCGCAAGTTTTGCTGATGACACATGGGACAGAGGATGTGCGTCACGTCGTCCATAGCGCTCCAGACTGGCAGGGTAACGGAGGATCCATACCCACAGCGTAGCAGACCCGCTTGCTTCGGACAAGCCGAAGCTATGGGATTGACGTTGAACCGGGGGGATTTGTTGCACAGGCCTGCGCTTGGTCCACCGTTCTGCGCCGTACCTTGCCCGGCCCCGTTGGGCAGGAGTTTTATGGTTGCACAGGCCCGTGCTTGGCCCACCGTTCTGCGCCGTACGTGGGCCGTAGGCCCACGTACGGCGCAGAACAACCCTATTTCCAGTCTTTTTTGCGATACCCAAGCCAGTTGAGCGCGTTGGCATCGTCACGCCAGTTGGGGCGAACTTTGACCCAGAGATCGAGGAAGACCTGGTGCCCAAGCATGCGCTCTATTTCGTAGCGTGCAGCGGTACCGATCTTCTTGAGCATCGCGCCCCCCCCACCGATGACGATCGCCTTCTGGCCTTCACGCTCCACATTGATCGTCATGCGGATGTAGGTACCATTGTCGCGGGGTTCCCATTCGTCAACCTCAACAGCGACCGCATGGGGAACTTCCTGTTGCGTATGGTAGAGCACCTTTTCGCGGACAAACTCGGCGGCAAGGTGTTGTTCATTCTGGTCAGTTACTTGATCATCGGGATAGAGCGGCGGGCCAGGGGGCAAACGCACTTCAAACGCCTCGATCAAGCTATCGAGACCCAGCCCGCGTTGGGCCGAGATAGCCATTTCCAATTCCCACGAGCCAAGCGCCCGGTATGCTTCGAGGTATGACTCACCGATCTTACGTGGTTGGAGGTCAACCTTGTTGAGGATTAGCACCGCGTGGCCGCGTACCCGTTGCACCTGAGTCGCAATCTGGCGGTCGAGTTGCGATGGCGGCTGGCTGATATCAACCATAAAACCGATCACATCCGCGTTGGGCAGGGTACGCTCGGCCATATCAACCATCATCCGCCCGAGGGCGTGATTGGGCTTGTGAATGCCGGGGGTGTCAACAAAGATGATCTGGGCATGCGGCCGATTGAGAATGCCCCGCAGCGGTACCCGCGTTGTCTGGGGTTGGGGCGAGACAATCGCCACCTTCTGGCCAAGCAGCGCATTGAGCAGGGTGCTCTTGCCGACATTTGGTTTGCCTACGAGAGCGACAAACCCCGAACGAAAATCGGCAGGTACGTTGGGTAATGGCTCAGGTGATCCCGACGCAGCTGCGGCAAGGGTCGCCGCATGTGGTGGCGCAGGGTCAGCAGTGCTTGCAGGGACATGAGCGTCGGCTTCAAGCGCTGGTGCTGGTGTGAGTGTGGGGAAGACGTCTGCGTCGGGATCAACCGGAGCAACCCTGGCGGGAGCAACTGCATCGAGGTCAGCCGAAGCAGCCTCGCCAGGGCCAACCGCATCGAGGTCCGCCGGTGCAACCTCGGGTTGGATAAAGACAACGGGCCCATCGCCAAGGGCGGCCTCTGGCTCATCAAGAGGAACCAGGATTGGTACGAGCGCAGCGAGGGTCTCAGGCGTTGCGAGCGGAGGCGGCAGCACAATCTCGATCCCGAGGATGGTATCATCAGCATCAAGATCGAGGATAGCCGTCTCGACGAGAGGCACCCGTTCAACGGGAACGGACTCAGCGAGCGCGACGAACAGCACGCCCGAGCTCATATTCAGGCAATCGTAATCACCATCGAGCACCAGATCAAGCTGAGCGAGGGTTACCTCGTCATCAAGTTCCAATTGCAGGGCCACCAGACGGCCTTGCGCATCAAGCAAGAGCGCGGCAGGATACTCGAGCACCGCCACGGCCTGACCTTCTTGAAGGAGCGTAAAATAGACATAGAGGGTTCGAGCCTCGGCGTCAAACGAAGCTTGCAGCATGGGTCTCACTCATCTCGGCCACGTTTCAGTGGAATTTCGGCTTTCAAATGATCATTTGCCTCCCCGCGAAGCAGGGTAACTTCAATCTGATCAGAGTCAACATGGGGCAAATAGCGTGAAAGCACTTCAGCCATTTCAATTTTCATCTGTTCAAGCATATCGGGGGTCAGCTTATAGCGATCGTCTACCAGCACCATCATCAGACGCTGCTTGGCAACACTGGCGCTGCGATCGCGGCGCCCTCCCCCAAAGAGATTGCCTAAAAAGCCCACAGCAGAGTCCTTTCGCTACGTACGGCGACGGCCAAAGATTCCAAAAAAGCGTTCAAGCACACCAGGCTGATCCTGGAGGGGCAGGAACGGCACTTCTTCCCCATTGAGGCGGCGAGCAATATTCAGAAACGCCCGCCCAGCCAGCGAATGCTGGTCATAGACAGCGGCCTCGCCGCGGTTCGTCGAAGTCACAATGGCCTCATCATCGGGCACAATACCAAGCAGATTGATCGCGAGCAACTCAATCACATCCTCAACGGACAGCATCTCACCACGATTGACGAGGCGCGGCTTAATCCGATTAACAATCAGACTCGGCGTCCCCTTTTCAGCCGCCTCGACGAGCCCAACAATGCGATCGGCATCACGTACTGCCGACACCTCGGGCGTGGTGACAATAATCACCTCATCAGCCCCGACGATCGCATTGCGAAAACCACCTTCGATGCCAGCGGGGCTGTCAATCAAGACAAAATCAAACTCGGTGCGCAACTGATTGGTCAAATAGACCATCTGTTCAGGGCTCACGGCATCTTTATCGCGTGTCTGGGCTGCGGGAAGCAGGCAGAGTTCAGGTAGGCGTTTATCTTTAATGAGGGCCTGGCGGAGGCGTGCGCGACCTTCGACCACATCAACCAGATCATAGACAATGCGATTTTCGAGGCCCATCACCACATCAAGATTCCGCAACCCGATATCAGCATCCATCACGGCTACACGTGCGCCTCGCATAGCCAGCGCTGTGCCGAGATTCGCCGTTGTTGTTGTCTTGCCGACACCGCCTTTGCCCGAGGTGATGGTTATAACGCGCGCCATAGACACTCCACTCGCTGCGAGCCAGGTCGAAGAAGTTGGCGGGAGCGCCACCTCCTTCGACCTGACCCATTAGCGCTTATAGTTTTCCCACGACTCAACGACAATCTGATTATGCTCAATCCGTGCAACCTCGGGCACATGCGGCCCATTGCCCCGCGGAGGCGTTGTTGCGATCTGATCGGCGATGCGCAACTGAGTTGGTGACAACTCGAGGCCGCAGATGACCGCCTCGGCATTGCCGAGGGCTCCAGCGTGAACGAATCCGCGCAACCGCCCCCAGACGATCACGCTGCCCCCGGCAATCAATTCACCGCCGGGGTTGAGATCGCCAATCAGCGTAATATGCCCACTATGACGGAGCACCTGCCCCGAGCGCACCGTCCGGGTCAGCAGCAAGGCTTCGCTTTCGGGGGCAACGGAAGGGGTCCCTGGGGGCGGATCGGCATAGCGAGGCAAGGGACGGGCCGTGATCCCAATGGCACGAGCAGCATTGCGTGCTTCACGCGCATTGGCACTGAGCGCATCAGCGACGACACCATGATGTTGTAATAGGTTCAACAATTCACTCAACTGGATCTCATCAAGGGATCGTTCACCAAGTTCGAGGGTCAGGCGTGCGCCATTAAAAAAGGCCTGGTTCTGCGTCAACTGCTGTTCAAGCTGAACCAGCAGAGCAGGCCAATCAGCAGTGTCATCGAAGCGCATCCGTAAACCGTCGCGCCCACCTTTGATGCTAATCAGGTCGCTCATGAGCCCATTGCCTAATTTGAACGAAAGAAATTCTCTAAATTATAGCACAGATACCTACGCGATGATCTGCTAGCGTAATACCTCTGAACGCGCTATACTGTTAAGATACGCCGCGAGCAACCATCAGGAGGATACGCGTGTTACAGCCAGAGGATCTATCTCCGACGCTTGAGGGGTTTACCCAGCGCGAATATGATTTGTTGCGCCGTGAGCTTGCCGAAGCGCAACAGGCCGTGCGCGGGTTACGCCGTCAGCTCGACAAAGCTATTGCGGCGTTTGGTGAAGCGCAACGTGCTCACGCCAAGATGGTAGCGACCTTGACCGAGACGATGCGTGAAAATACGACGCTCACGAACGAACGCGACCTCTGGCGGGCACGTGCCCAGCGCCTGGCCTCGGGGGTAGCGCATGAGGCCGATTACGGCAAGCCGGTGATTGATATTACCGCGCTGGCAGGTCAAATCACAGAAGATGAAGTGAATGCTATCCGCAAAGCGATGGCGCGCCTCCATCATCCCGATGTTGGCGGCAATCCCGATCGTATGAAGGCATGGAACGCCGCCCTTGATCGCATTGGCAAGCTGTGATCGTCAGTCATTGCTAGGCGTTGTCGCTCAGATCACGATGCAAGTTCGTGCGTAGCTTCTCGAGCAACGACGCAAGCACCTCTTGTTCAGCCGGCTCCAGCAACCCCATCCGGCGCTCGACCGCTGTATTATGCAATGCCGAGGCCTTTGTACACAGCGCATGCCCTTCACTGGTCAAAAGAAGCCGCTGGGCACGGCGGTCGTCAGGGTCAGGGGTGCGCTGAACGAGGCCACTTGCCTCGAGGCGATCAACCAGACGCGTAATCGTGCTCTTGACACACAGCAACTCAGCGCCGATATCCGTCAGACGTCGACCCTGTTCGAGATCAAGCCGTTGCAGAACCGCAAATTCGAGTGGGGTAAGCCGGGTTACGGCGAGAACCCGCCGGTCACCGTCGTCAAGGAGAACATAGATATCGTGGATGAGGCGATGCTGCTGCAGGGCCAGCGACGCAAGGCTCAGTGGGGCCATAAGTAACCCTCTCATGTGCAATAGTTGCAAGTGCAAGTAAGTATAGAAGCGGAACGTGACAACGTCAAGAGATGATGTGTAAACCATGTACACAGACATTTCGGTGCAGAAACAACAACTTCGCCGCGTGATGCGCCAGCGTCGCGATGCGCTGGCGGCGCGTGACGTGCATACGCAGGCGCTCTGTGCGCACCTGGAACGCCTCCCTGCCTATCACGATGCCGCGACCTTGCATACCTTTCTCCCGATGCAGAGTGAACCTGACCTGCGCCCGCTGTTGCGGCAGGCGCTGGCCCAGGGCAAACGCGTTGCGGTCCCCGTCGTTGAGCCTGATGGCACCCTGACCAATAGTTGGCTCAGCAGCCTCGATCCCACGGCTTTTATCACTGGGCGTTTTGGGACACTCTACCCGACCATGCGGGAACCTGCCGAACCCGGGACATGGCAGCTCACCTTCGTGCCATTGCTTGCCTTTGATGCACAGGGTTACCGTCTCGGCTATGGCAAAGGTTATTATGATCGTCTGCTGGCGATGAGTCCTGGGTTGCATATCGGCATTGCTTTTGCCTGCCAGCAGGTGACGCAGGTACCCCGTGAACCCCACGATGTGCCAGTTGACCTGATCGTCACCGAAGCAGGGGTTTTTTCTCTGCTTTGACGCAAAGGCGCAAAGGGTGTTTAGAGCCAATACCTTGCAAAGAAGGCGGCTCTTTTGACGCAAAGGCGCAAAGGCGCAAAGGTTTTTGCGTAGGTGAGCGTAACCCTTCGCGTCTTCGCGCCTTCGCGTGAGCTTCTTTGAAAAGTATTGTGTTTAGAGCGCATCTAGACGCAATACCTTGCAAAGAAGGCGGCTCTTTTGACGCAAAGGCGCAAAGGCGCAAAGGTTTTTGCGTAGGTGAGCGTAACCCTTCGCGTCTTCGCGTCTTCGCGTGAGCTTCTTTGAAAAGTATTGCATCTAGACGCCAAACGGGCGATGGATAGCTGTTGGCAGGGGCGCTTATGGTGCCCAGGCGACGCCTGAGTCGACATCGAGGTGCATGCCTGTTGTAAGGCGCCGGGGCTCGCTGGCGACGAGCGCCCCCAGTTCCGAGAGACTGAGATCAGCGACCCAGAGGTCAAAGCCTGTTTCGCCGGGGGCGATGGCAAGAAAGGCGAGTTGGGTGCCCTCGGGAGCAAAGGCAGGGCTACGGGCGGTGCCAAGACTGGTGAGGCGTTGAGGAACGCCAACCCCGCCCGAGGGCAAGCCAAAGAGATCGGTGCCACCACCATCACGGGCGGTGAAGGCGAGCCAGAAGCCATCAGGGGAAAAAGCAGGATCATAGCTTGGCACCGGCGCCCCTGGCACGACGCGGGCTTCGCGGGTGGCGAGATCAAGCCGATAGAGTTGCTGCGCCCCCTGCGGCCCGAGGCCAGCCCGGGTAAAGACGAGCACCGCCCCATCAGGGCTAAAGGCACTGCGTCCAACATGGGCATTGCTATCGGCATAAAGGCTGGTGATTGGCCCGGGGCTAGCCGCAAGTAACGCGAGACTCAGGTTATAGTCGGCCGGCGGGTCACCCACGGGTGGGGCGGCCTGGGCTGCCACGACGATTTGCATTCCATTGGGGTGCCAGGCAGGATACCAGACCCACCGGCTTGCATAGACACGCCTGAGGCTGTTGGGTGGCTCGGTGGTGCCAAATTCGGTTAACTGGGCGAGCGGGCCGCCTTCGGCATCGATCAGCAGGAGATCGCTAAAGCTGTTGTGACGAACAACATAAGCGATGCGATCACCGTTGGGTGACCAGGCCGGATGCACGGCCTCACCTGACCCAAAGAGGGGCTGAGCCTCGTTGCCCTTCCACTGCCAGATGACCCCATCACGCACAAAAAGCAACCGTCCGGCCAACGTTTCGCCGCGCACCACACGCTCAGACGCCTCGCGGTTGGATCCGGCTGGCTCTGATGGTTGCGGATTATCGCCACAAGCGGTCAAGAGCAAGGCCAGTATGAGCAGAAGGAAGAAACTGTATCGTCGCATAGACGCAACCCTACCGTCGCACAAACCAACTGATAATCCAGGGCAACAGCCGACGGGCCTCACGATTCGTCAGGGGCGCAACCAGATCCTCGGGCAAATTGGGCGGCAAGAGGGCCATGAGTGCGCCAGGAACAACTTCAAAGGTCATCGGAGTCATCCCGATGGAATCGCCATCAACCTGTACCGGCATCCGCGGGCGCGAGGTTACCTCAATCGTACGGGCACGGTAATAGGCAATATCAGGATCCTGGCTATAGCTACGCAACAGAATCGCCCCCAGACGACGGAGGGCGCTCAGGCCATTGTAGCCTTTAATCACACAGACATCAAGCAGACCATCGTCAATACTAGCCCGATGGGTGATTTTGACCAGGCCGCCATAGAGTTGCGAATTGCCAATAACGATCATCAAGACCCGAGCCTTGAACGGGCGACCATCAAGATAGAGTTGGGTGCGCGCACCCCGGATACGAAAAGCCTCTTCGATGCCACGCACCACATAGGCCAGTGCGCCAAAGCGACGTTTTTCATCGGGCTTGACACCCGCAGTAATCGCGGCATCAAAGCCAATCCCGGCCATCAACAGAAAATAGTGTTCACCGGCACGTCCGAGGTCAATCGGGCGGGGCTTCCAACTCAACAGGGCCGTTGCGGCAGCCCGGGGTTGCAACGGCAACCCGAGTTCACGCGCCCAGACATTCATCGTGCCGAGCGGCAACGTCGCCAGCGCAGTCTGCGAACCAACGAGCCCATTGATTACCTCGTTGATGGTGCCATCACCACCGGCGGCGATCACCAGATGATAGCCCTGCTCTGCAGCCAGACGGGCCAAACGGCGACCATCCCCGGCCGCACGAGTTGGTTCAAGCACGACCCGCCAGCCTTGCTCACGCCAGACACTCGCCGCAACTTCCAGTTCGCGCTCGAGCGTTTCAGCCTGGCCAGCCGTCGGATTGAACACAAGCATTGTTTGCATAATACCATTAATGATAGAGGGCTTGAGACTCTGGCAGTATACCACACCCGGCGGTTGACACCCCATAGCCTTTGCGTTACCATACGCTCTACCCGCCTCCTCAAAGAACACCACGCATGTCCTGTATGGCTTTGTAGCAAATCTGACCAGCGGAAACAAGATGTATGCAAGCGTTGATTGATCAATTTCTCGCGTATCTGGCGACTGAGCGAGGCAAAGCTCCAAATACGATTTCGGCCTATCGCATTGATCTCGATCAACTTGTCGCGTATTTACAGGAACAAGACGTGAGGGCCTGGACTGACGTTACCCCTGATCATGTGATGGGATTTTCGATCTTTTTGCGTGAGCGTCGGTATGCCAACAGTACGGTGGCTCGACGTACCGCAGCAGTGAAAGCGTTTTTTGCGTATCTCGTGAGTCAGCACGTGATCGAGGTTGACCCCTCAACGGCAATTGACTCGCCAAAGGTTGATCGGTATACGCCAAAATCGCTCACCCTGTTCCAGGTTGATGAACTGCTCGAGTTGCCCCTGCGCTCGTCATCGTCTGAGGGGTTGCGTGATAAAGCCATGCTTGAGTTGCTTTATGCTACCGGGATGCGTGTGGGCGAACTGGTGGCGCTTGAGCTGCATGATCTGTCACTCGAAGCGCACACCGTACGCTGCGCGGGCCGTGGCGGGCGCGAGCGGGTCTTGCCCCTCAATGATACGGCCTTTGTTGCTGTCGAGGAGTACCTCGATAATGCGCGTTCGCAGTTGACGCGGTCAGACGGTGTGCGTGCGACGGCGCTCTTTGTGAATCACCGTGGCAAGCGGTTGACCCGTCAGGGCTTCTGGCTGATCCTCAAGGGGTATGCCGAAGAAATTGGGCTCTACGATCTGACTCCGCATATGCTGCGCCATTCGTTTGCCAGCCATATGCTTGCCAATGGGGCCGATCTGCGTGAAGTACAAGAGCGCCTGGGCCATGCATCACTTGCAACCACCCAGATCTATGCAATCATGCAGAGTGAGCAAGCTTCGTTGTCGCCGACGTTTGCTCAACTCAACGCGGCCTATCCCGCAGCCGAAGTTAAGGCAGATGCCGTTCAGGATGAGGATTAGTTTATGCCTGCTCTTTCGATGGATCAGATCGTCTCGCTCTGTAAGCGCCGGGGTTTTATTTTTCCGGGGAGCGAGATCTATGGCGGTCTCCAGGGAACTTATGATTTTGGGCCGCTGGGGGTTGAACTCAAGAATAATCTGATCGCTGACTGGTGGCGCACCAATGTCTATGCCCGCGATGATATGGAGGGGCTCGATGCGTCGATTCTGATGAATCGGCTGGTCTGGAAGTATTCCGGCCACGAGCAGACCTTCAATGATCCACTGGTTGATTGTCTGGTCTGCAAGGGTCGCTTTCGTGCCGATAAGCTTGCCGATGCGCGCTGTCTGTTGCACCCTGATCAGCGTCCTGGAACCTGCGAGGGCCGCTTTACCGAGCCACGCGATTTCAATATGATGTTCAAGACGGCTATCGGGCCGGTCGCTGATGATGAGGCGTTTGCCTATCTGCGCCCCGAGACAGCCCAGGGTATTTTTGCCAATTTTGCGAATGTGTTGACGACGACGAGCCGCAAGTTGCCCTTTGGCATTGCGCAGGTCGGCAAGGCGTTTCGCAATGAGATCAATCCGCGCAATTTCCTCTTCCGGGTGCGCGAGTTTGACCAGATGGAGATTGAGTTTTTTGTGTTGCCGGGTACCGATGAAGCCTGGCACGAGCACTGGCTCCAGGCACGCCTCGACTGGTGGGCCTCGGTCGGGGTGCCCCGCGAGCGCATTACGATCTATGATGTGCCGGCTGATGAGTTAGCCCACTATTCGAAACGTACCTATGATTTGATGTACGATTATCCCTCTATTGGCGTGCAAGAGATCGAGGGCATCGCGAATCGTACCGATTATGATCTCGGCTCGCATAGTAAGGATCAGGCGCAACTCAATCTGACGGCCCGTGTGAACGCAAATCACGATAGTACGGCGCGTCTGACCTACTATGATGCCGAGCGCAAGACGCACCTGGTGCCCTATGTGATCGAGCCTTCAGCCGGGGTTGGCCGTGGGTTGCTGGCGGTGCTCTGTGAAGCATATGCTGAGGAGATGACGAAGCCTCCTGCGCCCGAGCGCCTGACGGCGGTTGGTGAGGCGCTGGCGGCTTTTCTGAAGTCGGTCGGGCGCAATGAGAAGATGGGCCCGCAGCAACGCGATGACCTGCTTGAACAGGGCCAGGCCGTCGCCGCCGCGCTCCCCGAACGTTTGCCCGCCGTCGAGGCCTTGCTGGCGATGCCGGGGGCCGATCTGATTGATCTTGGCAAAAAGCTGCGCGGCCAGGCTCAGCCGCTGCTTGATGAACACTATCGCACGGTGCTCCATCTGCGCCCGCGGCTTGCCCCGGTGAAAGTGGCGGTCTTTCCGCTGAAACGGAACCATGAAAAGATCGTTACGACCGCACGGCAGATCCGTCGCCAACTTCAACTAGAAAATAACATGCGCACGGTATATGATGATACCGGAGCGATTGGCAAGCTCTATCGGCGTCAGGACGAAATCGGAACTCCGTTCTGCGTCACAGTTGATTTTGATACTATCGGCGAAGGCAAAGACGGCGCGCTGACGGGGACAGTTACCGTGCGTGATCGCGATACGATGGCCCAGGAACGGGTCGCTATCAGCGAATTGCAGGGCTATCTTGAGGCGAAATTGCGCAATTAAAGCGAGGTGCCTATGCAAGGTCGATTTACTATTCCTACACGCATTTACCTTGAACCCGCAGAACGTGAACGCTTGCTTGCACTGCTCCAACGTGAAGGACGTACCCTTGATGATCTGGTGACGGCACTGGTGACGGCGCATCTTGGGCACGTGCCTGAACCATCATCAGAGCAGCAAGAGCGTGCCGTTGGCGAGACGGTGGTTGGCGAATTGCACCAGCGGCGCACCGAGTTGCGCCGCTTGCGCTTCAAGTTGCACGATCCACACAATGAGCCGCCGCACTGGTTGCGCACGATGGTGAGTGAGCTCGAAGCCGAAATTGCCCGGCTCGAGGTGCTCCAGGATCGCTGGACATAACGACCAATGAAGCTCCGTCTTGATGCGCTGATGGTCGAGCGTGGCCTGGTCGAGAGCCGTAGCAAGGCGCAGGCGCTCGTGATGGCCGGGAGTGTTCGGGTTGATGGGCAACCCGCGAGCAAGCCTGGGATGCAGGTTGATGCGCGTTGCGCCGTTGAGGTCGTCGCTGCGCTGCCCTACGCGAGTCGTGGCGGCTACAAACTGGCGCATGCGCTCGATCAGTTCGGGCTTGACCCGGCTGGCCTGACCGCCCTCGATGCCGGTGCTTCGACAGGCGGTTTCACCGATGTCTTGCTGCAACGCGGGGCGCGCCTTGTCTATGCGGTTGACGTTGGCTATGGAATCCTTGAGTACCGGCTCCGTGCTGATGCGCGGGTGGTGACCTTGGAGCGCACGAATATCCGCTACCTGGAGGCGTTGCCCCCTGCGCCTGGGGCCGACGCTTCGCCCCGCGCGCCCCTGGCCGAGTGTGCGGTGGTTGACCTTGCCTTCATCTCGCTCAAGCTGGTTTTGCCATCGATCCAGCGCTTGATTACGCCGATTGCCTGGGTGGTGGTGCTGATCAAGCCCCAGTTTGAAGCCGGCCCTGCTCAGGTTGGCAAAGGCGGCGTGGTGCGCGATCCGGCGATCCATCGCAGTGTCATTCGCCAGGTACTCGGGGCGGCTAACGAACTCGGGCTCACCCCGTGTGGTCTGACCCGCTCGCCGATCACCGGGCCCGCCGGCAATCAGGAATTTCTTGCCTGGTTGCAACCTGGTGGGGAGCCGCTTGAGCTCGAAAAGATCGTGTTGTAGTGGCAATACCTGGCAAATAAAGTAGTTTTTTTGACGCAAAGGCGCAAAGGCGCAAAGGCGCAACGTTTTTGCGAACCACTCTGGGAAGTTGGGGAGTGCAGCAGCGATTTTGGCAGACATCACCGTGACTCAAAACGACGGCGGAGCCAATCAACGGCGACGGTCAGCGCAATCAAGACGAGGATGCCTGGCAAAAAGATCCGCGGGATGGTAAAAAGCAGAGCCAGACCAAAAAGCCAGATGATGCTATTGAGGCCATTGAAATAGCGCCCACGCAGGGCTTCACTAATAAAACTGGTGAGGCCAACAACGACCAGAATGCCCGGCCAGAACTGACGAGTAAAGAAGAGCAGGGCCAGGCCAATCAAGAAGACGACCGCGGCAATCGCATCAGTGGCCGGTTGTGCCCGTGGCTGCGCAGGTGGTTCTGGCGCAGCCAGATCGCGGGCAGGTTCAAGATCGATGATAGGTGGCGAACTGCGCGTCGGCATGGCGGCAGGATCACCGAGGCGTTGACCACAACGCACACAAAAGACCGCATACGGTGGATTGTTGGCCCCACATACCGCACACGTGATCACGTTGGGGGCGCTAGTCTTTGGCAACACAACGGTCGAACCGGTGACACCCGGTCGCTCGGTTGGGGTTCCACACTCAATACAAAAAGCCGCATCATCGGGCAGATCGGCACCACAGGCTTGACAACGCATAGGTTCCTCCGCAACATTCGGTCACACATGACCAGGTAGAACCACCGCAATCTTCTGGGAGAGTCGGCTCACGCAGCTTTACTCGCGACTCGGAGTGCCGACTTCGTAGTGCTGATTTCGGAGTGCCGACTTCAGTCGGCTGAGCCGGAAGCCGACTGAAGTCGGCACTACCATAGACCCGATGGACGATTGAATATTCATAAGTCGGCACTACGATGAGCGTAAACTGAAAAACTATCTAAAAATATATTCAAGAGCGTAGTTAAAAACGACTCAGACACGCTTCGGCCTCGCGTTGCATATTCAGCGGGGCCTGATTGACCTCAAGCGTACCGGCAAGGAGCCGGCCCATCCAGGCATTGATCCCATAGAGCGCACAACGGACGGCCTGTGTTGGCGGCAAGCCTGGCGCCTCGGTGGCGCGTCGGGCGGCGACGGCCAGCGCGGAATCGTCGCCATTGACGAGTTGCGCAAGCACGGCCTGTTGTGCAGGTAAGCGCCCGAGCTCACGGGCCAACTTGAATTGAACCTCGGGTTCGCTGAGCAGCGTCGCAAGCGTCGCGACATCGGCCAGGCGTGACGGCTCCAACCCGGTCGTAACCATCAGATAGGTGCCCCCAAGGGGTGCAAGCGGGGCCTTGCCAGTTGCGGGGACCATTGGTAACGGCGCAATGCCGAGTTCAAGGGTCTCGCTCACCGCACGATAGCGGGGCAAGGCCCAGTCACCATCAATTGCAAAAGCGGCATACTCCTGGGCAAAGAGGCGCTGCCCACGCGCATAGCTATCGCCATTGGTTGGGGCCGCCGTATACAACTCACGCATCAAGTTCAGAGTGGCCGTCATCGCAGGCGTATTGAGCGTAATCGTTGCGCCGGCAGGATCGGTTGGAGCGCCCCCAAACGCATGCAACCAGGGCAACACCCAGTGCGGATCAGTCCAGGCCATCACCAGACCAGCCGTCATTGGATTGCTTGCCGCTCGCGCACGGACAATCAACTCATCGCTGGTGGCTGGCGCTGCCTCGATCAACTCACGATTGTAGAGCAACAAAAGGCTATTGCGCGCCAGCACCGGAACACCCCAGAGCAGACCATCATAGGTTGCAGTGGTGAGCAACGCCGGCAGCGCCTCGATTGAACGCAGAGCGTCGGGAACCGGCTGCAGGTGACCATCAAGCAACAGACCAGCAAGATCCTCTTGATGCCCCCAGATCAGATCAGGTAACGGCTCGCCGCGTACCGACGCTGTCGCGATACTCAAACGTAGACCATCGGGCGGGCGCGGCACAACCTCGAGCTCAAGGTCGGCGCGTTGAGCGAGATCGGCGAAGAGCGCCTGTACCGTAGCGAGTGCGGGGCCTTCTTCAGCGACCCAAATCGAAAGCGCCGGAAGCGTGGGCGTCGGTGTCGGCGGTACACGCGTGGGCAACGGCGTCGCCGAAGGGCGAGGCACGAGCGTCGGTGTTGGCGACGGCTCACGCGCTTGATCCACCACAATCTCAGCTGATGGAGGAGGAGCACACCCGGTAGCGACCATCACCAGGAGCAGTGCGAGCAACAGCAACCAGATTGTACGCAAGCATTTCATACCCGTATTATAGTACAGTCTGCTGTCCCTCGTAGCCCAACCGCCCATGGCCTGCTTGCACCTGTGGCCTACGTAGAACCGCACATAACATGCTTGGCCCTGTGGCCGTAGGCCACAGGGCCAAGCATATATAATGATCTTAGCTTTGTTAATCACTACCTTGCGGAAAGCAATCTTAACCGCACAGCCGCTAGCAAAGGATTATGATAGACGGCACGAGACGCGTTTACATGCAAGTAGTTCAGCCATCTACCTGTTAGGAACCATCTCTACAATGGTGTAAAGGGATGTTCTGTGCTTACGATAACGTATCGAACGGTTACATGCAGCCTTCGGCCTAAGCATCGAGCATCAAGCAGTATCCGTGACAAGTGGTACGATAAGGCTATGAAGGAGTGACTATGCGCATCGGTATCCTCACCGGTGGTGGTGACGTGCCCGGTCTAAACCCATGTATTAAAGCAGTGGTCAACCGTGCAGCGGCAAATGGATGGGAAGTTGTTGGTATCCGTAAGGGATGGGCAGGGCTCCTCAACTACAACCCTGACGATCCGGATGGAAGCTCCGAATGGGTGCAACCGCTGACACCAGCACATGTTCGGACAATTGATCGTTCTGGTGGTACGCATCTGCACACCTCACGTACCAATCCAGCCAAAGTAAAACCATCGGCTATACCCGATTTTCTCCAGGGCAAATTCGAGCCAGCAGGTGAGAAGAAGCTCATTGACGCGACGCCCCATGTGCTACGGGTTCTCGAGCATCTCGGCGTTGACACACTTATCCCCATTGGTGGTGATGATACGCTGAGTTACGCCGCCCGGATGCATCAAGAGGGCATTCGGGTCATCGCGATTCCCAAGACAATGGACAATGATGTCTTTGGCACCGATTACTGTATCGGTTTTAGCACCGCAGTAACCCGCAGTGTCGAATTCATCAATGCTCTGCGTACCCCGGCAGGAAGCCACGAGCGGATCGCGGTGGTCGAACTCTTTGGGCGCAACAGTGGTGAAACGGCCCTTATTTCGGCTTACCTTGGTGATGCTGATCGGGCCTTGATCAGCGAAGTGCCCTTTGACATCGAGCGTGTCGCCAGTTTCATTATGGATGATCGGCGCAACAACCCGAGCAATTATGCCGTCCTCGTTATTTCTGAGGGTGCCAGTATGCTCGGCGGGCAGGTGGTCGAATATGGGCAGGAAGATGCCTATGGGCACCGCAAACTCGGTGGAATTGGAGAGATCGTCGGTGAAGCGCTCACCAAGATCACCGGGGTGGATATCCTCAATCAACAACTCGGCTACCTGATGCGTGCCGGTGCTCCCGACTCGCTTGATCGTATGGTGGCCGCCTCATTTGGCAACCTGGCGATCCAGCAGCTCGAAAAGGGACACGATGGCGTGATGGTTGCGCTGCAAAATGGGGTCTATACGACCGTGCTCGTCGACTCGAGTATTCGCGGGGTCAAGCGCGTTGACGTGCCTGAACTCTATGATACCGAGCAGTACAAACCGCATATTACCCACCTCGTCGGCAAGCCGATGTTCCTCTATTAAGCATTTGGTTGGGGGAACGTAAAAAAGCCAGCGTAGCTGGCTTTTTTACGTTCCCCCAACCAAATGCCGTCACCAGCTTTACACCTCCGTTGACAAATAGCGCTAGCGGCGCTACACTATACTTTAGCCCGGAACAAAAAGCCTATACCCCTCCCGCCGGTTCTTCGCGACGTTAGCGCCCCGGTGTGTGTAATGACCAGCCGTCGGCCTGGTGACAATGCTGTACCCGGCCACCCCCCAGGGTTGCATGTGTGTAGAAGCCTCATCCATCAGGTGGAGGTTGGCCTTGGCATATTCGGTTGCTCCTTCGTCTTCGGTGCGAGTGCGGACAGTCATGGTAACGGCAGGACGCCGGATGCTGCCGGTTATTGGGCTTGTCGCAGCGCTGCTTCTCATCTGGGAAGGCAGCAAACTGCTCTTTGGGATCTCTGATCAGCGCCTGCCCCACCTCGGCGATATTGTGGCGACAATGTTTACCCGTACACAGGGTGGCAATGGGCCGCTCTTGCTTGTACAGATGCTCATCAATGCCTGGGCCACTTTGCGGGTCGCAATGGGTGGCTTTTTCATTGGTGGGCTGCTCGGTTTTGGCCTGGCGCTCCTCTTTATGCGCATGCCGATCCTTGAACGCGGTTTGATGCCGTATGTTATTGGCTCGCAGACCGTGCCGATCCTCGCGATCGCCCCGATGGTCGTGGTGAGCCTCGGGCGGATGGGGGCCGAGCCGTGGGTCGCCAAGATCTTTGTCGCGGCCTACCTCACCTTTTTTCCGGTGACGATTGGCATGCTGCGTGGCCTGCGCTCGGCTTCCCCACAAAGCCTGGATCTCATGCGTTCGTATGCGGCCTCTTCGCTGCAGACCTTCTGGAAGTTGCGCTTGCCCGCTTCGCTCCCCTATCTCTTTGCCTCACTCAAGATTGCTGCGTCGGCAAGTGTTATTGGCGCGATCGTCGCCGAGTTGCCCTCGGGCAGCAGTGAAGGCATCGGGGTGATGATCCTGAATGCCGCTCAGTTCTATAATTCGCGTCCTCCGGCGCTCTACCTGGCGATTCTCGTCGCCGGGCTGATCGGCGTGGTTTTTTATGGTCTCGTTGCGCTCGCCGAGCGCCTGATTGTGAAGCGTTGAAGCAATGGATACACCAATTATTGAGTTCGAGCGGGTGTCGAAGATCTATCAGGGTGGCGCGGGGCCTGTCACAGCTTTGCACGATGTGACCCTGCGCATTGCCGCTGGTGAGTTTATTGCGCTCATTGGGCCGAGTGGCTGCGGCAAAAGTACGCTGATGCGGCTGATCGGCGATCTTGAGCAACCGAGCAATGGGACGGTACGCATCAAGGCCAAAACCCCCGACCAGGCCCGCCGTGATCGCGACTATGGCATTGTCTTCCAGTCGCCGGTACTCTACGATTGGCGTACGATCCGCAAGAACGTCGAACTGCCGCTTGAGATTATGGGGCGCCCCAAAGAGCAACGGCATCAACGGGCAATGGAACTGCTCAAACTGGTCGGCCTTGGGGATTTCGGTGATGCCTACCCTCATCAGTTATCAGGCGGCATGCAGCAACGTGCCTCGATTGCCCGCGCCCTCTCGTTTGCCCCGTCGATCCTGTTGATGGACGAGCCGTTTGGGGCGCTTGATGAGATTACCCGCGAACGGTTGCAACTCGAACTGCTCAGTATCTGGTGGGAGGCGGAACCGCGCCCGACGGTCATTTTTGTCACCCATAGCATTCCCGAAGCGGTCTTTCTCGCGGATCGGGTGGTCGTGATGTCACCGCGTCCGGGTCGAGTCCAACGGGTGGTTGAGGTCAACCTCGCCCGCCCGCGCGCCTTCGAGACCCGCGAAGATCCACAGTTTTTTGCCCTTGTCACCGAGGTGCGCGAGTGCCTCCGGGCAACGGAGACGGCAGGGTAAGCCTATGCAAGCAACGACGGTTTCAACCCCGGCAGTACGCAGCATCGACCAGGTCGCAAAGTGGTTTCATATGATCTGGCCGCCTGTCTTGACCTTTCTTGTGGCGATTGCCTTGTGGGAAGGGGCGGTCTGGCTGTTTGAGATCCCGATCTATCTTTTGCCAGCCCCCAGTCAGATTATGGCGACCTTTCTTGAACGCCCCTGGTTTTTGCTGGGCATTGGGATGGTGACGTTTAGCAATGCACTGATGGGTAGCGCCATCGGGTGCTCACTTGGGGTGCTGGTGGCGATCTTTTGTGTGCGCTGGACCTTTGTGGCTGATGGCTTGGTGCCGCTCGCCATTGCCGCAAGTGCTGTGCCCATTATTGCGCTCTCGCCCCTGATGGGCATCTGGCTCGGCAGCGTCAGCGCCGCCTCAAAGATCGGGGTGATCGCCGTGATGACCTTCTTTCCGACGCTCGTCAGCGTCTACGCCGGGCTTATTTCACCTCGCGCCGATGCGTTGCTCTTGATGCGGTCGTATGCGGCCCCCCAACGCGCTGTCTTTCTCAAGCTACGCATGCCTGCCGCGCTGCCCTTTCTCTTCAATGCCCTCAGAGTCTGCGCGACCCTGAGCATGATCGGTGCCGTGGTGGCCGAGTTTTTTGGCGGCCCTCGGAATGCACTTGGGGTCTATATCAAGACGCAGGCAGGGATTCTGCGCACACGTGAAGCATGGTCGGCGATTATGGTCGCCTGCCTCTATGGGCTGATCTTCTATCTCGTCATTGTCTTGATTGAACGTTGGGTTATGCCGTGGAAGCAACGGCATTCTGGGCAATGACGCTCGTGTGCAACGCAGCTTTCCTGGACAAACATACGTAGAGAAAGGAGGATCGTCGACTCCACCTGTTGGGTAGTGCGCTTTTATCGTGTGCAAATGTATCTTGAAGGAGGCTTTCGTTATGCCCATCGCGAAGCGTTTCGGTCTCTTGATGGTGATGATCATGGCTAGCCTAATCCTGGCAGCCTGTGGACAGACTCCCCCTGCGGCCCCCGCTGCACCAACCACCGAGACCGCCCCTGAACCCGCTGCCGAGCTTGATCCTGTCCGTCTGCAATTGAAGTGGGTGGCTCAGGCCCAGTTTGCGGGCTATTATGCCGCTCTTGACCAGGGCTTTTATACCGAAGAGGGGCTTGAGGTGACGATCAAGCCCGGTGGACCCGATATTGTGCCCGAGCAGGTGGTCGCAAGTGGGCAGGCCGAGTTTGGGATCAACTGGATGGCGAGTCTGCTGGCGACCCGTGAGCAGGGCGTGCCCCTCGTCAATATTGCGCAGATCTACACCCTCGCCGGGATGCGGCACCTGGCATGGGCCGATAGTGGCATTGCCTCGCCCGAGGATTTTGCCGGGCGCAATATCGCCGTCTGGTTTGGCGGCAACGAGTATAACCTGCTTGCCACGTTGAGCAAGTTCAATCTCAATCCCGATACCGACCTGACGCTTGTTCAGCAACCCTTTGATATGAACCTGCTGCTCAATCGCGAGGTTGACGCCGCCGCAGCTATGACCTACAACGAGCTCTATCAGGTCTTGAGTGCCGGGCATACGATCGAGGAACTGAATATCATTGACTACAACGAGCTTGGCACGGCGATGCCCGAGGATGGCATCTTTGCGAGCGAAACCTGGCTCACGGCTGATCCAGCCAACAAAGATATTGCGGCCCGCTTTGTGCGCGCTTCGATCAAGGGATGGGCCTATTGCCGCGACAATGTTGACTCGTGCGTGGATAGCGTGCTCAGCCAGGATAGCGGTGGGGTCATGACCCGCGAGGCCCAGACCTGGCAGATGAATGAGGTCAACAAGCTGATCTGGGGCGACCCAATTGATCCCAGTACTACGGTTGGCTTCCTCGAGCCTGCCCTCTTTGATTTTGCCGCTGCAACCGCGCTTGAATTCGGTGTCATCACCCAGCCCGCCGAGCCCGCCGCCTATACCCACGAAATCTGGGAGATGGCGTCACAATAGGCTCTGTTGAGGGCCGCAGGCCCCCAATCTTTCGCTTGTGCTGGTGAAAACGACCAGCAAAACGGGTCGTTTTTGCCAGCACAAGCATGTTTCTAGTATATTGTGCAATAACAAAACAAGTCGAGAAAACTATGGAATTTGCTATCACACTCAAGCTTGACATGCCGCCAACCCGCAGTGTGGCGTTGACAAAACAGGCTGAAGAGGCAGGGTTTCGGTACGCCTGGGTCTTTGACTCGCATGTGCTCTGGCAAGACCCATATCCATTGTTGACGTTGATGGCGCATAATACCCAACATATGCGCCTGGGCACCTGTGTGACCAATCCGGCTGTGCGGGATCTTACCGTGACGGCAAGTAGCCTCGCAACGCTGAATCTGATCTCGGGCGGACGCATGGATCTTGGCATTGGCCGCGGTGATAGCTCGCGGCGTGTCCTCGGCAAAAAACCGACGACGCTGGCCGACCTCGAAGTCGCAGCCCTCAAGATCCGTGCGCTCGCCACCGGACGCCCGGTGACCCACGAAGAACAGACGGTGCAATTGCCCTGGGCTTGCCAAGATACCTGTGGACCTACGTGCGAAGAACGGTGCCATCCGGAACCCTCGCTGCCCATCTGGATCGCAGCCTATGGGCCAAAAGCGTTGCATCTGACTGGACGCATTGCCGATGGGGTGATCTTGCAGTTTGCCGATCCGGCGTTGATCAAGTGGTGCCTCGGGTTCCTCCACGAGGGCGCCCGCGCCGCAGGACGCGATCCGGCGGCGATCAAGGTGATGGCCGCTGCTCCGGTCTGGGTGGCTGATGATCTGGCCTATGCACGCAATCAGGTGCGCTGGTTCCCCGCCCTCGTCTCGAACCATGTCGTTGATCTGCTCGCCCGCTATGACCAGACGATGTTGCCGCCTGAATTGACCCAGTATGTCAGTGCGCGGGCCGGCTATGATTATCAGAAGCATGCTGAAGTTGGCTCGAGCAATGCTGAGTTTGTGACGGACGATGTGGTTGATCGCTTCTGCATTGTTGGCCCGGTTGAAGAACATCGCCGCCGCCTGCACGAACTGGCTGCACTTGGTGTCCATCAGTTCAATATCTATCTGATGAGCGGCGAAGAAGAGGCCTGCCTTGAGGTCTACGGTAGCCAGATTGTGCCTGCATTTGGTTCGGCAAGCAAGTTGGTCGGATCCTGAAACTGAGCAAAGGAGCTAGGTGTGTCAACTGTGATCAAGGGTGGAACCGTGGTAACAGCGGGCGATACGTTTCCCGCTGATGTGTTGATCGAGGGTGAACAGATTGTGGCGCTCGGGCAGGGCCTGTCTGGTGACAAGGTGCTTGATGCGTCAGGGGCCTATGTGATCCCCGGTGGCATTGATGTGCATACCCATCTGGATATGCCCTTTGGTGGGACGGTCTCGTCGGATGATTTTTTCACTGGTCAACGGGCCGCTGCGTTTGGCGGGACAACGATGCATATTGACTTTTCGATCCAGCCCAAAGGCGCGTCGCTCCGTGAGACGCTTGATATCTGGCAGGCCAAGGCGACTGGCAAGGCGGTGATTGATTACGGCTTTCACGTCGCAATTACCGATCTCTCTGAGGCGTTACTGGAGGAGATGGCCCACTGTGCTGAGTATGGCGTCACGAGCGTCAAGCTCTTTATGGCGTACAAGGGTGCGTTGCAGGTTGATGATACAACGCTCTTCCGGGCGATGCAGCAGGCCGCCAAACATAAGTTGCTCATTATGGTGCATGCCGAAAACGGCGATGCGATTGATGTCCTGATCAAAGATGCGCTTGCAGCCGACAATCTTGCACCAAAGTACCACGCTCTGACCCGCCCGCCCGAGCTTGAAGCCGAGGCGACAGCGCGGGCAGTGCGTCTTGCCGAAGTGAGTGGTGCGCCGCTCTATGTCGTTCACCTGACCAATGCCGGTGCGCTTGAAGCAGTGCGTCTGGCGCGGGCGCGCGGCGGGGCCGGCCATATCTTCGCCGAAACCTGCACCCAGTATTTCTTTTTCACCAAAGATGATCTCGCCCGCGAGGGTTTCGAGGGGGCCAAGTGGGTCTGTTCGCCTCCGTTCCGCGAAAAACACGACCAGGCTGCGCTCTGGCAAGGTGTCGCCGACAACTCGCTGGAGGCCGTCTCGACTGATCACTGTCCCTTCTGGTTTGAAGGAGGGCAGGATGGCCGCACCCCCGGCAAAGAACTGGGCAAGGCCAGTTTTGCCCAGATCCCCAATGGCTGCCCTGGTATCGAAGAGCGGTTGATGCTGCTCTATACGCACGGCGTGCGTACCGGCAAGCTTTCGCTCAACCGTTGGGTCGAACTTTGCTCGACCAACCCGGCCCGACTGTTTGGCTGTTATCCGCAGAAAGGGGCCGTCGCGCCTGGCTCTGATGCCGATCTGGTCATCTGGGATCCCGAGGCGAAACGAACCCTCAGCGCCGCTACGCAGCACCAGCGCACCGACTACACCCTCTATGAGGGCTGGGAAGTTGTTGGCGCACCGCGTACCGTGCTTTCCCGAGGCCAGGTATTGGTTGACAATGGCGAGTGGCAGGGCGAAGCAGGTGCAGGACGGTTTGTGCATCGCCGCCCGTTTGGGCTGTAGATGAAGAGGAAGAAGCATGACAGGCGCAACGATTGATCCTGCCCGCACGATCGCCGAGTTGAAAGAATTGCGTGCGCTTACCGGTGATGAGAACGGTGCCCAGCGCGTCGCCTGGACCGAGACCTGGGCGCAGGCACGGGCGTGGCTCAAAGCAAAATTGGCCGAACTGCCGGTCACCGTTGAGACCGATGAGGCCGGCAATCTCTGGGCAACCCTGCCAGGCGCATCTGAACAGGCGCTGCTGATCGGCGGCCACATCGATTCGGTGCCCAATGGGGGTTGGCTCGATGGCTGTATGAATACGCTCGGTGGCCTTGAGGTAATGCGCCGTATGGCTGCTGAGGGTACGCCACCGGTCACGCTGCGCCTAGTTGACTGGGCCGACGAAGAGGGTGCCCGGTTTGGGCGGAGTCTGCTTGGCTCAAGCGCTTTTTCGGGCAACCTCGATCCGGCGAGTGTCGCCGATCTGCGCGACAAAGACGGCATCCGCCTAGTTGACGCGCTCGCCGCGCAGGGGGTGGATCTCTACCAGGCGAAGACCTGCGCAAGTCAGGCGGCCAATGCCGCCGCCTATCTTGAATTGCACATCGAACAGGGTCCCGTGCTCGAAAGTATGGGCCTGCCCGTCGGGGTTGTCATTGGCACCTTTGGCGTCGAGCGCCACGCGATCACCTTTACCGGCCAGGCGGCGCATGCAGGTTCGACGCCGATGGACAAACGGCGCGATGCCTTTGGTGCGGCGGCGAAGCTTGGCCTGGAAATTCGCGAAATCGCCAAGCGCCACGGTGGGGTCTGCACCGTCGGAAGCTGCATCACGAAACCGGGCATTGTGACCGCAGTTGTCGGTGAGTGCATAATCACACTTGATCAGCGCCACATGGAAGCCACGTCGCTCGCCGCTATGCTGCAAGAGGCGAAAGACGCCGCTGAGCGTTTTGCCGCCGAAGAGAAGTGTGGGGTCGCCTGGGAACGGATCTGGCAAATCGAGCCAATTCCCTTTCATCCTGATCTCATTGCGCTGGGGGAAGAAGCCGCCCGCGCCATCTGCGGGACGGTGCATCTCCTACCGAGCGGTCCGCTTCACGACGCCGCCGAAGTTGCCCGTTCCGGCATCCCCACGGTCATGATCTTTTCGCAGAGTCTCTACGGCATCTCGCATAATAAAATCGAAGACACTCGTGAAGAGGACATCGCCTCCTCGGTAGAAGTGCTGGATCGCCTGGCGAGTCTCGCGATGCAATGGATCGTTGGGCACGGGGCTAAGGAAGTTTGACGCAAAGGCGCGAAGGCGCAGAGTTTTTTGTGTAGGTGAGCGAACCCTTTGCGCCTTCGCGTGAGCTTATTTGCAAGGTATTGGGATCCCTGCGGAAACCTGCCAGGTGTGCGCTGCAGGGATCCCGGGGTACCGGAGGCATGTCCTGGCGCACACCTGGCAGGTTGGGGCTCTGCGGAAACCTGCCAGGTGTGCGCCACAGGGATCTTTGGGGTAGCGGAGCGGTGTCCCGGCGCCCACCTGGCAGGTTTGACGAGGATCGCCCGTCTACGGGAACGCCCTTGACCGCGCAGGTGAAACCCTTTGAAGGGGCGTGCCTCTAGAAACCAAGGCGTTCTTTGATCATCCGGAGACTTGCGATGTGGGCGTCGAGGCTCGTATGGCCGAGGCCCATTGTGTTGATGCAGAGGTGAGTGGCCCCGAGGTCTTGCCAGTCACGGACGAAGGTTTCCCATGTCGCTTCAGGGAGGCGGGCGAGGGAGAGTTGGGGTTCGAGGCCGATGGAGGCTGGATCGCGCCCGGCGGCCTGGATATAGCCGTGCAGGCGTTCGAGTTGGCCGCGGAGCGCGTCGTCCAGTGGGCGCCAGGGGAACCAGCCGTCGCCAAGCTGAGCCACGCGTTTGAGCGTCACTTCGCTGTAGCCACCGATCCAGATCGGGATGCTGCGCCGAGGGGGCAGCGGGTTGAGCCCGGCCTGGTTGATCGTGTGCCAGCGTCCGTGAAAATCAATGACCGGATCGGCCCAGAGTGCGCGCAGCAAGGCGATTTGCTCTTCGCTGCGCACCCCGCGATTGCCAAAATCCTCGTTCAGCCCTTCATACTCCACCGCATTCCAACCCACCCCGACCCCAAGCCGCAGCCGCCCACCACTGAGCAGGTCAACCTCGGCGGCCTGTTTGGCGACCAGGGCCGTCTGGCGTTGCGGCAGAATGATGACAGCCGTCACCAGTTCAATGGTTTTGGTCAGGCCAGCCAGATACCCAAAGAGCACAAAAGGCTCGTGAAAGAGCGACTCGCTCGAGTATGGCCCGGTCCAACCGGGACGGGTCGCCGTACTCGCCCCGAGGACATGGTCATAGATGACGAGATGGGTATAGCCCATGGCTTCGACGGCCTGGGCATAATCCCGCAGCGCGACCGGATCAGTCCCACTTTCGATCTGGGGAAAAACAGCACCTACCTTCATCACACCTACCCTTCAGACCTCAACCTGAATGCGTTCAACGAGCTCGGCAAGCGTGGCCCGCGCACCATCAAGACTTGCATCGGCATAGAGGCCGAGCACGGCAAAATACCCAGGGGTCACCAGCGAGGCCAGATAGGTCAACTCATCGGTTTCGACCGTCAGATCATAGACCCGCCCACTGCCAATCCGCTTGGAAGCAGCCCCGGCATTGGCGGCAAGGGTTGCCAATTCAAGCTCGGCGAGTTCAAGGTCAAACTCATCCTCATCATTGGCATAGACCATCTCGACCCCGAGGCCATCGGTCGCAACGACACCGGCAAAACGCGCACCCTCGACCGTCTCTAGAGCCTCATAGAGAATATCAAGCAGGCTCATGATCCAGGCTCCTTTACAATTCGCGGCGGCCTTCAAACGCCGAGCCGAGCGTATCGGGATCGGCCCATTCAAGATCACCACCCGTGGGCAAGCCACGCGCAGGGCGGGTGATACGGACGCCCAGGGAGGCAAGGTCTTTCAGCAAGAGAAAGGCGGTTGCTTCACCTTCGGTATTCGGATTCATCGCCAGAATGACCTCATCAATCGGCTCGCTCCGCACACGTGCGATCAGTTCATCGATCTTCAGATCCTCGCGATAGATGCCTTCAAGCGGGGCAATATGGCCGTGCAAGACATGGTAGAGGCCACGATAGGCCCCGGTACGCTCAATCGCCAGCACATCAAGGGGTTCCTCGACCACACAGATCTTGGACTGATCGCGGGTGGTGCTGGTACAGACGGCACACAACTCGCCAACCGTGATATTGTAACAGCGCCGACAGAGGGTCACCTGGGCACGCATCGCCAGGATCGCTTCAGCGAGGGTGCGGGTCTGCTCTGCTTCGGCACGCAACAAAAAAAACGTCAAACGCGACGCCGTTTTGGGCCCAATGCCGGGCAGCCGAGCCAACTCATCAATCAGCCGGGCCACCGGTTCTACGACTAGATTCTCGCTACGCGACGTCATGAGTGAGCTCCTGGGGGCTGATGCTCTGCACAGCGGCCCCTTCTGGCAAAGCTGTCAGCTTTGCCAGAAGGGGCGTACTCTGAGGATCGGCGTTTTCAACCTCAGTTTCGATGCAAAAAAGCCAGCGTAGCTGGCTTTTTTTGCCTTAAAAGAGACCAGGCATCCCCTTCATGCCGCCCATCAATGGCCCCATCCGCTTTTCGGCCATCTCCTGAGCCTTTTTGGAGGCATCGCTGAAGGCAGCCATGAGCAGATCCTGCAGCATCTCGACATCATCGGGATCAACGACTTCAGGCGAGATCGTAATGCCCTGTAGCTCACGGTGACCATTCATCTGCACCGTAATTGCGCCACCGCCGGCACTTCCGTCAACCATGGTAACACCAAGTTCTTCCTGGATCTTCTGCATCTCGCGCTGCATCTGCTGAGCCATCTGCTGTAGCTGGCGAGGATTCATAGATTCAACTCCTTCTCATGCGGGTCATCAAGGCACCTTGCTCTAGCTTACCACATAGCCCTTGTAGATGACAAGCGCTTAATAACCGCTCGCATCAGCGAGGGGCTTGATAAACTCGTTTGTAAAGGCCTCATCAACCTCAACCGGACCAGCCAGCAACTGAGCTTCGCGCATAAACTGCTCGGTTGCGACCCAGAGCTCACGATCGGTATAGCCAAGACCATTGGCCGTGGTCAGGTCGCTCGACCAAAACGGGAGACTCTCAAGCAACACCTGGCGCTGCACTTCAACATCCCCAAGCATCGCCTCGGGTACATAATCGAGACTCAGCTCAAAGGCCTCGTCAGGGTTGGCAAGGGTCGCCTGCAAACCGCGCATCGCGGCAGTGACAAAGCTCTGCACGAGTTCCGGCTCTTCTTGCAGCAACCGTTCGCTGACAATAATGCCATTGGCGGCCAGATCATAGACATCGGCGACGCGCAGCACATCAACCTCTTCGCCGAGTTGGCGCAGGATCACCGGCTCATTCATGGCATAGCCCATTGCGACCTGAACCTTATCTTCGAGCACCGCCTGTGCCTGGGTAAAGCCGATCTCTTGCACTTCAAAAGCCGACGCATCAAAATCATTGGCATAGCGCACGGCCAGCAACCCATAGAGGCTCTCACCGAAATTGCCCGGAATGCCAACCGTCTTGCCAAGCAGATCCTCGGGGCCTTGCAGGCCGGTTGAGGCTTTGGCAAAAAAGACAATCGGAAAAGCTTGGTAGAGGGTCAGCACCGTCTTGACCGGAAGCCCTTGCTGACGAGCAAGCAGGGTCGAGGTACCAGAGGCTGTTGCGAAGGCTACATCACCTTGCGGCCAGGTAGCGACACGCTGCACCACATCATTTTCAAAGTTATAGTCAAAAACGACTTCCAGGCCTTCCTCGGCAAAATAGCCTTTGGCGGCAGCGACATAGTAGGGTGCAAACTGAATATTGGGGATATAGGACATCGCCAGCGTCACGCGGCGCAATCCTTCTTCGGGAGCCGGAGCGGGCGCTTCGCTAGCCGACGGAGCAGTCGGTTCGGCAGTTGGCACCACCGGTGCCGCAGGCTGAGTACCACAGGCAACGAGCAGGAACGACAAGAGCAAGACGAAAATGGTTGCGTACTTCATAGTAAAAACTCGATCTCTCCCTAAACGAAACCAGAACCAGAGGAACTACTCGTAATCCCAGCGCATCAACCAGCGCTCGATGAGGGTTGCAACAAGATAAAAACTGAGCGTAATTGAAGCAAGGGTCAGCAGGGCAACAAAGATCAGCGGCGTATCAAAGAGGCCGCGGGCGATATTGATCAACGCCCCGAGCCCTTCGCGTCCAGCGACAAACTCACCCACAACAGCCCCGGTTGTTGCGAGGGCGAGACCGGTACGAATCCCACCAAAGAGTACTGGCACACTCAGCGGGGCTTCCACATAGCGTAAAATTTGCCAGCGACTTGCGCCACTGATCAGCGCCATCTCGCGGAGTTCACGGGGCACCGAGCGAATCGCAACAACGGTGGCAATCAGAATGGGCAAGAACGTGATCAGCGCCGCAATCAGCAACTTACTGGTGAGGCCCGGGCCAAACCAGAGGATTACAAGCGGGGCAACCGCGATGATCGGGATCGCCTGACTTGCCGCCAGCACCGGCGAGAGGGCGCGGTCGAGCCAGGGCAGATGCGCCAGGACATAGCCAAGCGTTAACGCAAGGACAAGCGCAATGCTAAACCCACCGAGGGCTTCGACCAGCGTCGCCGAGGTATGCTGCCAGAGCAGGCCGCTCTGGGCGGTAGCCACAAACCGCTCGGCCACGAGGGCCGGCCCTGGAAGAATGAACGGGCGATACCCGCCAAGCGTCACCAGGAGGTGCCAGAAGACCAACCCAATCATGACCGTCACTGGCAAGCCGACCCAGTGGAGGTCAGGGCTCCAGCGCGGCCAGGAACGTGTTGCGGGAGTCTTCCGCTGCATCGGCAATGTTTGTTGCATCATCAAGCTCCTCACTATCAGTGCCGGTGCCCCAAGGGAGACTGGTGGGAGCATGAAGCGAGGCCCACCCTGTTGCCCATTGAGCACAACCGACTTGATCGCACACAAAAACCCCCGAGTGCCATGCACTTCGGGGGGGAAACATCGACCAGACGCAGTGCCGAGTCGCCGACTCAGCCATACTGGCGGAAGGGAACTTGACTGATCTGCTCAGGGGCCGCTACGTTGACACGTAGCAGCCTTGATCAACGACATGGCACCAGCCAAGGACTGATCACGTCGTCATCAACACACAGCAGCGCAAGCACACCGCCTGTCTGGATCTTCTTTACATCCGGACTGTAACCGTCGGCCCCGGAGTTGCACCGGATCATGCGTGCCTCGCAACACGCTCGTGGGCTATACCACCGATCGGGAATTTCACCCTGCCCCGAAGATCGTTTGTGATTGGTAGCATACCATAGTCTGGCAAAAAAGGCCAGCATTGCTGGCCTTTTTTGTAGGGCGATTGCATCATACGAAACCGGATACAACGGGGCACCCGCAAGGGGTGCCCGTACCGGGGTGGGGCACCCCTTGCGGGTGCCCTTGCGGGTGCCCTTGCGGGTGCCCTTGCGGGTGCATACACGGAAGATGCAATCGCGAGGGCACCCGCGAGGGGTGCCCCTACACCGGGCCTGCCGCCAGGGGTGCCCTGGCGATTGCTCGTCTTAATTCAGGGTTTCAACACTGTTGGTCGCCAGGTAGATCACCCGCTCGCCAATGTTGGTGGCCCGATCAGCCGAACGTTCGAGCGCATGAATAATATCAAGCATATCGACGGCGGCTTCAAAGAGCACTGGATCCCCTTTGGCGATTGCGATGACCTCGGCGCGCAAGAGATCTTCTAACTCGTCAACCCGTTCGTCACTGGCTGCCAGACCATGTGCAAGATCGACATCTTGCAACAAGAACGCTTGCAAACTCGTATTGACCATTTGCAACGCGAGTCGTCCCATCTCCTGGGTTTGTGGAGGAGGCGTCATCAACGCTGGCCGACGGGTAGCCTGGCGAACCCGTTTGGCAATGCTATTGGCATAATCGCCAATGCGCTCGAGTTCGCCAGCGATTGCCGTCACGACGGCACAGAGGCGCAGGTCACTGGCGACAACGGGTTGCTGGGTTGCCAGCAGATGGATCGTCCGCTCTTCCAGGTTACGCCAGGCATCATCAATGCTGGCATCGTCATGAATAATCTGCGCCGCAATGGCAACATCCCAGGTTTCAAGGGCATAAATGGCGCGAAGCAAGGCCTGCTCGACCATGCTGCCCATACGCAGCAAGTCTTCACGCAGGCCAGCAATTTGATGTGCGTACCGCTCACGAATCATTCGCTCTCTCCTCACACCTTATGAAAGGTCATGGCATTATCAACACTATCAACGCGAATGGTATCGCCTTCGCGATACTCACCTTTTAGCAACTCAAGGGCCAGCGGGTTCTGCAAGCGCTGCTGAATAACCCGCTTGAGTGGCCGTGCCCCATAGACCGGATCGTACCCCTCGGCAGCTAGTTTTACCCGTGCTGCTTCGGTCAGTTCCAGTTTGAGTTTCCGATCTTCCAGCAACTTGCGGAGCCGTGCGAGCTGGATTTCAACAATCTGCCCAATATGCTCACGGCTGAGCGGCTGAAAGACAATCACATCGTCAATGCGGTTGAGAAACTCGGGCCGCAATTCACTCTGCAATTCGTCGAGCACAGCTTCACGGATCGTCGTCTGGGAGGCCTCGGACTGAGTCAACTCCTGGATCATGGCCGAGGCAATATTGCTCGTCATGATCACCACCGTATTCTTAAAGCTTACCACCCGTCCATGCCCATCGGTCAGACGGCCATCGTCAAGCACCTGCAACAGGATGTTAAAGACATCGGGATGCGCTTTTTCAACTTCATCAAACAGAATGACGGAATAGGGCTTGCGCCGCACGGCCTCGGTCAACTGGCCGCCTTCATCATACCCGACATAGCCAGGAGGCGCACCAATCAGACGAGAAACGGTGTGTTTTTCCATGTACTCTGACATGTCAATCCGCACCATTGATTGTTCGTCATCAAAGAGAAACTCGGCGAGCGCACGGGCCAGTTCGGTCTTGCCCACGCCTGTTGGGCCGAGGAAGAGGAACGAGCCAAGCGGACGATTGGGATCTTGCAGCCCGGCGCGGGCACGGCGTACCGCGTTGGCGACGGCAGAGACCGCTTCGTGCTGCCCAACAACCCGCTGGTGCAGGCGCGCTTCCATATTGATCAGTTTCTCGACCTCGCCTTCGAGCATCCTGCTGACGGGCACCCCCGTCCAGCGGGCAATAATCTCGGCGACATCCTGCTCGCGCACCTCCTGACGCAACATGCTTGAACCGCTCTCATCGAGTCTTGCTTCGAGCTCGGCTAGCTGGCGATCGAGCGTTGCCAGGGTGCCATACTGCAACTCAGCGGCACGGTTGTAGTCATACTGGCGTTGGGCCTGCTCGATCGAGGCCCGGGTCGCTTCGATCTGTTCTTTGAGCGCCTGGACTTGGTCAAGCTCTTGACGCTCACGTTGCAACTGCGCCTCGACGCCATTGCGCTGCTCACGCAGATTCGCCAGATCTTGCTCGAGCCGCTCAAGCCGCTCTTTGCTGGCGCGATCGGTCTCGCGCTTGAGCGCTTCGCGTTCAATCTCGAGCTGCATCATACGCCGCTTGAGATCGTCAAGTTCCTGCGGATCAGACGTAATCTCCATCCGCAAGCGAGCGGCGGCTTCGTCCATCAGGTCAATTGCCTTGTCAGGCAAGAAGCGATCCGAAATATAACGATCCGAGAGCACGGCAGCAGCCACGAGCGCGGCGTCGGTAATGCGCACGCCATGATGGGTCTCGTAGCGTTCTTTGAGGCCACGGAGAATGCTAATCGTATCCTCGACATCGGGTTGCTCGACGACCACAGGCTGAAACCGGCGTTCGAGGGCGGCATCCTTCTCGATATGTTTGCGATACTCATCCAGGGTCGTTGCGCCAACCATATGCAACTCACCGCGAGCAAGCATCGGCTTGAGCATATTGCCGGCATCCATCGCACCTTCAGCGGCACCGGCCCCCACCATCGTATGCAACTCATCAATAAAGAGGATGATATCCTCACGCTCCTGGATCTCTTTAAGCACCGCCTTGAGGCGCTCTTCGAATTCGCCGCGATACTTGGCACCGGCGATGAGCGCACCGAGATCCAGCGAGACCACGCGGCGATCACGGAGAGCCTCGGGTACATCGCCCCGGACAATGCGCTGGGCCAGGCCTTCAACAATCGCGGTCTTGCCAACACCCGGTTCGCCAATCAAAACCGGATTATTTTTGGTACGGCGGCTGAGGATCTGGATAACGCGCCGGATCTCCTCATCACGCCCGATCACCGGATCGAGCTTATTGCGCTGAGCCTGCTCGGTCAAATCGCGGCCATACTGTTCAAGGGCGGCATAGGTTCCCTCGGGGTTAGGCGACGTGACGCGCTGGGCCCCACGCACCTCGCGCAACGTCGCGAGCAGGGCATCACGGCGCAGCCCGGCCTGCTTGAGCAAGCGCTCGGCTCCGCCGCCCGCATGATCGAGCAGCGCGAGCAAGAGATGCTCGGTGCTGACATACTCATCGCCAAACCCGGCAAGTTCATCGTGGGCGCGCAGGATCACATTGCGCAACCGCGAGCTATACTGGGGTTGCACATTGCTACCGCTGACGCGGGGCAGACGCTGAATTTCGGCATTGGCCTGTTGTTTCAAGGCCCCAATCGGCAGACCGAGTTTTGCGAGCACCTGGGGCACCACCCCATCACCCTGATCAAGCAACGCATAGAGCAGATGCTCGGGCTGAACCTCGCTATTGCCCGAACGCTCGGCGGCATTCTGCGCAGCGATGATCGCCTCGGCAGATTTTTCGGTAAAACGATTTGTATTAAATGACATGATTCTTTTCTCCGTTATTTTCTCAGGGCTAAATGCTTGCAAGCGGCGCTTGCGGCATTGAGTCTGAAAGCACACCTTTGCCTTATCGTAGCACGGCGATGTTCTAGCAATGCTAACGCAGTGTTAGCATTGTGTTAAATTTTATCAGTTGTGACCATAATGATGATCGAAAGGCGGGGCAACGCATGCGTTGCCCCGCCTTGAGTTTCAGGTTTGTGACTGTACCCCCGATTCTGTTCGATGCCGCCATCTCTCTCTCTGCACAGGGCAGAGGCCCCTGGTAGCGCGCCGGGTGTTACCCGGTCTACCCCACAGGGCTGCGATGCGAGCGTGCGGGGTGGTACATACGTACTGGCGTACCGTGGCATGCCAATACTCCCACCGATGAGCCCGCCCCACGCACCTTGCTCCCCATCAACTGGCGCAGTCGCCTGGCCGCCGACATCGCTGCCGACGCCGTTGGGCTCTTACCCCAACCGTTTCAGCCCTTACCTGTGCCCTATTGGGCCATCGGCGGGATTGCTTGCTGTTGCCGTCTTGCGTCACCTGCAGGTCGCCCCACAGGTGCCCCCGCTTGCGGTTTCGCGGGGCAGCCTGCCGCCCGAAGGCGTGCAAGGAGTCGGGAAGTTCCTCTGGGTTGCCCCAGCGGCGGCCCATCACAAACTTGCTGGCTCTATTATAGCATGATGTGGCACCCCTCAGGGCTACGCGCCTTTGCGTGAAACAAACCCGTTTTTGACGCAAAGACGCAAGGGCGCAACGTCAGGGCGATTGTATCTTCCGTGTATGCATCCGCCAGGGCACCCGCAAGGGCACCCGCAAGGGGTGCCCCTACAGGCCGGGGGCCGGATCCGGTGTACGGGCACCCCTTGCGGGTGCCCTGATAGCGCGTCTTTTTGTATCCGGTTTCGTATGATGCAATTGCCCTGGGCGCAACGTTGCCTGCGGTGGATGGTGGTGGGGTATTGCGGTATGATTAGACTTGTTGGCTATCCATCTATCTATACCATGAGGCGCTATGCGACACGATCTGCGTTGGGTGCTGGTTGTGGTTTCCGTTCTGGTCGTGCTGGGGCTGGGCGCGACACTGGCGATGGCCCAGACGCAGGTACAGGGCGAAGCGCCGGTGCCGACGGTGACCAGTGAGCCGGTGGTGCCGACGGCTACGCGCACATCTGCTGAGCTGGTTGGCGCTGGTGAGATCACGACGACCTGGGCTGAGTTGTTGCAACGCTTTGGGTTCTGGGGTGCCGTGGGGGTGGTGCTTGTTGCTGCGGTTTTGTTTGTCCTGAAACGGTTTGTCGGCAAGGCTGGTGAGGGCCTCGGTGATTTTTTGTATCGGGTCTTTCTCGGGCGGTGGCTGAAGCGACGCGAAGAGACTATTGAAGCTAAAGATCAAAAAGCTGCGCAGGCAAAAGCTCGCCAGTCAGGGCTGACGGCCTATTTTGATTGGCTTGAAGAGGAGTTGAAGCATCTGCCCATCATTCCCATTCGGGCACGTGAGCGGCAAGAGCAGTTGCTGCTTGAGGATGTGTATGTGCCGTTGCGGGTGGTTGAACGTGGGCAGATCGAGGGCTTCCTCAAGCTGATTCGGGGTGAATTTGACCCTGAGGATGAGTATCGTGTGCGTCCAGAGGCCTACCAGGCGCTGGATCGTAGCCAGGGTGTCTATCGGATGTTGAGCGAGCCGGCGTTGCTGCAACAACAAGCGAAGACGCAATCACGTGAACGCGCGCGCCGGGGTGAGTCTGCTGATGAAGTGCTGGTTGAGCCAACAAGTACGCGCTTGCTGCTGATCGGTGATGCAGGCAGCGGCAAAACGACCACGCTGCAATATGGTGCCCTGGTGCTAGCCTGTGACTGCCGGGAAGACCGGGTGGACAAGGCACCTGAACTGCTTGATCTGCATGCGCCGACGCCCCTGGTGCCGTTTTATATTCGCCTGACGCTTGTTGCTACCTATGTGCGTGAGGCTTTCAAGCGCGCCCAGGGCGAGGCGTTGCCTGGACTACAGGGCGCACCGAGTAAATTGCTGCTTGATTGGCTTGATGGCTATATTTCGACCCAGATGCATAAACGAGGGGCGAGCCTGGCCGCTGATTTTTCGTCGCATCAGCTTACGAAGGGTGGGTGTTTGGTGATGCTGGACGGGCTGGATGAGACTGGGGATCGGCGTGAACGGGCTTATATGCAGCGCTTGATTGCCAATCTGATCCAGGATTATGGCAAGAATCGCTATCTTGTTGCCAGTCGCCCGTTTGAGGATCTGCAACTGCCAGGCTTTGATGAGCGCCATCTGAGCCCGCTCAAGCGTGACGAGATTGAACAATTGCTTGGTAACTGGTTTGGGGCGGTGCAAAAGACACGTTCACAGCGTGCCGTCGAGGTTGCCAATGATCACGTCGCGTATCTGGGTGGGCTGATTGATGCCAATGCGCGCCTCTTTGAAATGGCGACAAATCCCCTCTTGCTGACGAGCATGGCGCTGCTGGTTCATACCGGGGTCGGGTTGCCGCGTGAACGCGCCGAACTCTACAATCGCTTGATCTACCTGTTGCTGGATACCTGGCGCACGCAACAGATCACGGGTGGCCTGCCAGGCAATGACGAGGGCAAGACCCGTTATGGTGGCGAAGAGAGTGTGAAAGGGATTCGGCGCAGGCTTGAGGCGATCGCAGCGTGGATGCAAGCAGAGGGGCGGCGTGAGTTACGCCTGCGCGAGGTGCAAGCTATTTTGCGGCCTGTGTATCAGGCCTACAAACCCTGGGATAACGAAACAGCCGACGATTATATTGCCAACCTGATCGAGTCGCTCTCGCTTGAGAGTGGCCTGCTGCAGCGGCGTGACGGCGGGTTTAGCTTTGCCCACTATACGCTGCAAGAGTATTTGACGGCCCTGGCCTATGATGCCCGTGAGCGGGGCATCGAAGAGCTTTACCAGCACTGGACGAACCGGCGCTGGCGCGAGACCATCTTGCTGGCGGTGGGCAACTGGGCGACTGAGGGGCCGACAAAGAAGGCGCATCAACTGATCCAGCGCCTGCTGACAACGCGTGACGAAGCGATCAATGCCGTGCTGCTGGCCGCCGACGCGCTCTATGATGCCGATGTTGATCGCGTGGTCGAACTCGCCCCCCTGCGGAGTGAGACGCTCAAGCGGTTGCACAGCTATGCATTTGGCGAAGAAGTGCATCCTGACCCGGTCTTGCGCAACCGTGCCGCGATGATGCTTGACCGTTTTGGTGCCGACAATGAGCGGCCCGGGCTGGATCTGCGGCGCGAAGACTACTGGGCAGCCGTGATCAGTCCGGGCACGTTTCGTATGGGCGATAACGCGGGGCTATATGATGATGAAAAACCCGCGTTTGACTGCACGATCACCGCGAGCTACGCGCTGGCCCGTTTTCCAGTGACCAATCGCCAGTACCTTGTCTTTCTCGAGGCGCTGGCCGGGCGGGGAGAGGCTGAGGCGCTGGTCGCAGCCGAACGCTTGAAACCACGGCTGGCCCGCCACGACGAGGAGCCTGAACGTTTTCGACCTGGTACTTGGCCGGGTTCACGCTATCTGGCCGGCACGGGAAATCACCCGGTCAGAGGTGTCACCTGGTATGCGGCAACCGCGTTTGCCTGGTGGGCAAATGAATGGCTGCACCTCTGCGGCCTATTGCCGGCGCACGAGACGGTGCGGTTGCCCACAGAAGCCGAATGGGAGCGCGCAGCCGCCTATCCTGTGCGTTTGCCTGGTGGAACGAGCGCGGATGGGCGGCGTACCTACCCCTGGGGCGCGTGGCCAGACTTGACAAGTGCAGGAGCACCCCGTATAACTAACACCATACCAGCCAACCTTGATGCAAGCGGGATTGGCAGCACGTCAGTTGTCGGGCTCTTCCCACATGGACGGGCCGACTGTGAGGCGGAAGAACTGGCAGGCAATGTGTGGGAATGGTGTAGCACCCCGTACACCACGTATCCCTTCAAAGGCGAGATTAGGGCAGAAATGCTTTACAATGAGGGTAAAAAGGCAAGTGACGCATATGTTCTACGAGGCGGGTCGTACTACAACGATAAAGACCTCGCCCGGTGCGTTGTCCGCCTCGACATCTCCCCGCGCCTCGACGACGGCTACCTCGGTTTTCGTCTTGCCCGTTTGTTCTCCTCATCTTCGTCTTCTTGACTTTTTGTCTTTTTGTCTTTTTGACACTGTAAAGGGTTTTGTAACCAGTTGAGGCTGAACGAGGGTACATCTGGGGGTGCAGGGCGGGTTCCGTCACCAACGCTGCCCGGGGGCGCAGCAGCGATGCGAGGGGCCTGTTGTTGACGGGCGGGCCATGGGCTGCTGCGCCCCTACATTCGCACCCATGCATGCGCGCCTTTGCGTCAGATTCACCCTGTTTTTGACGCAACGCTGCGTGGGGGCGCAGCAGCGATGACAGGGGCCTGTTGTTGACGGGCGGGCCTATGGGCTGCTGCGCCCCTACACCCGGCCTTCCATCGCCCTGGTACCCGCCCCGTCGCCGTGATCACCCCACGATAGGGATCGGCCCCATCCATCCCCGTCGCCATCATCCCCCCCGGTGCCGGCACATGTAGGGGCGCAGCAGCCCCTGCGCATCGGTTCATCGCAACGCCACCTCCATCGCTGCTGCGCCCTACCGTGGGCATGGGATTGGTCTGATGGCCGTCATTCGCCCCGGTGCCCGCCCTGCCGTGGGCATGGATTGGCGCTGGAACAGAAGTTTTCTGATGTTGTGTCACCCTGAGTACGAAATGGCCCGCGGGCCAGTGGCACCGTGCTAACATTCAAGGATGTTATCAGGAGCGGAGCGAAGGGTCTCAGGCTTCCCCACGGCAGAGATGCTTCGCTGCGCTCCTCAGCAACAAAACCTCATGCGCGGAGCGCAACGGCGCCACGGTCATGCCGAACGGAGCCGCAGGCGCAGTGAGGAATCTGCACGGATCGGCATGGAAGACCCCTCACGTTCGTTCGGGGTGACAAGGGCGGCGTTCGAGGAATCTGCACGGATCGGCATGGAAGACCCCTCACGTTCGTTCGGGGTGACATGGGCGGGCCGGTGCAACACTCTGGTTGCTCACGGCATCACTGGCCCACAGGCCATTTGATACTCAGCATGACACAGCTGGGAGGATGTCAGCAAATGTACGTTCCAGACGGCTCAACGCATCGCCGTATGATACGCCCCAGTGCCCGGCTGTCTCAACCAGTCACAGATCCAGGCGTAGCTGCTGCGAGTCACCGTCTGGTTGCGTCAACCGTGGTGGTGGCACCCCATGCAGTGCGGCATCGAGGAGGTCAGCGATCGCGAGTTGCGTGGCCCAATGGCGCAGATACGCGGTATCGAGCGTGCTCTCCTGCGTGGCAAGCACCGACTGCACGTCGCTCCACTGGCGATCAAGTATGCCTTGCGACATGCGATACCATTCCAGTTTGATCAGAATAATATCTTCTGGGCTCACAAAGTAAGCGTGCCGCTCGGGATTGATTGCGACCGTCTGAGCAATACGCCGGGCGAATTGCGAGAAGCAAGACTTCAGTCGGCTGCATCAGCGCCCTCAGTCATTGGTCCATAGACTCGATCCGCCAGTTCCGCGCCCAGCCAGCGTGTCGCCAGGCGGCGCTGGAGTTGTGCCTCCGATTCGGTTGGATGGCGGCGGCGAAGGTCACTCAGCGCCAGGAGTTTGAGCGCCTCGTTCAACTCGTTGATCGCGTTTAGCTTCTGCCAGGGCGGAGTCGTCCGCCAGTGGTTGATCAGCAGAGCGGTGGTTGTCACTGAGCAATCCGTGCCATACGCTGCCATCGTTCATCTCCTCGTCTGGGTCATCAGACGGTGTGCCGAGTCGTGCGTGGTGCAATTATAGCATCCCAGGTACTATGTCTGCCGAAGAGCGTCACATTCACCCAGGGCTGATGCAAAGTCCCAGGAGGGTTAGATAAAGTCCGCAGATTACGCAGATTACGCAGATTACGCAGATGCGGACGCTCTCATCTGCGTAATCTGCGGACGATCGAAATGACTTTGCATTAGCACATCCACGCCGTTTTTGACACCAACGCTGCCTGGGGGCGCAGCAGCGATGCGCGGGGCCGGTTGTTGACGGGGGGGCCATGGGCTGCTGCGCCCCTACATTCGCGCCCCGTCGCCGTTATCCATTGCGGTGCCCGTTGCCGTGGGCATGGAATTGATCCGTTGCCGTCAACCACCCCGGTGCCCACATGTAGGGGCGCAGCAGCCCCTACGCATCGGTTGATCGCAACGTCACCTCCATCGCTGCTGCGCCCTGCCGTGGGCATGGGATCGGCCCATTTGCCGTCATTCGCCCCGGTGCTTCGCGCCTTTGCGTGAAACAAGCCCGTTTTTGACGCCAAGGCGCCACTGCCACCAACGCTGCCTGGGGGCGCAGCAGCGATGAGAGGGGCCGGTTGTTGACGGGGGGGCCATGGGCTGCTGCGCCCCTACATTCGCGTGAAACCTCCCCCAAACCTCCTCATCCCTCTGCGCCTCTGCGCCTCCGCGCCTCTGCGTTAAAACCCCTCCGCGCCTCTGCCTCACTTCCACCCATGCGTTGCCTCCGTCACTGCGCGGTAGTTGGCGTCGAGCGTGGGTTCCAGCAGTAGGATGGCGGCGATGCGCCGGGCGATGTCGCGGACTTCGCGGGCTTCGTCGATGCTGAGGCTGCGTCCGAGTAGCGGGCGTTCGCGGTAGCTGAGCCATTTTTTGAGCACTTGGTAGCCGCCGATGGTGTAGGCCCAGATGTTTGGCGGGATGTTGCGCCAGTAGACGCGGTCGTTCAGGTAGATGTCGAGCGTTGTTCCACCCGCAGCGAGGCCGAGTGCGGGACAGCTTTCGCCCTCGCTGGCGGCGCGTTCGACGACGCGGCCTTTGCCGGGCATGGTGATGCCGCCGCGTCCGGCGTAGCCCCAGCCTGCGGTGAGGTCGAGGTCGCCGGCGCTCGGGTTGATCTGCCCGCCTCCGATGATGCTTAGGATGCCGATGGGGCGCAGTTCGTCACGGGGTGCGCCGCTGGTGACGCCGGCTACCGGGTGTTCGCTGTCGAGCAGCGCTGCGATCTGTCGCCCGAGTTCCGCTGAAGTGAGCAGCGCTGCGCTCGTGGCTGGCAGCGGGATGCGCGGCCAGTCCCCTCGTAGAGCGTCACGATTCTCATTGCGATACTGTGATGAATGCAGGATTGCCAAGCAATGATAGAACAGGTGAGAAGCCGATAAGCTATGCTCAGAAATATATTTTCGAGCTGTCGTGCTAAGATTCACTGACTCCCCACCCGGGCTCTCGCTATCAAATAGCGGTGTCTTGAGGTACAACGGGAAACCCCTAGAGCCACTATCCATACAGTTCAAATCACTCAGGATGCGGATAGGCAAGGCAGGCTCAATCTCATCTTTCCGGGTTCGCCCTGTAGTGAACAGGAACACATTGCCCGCAAAAACGTGCGGGAAGTAGTCGCTACGCTTTTCATCCAGCAGCTTGGTTTCCGGCTCCCAATAGAGCCAGCGCACGTCAAACGGTCGGTAGCAGTAGCGCACGATGTTCTGGTGCAGGAAGCCGCGTTTGCAGAGGTAATCGCGGGTGGCGATGGGATCGAATCTGGCACCGGGCTCCATAACCCCAGGCGCAATCCGGGCCATTTCGGCGTGGCTGATCTGCGCGTCAAAGTACTGTCGCATGCGCTCGATCAGGCGCTCGCGGTCAATTGCCACCAGCACATCATCACGACTGGTCTTGACCCCAGGAAAGGAAGCGGGGAAGAGATTAGGCAGCAGCGGCCAGTTCAAGTAATCAGCCTGCACCTGCGCTGGCTGGAAGGGGAAGCCCAGCGGCGCGGGCGGGTCAAGCAGTTGATAGGCAGCGGTGGTGTCTGGCTTCGTGGCTGCGGTGTCCAATTCGGTGCGTTTTTCGCGGCCCCAGAAGTTGCGAAAGGCGATCGCTGCCTCTTTGGGCTGCGGCCCTCGTCGCACCATCAGCGCAATCGCCGTGCCGACCTGAATGCCTTCGCGGTTGAAGTCGGTCGAGAAGACGCTGGGATCGGGTTGGCCGTCGGGCGTCAGCTTGCCGGTGCGGTACTTGTCGCCGTTGAGCGAGTCGATCCAAATCCGGTCAAAGACCTCCAGGTAGCGCTCGCGCATGCCGGTGAACGAGAGTCCGTCGAGCCAGGAGTAGTTCGAGATGTAGCAGACGACGCCGCGCCGACTGGTTTCGACGATCTGGCGTTCGGCCATGCGAAAGAAGCGCACATAGAGGTCGTTGAGCCCCTGGCCCTGCGGTGCCGGGGCGCGCTTGGTCGTGCGATAGGCATGGGAGAGATCGCGCTCCTCTTCGATGCGCGCAATGCCGGCGTAGCCAGAGTAGGGCGGGTTGCCGAGGATGACCAGGATGGGCGCCCCACGTTTGATCTGCTCGGCCTGGTCGCGCTCGTCCTGGAGTTCGGGGAGACCGGGGAAGCGCAGCTGGACGGCCTGCTTCGGATCGTCCGGCGGCTCCCAGCCGGTGAGCGCGTTGGTCAAGTAGACGCCGACGCGCTCGTCGTCGGCGAGCGGCGCACCGAGTTGCTGCAGCAGCAAGCCAATCTGAAGGTGCGCAACGACAAAAGGCGCCGGCAGCAACTCAAAGCCAAAGACCCGGCTCAGCGCCGCGCGCTTGACATCCTGGCCCAGCAGCGCATCCTCGCCCCTGGCCCGCAGCGTCGCCGCAATCTGGCGCAGCACCTCGGCGACATACGCCCCGGTGCCGGTGCAAGGGTCGAGCACGATCACACTGGGGTCAGCCAGACCATCGGCCACCCCCAACTCGTCGCGCAGGGCGGCATCAACGCGGGCGACCATATAACGCACCACCTCGGGCGGCGTATACCAGACCCCCAGATCCTTGCGTAGCTCGGGGTCAAAAGCTTCGAGAAAGGGCTCGTAGAAGTACTGCACGGCATGGCCGGTATCGAAGCGAGCGAAAAACGCGCCCCGCTCGACCCGATTGAGCGCCGCGCCGGTCCAGTCCAGCACCTCCATCAAACCAAGCGGCCTAAGGCGCTGAGGCGTCGAAATCTGGCTAAAGAGCGCCTGGAGCACCGGGACGTGCAGGTAGTACTGCGCCAGACGCCAATCGAAGCTATCGCTGCGCTCAGGATCCTCGTGGTGCCAGAGCACCCAGGCCGAAAAGACGCCATAAAAGAGCGTCTGGATCAGCGTCGAGCGAAAGAAATGGTCGCCGCGCTGCTCGTTGAAGCTAATGCCAAGCGCCTCCTCCAGCGCCTTGCGCACCTGCTTGAGCGCAGGCAACTGCGAATGCTCAACGCGCATCCGGGCATCGCGGGCATACGAGGCGAGGAACCAAGCCACATCGGCGGGGCTCGTCAAAGGGGCGGCAGCAAGCAACACCCGCTTGAGATACTCAACCAAACGCTCGCGGTGGATCGCGGCAAACACCACCGGATCAGCAACCTGCGCCCAGAACTCCGCCTCGGTCGCCGCGAGGCGATAGCGCTCCTGGGGCAGCGGGCGACCGTGGGCATCGCGCCCAACGAGCACAAAATCGCGATAATTCGTCACCAGCACCTGACCATACCCGTCGAGGTACTTCTGAACCTGCGGACTACGGGCAATCGCCGCCACATCATCGCCGGCCCCCTTCACCTCAAGCACCCCACGGGCAGGCAGCGGCGCGGGAAAAGCATCGGAAGGCGCGTGGCGACCAATCTGATCAGCGGTAAAAAGACCGCCATCAGGGATGCCCGCACCGCGATTCTTCAGCGTCAGGACACAGCGCACCCGCGGGCGCAACTCAGCGCCGACCGCATTGAGCAGCGTACTAAGCGCCGGATAAAACGACGTCTCTTTGACCGCAGAGCCAGAAGAGCGAATATCACGGAGATCGCGGAGATAGGTGGCAACGATATCCATACACGGCCTCGGGGACACAGTGCGACGCCTTGGCAAGTATAGCATACCCCGTTTTTGACGCAAAGGCGCAACGTTTTTGACGCAAAGGCGCAGGGGCGCAAAGTTCTGTATTATAGATCTCTCTGCGCCTCTGCGCCTCTGCGCCTCTGCGTTAAAACCCCTCTGCGCCTCTGCTCCCGATTTCAGGTAAAATGGAGAGAGTCGGTCACAGTTTTACAAGGAGGGGACAATGTCTGAGCCGAAGGTTCAGGTCGGGGAGATGGCGCCCGACTTTGAGATTGTGAGTGAGACGGGTGAGCCGGTCAAGTTGTCGGATTTTCGTGGGAAGAAGGTGATCCTCTATTTCTATCCGAAAGATGATACGTCGGGCTGTACGACCCAGGCGTGTGGCTTTCGCGATACGTATCCGACGATTGAGGAGAAGAATGCAGTGGTGCTGGGTGTAAGCCCCGATGGCGTGAAGGCGCACCAGAAGTTCAAGACGAAACACAATCTGCCGTTTACGTTGCTCGTTGATGACCAGCATACGGTCGCCGAGGCGTATGGGGTGTGGGTTGAGAAGTCGATGTATGGCAAGAAGTATATGGGGATCGAGCGCTCACACTTTGTGATTGATGAAGCTGGTGTCGTGATCGAGGCCGCACGCAAGGTGAAGCCTGCTGAGAGTGTGACGAATGCCGTTGCGGCGTTGGGGTGAGGATGATTTGACGCAAAGGCGCAGAGGCGCAGAGGAAGAAGATGTGACGCAAAGGCGCAGAGGCGCAAAGTTTTTAGTGTAGGTGCGTTCGCTAACCCTTCGCGCCTTCGCGTGAGCTTCTGTGAATGGTATTGCGTTTAACGTGCAGCTGAAACCTGGGGTGAGGGCGATTTTATGGGCAAGAAGAAACGTGAGAAAGCGGGTGCTGAGGGTGGGCTTGCGGCCAGGCCCGTTGGCGGGATGGCGATTGCCCGCGATTGGCCGGTGTATGAGGCGTTGTTGTCGACGGGCTGGGAAAAACCAGGGGCTCTGACGACGATCCTCTTTGCGCGCCGTTCGCCTACATCGGGCAAAATCGCGGCGGCAAGTTTCCTGGTTGACCTTGGCTGCCTTGGGGTCAAGAGTGCGCAGGTCAAGTTGCACAAGGATGTCAACGAGTACAATGCTGGCCTGCGGGCACATATGCTCGGGGTGCGGCCAATGGAGCGAGCCGATCCCAATCTGGCCGCCAAGATTATCTTTACGGGCGTGAATTATGCCGCCAACCTAGGCTTCAAGCCTGACCCGATCTTTGCCCAGGCTGAGTTGCTGTTGCTGGCAACGTCACCCGAGACGTGTAGCGTTGAGGTGCCAACGGGAAGTGAGGAAGGCAAGCCCTTTTTTGTCAATGGTCCCTACGATAATGTGGAAAAGGTGATGGCGCAGTTGATGCGTGCGGTAGGAGTTGGGAACTTCCATTATGTGATCCAGGGTGATGCGACGGCGATGGATCTGCCGGATGAAGTTCGGGCGCAGTTAGTTCAGGAACCTGAACGTCCTCGCCTCGAAGGGTAGCGTGTCTGGTGTTCTTTTTTGCCCTTGCAAGTGGCCTGACGATCCTGTTGCTGGTGGGGTACTGGCGCGATTGGAGGCGGGTGCAACGCCAGCCTCGTTTTTGCGCACCTGCGCCGTTGCCCGCTGATGCGCCCCTGGTCTCGATTCTGATCCCGGCCCGCAATGAAGAGCGGGCGATCGGGCGGTCGGTCGCCGGGGCACTGGCACAAGATTATCCGCAGTTCGAGGTGGTCGTGGTTGACGATGGTTCGACCGATGGTACCGCTGCGCGTCTGGCCGAACTCGCCAACTCGAAGTTACGTGTGTTGGCGGGGCAACCGTTGCCAGCCGGGTGGGTCGGCAAATGCAATGCCTGTCAACAACTCGGCGAAACGGCCCATGGCGAGTGGTTGCTCTATCTTGATGCCGATACCGCGCCTGCGCCGCAACTCACCAGCGTCTTGATGAGCTACGCGACCGCCAAGAACCTGGATCTCGTCACCGTCCTGCCCTTGCTCGAACTTGGCACCTTCTGGGAGCGCGTGATCCTGCCGCCTTTTCTCGGCATGATCACCACGCTCTACCCACTCGAACGCTTTGAAGATCCGCAAGTACGACCCGATCAGGTTTTTGCCAACGGGCCGTGCATTCTGATCCGGCGCGAAGCCTACGAAGCGATTGGCGGGCATGGGGCGGTGCGCAACGAAGTCCTCGAAGATGTGCAGCTTGCGCAGGCACTACGCCGAGCGGGGTATCGGCTCGGGGGTGGCGAAGGTTTTGACTACCTGCGGGTACGGATGTACAACAATGGCCGCGAAGTCGCCGAGGGACTGATGAAGAACGCCGCCGCAGGCTACCGCAGCGGGGGCATGCGCTCGGGCTGGATCGCGCTACGGCAATTCATCCTCGCGCTGGGGCCTTACTGGATCTTGGCGAGCGGCGCCGCCCTCCTTGCCCTGGGATCAGACACCCTGGGATGGAGCATCCTCGCGTTAGGGCTAGGCAGCCTCGTGGTCAGCCTGCTTCTCTGGGGATGGCTCTACCGTCGGCTCTACCGGCTCAGCGGATGGTACGGCCTGCTCTGGCCCCTGGGGATGATGAGCTATCTTTTGATCGCGGGATGGGGCATGTGGCGGGTCGGCAGCGGGCGCGGGGTCGTCTGGAAAGGGCGGACATACACCGGATAGCAGGAAGCATTGGCGCAGCGCGGCCAACATTGCTGGCCGCGCTGCGCCGAACAGACCTACTCTTCGTCGCCGCTCCGTGGGCGACGGATCAATTCCGGCTCGGTAACAACCGCCGCTTCGTCCTCGGTCTCCGTTGTCGCACGGAGTTGGGTCAGCGAGAGGACAACGGCATCGGCGTTGGTAAGGACTTTGTAGGTCCCTGAGGCGGCCAGATCGCGGGCGTGGATGCTCTTATCCATCTGGTCGAGCACACTGATATCGACTTCGATGTGCTGCGGCAATTCAGCGGGCAACGCCTCGACCATCACCGTTGAGAGGGCATGATTGAGCAGCGCATCGCCACGGACAATCACGGGTGACTCACCAACCGCGATCACCGGAACTTCGACCTGGATCACACGCTTGAGGTCAACGGCCTTGAAATCAACGTGCAGAATATCGCGCTTGACCGGATGGCGCTGCACATCCTGAACAAAGACCGACATCAATTGACCATCAATGAAGAGGTCAATCAGCGACGTACGCCCGGCCTGGCGAAACATCAGATTGAAGGCTTTGCTATCGAGTTGAATGCTGACCGGCTCGATCCCACGGCCATACACCGTGGCGGGCAACAGGCCCTGGGTGCGCAGGTGCTTGACCTTTTTGCCAAGAACCATCCTCTTCTGGGCAGGGATCGTGTACTGTGTTCTCATCGTCGTGCTGTTCCTCATCTTGTGCATAGCCCATGCTTGCACAATACTCCCACAGCGAATAAGCAGAGGCGATGAGCGTGGGAAGCTCAGCGCCAGCACGTGATTATACCATAAACGCGCATTCAGGTTGAGCGGATTTGGTATAATGGGCAGATTACGTTTGCTACAGATGACTACTCATATGAATAAGGAAAGATATGGCAAAGACATTACCTGGCCGATCCGAAGTTGTACTTCAAGATACGTGGGATATTACTAGTGTTTATCCAGATATAACCGCATGGCATGCCGATGCCCAGCGTTTAGCGAGTGAATTGCCAAAACTAGCTGCGTATGCCGGGACGTTGGGTGACGCGCCGGCGACGTTGCTTGCGGCCTTGCAACATTTTGAGCAAGCTCAGGTGTTGATGGGGCGGCTGTTTGTCTATACGAGCATGAACTTTGATGTTGATACGACCAATCAAGCCGCCGCCGCCTTGCGCGATCAGGCGATCGGGCTCTATGCGCGGTTGGGGGCAACGACGGCGTTTGTTGAGCCTGAGTTGCTTGCGCTTGAGCCGACGCATCTCGACGGGATGATCGCGGCTGAGCCAGGGTTGGCGGTGTATCGGCACTTGATTGAGAACCTGCGCCGACGGGCGGCCCATGTGCGTTCGGGTGAAGTTGAGCAACTGCTCGCCCAGGCGGCAGAGCCACTGAGTGCGGCCTATAGTTCGTATCAAATGCTAGCCGAGGGTGATCTGCAGTTTGCCGATGCGCTTGATGCCCAGGGCGAACCGCATACCGTAACGACCAGCACGATTGAAGAATTGCTGCACAGCCCTGATCGCACCCTGCGCTACAATGCCTGGTGCAGCCATCAAGATGGTTTTTTGCGCTTCAAAAACTCAATCGGATCGATCTATGCTGGCAGCGTCAAAGGCGATGTGTTCAATGCCCGCGCCCGGCGCTACCCAAGCGCCCTTGACGCGAGCCTCTTTGCGAGCAATATTCCACGCACCGTCTATGAAAATGTGATTGACGCGTGCAACCGCCATCTGCCGATCTGGCACCGCTACTGGGCGATCCGGCGGCGGGCGCTGGGCCTTGAACAGATCGAGGCGTGCGATATCTTTGCGCCCCTTGGTCCGACGTTGCGGTACAGTTTTGACGAGGCCGTTGCGATCGTCACCCAGGCGGTCGCCCCACTTGGGGCCACCTACCAGACGACGGCCCAGGACGGACTAACGACGCAACGCTGGGTCGATGTCTATCCCAATCAGGGCAAGACGAGTGGGGCGTATTCGAGCGGAAGCTACGGCACGCACCCGTTTATCCTGCTCAACTTTGATGGCACACTGGTGAATGTCAGCACACTGGCCCACGAACTCGGCCACTCGATGCACACCTGGTACACGCAGCAGCACCAGCCACCGATCTATGCCGACTATGCGTTGTTTGTCGCCGAAGTCGCCTCGAATTTCAACCAGGCGCTGCTCCGCGGCCACCTGCTGGCGAAGCAACCCGGACGCGACGAAGAGATCGCGATTCTCGAAGAGGCAATGTCCAACTTCCATCGCTATCTCTTTTTAATGCCGATCCTTTCGCAATTTGAGCAGCACGTGCATGATCAGGCCGAAAAGGGGCAACCATTGACCGCGAGCGGCATGAACAGCGTCTTGAGTGACCTCTTTGCGCGCGGGTACGGGCCAGCCGTCAAGGTTGACCCCGAACGTGACGGCATTGTCTGGGCGCAGTTCCCGCATCTCTATGCCAACTTTTATGTGTATCAGTACGCCTCGGGCATTGCCGCAGCCAATGCGCTGGCGGTCGATGTGCTTGGTGGCGATCAGGAAGCGCAGGCGAAGTACCTGCGGTTCCTCGGCGCGGGCAGTTCGGTCTATCCCCTTGACGCACTCAAGATGGCCGGGATCGACATGACCTCCCCCGAGCCACTTGATCGCGCCTTCGCGGTGCTGGAAGGTTTTGTCAGTCGGTTGGAAGCCTTGGTGGGGTAGAGGGCTTATACCATTTACCGTTGAGGAGGCCGCATTGTCACCCTGAGCGAAGCGAAGGGTCTCGGGCGTCCCGACGGCACAGATGCTTCGCTGCGCTCCTCAGCAACAACATCTCATGCGCGGAGCGCAACGGCGCCACGGTCATGCCGAACGGAGCCGTAGGCGCCGTGAGGAATCTGCCCTGATCGGCATGGAAGACCCCTCACTCCGTTCGGGGTGACAAGGGCGGGCCTGGGCACCACCCTGGTTGCTCACGGCATCACTGGCCCGCGGGCCATAAGATACTCAGGGTGACAATGCGGCACCTTCAAGCAGAATTGGTATTAGGTGCACAACCTTGCAAAGAAGACAGGTTGTTTGACGCAAAGGTGCAGAGGCGCGAAGTACGGTAACGTACGCTGAAACCATAAGCTGGCACTCTTGTCTCGAAGGCAGCAGATCAGCAAACCGAGTTCACGGACTAATGAGGAGCATACATACACATGAGCATTGACACGCATAAAGTCCCGACCCGCAGTGAGGCGATCACTGAATATACATGGGATTTAAGTATCGTTTTTGGCGATGTCGAGACGTGGGAACGGGAATTGGCGGCGATTGAGGAGTTGGCGCGCAAGGTTGCGTCATTCCAGGGGAGCCTGGGGCAGAGTGGGGAGCACCTAGCTGAGGTGTTGCAACTGCGCGACGAGGCGGCGCAGCGGATCTATGCGCTCTATGTCTATGCGATGCACCGCAAAGACTCTGATGCGACTGATCCGGTTGGGCAGGCCTTGCAAGAGCGGGCCGGTTCGTTTGCGGCGCGGGTGATGGCCTCTATGGCCTATGTTGAACCAGAGATCTTGACGATTCCCGAGGAGGTCCTGGCGGGATGGGTGGCCGAGACTGAGACGCTGAAAATGTATGCGTACGAGTTTGAGAAGCTGAATCGGCAGCGGGCGCATATTCGTTCGGCTGAGGTTGAAGGCGTCCTGGCGCAGTTTAGTGATGTCACCCGGGCACCCTACGAAGTTTTCGAGATGCTTTCCGACTCGGATTTGACATTTCCGAGCATTACCGACGAAAACGGCGCGACGGTGCAGCTCTCGCACGCACGGTATGGGCGGTTTCTCGAGAGCAACCATCGGCAGGTGCGCCACGATGCCTTTAAGAGCTACTATGGTGCGTATCGGCCTTTCCGCAATACGATGGCAACGACGCTCGGGGCCTCCATCCGGACGCACGTGCTTGATGCGCGCATCCGCAACTATAGCTCGGCCCTGGCTTCGGCGCTCGATCCAAACGAGATCCCGCTGGAGGTCTACCACAATCTGCTCGCAACCGTCGAAGCCAATCTTGGCCTGAACCATCGCTACATGGAGATCCGCAAGCGGCTGATGGGCCTCGATGAGCTACGCATCTACGATCTCTATGCGCAGCCTGTGCCGACGCCCGAGTTGATCGTGCCCTACGACGAGGCGCGTGAGATGATGCTTGCGGCGTTTGCGCCCCTCGGCGACGAGTATGCGGCGGCATTGCAGAAGGCCTTTGGCAGTCGCTGGATTGATGTGTACGAAAACGTAGGCAAACGCAGTGGGGCCTACAGTGGTGGATCCTATAGCACACCACCGTATGTTTTGCTCAACTACCAGGATCGCTTGAACGATGCCTTTACGCTGGCCCACGAACTGGGCCATTCGATGCACTCCTTCTTTTCGCGGCGCAACCAGCCCTTCGTCTATGGTGGCTATACGATCTTTGTCGCCGAAGTCGCCTCGACCCTCAACGAAGCACTGCTGACCGACTATCTGCTCAAACACCGCGACGACGAGCAACTCCGGCGGATGTTGCTTGTCCAGCAGATCGAGGATATCCGGCGCACGATCATTCGGCAGACGATGTTTGCCAGCTTCGAACTGGACATGCACACCCGCGTCGAGGCAGGCGAGCCGCTCACCTCAGATGGGCTGAGCAAGCGTTACTATGATCTAGTCGCCCGGTATCACGGGCCAGCGGTAACGCTCGACGACGAGATCGCGTTTGAGTGGATGCGGATTCCTCACTTCTACTACAAATTCTATGTTTACCAGTATGCGACGGGGCTCTCGGCGGCACTCGCCCTGAGTCGGCAACTGATGAGCGAAGGGGCACCGGCGGTCGAACGCTACCTGGGCTTCTTGCGCGGCGGCTCGTCGCGTTCGCCGATCGAGTTGCTGCGTGGGGCCGGGGTGGATATGGCAACCCCCGCGCCAGTGCAGGCCGCGATGGAGACGTTTGGGCTGTTGTTGGAGCAGCTTGAACAGATGGATGGGGCGTGAGTTTTAACGCAGAGGCGCGGAGGCGCAGAGGAACAGAGGGAGCAAGAACATCATATGCAAGCGACCACGCCAGTTGAGCCAGGGGTTCGCCATCTTTCCGTTCCAGTCTACACCAGCCTTGCGCTCACCTTCTCGTTTCTCTGGTCGACGGGTTTTATTGCCGTCGCCTTTGCCTTGCGGAGTAGCCCACCGCTCTTTTTGATGGGCCTGCGGTTTGTCTTGTCGGGCGGTGTGTTGTTGCTCATCGTGATCTTCTTGCGGCGCTCGTTGCCACGCACGCTGCGCGATTGGCTTCGGCTCGGCGTGTTGGGGATCTTGAGCTTTGCCTTCTTTTTTGGCTTTACGGCGACTGCGCTGCAGGGCATTACCGCAGGCACGGGGGCGGTTCTGGCGAGCACCAATCCGTTGATGCTCGCCTTTGTCGCCCCGTTTTTGCTGGGCGAACGGCTCGGGTTACAGAAATTTTTTGGCCTCGCGCTGGCTTTTGTCAGCGTCGTCTTTCTGATGTCGGCACGGATGGGCACTGGCGAAAGCCCGTTCCATATGGCGCTGGTGCTCGTGGCCAATATCTCGATGGTGGCGGGCACGATCCTCTTCAAGCGCTGGGCTTTGCCATACGACCTGGCCGGGATGAATGCGATCCAGTTGCTCGTCGGCGGGGTTGCCTTGCTGATCCCCAGTTTTCTTTGGGAACCGGTTGACCAGGTGATCTGGGATACGAACTTCATTGTTGCGCTGATCTATATGTGCATTATGCTCTCGTGGGTCACCATGTTGCTCTACCTCTTCCTGGTGCGCCACGGTGATGCGAGTCGCGCCAATACGTTCCTCTTTCTTACCCCGGTCTTTGGCCTGGTACTGGGGGCCTTGCTGCTGGGCGACCCGCTGCGTCCGATTGATGCGCTTGGCGCAACCGGGGTAGCCCTGGGGATCTGGCTGGTGATGCGTTCACGCTAAACGAACTACTTGCAGAATAGAGCGGTCTGAAGTAGGATAACGTCATACCCCTGTGGAATGCCGCATGGCCCGATGGAGGGCCTGATCCGATGGAGGTCAATGGTGACGGTGGCAATCGATCTCGCAATGCCTGAGGATTTCAATTGGGCGTATGATGTGATTGACCGGTGGGCGGATGATCCACAGAAATTGGGCATGCATTGGGTGGGGCCGACAGGTGAAGAACGGCTGATTACCTTTGCGGAGTTTCGGGCACGCTCGCATCGCCTGGCGAACGGGCTTGAAGCGATGGGCTTGCAGCGCGGTGATCGAGTGCTGCTGATGCTGCCACGGGTTGCCGAGTGGTGGGAGAGCATCCTCGGGTTGATGAAGATGGGGGGCGTGCCGATGCCGGCCACCGTCTTGTTGACCCCAAAGGATAGCATCTATCGGATCAATATCGCCGAGGCGCGGGCGGTGATTACCGATGCCGATGGCGCGGCAAAGATCCAGGCGATTCGTGATCAATGCCCAACGCTTGAGTATCTGATTGTGGTTGGCCCGCCGGTTGAGGGCACAACCGGCTTTGAAGATCTGATCAGCGCGGGTGCGCCCGAGCGGGCGCGCATGCCGACGCCAGGCACCGATCCGGCGTTGATCTACTTTACCTCGGGCACCGTCGGCAACGCCAAAATGGTGCTGCATACCCACGCCTCGTATCCCATCGGCCATCGCATTACCGGCACCTACTGGCTCGACCTGAAACCCGACGATCTGCATTGGAATCTGTCGGATACCGGGTGGGCCAAAGCCGCCTGGAGTAGCCTCTTTGGGCCGTGGAATATGGGGGCGACGCTCTTTATCCACGATGGGCGCGGCAAATATAACGCCCACGAGACGCTGGAACTGTTGCAGCGCTATCCGATCACCTCGTTCTGTGCGGCCCCGACGATCTACCGACTGCTAGTGCAGGAAGATCTGAAAGCGTTTACCTTTTCGGCCCTTCGTTCGTGTGTCAGTGCCGGTGAGCCACTCAACCCCGAGGTGATTGATGTCTGGCGCGAGGCGACCGGGTTGACGGTACGCGATGGCTATGGGCAGACCGAGTCGGTTTTGTTGTGCGGCAACCCACCGGGCCAACCGATCCGCCCTGGCTCGATGGGCAAGCCGTTGCCGGGGATCGATCTGGCGATTATTGACGACGAGAACGAGCCGTTGCCCCCTGGCAAAGAGGGCGATCTGGCGGTACGGGTGCGCCCCGAGCGCCCGGTCGGGCTCTTCAAAGAATACTGGCGCAACCCGAATGGGACAGCGGCCTGTCACCGGGGTGACTGGTATGTCACCGGTGATCGGGCGTATGTTGACGAAGATGGCTACTACTGGTTTGTCGGACGGTCTGACGATGTGATCATCAGCGCAGGCTATCGCATCGGTCCATTTGAAGTCGAGAGTGCGCTGATCGAGCATCCGGCGGTGGCCGAGGCGGCGGTGGTCGCCAAACCTGACGCAGCCCGCGGCTCGATCGTCAAAGCGTATGTCGTACTGGTATCGAGTGCGCAACCATCAGAGGAGCTACAGCATGAACTCCAGGAATTTGTCAAGACCAATACGGCCCCTTACAAGTACCCCCGCGAAATCGAGTTTGTCCGTGACCTCCCCAAGACCATCAGTGGCAAAATTCGGCGGATCGAACTTAGGGCGCGGGCTGAACAGGAGAGTCAGTAGCGGCGTTGTGTCGCACGACGGGCTGACGATGTCAAACGGGGGCGTCGTTTTTCTTTCGGCACACGTACGCGGCTTGCGCGATCTGCGGACGATGCGTGATTTATCTGGTGTGGTGGAAAACGATGATTGATCCAGCCAACCTTGGGCGCACCTTTGGCCCCTACACCGTGACCGTCGAGCGTGAGCATATTCGGGCGCTAGCGGTAACGCTCGGCGAGACGGCAGCAATCTATCATTCGGTCGAAGCAGCGCAGGCAGATGGGTTGCCAGACCTGCCTGCGCCGCCAACGCTGGCGACGCGCTATGGCCTCTGGGCGAACCCCGCGTTGCTGGCCGAACTTGAGGCACTCGGCGCACCCTTGCCACGCCTCTTGCACGGCGAGCAGAGCTATGAGTACCATCTGCCGATCTTCGCGGGTGATGAATTGATCGCCGCACCCGAACTGGTGCAACTGGAACAGAAAAAGGGTAAGAGCGGGCCGTTTGAAGTGCTGACGCTCGAAACCTGCTGGTATAACGATCAGAGCGAACTGGTGCTGACCGACCAACTGGTCGTCGTTGTGCGTGGGGAAGAAGGGTGAGCAGAGAGGAGCAGAAGGCTGTGGCAGCATCCAGGCGACTCAAGGTTGGCGACGCGATCCCCGGCTTTACCGAAGGGCCGCTTGCCCCCGAATTGTTTGTCGCGTATGCGGCAGCGTCGGGTGATTATAACCCATTGCATACCGATCCGAGTTTTGCGCAGGCAGCGGGGCTTGACGGCGTGATTGCGCACGGCATGCTGGTGATGGGCATGCTCGGGCGTCTGGCGACCGACATCGCCGGACCAGGTGGGTTGCTCAATTTTCAGGTACGCTTTCGCGCCCCGACCCGCCCCGGCGAAACCTTGCACGTTGGCGGCACCATCACCCGTACCGAAAGCCTGCCCGACGAGCGCATCATGGTCACCGCCGAGCTCTGGGCTCGTGGCGATGGCGAGCAACTGAAGGCTGTCGGGACGATGATGGCATTGGTGTAGGCTTTCTTTTTGGACGTGCAACAAGCCAGCACATGCTGGCTTGTTGCGCGTCCAGAGCGTATTGACGCCGCCGCTAGCGGGAGATCAATGGCAGGTAGAGCCGCGGCTGGAGGCTAAAGACCGGGACGCCGGGCGGGGCAGGTTCGACGAGCGCGGCGTCGGTGCTGAGCGTAAAGGCGGTTGTGGCTTCCTGCGCCTGGGCCAGGTTGGTGCCCTGAGCAACGCTGCGGATGCGTACCGCGTAGTCGCCCGGTGGATCGTTGGGTGAAGTGACGAGGACAAAGACGAGTTCGCCGATGCTGCTCATACGGATCCGTGCGACCTGGCGAAAGTTTTCCTGCCCAGGGTAGCGCAATTCGATCAGGTTTTCGCTGTTGTCGGTAAAGCCGCGTGCGGTCAAGATCAGGCTACTGCCAGGGGCCACTGTATTGATGTCGGCTTCGACGATCGGCTGATTGGCGGTTGGCTGGCGGCAGAACGCGAGATTATTGCGGTTGAGCGAGGCGTTGGGCACAGTGTAGTCAACCACAATGAAGCGATGCAGGAAGCCAGTGCTCGACTCTTCGGTTACTTCATAATAGTAGGGCTGGAAACCGTATTCGCACTGGCCTGGCCCGAGGGCGACGCCACCCACGGTGGCCGGGAAGCCCTGCACGCCTCCACCGATCTCAAAGGCGGTGCCCCATTCAGTCGAGCGCACATCTTCGGTGAGCACACCCGAGGTATACTCGTAGCCCCCGCCAAAGACGACCTTGCCGCCGCCGGCGCTCACCTCGGCATCAAACTCGGCCCCGATGCTGACACTGTGACTCGTCGCGTCAGCCTGCGTCGTAAACGTTGTGCGCTCTTCGGTCAGTGACCAGGACGAAACCGGGTTGCCGACCGAGATGCGACGTGCCGCTAGCACACCGTAGTTGGCGCCATTCCAGAGCAAACGCCCACGCTGACGCACCTGTTCGATGCCTCCGGTCAGCGGGTTATAGAGGCTGACGGTAAAGTAGCCATCGTTGGGATCGCTGTCACTGACATTGATCGGGTAGCGATCAGGATCGACCTGGCGCTCGCCAAAGACTTGCACTTCGGCAAGCGAGAGATAGCCCGTCCCGGCGAGTTGCACCCGCACGTAGCGCCCAAAGATCGGCGCATTGTTCTGGTAGGTCTGGATATTGGTCACGCGCCCGCCCTGGCCCTCGGTAAAGAAGGTCGCCACGCGGGGATCGTCCTTGAGCACCGCAGGATCATTCGAGATAGTACGCAAATCGGTATCCGAGACAAAGACATAGAAATCACGCAACTGGGCGGCGCACGAAAGATCGTCGCAGCCCAGATTGTTGCGATTCCAGACCCGCACCGCGCCAAGTTCCTGCGTGAGACCAAGATCAACCTGCCACCAGGGGGCATCCTCAGCCTCGGTCTGCGTCACCGAGCCATTGGCAAAGATGGGATCGATGATGCCGTCAATGGCACGTGCGGCGGCTGCCTCGCTCACCGTGCTCGACTGTGCCACCGTCGCCCGACGGAAGAGGGCCAGATTCGCCCAGTCGCGGTTGAGCGGAATCCACTGGAGCGCCTGCGCATTGTTGGCTGGGCCAAAAAGACTGTTCCAGCGACTCACATCCGTCGCAAGCGAAGCATAGTCTTTGTACTCGCAGAAACGCATGCCCGCATCGAGTTCCTGGCCGTCCTGGACAACCCGGTAGTTGTAGCAGTCATACGTGGTACGCTCGATCGCCGCAAAACTGCCGGCATCATTCGTCCAGGCTTCCCGTGTTGTCTTGCCTTCGGTGGTACCGCCGCGATTCGTGACGCTGCCGGTATACTGATAGCCTGCGGTCACCCGCGCTGTAGCCGAAACTTTTGCTACAATAAAATCAGCCTCAAATCCAGCGCCAAAATAAGCACTGACTGCATGCGAGCTTGAAACCGTCAAGGCACGCTCGTCGGTCTGGGCAAAGCTCGTTGACTGCCCAATCGAGGCCAGACGGAGCCGATTGCCCTGCAGCCGTTGCCAATAGGGCGGAGCATGCACAACCGAGACAACATTGGGTTCTTGCACCGTCTTGCAGGTGATCGAACTGCCCTGCGGCTCGCCATAAAGCGCCTTGAGCGAGTCGTCGTTCCAATCGCCAAAGGCCAGGTCAATAAAGGTCGCATTCTGGCGACCAGCATCGCTCGCCGTCACCGTATCGCGTTCGGTCAGGGTTAGCGTCTCGGGTTGATAGGCAAGCGTCGTCACCTGCAATGCCTGATTGTTGAGGAAGGCCAGGCCAACCTCGTGCAGGCCGTCGCGGTCAAGATCGCCCGCCGCAAGCGCGAGCGGAAGACCGGGGCTTGGGGTCATCGCGATCGCAAAGCGGGCCAGTTCACGCGGGGTACCGGTGGCACCATCAAAAGCACGGACCGCAAGCTCATCGGGGGCAACTTCACCCACAAGGATCTCGGCACGCCCGCTGCCATCAAGATCGCCCGTAGCGAGCGTCAGGTTCGAGGTAGACTCCACGACAACCGTCGACGTCCCGCGTTGCACGATCTGTTCAACCTCGGGATTCTCAGCGGAGGCATTGAGCGAGAAGGTATGCACTGTGTACTGTGGGCTAAAGGGGCGCACATCAGGCTGATCGGTATCGGTCAGCAAAATGATCTCGTCTTTGTAGTCGCCTGAGCCCTGACTTGCGCCCGGGCCGGTTGTGAGGCGGCCATCAAGATCAGCGGCAGCCACGCGTACCAGGGTGGGAGTCCCCGTATTGAGGGTGAAATTCGCAACCTCGCGCAACCTGCTCTTGAAATTGGCACCACCATCAGGCCCGGTATAGTCGGGATCGTAACGCAGCACGATCACCTCGACTTCGCCGTCCTCTTTCTTCAAGGCCAGCATGATCTCGTCGTTGAAGCCATCGCCGTTGAGGTCGCCCACGGCCATCTGGAGATCAACAACATCTTTGCGGCCATCCTGGTCGGTACGCCAGGTCGCGAGCGGCACCTGACTATCGCGGAGCGGCTCGATAATGAAGACATTGAGCGAACCAATCGCTGTCCGACTTGCGAGCGCTAGGCGTTCGGTACGCCCAGGGGCGCGACTCAGCACACCCGAGGCGACTTGCAACAACGCATAATTCGAGACCAGCAGGCTCCGTTCGAGCACCGGCTGACCCTCTTCATGCACCAGCCAGCGCACGGTGCCATCGGCTCCGGTGTAGACCTGCACCAGTTGGGAGCGATCGCTCTCGAAGCGGAACTTGCCGGTCGTGCTGGCAAGGGCGCTGACATTTTGCGCATTGGCATTGGGTGTCTCGTCGATGGCCGGCCAGGATCCATCGCGAACGAGCGCGGTACCATCAGGATTCAGATCAAACCGATCATGCAGCACCCAGCCCTGGCGTCCCGCGCCCGCGCCGCGCATCCCCACAAAAATCTCTTGCTCGGAGCCAAGAATGATCGCACGGCCAAACGGCGAATTCGCGCAATCGAGCGGCTCCTGTGTCAGGGCAGGCGGGATTGCCCACGGATCATCGTCGTACTCTTGCTGAGCCGCCGCAGGCGGCACAGCGAGCAACGTGGCGAAAAAACCGATCAGGAGGAGAAAAAGAAGGATTCGTTTCACAGCTAGACTCCTTGCGTAGTGCTCTTGTATGCAGCGTAAATCGAACAAATTCATTAGTCTGTGAACTACATGTTCCGGTAGCGCCGCCGACCACGAATACTGATCACGAATAAACGAATATGGGCGTTGCAGTGCGGTATTCGTTTATTCGTGGCCCCAATTCGTGGACGGCTGAGGACGCCAGAAAACTTCATTCACAGACTACTCATCAATGGTGACTCACGATACCAGAGCGACTCTTAGCAAAACCTTAGCGGAGACCGATGAGCATGGTAAAATTTCTCTTAAGGTGGAGGGGCCTGCGGCCCATCCGCCTTAAGGGAAGCCTTCAGCACAACAGATATGTATGCAGACAGGTCTCAACATTCGTACGTTTGGTGGGCTCACGTTGCAGCGTGATGGTCAACCCCTGGGCGAGCTTGGGTCGCGCAAGGCCGAGGCGTTGCTTGTCTATCTGGCCTATGTCGGGCGTCCGGTGGCGCGCGAGATTGTGGCTGATCTGCTCTGGGGCGAAATGCTGAGCCCGGATCGCGCACGGGCTAATTTGAGTGTCTTGTTGACCGGGATGCGGCAGGTGCTCGGCCCCTATCTTGAGACGTCGCGCCGTGAGGTCGGCTTGAATCCGCAACTGCCGTGCTGGCTCGATGCGACGGAACTGATCCGGTTGCTCACCCCTGGGCGCGATCTGGTCGATCCTGCCCGCTACGAAGCCGGCCTGGCGCTCTATCGGGGCGAGTTTCTCCAGGGCTTTGCGGTGCGCGATACGCCGACGTTTGAGGCATGGGTGCTGGCTGAACAAGAGCACCTGCGTCGGCTCGTGCTGATGGCCCGCCGCGAGCTCACCCGGATCTACCTCGATCAGGGGGCGTATGCGCAGGGCATTCTCCACGCCGAGGCCTTGCTCGCCGATGAACCCTTTGACGACGAGGTGCAGCAACGCCTGATGCTCTTGCTGGCCCATCACGGGCAACTGCTCGCGGCGCTCGCAAGCTACGACCGCTACCAGAGCGTGCTGGAACGCGAACTTGGCGTGGCACCCTCTGCCGAGGTTGTCGCGCTCTACCAGCGGTTGCGATCCGGTGCTTTCACCCATACGCCGGTGCAAGCCATCCGTACCGAGCCAACCCCGCGCGCCCTAGTCGGCTTTCCCAACGAACCAACGAGCTTTATCGGGCGCGAGCAGGAATTGCAGTTGCTCGCCGAACGGCTCGCTGATCCGGCCTGCCGCCTGCTCACCCTGATTGGACCAGGTGGCATCGGCAAGACGCGCCTGGCAAGCCAGGCGGCGCTTGCGCATGCAGCGACGATGCGCGACGGGGCTGTTTTTGTTGCGCTCGCACCGCTTGAACAGAGCGACCAGGTACCGGCGGCGCTGGCGACAACGCTGGGCTGGCACCTTGATCCAACCAGGCCCGCTCTCGATCAGGTGCTTGATGGGCTGCGCGAGCGTCAGATGTTTGTCTTGCTCGACAATGCCGAGCACTTGTCCGAGCTTGCGCCTATCGTCAATGCGATCTTGCAGGCCGCCCCCGACGTACGGCTGCTCGTCACCTCACGTGAACCATTGCACTTACGGGCCGAGTGGCTCATTGACCTGGAAGGGCTGGCCTACCCCCGCGAGCTCACTATGCTGACGCCGCCGCAACTGGCGCGCTATAGCGCCGTGCAACTCTTTGTGCAGCGAGCGATCCAGGTCAGTGCCCGTTTTGAACTTGATGAACGCGAAGCCCCGGCGGTTGCAACGATCTGTCGTCTGGTCGAAGGCATGCCCCTGGGCATCGAGCTCGCCGCAGCCTGGGCCCGTGAATTGCCGTGCGCCACGATTGCCCAGGAAGTTGCGCGCAACACCGATTTTCTTGCCACCAGGCTGCACGATGTGCCTGCACGTCAGCGGAGCCTGCGGGCGATCTTCAACCATTCCTGGCAGTTGCTCAATGCCCACGAACGCGCCACGCTGACCGGGCTGGCGGTCTTCCGCGGAGGCTGTACGCTCGCCGCCGCCGAGGCGGTGCTGGGGCACCTGGTTGATACGCCCATACGCCCATTGTTACGGGCGCTGGTAGAAAAATCGCTAGTGCGGCAACGCGACGAACGGTACGAACTGCACGAATTGTTACGCCAGTTTGCCGGTGAACGGCTCGAAGCGAGCGGGGCCAGGGCGACCCGTGCGCATCATAGCACCTACTTCCTACAAACCCTGGCCGACGCGCTGCCCGCGTTGACCGGGCGCAATCCGCGCACGGTGACTGAAGGGTTACGCGCCGATCTGGCGAACCTGCGGCAAGCGTGGGAATGGGCCAGCGAGCACGGGCAGGCCGACGCCCTGGGGGCAGCTGCCGATGCGCTGGCGCTGCTTTATGAACGCCTGGGCTTTTTACGCGAAGGCGAAGGGCTCTTTCAGAGCGCGGCTGATCATCTGATGATGACAGCCCAGACCGCGCCGAGCGCATCTTTTGCCGCTGAGCGTGTCGCCGTCATCGCCCGTCTACGGGCCTATCAAGGGCGTTTCACCTCGCAACAGGGGCAACACGGCGCGGCGGTTCTTCTTTTTGGCAAGATCGAGGAACTGCTTCCCCTCACCGACCAACCCGCGCTTGCGGCACTGGTGGGGCGTTTTCGTGGCAACGCGCATGCTCGCCAAGGCGACTATGGCCTTGGTGAAGCATATCTGCGGCAGGCACTCGCCCATGCAGAGGCCGCAGGCTTGCCGCATATCGAGGCCGATTGCCGTTCGGGGCTTGGCTGGCTAGCCGAGATCCGCGGTGACTACGCCGAAGCCCGCGCCGCCTACGAAGCCTCGCTGCTGCTCGCACGGAGCCTCGGCGATGCGCAGCGCGAGAGCATTGCCCTCGCGAATCTCGGGGTGATCGCCGAAGAGCAAGGGCGCTGCACCGAAGCCCGCGAGGCGTACATGGCCGCACTGGCGATCGACCGGGCCATCGGCGATCGCCCCGGCGAAGGCATGGTGCTCAACAACCTTGGCGTCGTCGCCTACGACGAAGGGCATTACAGCGAAGCCAAAGAGTTCTTCACCGCTGCACTGAACCTGAGTCGCAGCACCGGTGATCGACGCAGCGAAGCAACGGCCCTGGTCAACCTGGGGCGCACGGCACGCGAACAGGGCGCGTATCAGCAGGCGCACACCCATTATCAGGCATCGCTAGAACTACGGCGAGCGATTGGCAACCGCCTCGGCGAAGCGCACAGCCTCAGCGGACTGGGTTTGCTCTTCCACCTGATGGGCGACCAGACGATAGCCGAACGCTACGTGCAAGAGGCCCTGGATCTGGCCCGCGTCCTTGGCGCACGCTCGATCATCGCGTACAGCCTCACCTATCTCGGTCACATCGCGCTGGCGCAGCAGAACGCCAACGCCGCCCTTGCGTTCTATCGTGAAGCACTGGAACTACGGCACGCGCTGCATCAACCAGCGCGCGCCATGCAAGCCCGCGCTGGCCTTGCGGTGGCCGCGCTGGTGAACGGCGATCGCACCGCCGCCCGCACCGCCATCGAGGCTCTGCTCGGCCACCTCGACGACAGCGCCTTGCACAGCAGCGAAGATCTGCTGCGCATCTTTGGTGCCTGCTGGCGCGTGCTCGACGCCCTGAACGACCCGCGGGCCACAGCCGTCGTCACGCAAGCTCGCCGTATCCTTGCGCAACGCGCCGCGATGATCACTGATCCCGTGTTGCGACGCTCGTACCTCGAAGACGTTGAGGTGCATCGCATGCTGGCAGCCGTGTCATGATGAGTATCAAATGGCCCGCGGGCCAGTGATGCCGTGAGAAACCAGGGTGTTGCCCAGGCCCGCCCATGTCAC
>NZ_SIJK02000008.1:0-87763 GCF_004762035.2 Candidatus Chloroploca mongolica | reverse complement strand
TGAGGTTTTGTTGCTTAGGAGCGCCAAATAACCGGCGGGCCAGTGATGCCGTGAGAAACCAGGGTGTTGCCCAGGCCCGCCCATGTCACCCCGAACGAACGTGAGGGGTCTTCCATGCCGATCCGTGAAGATTCCTGCCTGCGCCTGCGGCTCCGTTCGGCATGACCGTGGCGCCGTGGCGCTCCGCGCATGAGGTTTTGTTGCTTAGGAGCGCCAAATAACCGGCGGGCCAGTGATGCCGTGAGCAACCAGGGTGGTGCCCAGGCCCGCCCTTGTCACCCCGAACGAACGTGAGGGGTCTTCCATGCCGATCGGTGAAGATTCCTGCCTGCGCCTGCGGCTCCGTTCGGCATGACCGTGGAGCTGTTGCGCTCCGAGCATGAGGTTTTGTTGCTTAGACAAGGTTCGTAGGTACTTTACAGTTTGGCGTTACGCCGCCTGCGCCAGCGGCGCAGCGTGCGGCGTGACCGCCACATCGGGCAGATAGCCCAAGGCTACCAGCCAGTCCGTCGGCGCGTCGGTCATGCCACTCAGATGGAGCGGACTCAGCCCCTTGTGGATGCCACGGGTGAAGACACGATGGTTATGCCAAACCGCCAACAACGCCACCATGCGCGAGTTCAACGTGCGCCGCACCGCCAGATGCGGGCGCATGATGCTGTGCCAGCGCTCGACGGCGCTCGATACCCACACGGCATCGTCCCATGCCGCCAGCAGAATCCGGGCTGCGGCACGCCACCCCTCGGGGATGGCGGCAAGGATATCCCTCCGTTGCCACCCCAGCGTGTGGCGGCGCAACCACGCCCAGCCGACCAGCGCTTGCTGGCTCGGCGTCAGGAGCGCCTGCAGATCGTGCTGCACCTGATCCAGGTGCGGGACAAAGGTCAGCAACGCGGGCAGCCGGGCCGTCAGGTGGTTGTGCAGCCGCTGCAGGTGCGGCTGTTGCGCGGCGGGTGCCGCCTGCCCGACCTCGTCCAGCAAGCACAGGACGGTGGCGAGGTCTTCCTGCCGCTGCGCTGCGGTCAGCAACCCGTCCCGACCCTCCACCACGGGGGCCAGCAACCGCCGCAGTTCTCCGGTCAGGTAGGCCGTGTTCGCCGCCGTCTGACGCGCCAGCGCGACCTCCTGGGCATGGGCGTCCACGTCGGTCTTGGGGTTCCGCCCCCGCGGGGACTGGCCGGCGCTGATCCGTGCGGCTTGGCGGGCCACCGCCGGGGTGCGCGCCTCCAGGTGCTGCACGACGCGCTCCAGGCGCTGCTGCACCTGGGCACAGCCGTGCAGTTCGTGCCACGTATCCCCTTGCATCGGCACGGTTGGGGTGACGTCCTGACAGGCGGCCTGCAACGCAGCGCCCCCATCCATGACGACCCGATCCCACCGCAGCCCCCGCGCCTCCAGTTCCCACAAGACCAGCACCCAACTCTCGGTATCCACCGGCAGCGGTCCTTCACTGGCCCAAATCGCCCCACTCTGGACATCAACCACGTTCAGGTAGGCGCCGCAGCGGTTGTTGGCGTCGATCTCATCCAGGGCCAGGGCCCGCATGTCGGGCGGGACATGGGTGCGCATCCATGTGATGGCGCGATCGCCAGCCGCGTGCAGGACGGCGGTGATGGTCGCGAGACTGAGTCCCTGCTGAAGCAGTTCACGGGTAGCCGCTTGGATGCCGCGCGCCGAGGCGTGCTGAATCCAGAGGGTCAGGATCTGGCGTTCGGTGGTCGTGGTGGAAGCCACCGACGGTGCAGGTGGGTCAAAGGCCGCCTGCAGCGCCTGACGCGCCTGGTCGCGCCAGGCATAAAGGGTTTGTCGCGGAACCTGCGTCTCTCGGCTCAACTGCGTCACCATCCCGTACTCGCCTTGGTGTGCCAGCATTATCGCCGCCCATTGTGCCCGCTGTTCGGGCGTGCTAGGATGAGTCTGACCCATAGGGTCCTCCCTGGTGTTCTGGTTTTAGGTGGTACTTCAACCATACTACCAGGGAGTTTCCTTATGTGTGGGCCTGAAGCAACTGTCATGTTGGCCCGGCCCTTCTGAAACCTTGTCTTAGGAGCGCAAATCGTTGGCCCCTTTGCCCTGCCATACCATCGCCTGGCGTTGATCAAAATCAAGATCGTTGCCCCGTACGCGGAGGCAGTCAAGCAAGCGCAGGCCATGACCATACAGCAGGCTCGCCATCAGGTAGTGGGTTCCCGACAACGCCACTCGCTTCAGCCCACAGCGCATCATGATTGCGACGCAATGCAGCCCGCACCTGGTCGAGCCGTTTCGGGGGATGGGGTGACTCGGACAGACCCAGGAACTTGCGGTATGCAAGAAGTTGTCATGACATCGACCGTTTGAATGGCGTCCAGGATACGGCAGGGTACGCCAGCACCATCAGGGCGACGCTCACAGGCAGCGTAAGCAGAAGTAACAGAGGTGGCCGCATCGTCGCCTAGCACGTATCATCGGGGTAGAGATGGCAAAAGCGCCGTGGAGCATGAGGGCAGGGTAGGTATAGGTGGCAATATCACCGTGTAGCAAAGGTACGGGCAGGTGTGGGCGGCAAAAGCGCCGTGGAGCACAGGGATGGCGGGTGATAGATTGCATGATCGCCGCATAGCAAAGATAATAGGGGTGTAGGGGGCAAAAGCGCCGTCGACTTCATGTTGGGCGGCAACTTTCCTCACATCGCAACGTCCTCACCATCGCGAAGCAGTTTGCTACCAACGCCGACACCGGCTACAATACCGCATGGTATCAGTCTCTGGAAAGGCGGAGGAGATGAACACAACAACAGTTCAGAGTGTCGTTGCTGCCGCTCAAGCGTTGTCGCCCACAGAACAGTTTGAGGTTATTCAAGCGCTCACGCGCGTGCTTCAGCAGCGGTATCTTGGTACCGTTTCTTTTTCCGTTACCCAGACGCCGATTATTCCGCTTCCTGCAACGGTTCGTCGAACACCGCCAGTCACAAATCTTGCTGATTTTGCCGCTGACTTTTGGCCGGAGGATGAAACAGCCGATGACATTACGACCTATATCGCCCAACAACGAGCGACTGACCGAGCACGTGATTTGCCTGACCAAGAACTGCTATGAGCACAGTACTTGTTGACACCAATGTCGTGTCCTACCTGTACAAGCAGGACACACGAGGATTGTTGTATGAGCCCCATTTGATTGGACAAGAAGCCGCAATATCGCTGATGACGATGGCTGAATTGTTGCAATGGGCGGTGGTTCGCAATTGGGGTTTGCCGCGCGTGCAACAGTTAGAAGCTACTGTGACCCATACGTACACGATTGTGCCACCTGATGTCGACACCTGCCGTTGGTGGGCAAGCGTTCGCGCGCAACGTTCAGCTCGTGGCCTACCGATTTCGCCGCAAGATGCGTGGGTAGCAGCGACAGCACTTCAGTATGGTATCGCGCTGATAACACATAATCCTGACGACTTTGAGCACATACCTGATTTACGCATTATCACCGAGAAGAAGTAGCGACGCTGCGACGAACAGCAGACCGTTATCGAAGGGTTGCCGCCCAACACCGCATGCAGGCGACCGGCGGAATCGGGGCGATTTTCGGAATCAGATTCGTGCCAACCGTCGTGCCGTTCTCTCGGCGTGATGTGCCGCCGGCGCCTGATGCGGATCGTTGGGACGCTATCATCAGCGCTTCTTCGTTCGGTAAGCGTAAAATTTGTCTTTACTATAGCAGTCCTAGATCATTTGTAAACGGCCATAGCGCTGGCGGTTGGGAAAGTCAAAGATGTGGCGTTCCAAGCCCTGCTCAAAGGCGTCGATAACCTCCTGAAACTTCGTGGCGACGAGGCGAAGCTTCTGGATGGCAGCTTTGCCTTGGCGCCAAACTTCTTCGATGGGGTTCTGGGTCGGGTCATGGGGGGCAACATTGATACAGGTGATCGGCCAATCCTCGGGCGACAACGCACCGTTCACCTCGGCCAGAAAGCGCTCCATTTCCTTCCCTTTATGCCAGCGTGCATTATCCCAGCAGATCGTGAGTTTGGCGTCCGGATAGCGCAGACGCAATTCGACCAGGAAATCGGTGGTATTGTCCGTCTGGGCCACGGGATACGACATCAGGTGCATCTCGCCGGTCAGGGCGTCAAGGGCTCCATAAAAAGGTTGGCGTGCCTGCGTGTTGACGACGTCGCGCGTCGCGCGTTCGTTGCGCTTGGCCCAGCTATACCCACAGACGTCCCCCCAATGGAGGAAGCATTCGTCCACAAAGAGCAGCACTCGCTCCTTTCGTTCGATCGCGTCCTGATGCTCCGTCACATACGCGGTCAGTTCGGCATGTTTCGCAGCGACCTGGGCTTCGTTTTTTTGGGATTGCTCGCCTGCACCTTCTTCCAACTCAGGCCGGCGGCGTGGAGGAGCGCATAATAGCTTTGATCCGATTGATACACGACCCCATACTGATCCTGCAGATGCGCACGCAACCGTGCAATATCGCAGGGGGACTGCGCGGCAATCCAGGTCAGCACCTCCGTCCGTTGCGTCGCCGTCAGAAAGCTTTCCGAGCCACGGTAGCCGATGCGCAAGCCGTCGGTTCCCAACGCGTGATAGATCTTCTTCCATTTGCTAATAAATGCTTTCGAAACGGGAAGCACCTCCCGGATGGTCGCATAGGGTGTCCCCTGGAGCGCCAACTGCACCGCAATGGCGCGTCGATACTCGCGTACGTCGGTGGTCGTTTGGAGCAATGCGTGCAGGTCAGTCTCCATCGGGTATCCTCCCAGGGTAGGCACGGTACTTCCAGGAGATGATACCACAAAACTGCCGCCTGGTTTACGAACCATCTAGGACTGCTATAATTTTGCAGGTGGCGATATTCCAACATTCTCTAGCACGAGTACAAGGATGGTTTACCAAGGAAATAGCCGATTTGGCCCAGGTGTTGTGGACATGCTTCAGTTTGATATCCCAGAAGATCATCAAGTTTCAGAAATAATATCGATAACCATCCGAGATACAACGCAAACAACCATAGGCTCAGGAAGCCCAAATCTTGCTGTAATAGGCATCACAATGCGTGTTAGCAATTAGTTAAGCAGTGGCTTCCGATAGCAAACCCTAAAGATGCGCCTCATAATGTCAATCAAGCAGGCGCCCGTCGCCCATCAACCCCGGCCCAACAGTGCGCTGTAGCGCGACGCCGCTGGCGCGGCCTCAAACCTGGGCTTTGTTTTCAGCCTGGTCTTATGCCGACCGTCGTCTCGTTCTTCAAACGCGCAGCGGCGCGGCTAAGCGCCGGCGTTCGGCGGCATCTCATCCACGCGTGCCACTTGACATGCGCTCTATCTCACTGCTTGACCGTTCACCTTCCTTCCCTTCTTAGTATTACAACGAGACTTTTTTACCGCAGAGGACGCAGAGGCCAGAGAGATGGTTGCCGCACAACCTCCTCCTCTGCGTTCTCGGCGCCCTCTACGGTGCGTTCCGATGCATACGTTGTAATATTAGGCACCTCCGCTTTGGGGCCTCCGCCTCCTTGTGCGGTCGACGGAATGCTATAATGGGAGCCAACGTGATACGCTGATGCGCAAAGGAGTTGCTGATGGCACTGGTGGAAACACGGTATGAGCATATCGTCTTGGACGACGCCGGAGTCCCCCACATCGACGGCACCACCATGAAGGTGATCGAATTGGTCCTGGAGTCAACGGCCTACGGTTGGAGTCCTGAAGAACTCCATTTCCAGCATCCGTACTTGACCTTGGGACAGATCCACTCGGCCTTGGCCTACTATTGGGATCATAAGGATGCCTTGGATCAGGATATCGCTCGACGACGGGCACGGGTTGAGGAGTTGCGGCGCGTCACACCCCCTGCACCGTTCGTTGCCCGACTCAAAGCGCAAGGCTAAGCGGCATGCCGCTCAAACTGTACATGGATCATCACGTGCCGCGGGCGATTACGCTGGGGTTACGCTTACGCCATGTCGACGTCCTCACCGCGTATGAAGACCACGCCCACGACATTGCTGATAGCGATCTCCTCGACCGGGCAACGGCATTAGGCCGAGTCCTCTTTAGCCAAGATGATGATCTGCTCGCCGAGGCAACCGTGCGGCAGGCGACGGGAATCAATTTCGGCGGTGTCATCTACGCGCATCAGCAGGATGTCTCGATTGGGCGCTGTGTGCAGGATTTAGAGGTAATTGCGCTGGCGGGCACCGAAGCCGACGTGGCGAATCGGGTCATATACCTTCCGCTGTAATCTATGCATACCTCTTTGAGAAGCCATATACATCCTTCAGGTGCAAACAATACGCCGGCTGCCGCCGAACACCACGCTGTGCACCTGACGCCGCTGGTGCGGCCCTAACTTGGGCGCGACTTTGAACGGCAGTCATGTGCCGACAGCAGGCAGCGATCACCACGTCTGCCAGCGGCGCCGGTGAAGGCGGGCGTTGGGCCTAATCGGAGTGGCCTTTTTGGAGCAGATTCGTTCGATTCTTCGGAAGCGAGCGGAACCGCTATGCTACAATAGTCGGAGCACGATGCGGGATCGCGTGAACGATGCGGTGGACGGGAGGATCTTCATGGACAAAAATTGGAAGCACCTCACGGCGGTGGAGTCCCACCCAGATATTGTGAGTGGCGCGTGGGTCTTTCGCGGGACGCGCGTTCCGGTGGCCGCGTTGTTTGAAAATCTGCGTGATGGTGCGACGATTGATCAATTCTTGGAGTGGTTTCCGGGCGTCCAACGACACGATGTCGAAGCCGTGCTCAATTATGAAGTTGCGGTTTTGAGTGCACCGGCAGCCGTATGAAGATCCTTTTTGATCAAGACACCCCGGTTCCGCTCCGCCGGCATCTTCCCGATCATACGATCACGACGGCGTACGAGCAAGGATGGGCGAATCTGAAAAATGGACAACTGCTTGCAGAAGCAGAAATGGCTGGTATCGATCTCCTGATCACGACCGATCAAAACCTCCGCTATCAACAACCTGTCAATTCTCGCCTCGATCTACACACTCGCCAGCGGCGCAGCTGAGCGTGAGCGTTGGGCGGGCCATCAGCGCTGCCTCTGTTTCAAAGTTGCGCAGCCGGCGCGCCCTTGGTGCGTCCCGCGCAACAGCTTCCGGGAAGCTCTGCGCGAAGATGGTATGGCGCACCGACGTGCCTGAACCACCGATGAGCATGCTGCCACCACCGCGGAAGCTTTCGTCACAAAGGGAGGACAGTATGGATAGTGCGAAGCTCTTTCAAAATGGAAAAAGCCAAGCCGTCAGACTTCCCAAAGAGTATCGGTTTCGCGGCTCAAAAGTGTATATTAAGCGGATGGGAAATGCGATTTTGCTCATTCCTGAGCATGATTCATGGCAATCGATGATCGAAAGTTTAGCGCTCTTCTCCGATGATTTTATGGTGGAACGTGTGCAACCTCCCGTGGAAGAACGGGATACGCTGTTTGACTAGCCGTTGCACGACGAGAGAGGCGAACAGCACATGCGCTATCTGCTTGACACAAATATCTGTGTGGCCCTCATTCGGCAACGACCACTTCATCTTTCTGGAATTCGATGACAGCGCAGCACAGGCATACGGCCCGCTTCGGGTGATGTTAGAATCGCAAGGAACACCTATCGGGTCGCTCGACATGCTTCTTGCGGCACAAGCTATTGCGCACAGCTTCATTTTCGTAACAAATAACACGAAAGAGTTTTCGCGCATTCCGCAACTCACGCTTGAGGATTGGACAAAACCATAGACACCAAGACGGATGTAATCCCACACACGTAGCCTTTTTGCGCTCATACCGTAAAGCCTTTTCCACTCGTCCAACACGCGCCGTAGCCGACGCCGCTGCGCGGCCCCAAACCTGGCGTTTTCTTCAACGCCGGCGCGTGCCGACCGTCGTCGCCATCTAGCGCACCCGCAGCGGCGCGCTTGAGGCCCAGCGTTGGGCCGCCCGCAGCCCTACATGCTCTTGACCGGCAAGCACTGTGTGTCGACGGATGCGACTGACGGCAATGGTATTCCTTGTATATGCCGAACATATCTGCTATTATACAGATATACTGTAACCATAGAGGCTCATATGCAGGAGTACCGTATATGACCGCACAACCGCAACCATATATTACCGAAGAAGCATATCTTGAACAAGAACGGCGTAGTATCACGAAAAGTGAATATTATGACGGACAGATATATGCGATGACGGGGGCCAAAGAACCGCATAACCTCATTGCAAGCAATGTTCTTGCATCCTTGCATGGACAACTTCGGCGTAAGCCATGTCGCGTCTATCCAAGTGATATGCGGGTAAAAGTCCTGCGGACAGGCTTAAACACGTATCCTGATGTTGTGGTTGTGTGCGGACAGCCTGAATTCGTTGACGAAAAACGTGACACACTAATAAACCCCACGGTTATTGTCGAAGTATTGTCCCCTTCTACAGAGCGATATGATCGTGGCGTAAAGTTTCGCCACTATCGAGCGATTGAAACATTGCGAGATTATATCTTAATTGCACAGGATCGTCAGTACCTTGAACACTATACACGCCAGGAAAACGGACAGTGGCTCTTGGAAGAAGCAAGTGATATGACAGCGCATATCACCCTTGAGTCAATCGCATGTACACTTTCACTTGAAGATACTTATGAAAAAGTAGAACTTGAAGAAGATGCGAACGACCTCCCCCTTGATCCTCGTGTGGAGTAAAATCGAACCTGCCAGCGGCGCAGTTGAGGCGTGACGCTGGGCGGCACTCTGCCTTAAAGGCAATACCTTGCAAAGAAGGCGGCTATTTTGACGCAAAGGCGCAAAGGCGCAAAGGTTTTTGCGTAGGTGAGCGTAACCCTTCGCGCCTTTGCGTCAAAGTATCACCGCATGACAAGAGGCAGAAACGTCTGATACCGCACCGCATCACCCACCGTAACCACACTGGTGAAGGCCCCAGTCACGCCTTGTAGCGACGTCACTTCGAGCACATTGGTGGCCGTGCCGGTGTACGTGAGGGGCAAGGTCACCACAAGCGTCTCGGACCAGATTCCGCCGGGGGCCGTGATCGTCGTTGTCCAGGCGAGTTTGCCATCCACAATGGGGCGGGACTCGCCAGCAAGCGTATAGGTCAGCGTCGCCGAGGGCAGGATGTTGGTAATCTGAGCTTCCAGAGCAACCTGGCCGGTATTTTGCACGGTCAGCGTATAGGTCAAAGGCTGCCCTGCCTGAACTCGATCAGGTGGGGGCGTTTGATTGACCGCAACGGCCCCGATGTTGTAGAGCGTCGAGCGATAGTTGACGAGGCTGCATACCGCGCGATTCGCCTGCTCGAGCGTAAAACGCCACATACACGTATCGTCGGTATAGTTCATAAAATTGTGAATATCGTCGGGCGTGCCGCAAGTCATTGATGGCGTACAGCCATAGTGTTCTTCATTTTCGCTGGGCGTATCGGCGAGCAAATCACCCGCCTCGTAGCCGTCAAAACAGTCCCCTCCCTCGAACGTATGCAGCAAACCAAGGTAATGACCAACTTCGTGAACCATGGTGCGGCCCTGATCATACGGCGCGGCGTCGGGAAGAGCACGCCCGCCGACCACCTGATAGAGCATCACCACCCCATCATAGACCTTGGGAACCTGCTGCTGAGGGAGGTAGGAGTAGCCGAGGTAGCCGCTGGCGGTGTTGACATACACATTGAGATACCGACTCTGATCCCAACCCAAAGCCTGCTTATACGCCAATTCATCTTCATCCTGGAACCACGCATCATTCATTGTACGCGTGATGCCAGCCAGTTGAAAATGAATCCGCGTATTGGCACCCTGCGCACCTGCCGTACCAGGCAGCGCCTGATAATCTTCGTTGAGCACGCGCACCTGATCCTGAATGCGTTGATCTGAAATATTGCCGGTTCCATCACTGGCATAAATAATGTGAAAGACGGTCGGAATAACATAGACAATCTCGTTGGGCCAGTATTCTTGCTGAATGCCTGTGCGGGTAAGCGAACAATCGCTCGGATCAGCCTGAAGACTCGCGAGATCGTGAGGAATCTGTGTTCCACAGCGTTTGCCGGTCAGGCGAAAAAAAGGCGACGTGAAATAAGACGCAAAATCGGGGAAGATCTGGTGATCAACGCTTACCTCGCCATCGCTGATCAGCGCAACATAGCTATGCGAGCGAGGAGGGGGCAACGACCTCGTGGCAGAGAGGTCTGCCTGCGCATAGGAAGGAGGGGAAGCAGGGAGCGCCAGCGCAACCGTCACACCGAGCATAACGACCAGCGCGACCACAGAGGTGACGAAACGATGCGGCAGGTGGGGTTTCATAGGATTTTCCGGCCTTCTTCTCGTGCAAGAACGCGGGGGGGCATGAAGGAGACATTGTCACATAACAATGTCTACTCTTGAGTATAGAACACCAGCATAAGGGCGTATAGTGACTGTCAGTCCTATATGGGACTAGTACCAATACCTTGCAGAGAAGGCGGTTTTTTTGACGCAAAGACACCAAGTCACTAAGGGTTAGCGCACCTACGCGAAAAACTTTGCGCCTTTGCGCCTTTGCGCCTTTGCGTCAAAACATCGGCCTTCTTTGAAAAGGAAGGGCCTGGGGTGTCCGCCGCTCAACGACATACCCACAAAAGCACGACTCGCGGTACAATAGACCTATGCAAAACGAGCATGCCATTCTTGCGCGCCTGATTGCGCTCAGTGATGATGTGACGCCGACCGAACTGCTCCTTGGTGGTGATGAGCACACGATCGGGCGCTCGATGCTGTGCGATGTGGTGATCAATCGGCAGACGGTCTCGCGGTTGCACGCCCGCATTGTGCGCGAAGGGCCGCGGTATCTATTGCACGACGCGGGGAGTGCCAACGGCACCTTTGTTAATGGGCAATTAATCAACGGCCCGCATATCTTGAGCAATCACGATACGATTGCCCCTGGGCTGGGGGGCGATTTGCTCCGTTTCCTTGACCCTGATCCTACCGTAGTACCGCATACCCGTTTGCGCCTCGACGAGCGCACGCAGGCCTTTTACCTGGGCAATGCGCTGCTCGAATTGACCCCCAATCAGCAGCGACTCTTGAGCCGCCTCTATCGGAGCCAGGGTGAACTGGTGAGCCGTGAGGCGTGTGCCGAGGCTATCTGGGGGCGCGACTATGACCCCGGGCTCGATGCCGAAGCGCTCGACCGGGCGGTAAGTAACCTGCGTGCCGCCTTGCGCCGCGTCGGGCAAGCCGATGAACTATTGCAAACCCGCCGCGGGATGGGCTATATCTTGACCGTCTATTTGCCTGAGAAATCCTGACGCCTCCCTTGCAGATCTTTTACTCAGATACATTTGTCCTGCCACTCCCCGTAGGCCATCGGTTTCCGATGGCAAAGTATGCGCTCTTGCGTGAACAGGTCGTCGCGGCAGGCCTGGTTGCGCCTGAAGCGCTGAGGGTTCCCGAGGCGGCTAGTGATGCCGAACTGATGCTGGTGCATAGCCCGGCTTACCTTGGCCGCGTCATTGCAGGAACATTGAGTCACCAGGAGATTCGGCGGATTGGCTTTCCGTGGTCGCCGCAGATGGTCGAACGTTCGCGGCGCTCGGTGGGGGCCACCATTGAAGCGTGTCGCGCTGCCTTGCGTGACGGGGTGGCGGTGAATCTGGCTGGTGGTACACATCACGCCTTTGCCGACCACGGGGCCGGCTACTGCGTCTTTAACGATAGCGCTGTCGCTGCACGGGTGATGCAAGCCGAGCAGCGGGTTCAGCGGGTGGCCGTGATCGACTGCGATGTGCATCAGGGCGACGGCACAGCGGCGATTTTTGCCGACGATGCACGTGTCTTTACCTTCTCGATCCATAGCGCAACCAACTTCCCCTTTCACAAAACGACCAGCAACCTCGATATTGCCTTGCCTGACGGTACCAGCGACGATGCCTACCTCGATGCGCTTGAAGAGGGTGTGCGTCACACCCTTGCCGCAGCCCGCCCCGAGCTCGTGCTCTACCTGGCCGGGGCCGACCCCTACTTTGATGATCGTCTGGGTCGCCTCGCCCTGACGAAACATGGCCTGGCCGAACGCGACCGCATCGTCTTTCACTACTGTCACGCCGCTGGCCTCCCGGTTGCCGTCGCCATGGCCGGCGGCTATGCCCGGATGATCGGCGATACCGTCGCGATCCACTTCCAGACGATCAGCGAAGCGACCCAGTGGGCAACGAAATAGGAGTGTGTCACCTCCGCAACAATCCCGATCTATCTGGCGTCGTACAGGCAGAGAGAAACGAGAGCAACGGTAGCCGCAGGGTTGCCGGTACGTTACAGAAGGAGTGAACGCAATGGATATTCGACGCATTACGCGAAGCCGCAATGAGCGTGTGGTGGCGGGCGTTGCCGGCGGCCTGGGAGCTTTTTTCAATATCGACCCGATGTTTGTCCGGCTGGCCTTCCTTGTCCTGGCGTTTATCAATGGTATCGGTGGCGTCCTCTATCTTGTGCTCTGGCTAATTGTGCCCAACGAAGATAGCCTGACGGAAGGCCGGACGACGGTGCAAGAGGCTGCCGATGAAATGCGGATCTTTGTCGAGAACCTGGTCAACCAGATCCGCAGCGCATTTCAGCGTTAGGAATTTCATTTGACGAAAACGACCAGCGAAGCTGGTCGTTTTCGTAATGACACATGCGGATTGGATGGCGACAACCCTGAACATTTGACCAACAGCCGTGTTTCAGCTATGCTGATGGCATGATGAAGTTGCCATTTCGCGCCATACCTGCGCTCGTGATGACGCTGATCCTTGTGGTTGCCTGTGCGGCACCCCCGCCGCCTGCCGCCACCCCGGTGGTTGAGGTGCCACCCACATCTACCGTTGTGGCAACCCCAACTTCCACCAGGCCTGAGCAGTCGGTTGCGACCAGTGCGCCTGAGCCAACCGCTCTCCCTACCGCAACACCCGAACCTCGCGATCCGCTCTTTGATCCGCGGCGGCTCAGCTATGCCCACAATTTCAACGGGGCCGAGATCCAGGCTTTGCTGGAAACGTATGGCAGCCCGGTGCGCGACATGCGTTTTCAGATCGGCAATCGCTCTCACTCCTTCACTGATGTGCTCTATAGCCTCACGACGCTCTATAGCATCAATCCACAGCTGCTGCTTGCGCTAATGGATATGCAGAGCGGGTTAGTGCGCAACCCATCGGCTGGGCCTGATCAATTCGCCGCCGCAATGGGCTACCGTGGTGCAAACCAGGGGGTGTATGGGCAACTGCGCCGTGCAGCTCGCGAGGTGCGGGCCGCTGTACGCGAATATGCGCTGCGCGGCGACAATCCGCCACCTCCACTGGTCTTTGCCGATGGAAGCCGGCAGGAAGTCAGTGGCGAGATTGCATTCAATCGGTATGTGCTTGCCCGAATGCTGGCACCAACGACAACCCCAGACATGCTTAGCATTCGCATTGATCAATTCATCGCCAGCTATACGCGACTCTTTAGTGACCCGCGTGAACCACCGAGCGATTGGCCGCCCTTGGCCGAGCCCTTCCTGAATCGTCCGATGGAACGCAATTTCCGCGTAACCTCGTTTTTCGATCACGACGCTCCTTTCCTGCGTACCAATGGTTCCCTTCACACCTTCTGGGGGCGTGAAGAGACCGATCGCGCCTTTGCCTACGACGGGCATACGGGATGGGATTATGCGATGGCCCCGCCTGATCGCATCCTTGCCGCTGCGGATGGCCTGGTCACCTTTGCCGGTAACTCTGATGATGGTTGTGCAACCGCAGCCCGAGCGGTCATTCTTGACCACGGCAATGGCTATCGGACGCTCTACTGGCACCTGGACAGCCTCAACGTCACCGCGGGGCAAGTGGTCACGCAGGGCGAGGTGCTTGGGATTGCGGGCGATACCGGTTGTTCAATTGGGGCGCATCTCCACCTACAAGTGCAGTACCTCGGGCGTGACGTTGACCCCTATGGCTGGTGCGGGAGTGGTGAAAGTCCCTGGGTAACGAGTCCTGCAGGTCAGACGAGTGTCTGGCTCTGGGCCGATATGCCCTCGCCATGTGAAGCCCCGCCCCCAGGCGTTGTCATTGTCCACAATGCAAGCCCTGGCTTTGCAACCACCGCAGATTGGCAGAGCCATGAAATCGGCTATGAAGGTGGATCGTCATTCATCGCAACAAATTTCGCCGGAAGCAGTACCAGGCCCTGGCAACCGGCGAGTCTTCGCCAGGCCGAGGTGGTGATCTGGGAACCAGAACTACCTGCGGCGGGGCGATACCATGTGATGGCGTACATCCCGTATGCGCTGAATGGCCTTGATGAGACCCGTGAGGCCCGTTATTTGATCCGCCACCGTGACGGCGAGAGCGTGGCCGTCATTGATGCTGAGGTTGAACGCAACTGGTGGGCCGATCTGGGGATCTACGAATTTGACCCGGCAACAGCACTGGTGAGTTCGAGCAACCTGGCGGGCGATAGTCGCCGCGGGATGTGGGCTGATGCGGTGGCGTTTGTGCCGGTGCAACCTTAAGCAGCGCCAAAAGGCCCGGCGTCTGATTTGGTATAATGGGGAGATGCAAGCCGAATCATTCACTTCCTGGCGCACGACGGGTGTTGCGCTGTTCGTTGCCCTTGTCTTGACAACGCTCTGGTGTGGTTTGGTGTATCGCGAGCCACGTGCGCTTCATGTCCCTAGCGAGGCTTTGCCTGAGACGATGGGTCTGCATAGCGTTGAGCAGTTTACCGATCGCGAAGAACGTTTTCGCTGGACAAAGAGCACCCTAAACCTGATCCTCCCCAATCCTGGGGGGCAGGTGCATCTTCGGATGCAGCTTTCGTCTGGGTTCCCCGAGCGCTTTGTGCCCGTACAACTTGCGACGACGCCGGTTACCGCATTTACGGTTGGCCCCGCGTTGCGCACGTACCATCTCTTGCTAGGCCCCGAGCCCCGTGAACCGATCGCATTGGGGCTGAGCACACCGCCTTTTTCACCGGCTAGCGATCCGCGTGAGCTTGGCCTTGTGTTCGCGGATGTGCGTCTTGATGGGGGGACGTCGCCTGTTCTGGTGATCTGGCTAGCGGCCCTTGCGTCAACGCTGGGCCTTTTTTTCGCTGGGCGGATGTTGGTCAACTCGCTTCCTGCTGCGCTCGCGGCAACACTCGGCACATGCGCACTGCTCTTGTGGCACGCCAGTGGCGGGTGGCTGATCACGCCCCTCGCACCAGTAGCCACCGTCACCGTGATGGGTGTTGCGCTCTTGAGCCTGACTGGGCTCCTTGGGCAAATGCTGTTTGCCGACGAGCGCCTGCTGGGGCAGCGCAAGCCGCGCACGAGCACGATACGCCAGCCGGCACGCTCATGGCACGCTGGTGAGCCAGGCTACCGCTTTAGTGAGAAGGTCAAGCGACCGACGTTCAGCGGGGACGCGGCTGCACAGCGGGTCTTTCCCATCGTTGCCGGTGTACTCATCGTGCTGGTGATGCTGCCCATCGTGATCTGGACCGTCACGACTGTGAATCCAGAGTTCACGTCAGACCTGGGCATCTACCTGTCGGCAACCCGTGATGCCCTTGCGGGCGGCAATCCCTACGAACCGTTCGTTATCGGTGTCTCATATATCTATCCGCCGGCCTCGCTGCCGGTCTTTCTCCCCTTTGCGCTCTTGCCACCCCCAACCTACGATCTGCTCTGGCGAACATTGAGCCTGGTGGCAGCCCTAGCCGCGCTGCTGGCGCTCTGGCGGACCTTTGGCCAACCAGAGCGGGCGGCGTGGATCGGGGCGAGCTTTGTTGCGCTCTGGGCGGTCTCTGGTTCACTCTGGGAGACGCTGAGCGTCGGGCAGGTCAATGCGGTTGTGTTGCTTGGCATTGCGCTCTTTCTGCTTGGTTATCGCTATCCGCAGTGGGCATGGGTCGGCGACCTGGGTCTGGCACTGGCGATTGTGCTGAAGCTGTCGCCCGCGTTGCTCCTGGCGGTGCCCTTGGTACGCGGTGACGTCGGGCGTCTGGTGCGCGTTGCTGTGGGTGCCGTGGGGCTGGGCCTGCTTGCGCTCATCTGGTTTCCGGCGCACCTCTGGGTTGATTTTGCGACCATTGCGCCAATGTTGCTGGGTGGTGCCGATGCTAATCCGTACAACTATGCGCTGGGGGCCTTTGCGGATCGGGTCTTCCCCGGGGCTGGCTGGGTTGGCCGGATCGTGGCGATAGCCTTGATTGGGGCCTGGCTCGTTTTCATCGTGATGCGTCGCCGTGCTGAACCAACCTTGCTGCTTGCTCTGGGGGTACTGGTGATGACTATCGCTCCCGGGCTTGTCTGGTATCATCATCTGATTTTTCTCGCGGTGCCGACCGCGCTGGTCATCCTGAACGGCACCTCACGGGCGGGCTGGCTCGCCCTCGGTTCGGTGGGCTTGCTCCAGTTACTACGCCCACTCGACGTGCTGCTTGGCTTGCCACCATGGATTGTGCTCGTGGCCTATCTGTTGTTGCTCTGGGCTGTTGTCGAGACAATGGCAGAGCTTGCATCTTCAGATGTGGGGGCACAGTTCCATACGCATGGGAGATAGTGATTGGATCTGATCTTTTTGGCTGGTCTTTTATTGCTCCCACTGCTCTACCTGCCAGGGTGGGCGGTTAGTTTTCTTGCGGCGAGTCCGGCTGATCCGCTGAAGCGCCATTTCGAGCGTATTCTGGTTGGGGCGCTCTGGCATGGCTGGCTGGCGCTTGTGCTCGCCTCGCTTGGCATCTTTTCGCTTTGGCTGCAACTCGGGGTGAGCCTGGTCGTCGGGGTGCTTGTGGTTCTGTGGGGTGTGCGGGTGCGACGGGGCCGCGAACCCCTGCGACGGCAACGTGCGTCGCGTGACGAGCGCAGGCGGCAGTTGTACGAGGGGCTTGCCTATGGCGCGGTGTTGCTGGTGACGCTGGCAACCGTCGTACGCCCCTTCGAGACCGTGGTTGGTGTGCGCGACGCCGGGGTTTATGCGACGACAGGGCTGGCAATTGCGCGCACCGGCACGCTGGTACAGGACGATGCGGTTGTCGCCGGGTGGGGCCAGGATGCGGCCAGTCCCGACGAGACTCTGGCCGGCCCGGCGCGGCAGGCCATTACCAACTATATGATCAGTCAGCCCCGCGAACGCTTCATTGCCTCGCGCCTGCGGGCGGCTGGCTTCTTTATCTACGAAGGCGAGCTCGAAGAGGGCCGCGTGGTGCCGCAGGGATTGCACCTTTTACCTGCATGGATCGCCCTGCTCGCCAGCATCGGTGGGCCGTACCTGGGCATGTTCGCCCCAGGGTTGCTCGGTCTGCTGGCCGTCTGGAGCGTCGGCATGCTGGGGCGGCATCTAGCAGGCTTCTGGGTTGGGCTGCTGGCGATGGCGTTGCTTGCCCTGAACGGAGTACAGGTCTGGTTTGCGCGGTATTCGACCGCCGAAACAAGTGCGCAACTCTTGATCTGGGCCGGGCTCTATTTCTTTGCTGCCATGCAGACGGCTAGGGCGGTTCCCGTGGACGAGTTGCGCGCCAGGCATGAACCAACCCCGGTCTTCTACGGGTTGCTCGCCGGCCTCGCGATCGGCCAGGTTGCGTTGACCCGCATTGACTTCTTTCTGCTGGGGCCAGTTGTACTCTATCTGCTCTACTGTTGGCTGAGCCGACGCTGGACGCGGGCGCAAACGGCGCTGGCGGTTGGGCTGGGGCTGATGTTGCTGCACGCCGGATTGCATATCGGCCTGATCGCCCGGGCCTATTTCTTTGACACCGGACACGACCGATTCCAAGATTCGGCCCTGATCGCCCTGTTTAGCCTGCCCTTCCTGAGCGAACCAGTGCGCGAGACGTTTCTTACCAGCAGTGCGCTCGCCCGTCCGGGGCGCATCTGGATCGAACTCGGCCTCGCCCTGGCTGGCGCTGCACTCCTAGTTGCCTTGCGCCTCTATCCAGCGCCACTGCATCGCCTTGAGACCTGGCTGACCAGACGCCGCGAATGGCTCTTGCAAGGCGTGATGATCGGCATCTTGCTGCTGGGCGCCTATGGATACCTGATCCGCCCGCAGATCATCACCGCCGATCTGCTCTTCAACACCAATGGTGGCTGGAACGATCCACTGACCCGCGACCCCGAACTGGTTGCCGAAGATATACGCGCTGGTCGCTTGACCCATAACGAGGCGCGCACGCTGGCCGGGGTGGTGATGGAGCCGCATCCTCAGTGGTGGATTGTGACGCCGAAGCTTGACGCAACTGCGGCCACCCGCGAGCGCCTGATGGCGGAACGTGGGCCGTGGGCCGGCCCCTTTAGCAACCAGACGATCAACTGGCTCCGGCTACAGGGCTATGTTGGCGCACCGATCCGCCTGCCGGTCTCGTACTGGTACAACGAGTATGCGGAGATGAACTGGCTTGAACAGAGGCTCGTCGATCCGGCGACGCTTACCTCTGCGCCAGTGCCCCTCAAGGATAAATATACGATCCCGCTTGCCAACATGGTACGCATGGGTTGGTATCTGTCGCCGCTCGGCGTCTTGCTCGGCGTAGTCGGTTACGCGCTCTGGTGGCGACGTGACCTCAATGCCGCCTCGTGGCTCTGGCTCACCGTGGCGTTCATTGGCACCTTCTTTTTTATACGACAGACGTATGGCACATCAGATCAGCATTACATCTATATTTTGCGTCGTTTTGTGCCGATTGCCTACCCGGCCTTTAGCCTGAGCATCGCGTATGCGCTGGTGGCCCTGGCGAGTCTGGGAAGACGTACGCGAACGCGCAGGCTGACTGCCGCCTTTGCCGGAGGGTTGGCGGGTTTGCTGCTCTTCTTCTTGGCCTGGACAAATCGCCCGATCTTCGCCCATGTGGAGTATCGCGGGGCAATTGCCCAGCTCGAAGTCGCGGCCAGCCAGTTTACCCCTGGGCGCGACGTACTGCTGATGCGCGGGGGTGCCCCGATCCACGCCGAGTCACGCGATATTCCTGATATGGTCGCAACGCCATTGCGCTTTATCTACGGGATCGACGCCTTTGCCGTCAAGAGCAGTCAGCCCGGCAATTATGCGGAAGATCTCGCCGCAGCGGCGCAGCGCCTACGCGACCAGGGACGCGAGGTCTATCTGTTGCTCAGCGCCTCGGGAGGGAGCTTTGTGTTGCCGGGGTTTGCGCTCGAGCCGGCAGGCGGTTTCAGCCTCGATCTCCCCGAATTCGAGCAACTCAGTGACCAGAAACCACGCAACGTCTCGTCATTGCAACTACCCTTCAACATCTACCGGCTCGTTCCAGCCGCCCCAGGCGTGCTCGGCGTGCAACCGCCGCCCCTTGCGCCCGATGCCTTCAGTGCCCAGGTCGTCGGCTTCTACCGCCCTGAGCGTGATCGTGACGGCACCGCATTTGTCTGGACGAATGGCAAGGCCACACTGCGCATACCGTGGAGCGGTGCTGGTTCACCTGGCGCGCTTACGCTCGACCTGAGCGCCGGCTCACGCCCGGCGCACCTTGGGCCAGCCGAAGTCTGCCTGAGCGCCGTGCCCGAAGGTGCGCCGTGGCCGGTGACAACTGGCGAGCCGGTTGAGCTAGGCTGTTATACGGTGGAAGACCGCCCCGGCACCGTGACAATTCAGCTTGATCCAACGCAACTCCCGCCCGCACCAGGTGGCACCCTGCTGTTGCACCTCAATAGCCCCGGATGGGTACCTGCCGCCGAAGATCCCCGCCAGAGCGATCAGCGCACCGTGGGCGTGCGGTTCCATCGGGTCTGGATCACAGGGGCAGCGGTGCCTTGAGTCGTGTTTCGGTGGGGCCTGCAGGCCCCACCGAAACACGACTCAGGGCGCGGTCGATGCAGCGCTCGACGGTAAGCGTAGAGCGCTTATGTTATACTGAGATGGCTTTGTTGCGGATTTCACGAACACAGGAGTTTAACCGCTATGGCGAAGATGATCGCGCCTGGTCACGCTTGGCCAGATCTGATTGGTGAGCTCAGGGCTGCCGCCCCCGAAGCCTTCGGTGCCGATGGCCACGCGCTCAACCTCATCGAGGGCGACTGGGGCTACCCTGGTCACGGCAAGCACTACGCTACCCCGGTAGATGGTAACGAGCTTGGGCGCATACCGATGATCGACCTCGATCTGGCCAAGCGCGCTGTGCGCTTCGCCGCCCACGAACACGCCCGCTGGTCCCTGATCGACCTCGACGAGCGCAAGGTTCGCGTCGCCGCATGTCTCGATCAACTGCGCGCCCACCGTGAGCTGATTGCCCGGTTGCTAATGTGGGAGATCGGCAAGCCCTACGCCCTCGCCTGCGACGATATTGACCGCTGCATCTCTGGCGTCGAGTGGTACCTGGGTGCAATTGAGCCCATGCTGGCCGGACGCTCACCACTTGGCGTGATCTCCAATATTGCCTCGTGGAACTACCCCTACTCCGTGCTCATGCACTCCGTACTGGTTCAGACTCTCGCCGGCAACGCTGTGATCGCCAAGACGCCTACCGACGGCGGCATCTTCTCGCTTACGCTGGGCTTTGCCCTTGCCCGCCGCGTCGGCCTGCCCGTCTCACTGGTCAGCGGTTCTGGCGGCCTGCTCTCCGACGCCCTCGTACGCAATCCTGATGTGGCCTGCCTCGCCTTCGTCGGCGGCAAGTCGAACGGGCGCGATATCGCCGCCAGCCTCTACGACCGTGAAAAACGCTACATGCTCGAGATGGAGGGTGTCAACTGCTACGGGATCTGGGACTTCTCCGACTGGCCGACCCTGGCCGCCCAGATCAAGAAGGGCTTCGCCTACGGCAAGCAGCGCTGCACCGCCTATATCCGCTTCATCGTCCAGCGCCGCCTCTTCCCTAAGTTCCTCGACACCTATCTGCCGGCGGTCAAGGCGCTTAAGATCGGCCACCCGCTGCTGGTGGACGGCCCAGAGGACGCACTGCCCACGCTCGATTTTGGTCCGCTGATCAATAGCCGCAAAGTCGAGGAACTGCGCGTCATGTACTCCGAAGCGGTTGGCCTAGGCGCAATCAGCCTTTTCGAGGGCGAGCTCGATCCGGCGCGCTTCTTCCCCGGCCAGGATATCTCGGCCTATCTCGCGCCAATTGCGCTGCTCAATGTGCCGCGCAACGCCCGCCTGCACCACAACGAGCCCTTCGGCCCGGTAGATACGATCGTCGTCGTTGACCGCATCGAGGAACTGGTCAGCGAGATGAACATCTCTAACGGCAACCTCGTCTCCTCGATCGCCACCGATGACCCTGAGATTGCGCGCATGGTCACCGGCGAGTTGCGCTCCTTCAAGGTCGGCGTCAACCAGGTGCGCTCGCGCGGCGACCGTGAGGAGGTCTTCGGCGGTATGGGCGCCTCCTGGAAGGGCTGTTTCGTCGGCGGCACATATCTGGTTCAGTCAGTTACCCGTGGCGCGGATGGCGAGCGCTTCTTTGGCAATTTCCCCGACTATACGCTCCTGCCAGAGACGCGCTAGAACTCTATCCGAGCATGCTTGAAGAGTTGGGTCGGGTTTTCTTCGATGCCAATCTGCCCACCCAGAAAACGCACCTCCAGGCAAGGATTCCTTGCCTGGAGGTGCGTGCTTTGGCCTTACGGTCAACTTGCTACGGGCACGCTGGCTAGCGTGCCCGTACGAGAGGGAGATAGATCCTTTCTCGCTCTGGCGTCGGGCCTGGCGTCACGCTCGGGCCTGGCGTCGCGCTCGGGCCTGGCGTCACACTCGGGCCTGGGCTTGGCGTTGTAGTCGCAGTCGCGCTCGGGCCTGGCGTTGTGGTTGGCGTCGCGCTCGGCTCTGGATCAGGTGTCTCTGGCTCAATCGTCAGGGCCAGGTCCGAGGCGAGGTTTGTGATGGTCAAGGTGATTTCGCCATTGGCAGTGCTGGTGACAAGCTCGCGCCGAAGAACGGTGCCGGCGTAGGAGTCCCACCAGGCGACTTCGTAGCGCCGATTGGGTTGCAGGGTGAGGCTGAGCGTGCCTGACTGCGGCGTAATCGCAACCGCCCCTGCGCCACCCATCACGTTGCGCCAGGTGTGCAGGCGATTCTGCACCCAGAGATGGGCTTTGCCACGAGCCACATTGCGCTGCCCATAGGCCCGCAACTGGCTGTTGCTCAGACGCGCCTCGGCGTCGCCATAGCCGCCACGCTGCACATCCAGGGTCGCAACAAACGCAGCAAACGGAACAGCGTGTGCCTGTGCATCAATCACGTTGAAATGCTCGCTAAACCAGTAGCCAGGGTCAAAGACAGCCCCAGGATTGAGTTGCGCCCAGAGCAGGTTGTGGAACCAGATCCCCGGATTAGCCTGCGAAAGCATGGTAAAGACTGGCTCGCCACTCAGGCCAACCTCGCCGCGGATGATCGGGCGCCCAACCTTGTCGGCGGCATAAGCCATGCTGGTCTCGGCCTGGAACCCTGCCACATCATAGACAGCAGGCGAGCCATCAGCCAGGCGCACATCGAGCGTCGGATATTCGTGAATATCGGCATACGCTACATCAGGGAAACGCACCCGATCGCCCCAAAACGTCGGTTCCCAACAACACCAGAACGAGGTGCTTGCCATATGCGGATGGGCATCCTGCTCACGCATAAAGCGGGCAAAGTCTTGCGTCATCTGCGCGTGCGTGCCGCTCCCATCATCAGGTGGGCCTTCATTATTTAATTCCCACGAATGTACAGCGGTCGTGTAGCCCCAGCGTGCCACGAGATAACGCCACCACTGCTCGAGCAACCAGCGTGCCCGGGTGCCCTCAGGCTGATAATAGCCATCGCCAGAAGCCACAAAGATGCCATCACGCGATAGGTGGTTCTGGATCCAATCGTTTTTGTCGTGTACAACATAGCGGTAATAGATGCCATCAGCTTCGCCCCGCACCAACTGGTCGTCAAGGAACGCGGCTGGCCGTTGTTCGACGTAGGTGTGCAGATCAGCCCGCGGGTTACGGATCAACTCGGGGCCACGCGTCTCGCCAGGCAGGATCTCGCGCACCGAAAGCTCGTCAATATATGCGCGTCCAGCCGTGACATTGTCGAGATAGAGGCTGAGGTCGCCACGGGCTTGACCGGCACCTTCATCGCTCCCGGTGCGATAACGGGCCACCACGGTATGCCAGTCACGATCCACACTGATCGGCGGAATCAGCGAAGCATAGTTTCGATGCGCCTCTTCGAAGCCTGGCTCCTGAGGCCAACCATGGAATTTCAAAACGAGCCCATACGGATAGGCGGCGTTGCGTGGGCCAGCCAGTTCAACCACCTTGACCCGTAGTTTCACTTCGTAATCGGTATTTGCCTTGAAGCGCGGACAAAACGCTTCATCGCCAAAACAGCCAATCCAGAGTCGATAGCCCTCGGGATAGGTCAATTCCTGGGCGAGCTCGTGACCGGGGTAGTGCTCAAGGAACGTCAGACGCGACGAGAAGCCTTCGTTGCCAAGCGTCTCGGCGGTCGATTTCCAGCGTGCCCAGTTGGTACTGTAGATGCCCAGACCGCCGAGCCAGGGCCGTTCAAAATTGAAGCCCCGGCCTCCTTGGAGATCGACCGCCCATGCGGGGCCAAGCGGCCAGAAGAGACTGCCATCACTAAATTGAAAGTAGCGGGAGTCTGCACTGCTGACCCCGATAAACCCAGCACGCCGTGGCGTACCTGCCTCGAAGCTCCCGATATCAACCATCGTCTCACCACTGGCATCGCGAACGCGCAGGTAGACCTGGTGGCGACCGGGTTCAAGCGGGGCATACCGCAGCGCCCAGCCACTCGTTGTCCCTGGTGCATACGAGGCCGACGAACCCTGCCCCTGGCGAATGGCACTGGTAAAGAAGAATGCCGGATGCGTCACCGTCGCCCCCGATGGCGTCGTAATCACCCCTTCGACCGTCACCCCGCTCCCTGGTGTCACGCCCGGAGGCGGTTGGTCGGTATAACTGAAGAGCGGCGAGGAAGCAACGGTATCAACCTGGAATCTCACCTCATAACGCTCATAGACGGCAACCGTCGATGTTTGCACTTGCACATCATAGATGCGCGGTGCCTCAAGTTGACGCTGCACCACCAGACGCGCACTATGCGCGCGGCCACGTGAGTCAACGACGCTGACTTGCAGATCATTGCGCCCGGGGGCAAGCGCGATGGAAGGCGTCGCCCAGGTCATCGTCGCCTCGGTCGGCACCGCCAGACTCCCTGCGGCGCCGGTGCGTAGATTATCCCAGGCAAGCATCGCGAGCGTCCCCGTAGGCGTGGACGCCTGCCCTTCGAGCGCCAGACTCGCGGCACTCGTCGTCCAGATTTGCTGCGTCGTTGGTGCATTGATCGTGATCGCAGGATTGACCGCATCGGTTACGGTGATCGTCAGCGTCTGACTCTGTGCGGCCCCATCGTTATCCCAGACGGTCAGCTTCACGGGATAAGATCCGCGGGAACGAAAGATGTGGGTCGGGTCAGGGCTCCGACTCTCCGTCCCATCACCAAACTCCCAGCGATAGCTACGCACTGCGCCATCGGGATCATCAGCGCGAGCCTCAAACGCAACTGTCAGCGGGGTCGTCCCTGACAGCGTGTTCGCGACCGGATCAAGCGTCGGGGCAACATTCGCGTCTCGGGAGCGCAATTGCAGATCGTCAAAATAGAGCTCAACATCGTCCTGCGGGCCATAGAGCCCAAAGCGCACGCGAACACCGCCAGTTGGTGCGGTAAACGTAAGCGCCAGCTTATGCCAACGATCCCGCTCATAGCTCGTCTGGGGATTGATGATCGACCCAAGCTCGCGATAGGCCGTATCCTCAACCGTCAGGTGCGCATAGCCCCACTGATTGCCAGCAAACCTGGACCAGCGAAACCAGGCCGTCAAGACATACTCCTGCCCGGCCTGGACATTAATCCAGCCCTGCGACGCCTCCTGCGACGTAATTCGCACACTAGACTGCCCGGAAGCAGCATAATCCGTGGTCAATTGGGTCGAGGTAATCCCTTGCCACGGAGCCGTTGTGCCTTGCTCGAAATCACCGTTGCTCAAGAGATTAGCGGTGGTAGGTTGGGCAGCGATGGGAAAAATCAGAGGAAAAAGGAACGTGAGGAGAAGAGCAAAGACAGCGAGTAGGGCAAGAGGGCGAAGCCTCTGTGCAACCATGTCGGAGTCCTTTCACGAAGGGGTTGTTATCGATTGCCTATACTATACCATCATTGGTCTGTCAACTACATTTTCTGATACTTCGCGCTCTGGGTACGCGGGCGTGCCACAAAACTTATTGTACCGTTTAGGCTCATCGGAGTGCCGACTTCAGTCGGCTGAGCGGGAAACCGACTGAAGTTGGTACTCCGCGTCGAGGGTCAAGCGGATCTGGTCTTGCTGAAACCATGTTCTGCGAGAAAAGTGCGGTACAATAGGAAGAGACCAGGATCAAGCTAGAAAGTATATGGCATGTCCGAACTGATCCCATTGACGCCTGTGCAGACGCCGGCCTCGGCAACGCCGGTGCGCCCCCGGCGCCCCGAATGGCTCAAGGCGCGTGCGCCATCAGGCGAGAATTATAGCGATGTCCATCGCCTCATGCACGAAAAGGGCCTCAATACGGTCTGCGAAGAGGCACGCTGTCCAAATCTCGGCGAGTGCTGGAACAATCGCACGGCAACTTTTTTATTGCTCGGCGATACGTGTACCCGCGGGTGCCGCTATTGCGCGATTGGCAAGGGCAAGCCCCAGCCGATTGATGAAGCTGAGCCCGAGCGCGTCGCCGCTTCGGTGGCTCATCTGCGCCTGCGTTTCGCGGTGCTCACCTCGGTCAACCGCGACGATGCCCCTGATGGCGGGGCGCATATCTTTGCCCGTACGATTGAATTGATCCGCGAGCGTGTGCCTGAATGCAAGATCGAGGTGCTGATTCCTGATTTTGATGGCAATTGGGACGCCCTGCAACTCGTGCTTGAGGCGCGGCCCGATGTGCTCAACCATAATATCGAAACCGTGCCCCGCATCTTCCGCCGCTTCCGCCCCCGCGCAGGTTTCCAGCAGAGCCTTGAACTGCTCGGGCGAGCGCGAGCCTTCGACCCAGACCTGGTCACCAAAAGCGGGATGATGGTCGGGGCGGGCGAGACCAATGATGAAGTGCTGGAAGTGATGGATGCGTTGCGTTCGGTCGATGTGAACGTGATGACCATCGGTCAATACCTCGCTCCCGATAGCAGCTACTGGCCCATTGATCGGTATGTCATGCCCGACGAGTTTGCCACCTTCAAGGCCGAGGGGCTACGGCGCGGTTTTCGCCACGTCGAAAGCGGGCCGATGGTGCGCTCAAGCTATCATGCGCACTTGCACGTCGGTGCGCATCAGCATAGTTAAGCCTCCACCCGCCATCACATCAAAGCTCGTATTCAGCCGCAACCGTCCGCAGCGCATGCACCAGTTCGATCGAGGCTTCGATTTCGTCGTGATGGATCGAGACGCTTTCGATGTTGATGCCCAGGGCCAGGTCTTCGCGGTAGGCCTGGTCGAGAATGGTGCGTAGATTGGCACAACAGATCGCGATCGAGCGCTGGAAGGGGGCCGGATCTTCGCAGAGCATGCGCTCGGTCGCAGGTGGAATCGCGATGCCAAGCCATTTGATGAAGGTGAGCGTCTGCGGGCGACCACACGGCGAGAAGGTGAGCACCAGCCGCTGCGGGTTGGCATCGGCCCGTCTGCACGTCTCGCGATAATCGCGCAACAGACGAATTGTTGGTTCGGGATCGTAGACAACCTGCGAAATAAAGTAGCGACAGCCTCGCTCCGCCTTGGCGATGAGCCGCTGACTTTCATCAAAGTCAGGACTGTGACGCTCGGCGATCATGACGCCACCAAGCACAAAGCCTTCGCCATGCCCGGCAGTCAGTTCGAGCGCCCGGTCAACCGGCAAAGCCCTCGGGTCGGGTGTTGGCGTTGAAGCCCCGACCAGCGAGAGGTGCTCGATGCCATAGTTGGCCGCCGTCTCATCGAGCCAGGCCAGCCATGCCTCTTCGGTAAAATTGACTACGCACTTGTACGTCACCGCAGGCAAACCCGTCAATTCGCGCAGGCGCCGGGCGTGGTCACGCGGATCACGCGTCGGCAAAAACGGGAACGGCCGTGGCTCGCTCGTGCGCTCGTGTTCGTCCTGGACATCATAGACAACCAGGCCATCCAGGTCGAGCCCCGCGACGCGTCCGGCTAACTTCGCCGCCGCCGTCTCTACGCGCTCAAGCGGGCTGTCGGCACGCGGTGGCGTCGTACCATACAGGGTTACAAACTGATGCGAATGGATCAATTTGTCGTTGAAGGGTGTATGATCGTGCATCGCTTCTCTCTACTTCAGGGCTAGCGCCCTGTAACCCAACTTCTTTCGTTGGAACAACAGCGAAAAAACAATCGTGGGGGCCTTATGGCCCCCACGATTGTACCATACAGCCTCAACGTGCCGATCAGAGCATAGTGCGCAGCAGGTTTCGCCGGAGTTTGCCCGCAGCCGTACGCGGTAGTTCGTTGACCAGGGTGATCCTGCGCGGGATTTTGTAGCCCGCCAGGCTCGCTCGGCAATGCTCAAGCAGTGCGGCGACTTTGGGCGCACTGCCTTCACGCACGACGACAAACGCCACCGGTACCTCGCCCCAGGTTGCGTCAGGTGCGCCAACTACGCCCGCCTCGGCCACCGCAGGATGGGCAAGCAATGCCGCCTCGACTTCAGCAGGATAGATATTTTCGCCCCCCGAGATGATCAGGTCGCTCCGGCGGTCAACGATATAGAGATAGCCTTCTTCATCGAGATAGCCAAGATCGCCGGTATGCAGCCATCCATCGCGCAGCGCTTTGGCCGTTGCCTCGGGACGATTGTAGTAACCTGGGGTCACCATCGGCCCACGCACGCATATCTCGCCCACTTCACGCGTCGGCGCTTCGACGCGCAGTTCCATCGGCAACAATGGCTGCCCCGCCGAGCCGAGTTTGCGCAGGGCATCGGCAGGCGCCAGCGTTGCGACCTGCGACGCCGTTTCGGTCATGCCGTACGTCTGGGCCACAGGAAGATCACGTGCCGCACACGTTTCAAGCAGTGGGCGCGGCGCTGGCCCACCGCCCAGCAGGACACAGCGCAGCGAAGCAGGCAGAACTCCGGCCTGATCATGGTCAAGCAGCCGTTGCAGCATCACCGCCACCAGCGACACAAGCGTCACTCGTTCTTCCACCAGCGCCTGCAATACCGCCGTCGGCTCGAACCGCTCGTGCAATACCACCGGCATTCCGTAAATGGCACCGCGCATCAGGATCGAGAGGCCACCAACATGAAAGAGGGGCAAAACCGCAAGCCAGCGGTCAGCCTCGTTCAGGCCCAGGTTGAGCATCGAGGCCGTCGCGCTCCACCAATGATTGCCCGCCGTCAGCAAGGCCCCCTTGGGTTGCCCGGTGGTTCCCGAGGTGTAGATCAGCGTATGCGGCGCGGCAAGATCAATCTGTTGATCTGAAGAGCTTGTTGGAGAAGTAGGAGAATCAAAAGTGGGAGAGCGAGCCATGCCCAGGTTATCCAGGGCGACCGAGCGTACCGGCAGTGAGGCTGCCTGCGCGGCGTAGGCTTCATCAGCGATAAGCAGGCGAGCCTGGCAATCCTCAAGTTGCCAGGCGAGTTCCTGCATGTTCAACCGCGTATTCAAGGGCACAAGCACCATGCCACAGCGCGGGGCCGCGTGCAAGATCGCCGCATAGCCAGGACCATTTTGTGCCAGCAGCGCAACCCGATCACCGGGTTGCACGCCAAGCTCACGCAGGTGGAACGCCACCAGATCAGCGTCACGATGCAACGCCGCAAACGACCACGTCTGGTCTGCGCAGATCAACGCCGGGCGTTCGGGATGCAGCGCGGCACGGCGCGCCAGCCAATCGGGAAGATGCATATTCTTTGAGGCTACAACAATAATCCTACTGCAAGCAAAAGACCAAAAACCATATGCAAACGACCGGTACCACGCAGGGCGAGGTTCAACTCACGCCCGTGACCACGGCTCATCAGGCGCAGCATTGGCACGGCAAGCGGCAGACTCAACCAGGTGATCAGCACAAAAGGCGAGGCCCCACCAACGACCCACAACAAGGGCACCAGCAGATAGGCCCCGATCACCAGAAGCGCATACTCAATCCGCGCAAACCGCTCACCAAAGATGACCGCCAGCGTTCGTTTGCCTGCTTTGCGATCAGTTGGTGCATCGCGCAGATTATTGACCACAATGATCGCCGTCACCAGCATCGCCACGGGCAGACTCGCCAGCAAAGCCAGCGCACCCCAGGTTCCGGTATGCACATAATCGGTGCCCATTACCGCGACCAGGCCAAAGAAGACAAAGGTAAAGAGGTCACCCAGGCCATTGTAGCCAAGCGGAAACGGCCCCCCCGTATAGAGGATGCCCGAGGCAATCGAGAGCACGCCAATCAACAGGATCGGCCAACCGCCTACCAGTATCAAATAGGCCCCACAGAGCGCAGCCAACCCAAAACAGACCAGCATCGCCGTGCGCACAGTTGCCGCAGGCACCAGGCCACTCTGCGTCACCCGTGTTGGCCCGAGCCGCTCGGCGGTATCGGCCCCCTTCTTGTAATCAAAATAATCATTCGCAAGATTGGTGCCAATCTGGATCAACAACGACGCCAGCAGCGCCGCAAGAAAGACCAGCGGTTGAAAAAGACCACTCGCAAACGCGGTCGCCGAACCAACCAGCACAGGTACCACCGCCGCCGGCAGGGTCGGCACCCTGATCGCCATCAACCAGACTTTAAGCGGCCCCGGAGGAGCCGATGAGAGATCAGTCGTCATACCATCTTCTTTTATAACTCGGAAGGGTCAATGCCCAGTTCACGCAGTTTCGCCCAGGCTGCCTCTTTTGCCGCCCGTTCCGCCTCTTTCGCCGCCCGTTCCGCCTCTTTCGCCGCCCGTTCCGCCTCTTTCGCCGCCCGTTCCGCCTCTTTTGCCGCCCGTTCCGCCTCAGCCTGGGTGAGCCGCCGCATCCCGTCACGGTCATAGAAGCGCAGCCACGCCCCATCAGCGACGAGATAACTCGCTAACTCGGCACTCCAGATCCGTCCTGTCGCATCAGGCGCTAGCGGCACCGCCTTGCCATGCTCGATCCGCCACCCATACAGGCGGCCCCCCAGGCGGCGCGTATATGGCGGGTCATTCGGGTCATAGACAAAGTACTCGCGCACCCCCAGCGCCGCATACTGACGCGGTTTCTGCTGCAGATCATCGCGCCAGGTCGACTCTGAACAGAACTCAAAGACCACCTGAGGCGGTGGCCGCTCTGGGAGATAAAGCCGCCAACTTCGGAAGCGGTGCCGGTTATGCCCCTCAAGCACCACGCCCTTAAAGACCGCCACATCAGGGGCGACCGGATACTCATACCGCGAGCGGGTGCGATAAATATTCAGATCATTCACCACAAACCAGCGCTCGGCCCCATACAACCACTCGAGCACCTGCTGCACATAAGCAATCAACCACGAATGGGCCACACTCTCACCCATCAGATCCTCCCGTGTCGGGTGGTGGTCATAGTAATGCAACGACGCCTCGTCGGGATCATCGAGCGGCGCATCCGTGTAGACCACATCGGCCTTCACCTCTGCCATCGGTACCTCCTCAGCGCTCACTTTCGGTCACCTGTCACCTGGTCTGCGCCAGGGTTCTGCTGGCGAACGAGACCAACGTTGCCGCCCTCGTTCGCCAGAGCAACCTTTGCGCCTTTGCGCCTTTGCGTCAAAACAACCAGCCTCTTACGGGAAGCGCCGGAAGCGTCGGAAGTTGGGGCGGCGCTTCTCAAGATAGGCCTGCTTGCCCTCTTTCGCCTCTTCACTCAGGTAGTAGAGCAGCGTTGCATCACCGGCAAGCTGTTGCAGCCCAGCATGGCCGTCGGCGGCCGCATTGATCGCCGCCTTGAGAAAACGGAGCGCCATGGGGCTCTTTTCGAGCATCTCACGCGCCCATTGCACCGCCTCATCTTCCAGGCGCTCAAGGGGAACGACGGTGTTGACCAAGCCCATCTCGAGCGCCTGCTGCGCATTGTACTGGCGGCAGAGGTACCAGATTTCGCGGGCTTTTTTGTCGCCTACCATGCGGGCAAGCAGATTTGAGCCATAGCCACCATCAAAACTACCGACCCGCGGCCCCGTCTGCCCAAAGATGGCATTCTCGGCAGCAATCGTCAGGTCACACACAATGTGCAGCACATGTCCGCCACCAATCGCGTACCCTGCGACCATGGCGACCACGGGCTTGGGAATGATGCGGATCAGCCGTTGCAGATCGAGCACGTTGAGGCGCGGCACCGTGTCTTTGCCAACATAGCCACCATCGCCGCGCACCGCCTGATCACCGCCCGAGCAAAAGGCCATCTCGCCTGCCCCAGTAAAGAGAATGACGCCAACCCGTTCGTCATCGCGCGCCCGGCTAAAAGCGTCAAGCAACTCTTGAACCGTCTCGGGGCGAAAGGCATTGCGCTTTTCGGGACGGTTAATGGTAATCTTGGCAATGCCTTCGCCGGCGGCATCGTGCTCGTAGATAATATCGGTATACTCGGCAACCCGCACCCATTCAATGGGCATAGCTCCTCCTTATTCAACAAACTCAAGCACCTCAATGGTTCTTGTTGCGTCCTTGGTGTAAGAATCGTACCACAACTTCGCAAAAGGCTTGCGGCTGCTCAAGATGTACCGTATGACCAGCCTCAGCGATACGCACATGCTCAACATTGGGCAAGGCCTCGGCCATCTGCTCGTTGATCGCAACAAATTTCTGGTCGAGCATACCCGTGATCAGCAATGTGGGCATCGTCAGGCGGGGCAATTCTTGCCAGAGGCTGCGCTGATGCCCCGTGCCCATGCCACGCAGACTCTGGGCGTAGCCATGGGCGGTGCCGCGCAAGCGGCGCGCTCGCAACGCCGCCCTGGTGGCAGACGGCAACTGGGCCTGGCTCGCAAAGAGTTGAATGCTTGCCCAGTAATCGACAAACCAGGCCAGGCCTTGCTGCTCAATGCGATCAGCGAGCGCCTCGTCGTTGGCACGGCGGGCAGCGCGTTCCTGGGCTTCAGCGAGGCCCGGCGAGGCACTTGCAAGGATCAGTGCGGTGACACGCTCGGGGGCCGCCGCCGCCAGGTGCAACGCGACACGTCCACCCATCGAATAGCCAAGCAGCGCAACCTGCTCAAGCCGGTTGCGGTCAAGAAGCGCAAGCAGATCAGTTACGGCCTGCTCCATCCGGTATGCGTCAAGCTCAACGGGGGCTGGAGAGCGACCATGACCAAGCAGATCAACCTTGAGCAGCGTCGCGTGGGGCATCAGCAGAGGTGCCACCTCATCCCATTCGGCGGTGCTTCCCGTGAAACCGTGCAAAATCAGCAAGGGCGGGCCGTGGCCCACCTGTTCAACATAGAGCTCATGAAGATAGCGGGGGGCGGCATGTGCTTCCCCACGATTATCACCAAACGACATCACCCCACCTCCAATGCAAGCCGCCAGCCCTGCATCGCCGAGCCATTGTTGCTGCCGCGCCAGCACGTCCCACTTCCAATTCAACGTGCCGGGCCGCCATCGCTCAGCCATTGTTGCTACCGCGCCAGCACGCCTCACCTTCAAAAGGTTTCACCTTGCTTGGTCAAGGGTCTCAAAATCTACAATTCAACCCGCCGGGCTGCCATCGCCGCAAGCTCGCTGACCGACGGATGGGGACCGTAGATCGCCGCCAGATCGCGGAGTTGCATCCCGGCACGCATCGCCATCGCGACTGGCGCAAGGATTTCGGCGGCGGCAGGCGCCACCGCCAGCGCACCGGCAACATAGCCCCCATGATCCCAGGCCAGGGTCAAAAAGCCCTCGGTTGCGCCATCGGCATGGGCGGCCATGCTCTCGTTAAGCGCAATCGTCACACTCCCGTGCGCACCTTCGGTCGTGAGCCGCCCAACCTTTGCCACCTGAGGCTGATACATAAAGGTGAGCACAATGTCGCGAATATCAGCAGGCGCACTCGACCGGCGCACGGCATGCAACGCGGCAGCTCGCCCCTGCGCCATCGCAATGCTCGCCGCCTGGGGTGTCAGGATATCGCCGACCAGATAGACCCCGCGCAGCTTGGTCTGCCCATAGATATCGGTGTCAAGCAGATCGAGCGAGAGCCCAACAGCCGTTGGATCAGGCCGACGCTCGAAAGCGAGGAGGGCGATCGCGCCGCCATAGCGGGTACCATCAGCAAGGGTAGCCGTCACATCGTCGCCCTTGTGCGCAAGGCGTTGCACGGTTGTATGCGGCACCACACGCACCCCTTGCCGCTCGAGCATCCGCGTCAGATAGCCGTCAACCTCAGGTGCGACATGCGTGCGGGGCGACGCCTCGGGAATGAGCCAGGAGACCTCAGCGCCAAGCAGGCTAAAGAGGTGGCACAGTTCAAACCCGGCGCGCCCATCACCAAGCACCATCACCCGTTCAGGACACGTCTGCAACACCCCAAGATCGCCACTCGTCAACATACGCTCGCCGTCGGGCGCAACCGCTTCAGGAAAAGCAACCTGGGCCCCAGCCGCCAGAATGATCGCATCGGCATTGAGACTCTGCGTGGGGCCACCATCCAACGGCTCAACCAGCACCTCACCGGGCTTGCCGAGGCGACCACGCCCGGCGATTATCTCGACTTCAAGGGTCGCCAGTTCATCAGCGCATCGGGTCTGCCACTCGGTAGCGACTTGATTCGCACGGGCAACAATCTTCGCCACATCGCGCTCGCCAGCCGCTGCCGCCGCCAGCCAGACGCGCATCGTCATCGGGCGCCACTCGCCCACCGCCCCGGCTGTCACTACCTTCACCGTTGCATGAGGCGCAGCAGTACGCGCTGCCTCTATCCCTGCGGGGCCTCCCCCGATAATCACAAGTTGCATCATGCACGCCCTTTCCGTATCATCTTCTCGCACAATGCCCTATCGCTACTTTGTTTATAGTATTATACCTGTTTAGCATAGCGTGGCTCAGCACGAGAGCCAATGCCTTTCAATCAAGCTACGCCTCCGGTTGGGGGTTTGGGGGCCGCAGGCCCCAAGAATCTCTGCTTTGCTCGCAAAGCAACGGGTTTTAAGGATGGGCCGCAGGCCTTCAAAAAAGTATGCCAATGACAAAGCAGCGTCCACACATTTCGGCAGTAATTCCAACCTGGCAAGGTCTGCGCTATCTACCCGCGTGCCTCAGTGCCTTGCGTGCGCAGCTTGAACCCGACGACGAAATCATTCTCGTTGACAATGGTTCACGCGATCATGCGGGGGCCTGGGCAGAACGGTATGCGCCCGATGTGCGGGTGGTGCAATTGCCCACCAACCTCGGCTTTGCCGGCGGAACCAATGCCGGGCTCGCCGTGGCGCGGGGCGAACTGCTGCTCTTGATCAACGACGATGCCCTGGCCGAACCAGGCTGCATTGCGGCCTTATGGCACGCCCTCAGCGAACACCCGCACGCGGGGGCCGCCGCCGGTGTCCTCACCTTCAGCCGTCACCCCGAACGGATCGCATCAGCGGGGATCACCGTACGGCGCGACGGCGTCGCCACCGACCGCGATCTGGGCATATCCATCAACGCCCTGCCCACCAATACGCAGCCTATCTTTGGGGCCAGTGGTGGTCTCGCGCTGCTACGGCGGGCGATGCTCGACGACATCGGGCCATTCGAGGCCAGTTTCTTCAACTACCTGGAGGATGTCGATCTCGCCTGGCGGGCGCAACTACGTAACTGGACATGCGTACTCGCCCCGCACGCCCGGGCGCGCCACGTCTACTCAGCCACGTCGGGGCAAGGCAGCCCATTCAAACAACGCTTGCTCGGACGCAACCGCATCCGCGTACTAATCCGCTGCCTCCCGACAGCACTGCTCCGCGAATGTCTACCAGCGATCCTACGCTACGACCTGCTCGCAGCAGCCTACGCCCTGGCACGCCGCCAACCCGCAATTATCGCAGGCCGCGTGGAAGCCCTGCGCGAACTACCCGCGCTACGCCAGCAACGCCAGGCGATCCAGGCGCGCCGCACAGCCTCCATCAATGACCTTGCAACCTGGATTACCCCTGCCCCCTCGCCTCTCAGCGACCTGCGGATCGCCCGGCAGATCGATCGATTGATAGCAACAACGTAGGGGCACGGCGCCGCCGTGCCCGTACACCCATCCCCGCGGACACATCGGTGGGCAGGGGCCATCGGGGTGCGGGCCGCGTCACCGAGGCCGGTGGGCGCAGCGATGATTCTCAGACCGGTGGGTGCAGCAGCGATGACCGGGGCGTTCGGGCAACGGGCGGGCCATGGGCGAGGGGCACGGGCAAGCCGTGCCCCTACTTTGCGCCTTTGCGCCTTTGCGTCAATCCCCCTTCGCGTCTGTATCCTCTATGTTGCCCCGTTGCTCGAACTGCTCTTCCCAGAGGTGTGGCGCACTGTGGATTGGCGGCAACCCGTCATTTTCCGGGATACCGAACTACAGCAGCTTGACCCAGATGTTAATCGTGGCAAGCATCGCATTGACAAGCTTGTGCAGGTGAAGGCCCTCGATGGCACGCCGCGCACGATCTTCATGCACCTGGAAGTCCAGTCCCAGCGTGATCCTACCTTCGCCGAGCGGATGTTCTGTTACCACGCCCAGATCTTCGTCCGCGAACGCCACCCGGTCATTAGCCTCGCCGTCTTGAGCGATGACCAACCGGGCTGTCACCCGCGCTCCTTTGGTTACGCCGAGGCCGGGTGCGTGGTGCGGCTCGACTTCCCTACGGTCAAGCTGCTCGAGCTTGACCTAGCAATGCTCGAAGCAAGCCGCAATCCCATCGCGATGGTCATCTTGATCCACCGCGACGCGCAGGCAACCCGTGGGCAACCCGAGGAGCGGCTGCGGCGCAAATTGGCCCGCTTTCGCTCGTTCTTCCGTTACGGGTACGGGGCGGCCGATATGCGCCGACTCTATCGCATCCTCGATCAACTATTGCGCCTCGACCCCAGCATGCACGCGACAGTTCGTGCTACAATGCGCCTCATTGAACAGGAGGAGACCCAGATGGACACCTTTGTCACCAGTATCGAAGAGCTTGCGTTCGCCGAAGGGCTTGAGCAAGGCATCGAACAGGGCATCGAACAAGGGCGTCACCAGACGCTCCAAGAAGTCGTGCTGCGCCAACTGGCTCGGCGGTGTGGCTCACTATCCGAGCAGGTGCAGCATCAGCTCCTTGCCCTGAGTCCCGCACACCTCTTGGAGTTGAGCGAGACCCTGCTCGATTTCACGAGCCTGGACGATCTCCAGGCATGGTTGGTGCGTACGTGCGCGTCGGTATAAGTGGATCTGCTGCGCGAAAGGGTCATTGCTTCATAGTTAAGCCAGAAGGAAACCCCTCTCCTTCTACAGCTTGACCCCTACCCGCTGTTTGAGCACTACTTTCACCAGCGCGAGAACGCCAAATGAGATGACGAGTAGGATGACCGCGAGCGTCAGCGCCTGATTGAGATCCCGCTCGAAGCCGAGATAGATTGCCAGCGGCATGGTCTGGGTACGCCCCGGCAGATTGCCCGCAAAGATGATGGTCGCACCAAACTCACCTAGTGCCCGTGCCCATGTCATCACGACGCCGCTGAAGAGCACCGGCCATGCCAGGGGTACGGTAATCAGGGCGAACACTTGCCACCCACTCGCCCCGTCGAGGGCCGCAGCTTGCTCTAATTCGCGATCCACTCCACTCAAACCAGCCGTCGCCGCCTTGATAAAATAGGGTGCGGCTACAAAACACTGCGCCATGATGACCGCGATTTCTGTGAATGAAAGCGTAATGCCGAGCGTTGCAAGGGGCGCGCCTACCAGTCCCCGGCGCCCAAAGGTGATCAAGAGCGCTATGCCCGCCACCGCTGGCGGTAAGACGATGGGTAGGTCGATCAGCGTGTCAATTAGGGTTCGCCCTCGAAATTGGTGCCGCGCTAGCACGTAGGCGAGCGGCGTGCCCAGTAATACGGCCAGCGTTGTTGCAATCAGCGTCGTTATCATGCTGATGCGCAAGGCCTGCGTCACCCCTGGGCTGCTCACGGTTTCCCCGAGCTTCATCCAGTCGATGCGCACGATGAGTGCCCCCAGGGGCAGCAGTAGGAAGATGAGCAAGGGCGCAGCCAGGAGCCATAACAACATTACCTTCTTGCGCCGATGCAAACGAGAATGCATTTGAATTACACGTTTGTAAAGAGATGAATTCATTAAAATTAATCAATAATCTTTCAATAAAAAATTTCTGATCTTTATTTGGTACAACCATGCGTCGCACACCTGGCATCTAGATGCACTCCAAACGCTCTTTGCGCCTTTGCGTCAAATCATCGGAAAACTTCGTTGCCAAACTACTCGATCGGAAGAAAGCCGTGACCGGCGAGGATGGCTTGCCCCTCTGCCGTGCGTGCAAAGGCTACAAATGCTTCGGCCAGCGCAAGGTTTCGACTATCCGCGACAGGTGCGATGGGGTAGTTCGCAAGCACATTCAACTCGTTGGGAATGGGGAGCGCTTGAACATGCGCGGCTTCGGCAGCGGCATCGGTGGTAAACACGATGGCCGCATCACCTTCACCAAGGACAATTTTGGCGAGCACGATGCGCGCCGAGTCTTCGTAACTGACCACATTTGCGAGGACGCGCTCACGAAAATCTGCACCAAAGGCAGGCTGCGCACTCGCTTGGTCGAGAAAGTCCAGGCTGTGTTGCCCAAGAGGAGCGACAGGATCAGCCAGGATCAGGCGCAAGCCTGGTTGCGCAAGATCAGCCGGCTCCGTCACTTTCGCCGGGTTGTCATAAGGTGTGATGACCACGATGTGGTTATAGACAAGCACGCGTTGGTCGTTCTCGTTGATCCGCCCACCCTCAACCGCCACACGCATCTGGGCCGCGTTCGCCGAAGCAAATACATCGGCAGGCGCACCTTCATTGATCTGTGCCGCCAGTTGCGCAGAGTTGGCAAAATTGAAGGTAACGACCGCTTCGGGATATGTGACCATAAAGGCTGTGCCAAGCGCCTCAAAGGCGTCGGTCAGTGAAGAGGCGGCAAACACCGTGATCTGACCCCGCAGCGTTGACCCCGCAGCGCCTGTCCCTGACACGGCTGCCTCGGGTGCGCTACCACAGCCAGCAAAAACCACACAGAGCATCACCGCAGCCAGCGTGCGGATAACACGTTGCATCGAATTCCCTTTGCTAAGCATCGCCCCTGTCCGCGCTCAGCCAGTACCCCACGGCATGGGCGAGCATCAACCCAACCATGAGTGCTGCCCCTGGAAGCAAACCGCTGCCCACCGCCCCGAGGCCGAGCACGATGGTCAGGGCGCTGACGACTAGCGCCGTCTGGAGCGCCAGCGTGCGCGTCGCCAACCCGGACGCAATGGCCCCGCTCCCGCCCGAAATGCCCGTGGCGACGGCGAGTGTGTCGGTGTCAGCATCAGCATATTTATCGGCGTAGTGGGCCGCCAGGTTGGCGAGCAGTGTGAGGTTGAGCGCGAGCAATTGGCGCTCCCAGGCGATGGGCAAACCCTCGTACTTCGCAATCGCGACGCCAACTGCATAAGCCAGCCCTCCGCTGGCGAGAATGATGGGGCGACTCATCTGCCAGAGGCCGCGCCACGGAAAGGACTGATCTGGCTGCTGCGACTCAGGCTGCTTCACGGGTGCTCTCTCTCCGGTCATCTAAGCGCAATTGGCTCATACCCTGGAACGACGGCCCGCAGGCGTTCGATCATCGGTGGCAGAACCTCGAGCACATAGTCAATCTCTTCGCGCGAGTTGCTGGCCCCAAGCGAAAAACGTACCGAGCCATTTGCCTCGTCGGGACTCATCCCCAGGGCCACCAGGACGTGCGATGGCTCCAGTGAGCCCGAGGTACACGCCGAGCCGCTGCTTGCGGCGATGCCGGCCTGGTCGAGCAACAAGAGGATGCTTTCGCCCTCGACCCCGGCAAAGCCGAGGTTCGCATTATTTGGGAGGCGTTCGGTGCGGTCGCCATTGAGCCAGCTCTGCGGTACCCGGTCGAGCACCCCATCAATCAGGCGATCCCGCAGCATGCGCATCCGTGCCGCATAGGTGATGCGCCGTTCTTCGGCACGGGTGAGGGCCGCCGCCAACCCAACGATCCCTGGCACATTCTCGGTGCCGGCCCGTCGCCGCCGCTCCTGCGCTCCACCGTTGATCTGCGAGAGCAACGGTGTGCCCCGGCGTACATAGAGCAGCCCGGCCCCTTTGGGTCCATAGCATTTGTGCGCCGTCAGGCTCAGCAGATCAACCTTGAGCGCCTCAACATCGAGTGGCAATGACCCCGGTGCCTGCACCGCATCGGTATGCACAAGCACCCCACGCTCACGACAGAGCGCCCCGATGGCGGCGATGGGCTGGATGGTGCCAATCTCGTTGTTCGCATACATCACCGAGACCAGGACGGTATCGGGACGGAGCGCCTGTGCAAGCGCTTCAGGTTCAACCAGGCCGGCTGCATTGACGGGCAAGACGGTCAAGGCAAAGCCATCGTGGGTCAGATACTCGGCGGCGTGCAGCACCGCGTGATGCTCAATCGCACTGACGATCACATGTGCCCCTTTGCCATGGGCACGCTGAGCCAGGGCCGCGCCCTTGACTGCTAGATTGGCCCCCTCGCTGCCCCCGCCCGTAAAGACGATCTCGCGACGGGTACATCCAAGCACCAGCGCCACCTGCTCGCGCGCATCATCAAGCGCCTGCAGCGCCATGCGCCCGGCATGATGGATGCTTGAAGGATTGCCGGCATACTGCGTAAAATAGGGCAACATCGCCTCGAGTACCTCGGGATCAACCGGGGTCGTTGAGGCATGATCGAGATAAATCTGGCGCTCGCGCATAGCTTTTGTTGTCCCTTGCTATGGAGGGCTGATGCCCTAAAAACCCATGCTTATGCGAGGGTAAACGACCAGCAACGCTGGTCGTTTACCCTCGCATAAGCGAGATTCCTGGGGGCCTGTGGCCCCAAACCTGGCTTCGTTCGCTGGGCAAACGGCCAGCAACGCTAGCCGTTTGCCCAGCGAACGAACGACTCCTGGGGGCTTGCGAACCCATACGTATGAATGTGAGGGCTACCGCCCTCAACCCTCGTGCGCATGCTGGTGCAAAACAGCGAAGCTGTCTTTGCACCAGCATACGCGAGCTTCCTGGGGCCGCAGGCCCCCAAACACCCGCCGGAGGCCTTCCTTATTCTAGTATACCATACCAATAAATCGAACACTCGTTCGTTAAACTCTTGACAATAGAACAGATGAACGTATGGCGGTTCTCGTCTCCCCGACGAGGGTTTTATCCCACACAAATGAGGGATTCATGTGGGATAGTGTGGGATACTGTGGGTATATCTAGTTGCTACGTGTAAAACGATTGTGTGCATTGGCCAGTGCCGCTCTTGCATCATTCGTATATAATAGAGCTGCAACTTCCCTTTCTTGCGGCACGTCCTATGCGCAAGAAGTCGATTGGCTTGCTTGTGAAGGAGAACGCATATGGCTATGATACGACAATCGTCGGTTCCTGAAATGCTTACCCAGAGCACTGATCTTATGACCAATCCGAGTGTCGAGAAGTTCGAGCGCTACGAGCGCTATGGCACCCTCGGCAATGCGGCGGTCTATGTGTTAGCAGCTATTGCTATCTCGGCAGTGCTTGGGTTTGTTGGTTCGTTCTTGCCTGGTACGCCTCGTCCCAGTTTCCTGGGCGTCTTTGATACCATTCTGCGCGGCCTGGCCCAGTTCTTTATCTTCACGGGCATGGTCTACTTTATGGGCAAGAAACTCTATGCTGGTGATGGTACCTGGGACGAAGTGGCCTATACCTTCTCGCTCTTCATTGCGCCACTGATTGCCATTGGAGCCGTGATTACGTTCATTGTTACGCTCTTTGCATGGATTCCGTTCATTGGCGCCCTTGTCGGTCTGATTGGCTTGCTGGTGAGCCTGGTGTTGATGGTGGTGCAGATCTACTACGCCTATCTGGGTGTTCAGTCGAGCATGAACTTGCGCGACTCGACCCAGACGCTGATTGTGCTTGTCTTGTCGTTTCTCGCGTCGGGCCTGATCATGGGCATTATCTCCTGGTTCTTGTAGACCTATGAAATTTCTCCATCTGGCCGATCTTCATCTTGGCGTTGAAAATTACGGGCGTGTCGATCCGGCAACGGGTCTGCACACCCGTTTCCTTGATTATCTTGATCGACTTGATGATGCGCTTGCCTTTGGCCTGGCCGAGCAGGTCGATCTGGTCTTGATCTCCGGCGATATCTATAAAACACGCGCCCCCAATCCGACCCATCAGCGTGAGTTTGCCCGTCGGATCAATCGTGTCCGCTCAGCCGGGGTGCCGATCTTTATTCTGACGGGCAATCACGATATTTCGCCGGCACTCGGCAAAGCCCATTCGGTCGCGATCTTTGATGCGTTGGGGGTCGAGGGGGTCACGATTGCCGATCGCCTTGCGTTGCATGTGATCCCGACGGCCTCAGGCCCGCTGCAGATTATGGCGATCCCCTGGGTTACGCGCCACATGCTGATGACCCGCGAAGAGATGCGCAATGCGTCGTTTGTCCAGATTGATTATGAGTTGCGTCGCCGCCTCGAGCGCTTTGTGATCGAGACGGCTGCGAAACTCGATCCGGCCTTGCCTGCGATCATTGCCTTCCACGGGAGTCTCGATGGCGCTGAGGTTGGCGCCGAACGTGCGATGACCCTTGGGCAGGATCTTGTCTTGCCTCGTTCCGTGATGGCGCAGCCCGGTATTGCTTATGTTGCGCTCGGCCATATCCATAAGCATCAGGCCCTCGCGCAGGATCCGCCGATGGTCTACCCTGGTAGTCTCGAACGGGTTGACTTTGGTGAATATGCCGATCCCAAGGGCTGTGTCCTCGTGACCATCGAAGGCAATCAAGCCCGCTGGCAGTTTCATCAGTTGTCGGCCCGCCCCTTTGTCACTATTCAACACGATGTTCGTGCCAGCAGTGATCCGATGGGGTTGATCCAGACGCTGATCTCTCGCCACGATCTGCGCGAAGCAGTCGTTCGCCTCAACCTCCAGGCTACCCGTGAACAGGTGCCTCTGCTCCGCGAGGATGTGCTGCGTACGATGCTCTCCGACGCGGGTTCTTTTGTGATTGCTGCGATCACCATTGATGTTGAACGTACTGGGCGGCGCCGTATCGCTGGCCTTGAACAAGAATTAGTTGGGAGTTTGACGCCCCGGCGTGCTCTTGAACTCTACCTCAAGAGCAAGCAGCCACCCCTTGCCTCCGCACGTATCGCTGCTTTGCTGGCGGCTGCTGACGAATTGATTGCTGGTGAACAGTAGGTCGTGAGACCTCACCGGTTTTCAAGACCGGTGAGAGGCGGTCTGAAAAGTCGACGGGTTGCTCCGGAGTGTCGGCTTTAGCCGGCTAAAGCCGGCACTCCAAGGGCACGCCACGTGGTGGCGAACAGAACAATGCTGACACCCTTTTCAGACCGCCTCTGTGGTCTGACAGGCGCGCACCCTAACGGTAGCAGCCCGAGAGGAGGCCCGGTGCCATCCAAGAAAGCCTCTTTTGATCCACAACAGGCGCACCAGCTCCACGCTGATCTGGTCGACCAACTGACCCGTGATGGTCTGCTTGCTGATCCGGCGCTTGCCCGCGCCTTTCGGCTGGTGCCACGCCACCACTTTCTGCCCGACCATTCGCTTGAGCAGATCTACAGTGACCAGGCGCTTGCCGTCAAACGCAAAGCCGGTGCCTGGGTCAGTTCCTCGTCGCAGCCTGGCATGATGGCAATTATGCTGGCCCAGCTTGGCCTGCAACCGGGACACCGCGTCCTCGAAATCGGCACTGGTACGGGGTACAATGCGGCCCTGATCGCGGCCATTGTCGGCCCGAACGGGCGAGTGATCAGCCTTGATCTGGAAGCTGATCTGGTTAAATCCGCCCGCGTTCACCTCGCTCAAGCCGGGTACACCGAGGTTGACCTCCGTCACGCCGATGGAGCTTTTGGTGCGCCCGATGCCGCTCCTTTTGACCGGATCATCGTCACCGCCGGGGCCTGGGATCTCTTGCCGGCCTGGCGCACGCAGCTTGCCCCTGAGGGCCGCATTGTTGTCCCGATGACGATCTTTCCCTCTTTGATGCTCTCACTCGGCTTCGAGCAACGCGGATCAGTCTGGGAAGCGATCTCGGCCCATCCCTGCGGTTTCGTCTTGCTCCGCGGCAGCGAAGCCCATCCCGGACGCGATTGGACATCGCCGCGTCTCATTCTGCACCCGCGTGACGAACGAATCACCGTGACGCGCTCACACGCCACTATCGAAAAAGAGTGGAGTCAGATCGTCGTCGTCTGGGACGACAACGGGTGATCTGTGTGGCCCGGGAGTGCGGGCGTTCCGCCTGCGCTCCCGGGCCACGGACAGTCATTCGTCGCACGCTGGGCATCTCGATGCGCTTGAGAGACCCTTTGCGCCTTTGCGCCTTTGCGTCAAAAACATCAGCCAACATACGTCACTGACCACTCAGCACCTCTAACCCGTAGCGGGCGTGGTGATTGAGCGGATTGATCGCCAGCACGTTTTGCAGCGCCGTCCGTTGATCATCGATGTCGTCAACGGCCCCACTGAGCCAGAGCCAGCCCTCTTCGTTGGTTTCATCGGCTTCAACAACGCGCAAGAGCAATTCGAGTGCTTGTTCACGGTTGCCCTCTTGCAAGGCGACCGCCCCTTCGTAGAGCCATGTGGCAATTTGATCTTGATCCATTGGAGCATTCACCCCTTTCGTAGTAGTGACAGTACTTGGCAAAAAGGTATTGGCTTTAGCCCTTTGCGCCTTTGCGCCTTTGCGTCACAGTATCGACTTATTTCCCACACCAATAAGCTCGGCCAGAATGCTGACCGCAATCTCTTCCGGGGTCTTTGCCCCAATGGAAAGTCCGATCGGGCCTTTGATCCGGCTGAGGCTCGCTTCATCGAAGCCTTCAGCACGCAGCCGTTCGAGCCGCCGGGCATGGGTTTTGGTGCTGCCAAGCGCACCGATATAGCGTGCCGGCGATTGCAGCGCCACCCGTAGGGCCGGGTCGTCAAGTTTGGGATCGTGGGTCAAAACGGCGACATAGCTGCGCGCATCGAGGCGTCCGGTCAGGGCTTCATCCGGCCACGCGACGATCAGTTCATCAACATGGGCAAAGCGCTCGGGGCTGGCAAACGCGGCCCGTGCGTCAACGACGATGGTGCGCATTCCAATCAGGTGCGCCATCGCGGCGAGCCCCACGGCAATATGCACGCCCCCCACAAGAAAGAGCTTGGCCGGAGGATTGAAGCTTGCTACAAAGACCCGTGTTGCGCCCTGTGCTGCTTCAATGACCCGGCTTGTTCCGTGGGCAAGTAGATCAGTTGCCGCCGTGATGACCACCTGATCAAGCCTCGCCTGGCCCAGTGCGCCGTGGCTTTCCCCCCCTGCTTCTACCACCAGATGCGCCCCAACATGCTCGTTCCCCGCGATGACGGTCGCCACGGCAATGGCTTCTTCTTCCAGCAGCGCGGCACGAACCAGAGGATAGACGCTTGTGGTGTCCAGTGGCGCAACAAAGACCTCGATCGTGCCTCCACACGCCAACCCGACCTCCCAGGCTGTCTCGTCGCTGACGCCAAACGTAAGCAATCGCGCCTGACCACTGGCAAGCACGGCATGGCACTGTTCGACCACCGCCCCCTCGACGCACCCGCCGCTCACCGAGCCGGCCATGCGCCCGCTGGCTGTGACGGCCATCGTCGCGCCGACCTGGCGCGGCGATGACCCCATCGTTTGTACCACGGTCGCCAGGGCTACCTGCTCGCCGTCTGCCAGCCATTGATCAAGCGTTGGGATCAATTCACGCATAACCTGGTTGCCCTCTTGTTACCCTGTTCAGGCTGCTGTCTCGAAAACCCCTGGGAGCCGCAAATCGCCAGCATAAAACCCCTGGGGGCCGCAAATCGCCAGCAGCCTCACAGAGCGGGCGTTAGCCCGCTCTGTGAGGCTCGATCAACTCAAGCATCTTCTTCACCAGGGCTTGATCAAGCTCATCGAGCTGCCGCCCTAGCACGTTCAGGTTCCGTTCACCTTGCCAGATCTGACTCACGGCCTGGCGCAGTTGCCACCCTTTGCGTTCCAGTTCAACCAGGGCCGTCTCGATATCGCCGCGTTCGCGCTCATCGCCTGTCGCTACCGCAGCAATGCCCTGCAGCAACGGCTCAAACTGGCGTATTGCCTCAGTCACATCGTCGTCACTCCGCGCCGTACTGACCACCCCCGCCGTCATGAGTCGTTCAAGGATCAGCTCGCGTTCGGCCAGGGGCAGGGCATCCAGCGCAAATTGCAGGCCCTCGACATCACCGCGCTCGAGCGCACCGCGCACCGCCGGCGGTAGACTGGTGAGCAGTTCCTCGGTCAAACCGGTATGGGCATCTTCGGCGGCAAAACGATGGCGTTCGGCAAAATCGGTCAGGCCAAGCTGCGTAAAGAGCGAGGCCGCTTCTTCGAGATAGGGGCGCGCAAGATCGGGCCGCCCGCGACGGCGCAGGGCCCACCCATAATTGCCAATCTGAGCCGCCGCCGCATACTGTTCCCCCGCTGCCCAGTAGAGCTTGACGGCTTGATTGAGCAGATCGGTTGCCTGCGGCAGATTGCCCTGCTCAAGCAATGTATGCCCGCGCTTGACCAAGGCATCGGCTTGGGCTTTTGGATCGTTCATCTCCATAACCTACGACTCGCTATCGCTGTTCGGTGTATACTGAATACGAATAGTTGCATTATATATCAATCATGCTCGCCGCTGGGTCTGTGTGTCGTAGGCCCAGCGGCGAGCATGGCAAGTCTATGGCAGATGATGACACAACGGCTCCTTCTTTTGCTTACAACGTTCGTGGTGATCGGTATGGTTGCGTTTGCGGTCACGCGGAGCAGCTGGGCTAATCGTCCGCAGGCCTATACCCCTCAAGGGCCAGGGGACGTGTATCTGGCCCTGGGTGATTCGTTGCCTTGGGGCTTTCGGCTCGACGATCGCCAGCAGGATGGCTTTCCTGGCTTGATTGCGGCTAACCTGGGCGCTTCTGGTCTCCCCGAACTGGTAAATCTGGCGGTGCCGGGCGAGACGAGTAGCTCGTTTGTCGCCGGTCAATTGCCGCGTGCGTTGGCCTATCTCCGCGATACGCGCCAGCAGGGCCGTCGCGTGAGTCCGCTTACGCTGACCATTGGGGGCAACGACCTGATCAGAGTCGAGCGCGCTCCTGCCGCTGAGCGTGAAGCGGCAATCCAGATCTTTCAGCGCAATCTTGCCGAGGCGTTGGATGTGCTCCGTGCAGCCGCTGGTGCGCAGGCTGACATCGCGGTGATGACCTACTATAACCCGTATGGTGGCGATCCTACCATGGAGGGCAGTGATGCCTACTGGGTTGAGCGCCTCAATCAGGTGATCCGCGCAGAGGCTGGCCGACGTGGGGTGGCCGTTGCCGAGGTCTATACCGCCTTTGTCGGTGGCCGCGAGTATACCCACACCTTTGCCCTCTTTGATGATGTCCACGCCAATGCTCAGGGCCATCGCCTGATTGCCGAGACCTTCTTGCAGGCGCTCAGTTACGAAACCGCCCAGCGCTAAACCGCTCTTTTTCATCCCACGAGGGGTCAACGAGGCTGACGAAGTCAGTCTCGTTGACCCCTCGTAGCACCCTTCTGTTGCCATATGCTCAGCTACAGTTAATATTCTATTACTGCACAAAACGCTCGCTCAGCGTACAGTCAGCGTATATTGGCCCGCGAGACTTTTCGCGGGCTTCTGGTGGCTATCTTTTTCCACTGTTGCGTGTGAGTGAGGCTCTGTATGGCAAATTCCGATGCTTTTCTGGTCTATCCGCGTCAGGAGTTCCCTGCCCGTCCGGTTGCCGAGCGTCTGCAGGATTATCACGAGATCTACCAGCATGTTGAACCAGGGACGTTAATGCAGCAGGGCGAGCGTTGCCTCGACTGTGGCATTCCCTATTGTCACGTGGCCTGTCCGCTTGGTAACTATATTCCTGGCTGGAATAGTCTGGTGGCCGAGGGCGATTGGCAACGAGCGTGTGCTCAGGTGCATGCCGATAATAACTTTCCCGAGTTCACCGGTCATCTCTGCCCTGCTTTGTGTGAAGGTTCATGTACCCTCGGGCTCAACTTTGCCCCGGTCTCGATCCGTCTGCTTGAGCTTGAGGCGGTTGAGCGCGGGTTTGCCGAAGGTTGGATCAAACCGCAACCCCCTCGTTTCCTCACGGGCAAGCGTGTTGCCGTGGTTGGCTCAGGGCCTGCGGGTCTGGCGGCAGCGCAGCAATTGCGGCGGATGGGTCACGAGGTGACGGTCTTTGAGCGCGACGATCGCCTTGGTGGTCTCTTGCGCTATGGCATTCCCGATTTCAAACTCGAAAAGCAGACCCTCGAGCGCCGTCTGGCTCAGCTTGAAGCCGAGGGTGTGGTCTTTTGCACTGGGGTCAATGTTGGGGTTGATGTCGAGGGTGCGCAGTTGTGCCACGATTTTGATGCGGTCTTGCTTGCCGGCGGTGCCCAGCAGCCACGCGATCTGATGGTTGAAGGCCGCGAGCTCAAGGGTGTCCATTTTGCGATGGAGTTTTTGAGCCAGCAGAATCGGCGCTGTGCGGGCGATGAGATTGATCCTGCCCGTGAACTGACCGCCCGGGGCAAGCACGTCCTCGTGATTGGCGGCGGCGATACAGGGGCCGATTGTGTGGGCACCTCGCTGCGCCAGGGTGCGCTTTCGGTCACCTCGTTTGAACTGTTGCCCCAACCGCCAGTGCAGCGCTCGGCGAACAACCCCTGGCCCGAATGGCCGCGCGTGCAGCGATCCTCTTCTTCGCACGAAGAGGGTGGCGAACGCCGTTATTGCGTGCTGACCCAACGGCTCCTTGGCAATGCCCAGGGCCACGTCGAGGCGGTCGAGGCCGTTGAGGTATGTTGGGTGTCGGATGCTCAGGGTGGCCAGCGCATGGAAGTTGTGCCTGACTCGCAGTTTACCCTGCCCTGCGATCTTGTGCTGCTGGCGATGGGCTTTACCGGGCCTGTCCGTGGCGGCCTGCTTGAGCAGCTCGGGGTTGCCCTCAACGAGCGTGGCGCCCTTGCCACCAATGCCCAGAAGATGACGTCGCGCCCCGGTGTCTTTGCCGCTGGCGATATGAGCCGTGGTCAATCGCTCGTCGTCTGGGCGATTGCTGAAGGCCGCGCCGCCGCCGAAGGGGTCAATCAGTTTCTGGCTGGGTAGTTGACCCACTCTTCATACGTGCTTCTCTGCCAACACAGCCAGCATTGCTGGTTGTGTTGGCAGAGAAGCACTCATGCCTTCTTTTGCACACGCTGCTTCATATAGGCTCGCACTGCCAGTACCGCCAGGGTTACAGCGGTCAAGGGCAAGACAAACGCGATCATGACGCTGCTATACTCGGGCAATGCTTCGTGATGGGTTGCTGCAAGAACCAGATAGGCCGTATACGCAATGTAGTAGCCCATAAAGAGGAACCCCTCCCAGCGGGCAATCATCATGCGGGTAAAAAAGATCGGCAGACACGCGACGGCAACCGCGATCATCACCGGAATGTCAAAGACAATCGCTGATTGCGGTACCGCGATCCCGTCTGGTGTTACTAATGCTGCCACCCCCAGGATGCCCAGGATGTTGAAGATATTGCTGCCGACCACATTGCCTACCGCGAGATCGCGCTGATTGCGGATCGTCGCAATCACCGAGGTGACGACTTCGGGCAACGATGTGCCGACAGCAACAATCGTGAGTCCGATGACCACATCGCTGACCCCCAGGGCCTGCGCAAGTTCAACCGCACCATCAACCAGCCAGCCTGCGCCCAGTACCAGGACAATCAGCCCACCTAGAACCAGCCCAATGTTGGTCAGGATTTGCGCCATGCTACTTTGCGGTGCCGGTGCTTGCGCCTTCCCCAGTTTTTCAGCGGCAGCTTGATTTTGGGCCGTCTCTTGCCGACTACTAATGACAGACCACGTGACATAACTCAGAATGCCAAGGAAGAGCACCCCTCCCTCAGGTCGCGAAATGTGCCCATCCAGCGCCAGGAAGCCAAGCAAGAAGGAAACGCCGATCATAATCGGCACATCGCGGCGCACGACCTGGAGCGAGACAACCAGTGGGGCGATGAGGGCGCAGAGTCCCAGGATGAATAGGACATTGAAGATATTGCTGCCCACAACATTGCCTAGCGCAAGGTCGGCGTTGCCACTGAGACCTGCCTGAAGACTGACGGCCAATTCAGGTGAACTGGTACCAAACGAGACGACAGTTAGCCCAATCACCAGTGGCGAGATGCCTGCGACCGCAGCCAATGCCGACGCACCACGCACCAGCAATTCACCCCCGATCACTAGACAAACCAGACCGACCGCAATGAGTCCGAGCGAGATCCAATCCATAGAGATGCACAACCTTTTATTGTAGTTTGGCAGGGTTTCCAGGCTACACTATAGTACCGTTCAGGGCTATCCACTGCGTCTTGATCCGCTCGATCTGACCCCTGAACCCTTGTCTTGCCGAGATGCTTTCAGTGCATCCAGAGGATGATACCACACATTGTTGGGTGAGCTTTGCTGTGTACATGCCGAGCCGTTGATGCTCTTCTGTCTGTACGGCAAAAGCTGCTTGTAGGGTGCCAAGCCGAGATTTTTACGGTATTTCAATACTATCCCCTTGTTAAACGGTGTACTATGACAAGTACCATTCAAGGTACACCCGGTCTTCTGCATTGAACCCAAAGGAGTAGTCTGTGCATCGTTTTGTTCATCTCGTCTGGCGTCGCTTTCTGCCGCTCTTGTTGCTGTTTGGTCTGCTTGCCACCGTTTCTATTCCTGCTGCTCGTGCCAATGACGAGCCTTCGCTGGCGGTGTCGCAAGCGTTGTTTACCCGCGATACTTCAGCCAATGAGGCAACTCAACTCGATGAACTGGTGCCTGGCATCCGGGCCGAGCTTCGTACCACCGTCACGAATCTCACCGATGCGCCAATCTTTGTGAAGATCAGTTGGCAGGAAGCGACCTTTGGGGCGCGTACTGCCACCGAGCAAGATCCTGATGAAGACCAGGTGCTCCGCCTGACCAGTGGTGAAAGCCGCAGCTTTGCGCGTCCTGTGCCGCCGATGCCGCTGATGGAGCCGACGTTTCAGGCGACACTGGTTGATCAAGTGTTGAGCAGTACGGTTACCGCCTGTGTTTTGGCGAATCCCAATGCGGTTGAAGATCCCTGTCCTGACCCCGAACTGGCGCCTGCTACTTCGGTGCGTCATGTGTTGAATATTCCGCTTCGCATGAATGATCTCGGCGACGCGCCCGATAGCACCAATCACGCTGGTGTGCCTATGCTGGCGTATCCTACTATTCAGGCGAATTTTCCGACGGTCTTTGCTCCCGCGACCGGCACACCTTCCGGGCCGCTGCATGTTGATCCGCGTCCGTTCCACCTTGGCCCACGAGTCAGTCTTGAGGCTGAAGCAGATCTTGGCCCAGATCAGGATCCGCGCAATAATCTTGTGCCATCCGCTAATCGCCCCGATAACGACCGTGCCGATGATGGCATTCGTCTTGATCCAGCCACCCTCAAGCATTGCGAGCCAGCCAGGGTTGGTGCGCTCGTCTTTGTGACGCCTGCGTTCAAGGCTGCTGCACTTGAAGCTGGCGTGACCCAGGGCTACCTGAATATCTGGCTCGATGGCAATCGTGATGGCGATTGGGCTGATGCGGTCGAGTGCCCCGAGGGGAGCAGTGCCGCTGTTGCGGTTGAGCATATCCTCATTGATGCGCCAATTGATCTCGCGAGCCTCAACCCCGGTCTCAATCCGTTGACCTTCATGACCGGTGCGGTGCCGTGGCCTGATGCGTTGCAAGAGCGTCCGGCCTGGCTGCGGGCAACCCTGAGTCTTGAGCCTTCGAGCAAACCGTTGACGGTCGGTGATGTGCGCTATGGCGATGGCCGTGGCCTCGAAGATGCCCAGGGTAATGCGTTGCGCTTCCGTCATGGGGAGACCGAGGATTATCTCATCAATCGCCGCGGTGCAGCGACTCAACCCGAGTTGCAGGTGCGCAAGGTGGGCCGCGTTGTCTTCGATGCGGATCTTGGTGAACGCATTGCGGTCTGGCTCATCGAGTATCGCAATACGGGTAGCGCCGTTGCCGAAAATGTGGTGATCACTGATGCTATCACCGGTCTGAATATCAATGAGTTGCTCATTGATGTGCAGAGTAACCCTGAAGTTGAGCCAACTGCCGAAGAGAATCGACTCAGTTTTGCCGTTGGCAAGCTTGATCCCGATACCGGTGGGCGCATTGTCGTTCGTACGCGCCTTCCCGCGACGACCGGGCGTGCCGCGCTGATCAATACGGTCACGATGCGGGCTGACGCCACGAGCAATTCGAATGCGTCTGCGACGATCCGCATTGGCCTGCCCGCGCCAATCATTGTTGCCCCTGGCTCGGGGGTGACGTGCAATGCTGAGGTGACGGTGCGCGGCCTTGCGACCCCGGGGGCCGAGGTGCGCCTCTTCAATGCGAGCGGGGCTACCGTTGGTTCCCCGACGACGGCAGGGCCAAATGGGCGCTGGCAAATTGCTGTCACCCTGAACCAGGGGCGCAATCAACTCTATGCGCAGGCCCGCCTTGGCGAGCAAACAAGTCCTCGTTCGGCACCCCTGGCGATCTTTGTGAATCCGAATCTGCCCTTCGATCCGCTTAGCATGGTCTTTAGCGAAGAAGGCACGAATACACGGACGCGTCCGGAGGATCGGCGTGGGATTACTTCTCCCGATGGCTGGTTTGTCCATTTGCGCCCCAATACCACCTATACCTTCAGTGTCCGTTCGTGTTGTGACGACGCCGAAGCGGCGTTGACCCTGCAAATACGGGGGCTTGATCCGATCGTGTTGACCGATGCAACCGGCAATGGCATCTATACCGGTACCTTTACCACCGGGGATCTGGCTGAGGATGTGGCGTTCCGGTTGACGGTTGTCTGTGGTGCGCAAAACACTGAAAGTAGTGGACTGCTGACGTCCTTCGAGGACGTGCAGATCCTCGATGGCCGTACCGATACGCCAATCGTCACCGCCACCGTGACGTTCTATCGCATGACGACGGATGGCTTCAGCGACGTGCCGCTCGACTATCAGGATGACGAATTCCAGAACCCGATCAATCCTGATGCCAATGGGCGCTTTGGCTTTACCGTTAACCCCCGCTCCCTGCTCGTGCGTGTTCAGGCCGATGGCTTCCAACCCGTAATCATTCGGAGTAGCAATGCGTTGGGCAACTTTGAGATCCAGGATCTGCTGAGCGTGCCGCGGGTTGCCCCTTCGGGTGAGCCGGAAGATGGCCTAGGCACGATCACGCCTGCCATACACTGGCGAGAGCCATTGACGGCAACGCTCCGTCTCTCGCCCTCGTTCGGTGGGGGGGGCCGCTATCGCCAGATCATCGGTTCAGGTGGCTTTGAGGGTTCGTCACTCAATATTCAACCTGGCTCGGTCGTCGAGTTTGTCAACAGCGATATCTGGGAAAACGAGCTTTTGGTGCCGCGTCAACCCGAAGGCTCGCCCGATCCTCGCCCCCGCGTGGCGCCCCAGCACGGCGACCATGATCATGATCACGCGCAAGGAGCGTTGTTCACCACGGGCTTGATTGCCCCTGGCGGCAGCTTCTTTGCCACCTTTGATGAACCTGGCGTCTATACGATCAGTGACGCCGAAAATGGCTTCAATACGCTCACTGTGCTTGTTGAAGCCTCGGCACCCCCACCCGGAGGGCGTTTCCAGGTCTTCTTGCCCGTGCTCCAACGCTAACGTGCTTGTTCCGGCAATTCCGCGTAGGGTAGTGCAAGAGGCTAGCAAAGCTAGCCTCTTGCGCTACCCTACGCGGGGCCTGGGGGAGGCAAAGCCTCCGCAAACCCCAGTTTTTGGTTCGCTTTGGTGGCGAAGCCGCCAAAACGAACCAAAAAATCTCGTGGCGCGGCGCAGCCGCGCCACACCCTACCGCCGGAGGCGACCTTGCCAAAGCTTTGTTACAATGAAGAACAGGTTGTAGGGCGGTAGCCCTATGCGTATGCCAGCGCAAACGGCCAGCGAAGCTGGCCGTTTGCACCATAAAGGAAAAATATATGTCAGATTTTGATGGGTTGCGCCAGAATTTGTCACGCATGTTTGGGCAGGTTTTGTCGCATGTGCCCGCCCTGGCTCAGACGTGGGGCCGGACGTTTGAGTCGGTGATTAGTGAAGAGGTGCCGTTTACCCGGTTGCAGAAGCCGTTGCGTGAGGTGCGCATAGCCCTCGCGACGACTGGTGGCGTTCATCTGCGCAGCCAGACGCCGTTTGATATGGCTGATTCCCGGGGCGATGCGACCTTTCGCTCGATCCCTTCTGCGACCCCGCGTGAGGATTTGATGATCACGCATGACTATTACGATCATACCAATGCCGACCGTGATCTCAATCTTCTCTTCCCGCTGGAACATCTGCGCGATCTTGTTGCTGCCGGCCATATCGGCAGCCTGGGTACGTGTTATGGCTTTATGGGCCATATCGAGCCGCCCCATCTCGAGGCTTTGATCAATGAGACGGCACCTGAGGCGGCGCGTTTGATGCGCGAGGAAGGCGTCGATGCGCTGCTGCTCACCCCTGGCTGAGGACTCTGCAATCAGTCCGTGGGACTGATCGCACGCGCCGCTGAGGCCGCTGGCATCGCAACGGTGAGCATTGTTGGGCTGCGCGAGATTGCCGAACGGGTGCGCCCACCGCGTACGGTGCATCTCAAGTGGCCGTTTGGGCATCCGCTCGGCGAACCAGGCAATGCCGCGCAACAGCTAAGCGTGATCCACTACGCGCTCGAAAAGCTCTATACCGCCGAAGAGCCGGGCCTCATTTTTGAGCCGGACTGGCGCTGGCGCCGCGAACGGTATGCTCTGCCTGAGGGCTGGGATTTTTAAACGCACACCGAGACCGGCCAAAGGCCGGTCTCGGTGTGCGTTACCTTATGCGTAGCCTGCACCTGCGGGTTGCGCTTCTTGGTCGTTCGTTACTAGTTCAATCGTCTGCACGGCCCCGTCACGCAGGTGAACAATGCGGTCGGCATAACGCGCTACGCCCATGTCGTGAGTGACAAGCAACAGGGTTCGACCTTCGTTGCGGACAAGCTGGCGCAACAAGTGCATAATGTCGGTGCCTGTTTTGCTGTCGAGGTTGCCGGTCGGCTCGTCGGCCAGGATGAGCCAGGGATTATTGGCGAGGGCGCGGGCAATGGCAACCCGCTGCTGCTCGCCACCACTCAATTCGGACGGACGATGGTCGCCACGAGCGCCTAGCCCGAGTTGCTCAAGTAAGCCGAGGGCGCGTGTTTTGCGCTGCGAGGTGGGCATGCCCGCGAGCATCAACGGCACGGCCACGTTTTCCCAGGCTGTCTTGATCGGCAACAGGTTGAAGCTCTGAAAAATAAACCCGAGCGTATCGCGCCGGTAGACCACGAGCTGCTGGTCGCTACTGCGGCCCAGTTCTAGCCCTGCCACCCAGACCTCGCCGCCTGTGGGGCGTACCAACCCGCCGATCAGATGCAGCAGCGTCGATTTGCCGCTGCCGCTTGGGCCGACAAGCGCGACAAATTCACCGGGCGCAATCGTCAGGTCAACCCCACGAAGCGCGTCTACGGCAGTCTTGCCCATCTGATAGCGACGGGCTAGCGCCATTGTCTTGATCAACGGTTCCTGCATAGTGATCCTCGAAGGTTTTTTGCTAACGCACGATGCCAGCTTTGCTGGCATCGTGCGTCAGAAAAAACCTTCTACTCTAGCCCTTCGCCTACAGCGATGGCTTCATCTCCACTCAGCGTCCCGGCAATGACATAACGAATCCCGTCCACTTCCCAGCGCAACAAGCTCCCCTGGCCGTTGTTGCCGCTGATCAAAGTCGCCGGTACACCATCGACGGTGACCTCTTCGACCACACTACCCGTAGGTGGCTCGCGGTCGCGCCCGACATCTTCGTTGCTCTGCACCACGCTCATGCTGCCGGTGTCGCCGCTATAGTTCAGAATGACGGTTGAAGTGCCAACTACGCGTACTTCGATCAGCGTCATCCCGGCGGGAATGTAGGTCGGCTCACGCAGGACAAAACTGACGGACGTGCGCGCCTCTTCGATCGTTGCTGCCGCAGGTGCCCGCTCGCTCATCTGCGCAATCAGTTCCTCGGCCTGAATAATCGTCGTGCCAGCAGGTGGGGTAAAGGCAAAGATGTCGGCACTCAGCCCGCTGTTCGTCTCAATGCTCTGCACTTCCATGGTTCCCTGGCCAAAGTCACGTGCATCCACGGCGAGCTTGAGCGGCAGGGCGAGCTCGGTATCAACCCACATTGTCCCCTCAATGATACCATCAAGTTGCAACTGGGCGGTCGTTTCACTCTTTGGTGTAACCAGGACTTTCCAGGTCTCGTTGCCAGCAACCTGTTCGGTACCAAGCACTTCCAGGTTCACGGCCTCAAGGCCCTGCGCGATGATGTCAGTCAACATCGTGGCCGCGCCAGCCGGCGTGGCTTGCATGGCATCCTTCATCTGACCGGCTTCACCGGTGATCGCGGTATTCTCGGCGGGATTGTAGAGCCAGAAGGTTGTCCCGTCGCTCACCGCGATGGTGCCAACCATGGCCGCCTCGCTTGCCTCAAGCACCTCGACGCGCATCCGGCCAATTGGCTTCCCAGCGGCATCGGTCTCCCCGGTCTTCTGCATCCAACCCTCAACCACAATCCGACCTGACTGCTCGGGCGAGGTGAAATCAAAGGCTACGGTCGCATGGGCATCATTCATCCCCTCGCGAGCCGTCTCCATCCGCTCGACAATCTCTTCAGCAGTTGGCAGTGCCTCGGTACAGGCTGCAAGGCTCAACACACTGATCAACAAGACAAGAAATAAGCTTATTCGTCGCATGGGTATCCTCCAATGATCAATCGTCTCTTTATGTTGTACCACCAGACGCGATCACAAGCTAGACACAGCCTATGATCAACATGTTACCAAGTATGACAGCGCAAGCCAGGTGTATCAATGTGCGCAAAGCATGCTACCATAAGCCGTCATTTCTTTGGGCTCGTTTGCAATGTGTTGGAGGAAGGCTATGGAATGGTATGCCGATGAGGTGCGCTCGCTTGAGCAGATGCGCAAGCAAGAGGCTCCTGGGCGGATTATGTTCTATGGGAGTTCGTCGTTTCGCCTGTGGGAGACGCTGACCGAGGATCTGTCGCCCTGGCCGGTGGTCAATCATGCGTTTGGTGGCTCAACGCTGGCTGCCTGTGTGTACTTTTTTGAGCGTCTGGTGAAACCATATGCCCCACGCAGCTTGATCTGCTATGCCGGCGATAATGATCTGGGTGATGGGCAAGCACCAGCGTCAGTGATTGCATCATTTCGCACGTTGCTTGGCAAAGTTGATCAGCACCTCGGCCCGATCCCGTTTGCTTTTGTATCGATCAAGGCTAGCCCCGCCCGTTGGTATCTTCGCGAGCAGATCTGCACCGTCAATGAAGCTATTCGCGAAGAGCTGCGCGCACGTACCCTTGGCTACTTTATTGATGTCTACCATCCTATGCTCAACCGGGATGGAACTCCACGCCAGACGCTCTTTGCCGATGATGGGCTCCACCTCAGCCCTGAAGGCTATCAACTCTGGACAGAGATCCTTGCTGCGTATCGCTATCCTCTTCTTGAACCATAATGAGTCCATAATCCAAGTTCCATCAACTCTTAACATGCAAGTAATCTGGAAATTTTACAATAGGGTAGTTGTGCGTCTTACCAATACCCTATTACCCTGTCCGCTTACCTCGGACACAAAATGAACAGATGCTGCGAGCCTATCATAGCTGGTGGAGCCCCCATCTTCAACGCTCAATGGAGTTGCTGGTCTTTGGGCATGCGGGTGCTCGTGTAATTGTCTTTCCAACACGCAGTGGCCGCTTTTTTGATTATGAAAATTGGGGCCTGGTTGAGGCATTGCGCTCATCAATCGAGCAAGGGTATTTACAGCTCTATTGTGTTGATAGTATCGACGCAGAGAGCCTCTATGCCTATTGGCGCGCCCCGCACGAGCGCATTTTGCGCCATATGGAGTATGAGCGTTATATTCTCGATGAAGTGGTGCCGTTTTCACGGCAGATCAATGCCAACCCCTTTTTAATTGCGCACGGATGCAGCCTTGGTGCCTACCATGCCGCCAATATTGCCTTGCGCCATCCCCATCTTTTTCACAAAGTTGTGGCCCTCAGTGGGCGTTACGATCTCACCACTCCGGTTGGATCGTATCCTGGCCTCTTTGATAATTACTATTGTGAAAAGGTCTATTTTCATACCCCTTGTCATTTTATTTCTCAGATCGGCGATCAGCATTTGCTTGATGCATTACGGCGCATGGAGATTACGCTGGTGATTGGTGAGGCAGATGTTTTTCTTGATAACAATCGCCACTTTAGTGCGCTGCTTTGGGCAAAGGGCATCTGGCATGGGTTGCACTATTGGGATGGCGAGGCGCATCGCCCAGCCTACTGGCGCCGCATGATTGGGCTGTATTTGTAAAGTCATTGGGTTAAACCCCAGCCTTTTGGATCACGCCCCTCCCCGTAGATGGGCGCACCAGCGTGGGAAGCAGCCCCAGGCATCTCGCTCGTGCTGGTGAAAACGGCCAGCACAAGCGAGGTTTTTTAGGGCGTCAGCCCTACCGTTCATGTGCATCGATCCTTCGCCCATTCACCGAAGCCATGCTACAATTGAGCCACCAGAGGGTGAAAAGGGAGAAGGATCATCGCGTGGGCAAATCATTTTTCTCGATCTATCGTCATGGATTCGCCAGGGTTGCCGTTGGGGTGCCGGCGGTGCGCGTGGCCGATCCGCTCTTCCATGCGCAGCAGACGCTTGCTCTGGCGCAGCGCGCCCATGCATCTGGCGCTGTGGTGGTTATCTTTCCCGAACTGGGCCTCTCGGCCTATAGCAACGAAGACCTCTTTCATCAGGATGCTTTGCTCGATGCTTCCCGTGAAGCGTTAGCGCAGGTGGTCGCGGCGAGTCTGGCGTTGCCGCTGTTGATCATCGTTGGTGTGCCGCTGCGTACCGAAGGACGCCTCTTCAATTGTGCGGTCGCCATCCATGCCGGACGCATCCTTGGCGTGACGCCCAAGAGCTTTCTGCCCAATTATCGCGAGTTTTATGAGAAGCGTCAGTTTGCCGCCGCCCGTGATGCCCTTGGCACGACCATCGAAATTGGTGGCGCGTCGGTTCCTTTTGGTAGCGACCTGATCTATGTCGCGCAGGGTTTGCCTGGTTTGCTGGTGCATGCCGAGATCTGTGAGGATGTCTGGACTCCCATTCCGCCGAGCACCTATGCTGCGCTAGCGGGGGCGACGGTGCTCTGCAATCTGTCGGCGAGCAATATTACGATTGGCAAAGCCGATTATCGGCATGCGCTCTGTGCCGGTCAGTCGGGCCGCTGTGTGGCGGCCTACCTCTACTCGGCGGCTGGCCCCGGTGAGAGTACGACCGATCTGGCCTGGGACGGCCACGCGTTGATCTATGAAAATGGCGAACTGCTGGCCGAGTCCGAACGCTTTGCCGATGATGAGCAACTGATCCTGGCGGATGTTGATCTGGAGCGGCTCGCCCAGGATCGCATGCGTCTCGGCAGTTTCACCGACACGGTTCACGATCACCGCGAAGCCTTGCGCCAGTTTCGGCAGATCCCCTTTGCGCTTGAGGTTCCCACAGGCGAACTCGCCCTGATCCGTACGGTCGAGCGGTTTCCCTTTGTGCCCAACGATCCGGTGACCCGTGACGCCCGTTGTTACGAAGCGTACAATATTCAGGTGCATGGTCTGATCAAGCGGCTCAAAGCCACTGGCATCAACCATCTGGTCATCGGCGTCTCGGGCGGGCTCGACAGCACGCAGGCGCTGATTGTGGCGGCCCGGACAATGGATCGCCTGGGCTTGCCCCGCCGCAATATCCTCGCCTATACGATGCCGGGCTTTGCGACCTCTGAGCATACTCGTTCCAATGCCCATGCCTTGATGGAGGCGCTGGGCGTAACGGCGAACGAAATTGACATTCGCCCCTCAGCCTTGCAGATGCTCAACGATCTTGGACATCCCTATGCGGCAGGCGAGCCGGTCTATGACATTACCTTTGAAAATGTCCAGGCTGGCGAACGCACCTCGCACCTCTTTCGGCTCGCCAACTTCCACAACGCGCTGGTGCTTGGCACTGGCGACCTGAGCGAACTGGCCCTGGGTTGGGCCACCTATGGCGTTGGCGATCAGATGTCGCACTACAACGTCAACGCTTCGGTGCCCAAGACGCTGATTCAACACCTGATCCGTTGGGTGATCAGGTCTGGTGACTTTGACGCGTCGGCAGGCGTCATCCTGCAATCGATTCTGGAGACCGAAATCTCGCCCGAGCTTGTCCCGGCGAGCGACGGCTCGGCGAGTGAACCAGCGCAGAGCACCGAGGCGAAGATCGGGCCATACGCGCTGCAAGATTTCAACCTCTACTACATCACGCGCTATGGCTTTCGCCCCAGCAAAGTTGCCTTTCTCTCCCATCACGCCTGGTCAGACGCCACGCGGGGCGCGTGGCCGGACGGCTTGCCCATTGCCCAGCAGATCGCCTACGATCTGCCCATCATCAAACAGTGGCTCGGAGTCTTTTTGTACCGCTTTTTCCAGATCAGCCAGTTCAAACGCTCAGCCATGCCCAACGGCCCCAAAGTCGGCTCGGGCGGCTCACTTTCACCGCGTGGCGACTGGCGTGCCCCAAGCGACTCTGAGGCACGGGTCTGGTTAGATGAATTACGCGCCAACGTACCATAAGGAGCGACAATACGCCTATGCGAAGCATACCCATTGTACAGATTGGACTCGGCGGCGTTGGCCGCGAGCTTGTTCGGCAGGTGCTCGCCACCCGTGAGGCGCTGGCAAAACATTATCGGTTGAGCCTAGTCTACCTTGCGCTGGCGGACAGTGGCGGCGTGCATGCAACCGGCGCGGCGCTCACCAGGGATGAGATCGAGGCGACGCTGGCGGCCAAAGCCGAAGGGCGCTCGGTTGCGACCGTCGCAGGCAAAAGCTCGGGGATGCCGTGGTCTTCGCTGGCGCTGCGCGAGGCGGCGATCTTCGTTGATGTCTCGGCGGCCCCTGGTCACGAGATGATGCTGGCTGATCGCGTTGCCTCAGGGAGCCGGGTGGTGCTGGCGAATAAGTTGCCGCTCAGCGCCGGGCTTGCGCAGTTTCAGGCCCTGATGGCTGAGGGCGCGACGCGCTATGAGGCCACAGTTGGCGCTGGCTTGCCGATCATTGCGACCCTGCAAGCCTTGCTTGACAGCGGTGATACCGTGACGCGCATCGAGGCCGCGATGAGTGGGACCCTCGGGTATCTGTGCAGCCAACTCGAAGCGGGTGAGTCACTCTCGACCGCACTGCGGGCCGCCCATGCCCTTGGCTATACCGAGCCTGATCCCCGCGATGATCTTAGTGGGGCCGACGTTGCCCGCAAAGCGCTTATTCTCGCCCGTACCTGTGGCCTGCCGTGGAGCATCAACGATGTCCCTGCCGAGCCGTGGTTTCCCCCGGCGATGGCCGGGCTCAGTCGCGATGAGTTCCTGGCGCGCGCTGAAGAACTCGATGCATCCTTTGCTTCCCGGGTCGCCGAGGCCCGTGCAGTCGGTGGGGCACTGCGCTATGTGGCGACTGTGACACCCCAGGGAGCAAGTGTTGGCCTGCGCATCGTCCCTACCGAGCACCCACTTGCCAGCCTGCGTGGGGCTGACAACCTCTTTAGCTTCACCACGGCCCGCTACGCCGAGCGCCCGCTGGTGGTGCGTGGGCCCGGGGCCGGGCAGGCGTTGACCGCCGCTGGCGTCCTGGCGGATATTGTTGCCACCGCTCGGGAAATGTAAGACGTTGCCGTAGCGACGTTGCACTGCAACGTCGCTACGGCAACGCTACCATATGGCCACGGTGGGGCTTGTGATTGATAACGCATTGTGTTATCATGACGCATAGCGGCATACAAGAAAAATCGTAAGGAGTAAAGCAATGACGCTTGAGCCAGCAGAGGGTGATGTGCCCTATCATCCGTTGTATATCAATGGTGAATGGTGTGATGCCCAGGAGGAGCGCAGGTTCTTAGTGACTGAGCCTGCTACAGGTGAGCCGCTGGCTCGTGTTGCGCATGCGAGCCATGCTGATGTCGATCGAGCGGTTGCCGCTGCGCGTCAAGCGTTTGATAAAGGACCCTGGCCGCATACCCCCCATTACGAGCGTGCGCATATTATTCATCAGTTGGCGCAACTCGTTCAAGAGCGCAGTTCAGAACTGGCCGAGCTGGAAACGCGCGACGGTGGCGTGCCCATCCGCAAGACGACCTTCAACGACATCCCGCTTGGCCTCCATATGATTCACGTCTTTGGTGAACTCGCCCGCCGTTCACCCTACGAGCCCTTGCCGTGGAATGATTTTCCAACCGTCTCGTGGAACTTTGTCTGGCGTGATCCGTTCGGGGTGTGTGCCCAGATTATCCCCTGGAATTATGCCTTCTGTATGGCCGTCTGGAAGATCTTCCCGGCCCTGGCAACCGGCAATACGGTGGTCTTCAAACCGTCGTCGCTGGCCCCGCTGACCGCGATCGAACTGGTGCGCATTATTGATGAGTCGGGCCTCTTGCCTCGCGGTACGGTCAACCTGATCACCGGACCCGGCGGTGACGTTGGCGAATATCTGGTTGGTCACCCCAAGATCGACAAGGTTGCCTTTACGGGCTCGACCGAGGTCGGGCGCAAGATTATGGGCATTGCCGCCCCCCATATCAAGAAGGTGACGCTCGAACTTGGGGGCAAGTCACCAAGCATTATTTTGCCTGATGCCGATCTCGAAAAAGCCATCGATGGCGTGTTGTTTGGCATGTTTTATCATGCTGGCCAGCTCTGTGAAGCCGGAACACGCTGCTTTGTGCCGAGCTCAATGTATGACGAGGTTGTCGAACGCCTTGTGCATCGGACGCGGCAACTGCGCGTTGGTGATCCGCTCGATCTTGCTACTGATATTGGCCCGTTGATTAGTTTCAAGCAGCGTGATACGGTTGAGCGTTATATTGCGCTTGGCCGTGAAGAGGGCGCAAATGTCGTGATTGGCGGTGGCCGCCCCATCGGTGAAGCGTATGAGCGCGGGCCATTCGTTGAGCCGACGATCTTTGCCAATGTTAAAAATCGGTCACGGCTGGCTCAGGAAGAGATCTTTGGCCCGGTCTTTGCGATCATTCGCTATGAGGAGATCGGTGACGCCATTGAAATGGCAAATGACTCGATCTACGGTCTCGCCGCCTCGGTCTGGTCGGAAGATATTCAACAGGCGATCGAAGTTGCGAAACGGCTGCGTACTGGTACGGTTGGGATCAACGAGCACCACGTGCTCAATCCCTATGCCCCGTTTGGCGGCCATAAAGAGAGTGGCATTGGCCGCGAAATGGGTATCGCTGGCATGCTTGAATATACCGAGCCAAAGCATATCCACGTTGATTTCCAACGGCACCGCTCGGGCAAGATCTGGTGGGATGCGTTGCTCCCACCACTCGATGAAGAAGCGTAACGCTTTTCGCTTGACTTGGAAAAACGGCCAGCATTGCTGGCCGTTTTGCTATGCCAGGCGAAACCATGGTCGAGAAAGATGTGACCAGATTCCTACTCACAACGCACCTGCCAACATAGTACAATGAAATGTGAACGAATCTACGTTATAAGTCTGTGAAGACTTTCATACAAGTAAGGTCAGGTCTCACTATGAAACCACTGCGTATCCCTACGGTGATCGGGGCGTTTGTGATCGCAATCCTGGGCTCCGCGCTCGCCTTCGTGCTCTGGCAGGTGCCTCAAGGGGTTGCCCAAGAGCAGCAACCTATGTTGACGTATCCACCCCAGGACCCCACCCCGACAGTCGGGCCAAATCCTACCGTTATGCCCGCGCTGGCGAGCGTGATGCTCGCCGAGGCTACCTTTGACATGCCCGAGGCGCTTGATGCCTGGGAGGTCGTTGATCTCGAATTTGTGCTCGCCGATAACCGGGCCAATTGGCAGGTGAGCGATGGCTACCTGGTGCAGAATCGCGCTGGCCCTGCCTTCAGCCCGTCGATCCACCAGACGGCAGCGTTGATTGGCGACGAGACCTGGCGTGACTATACCGTGCAGGTCAGTTTCTACGACCAGCTCAATGGGACGGCAGGTCTCATTGCCCGCTATCAGGGTGACGATCCGCTTACCGCGACCTACTATCGCTATCGCATCATCAAAAATAGCTTCCGCGATACGCCGCGTCAGGTGCTCGAACGGGTCGAACGAGGGGTTGCCGTGCCGCTGGCCGAAGTGCAGCAGGTTGGTTTTGATGAGCGGATGTGGCACGTCTTGAGCATGCAGGTCGTGGGCAACGCCATCGAAGTTCGCATGAATGGCGAACTGATGCTCCAGGCTGTTGATGCTAATCCGTTGCCAGCAGGCAAGGCTGGTATTGCTACCAGGGCCGTCGGCACGATCCTTTTTGACGATGTTGTGGTGGTGACGCCATAGCGTAGGCCACGTCGATGCGATAACCACCGTTCTTGCGTAACCTGGCTTACGCGTACCTTGTTGGAGGACACCACGATGCGACGTTTTTATCTCGTGTTAAGTGGCTTGCTCATGCTCAGTCTGCTGAGTGTGAGTAGCCCTGTTTTTGCACAGAATCCACCGGTGCCAAACTTTGCCTTCCAGTTTGAAATACCTGGCATCTCAGAACCGAAGTTCCCAAGTGTGGCCGGGTTTGATCGGCAGATCCATGTTGTGACGAATTCAAGTCGCCAGCATGCCATCTATTTGACCAAACAGGATACGGCCCCGGCCTTTTCGCCGCTCCAGGTGATCGGTCGTGCTGAAGGCACGCCTGACTATTCGCCCCTTGCTACCGCCACGGGTGTCGATGGCACCGTCCACGTTGCGTGGATCAATGGGCCTGAACGGACGATTTACTATACCCAGAAACCGCTCGGTGGGGTGTTTGGCCCGATCCGTACGGCTTATGTCTCACGCATTTTTCCAGCCAATTTGCACATGAATGTCGCCAGCGATGGGGGCATCTTTATTGGCTGGCGTGAAGTTGATGCTCCGATCCATATTGTCCGCTCAGGTGATAATGGTGTGAACTGGACTTCACCCTATCGCCTTGGTGCTTCTACGGCCCTTGGTGCCCCTACGATTGCCAGGGGCTTGCAGGGCCAGATCGCCGTTGCCTATGCTGCCGGCTTCGCTGATGGCTTGCGCATCTTTGTGGCATTTTGGAATGGCAATGGCTTCGATGCGCAACTCGTGAGTCCGTTTGATGGCGATTATGCCGATCCCGGGGCAACCTTTGCGCCGGATGGTCAGCTCTCTCTGCTCTGGCGGGGGATCGAAAATTCACCCAACTCGGGAATCTGGCTCGGTACGTACCAGGGCGGCACGCAATGGCAAATCAATCGCTTGACCGATCGCGTCAATTCCATCAGTACCTCGAATATTTTTGCCGATACCCGGGGCAATCTTCACGCGGCCTGGATTGCCGATTTCAATCGTACGCAACACCTCTTCTATTCAATCCGTCCTCGTGGAGGTGTCTTTGGCAATCCTTTGATGGTGCCGAGCCCTGGTGGTAGTATCTTTAATGGGCGCATTGCGACGACCCTTGGCGATGGTCAGGCCTTTACCCATACGGTTCACGAGGTCTTTGGCGGCAGTGGCCTCGCCGTCAATTATGCGCTCGTGTCGGCGAATATCGCCCAGGATGTCAATGCCTTCCCGGTGATCGAGGGTGGCGCTCCTATCGCTCGGTTTGATACGACCTCAAAGCTGGTGCAGGTGCGCTTCGATAATATTCAGGGTACCCCGGTGCAGATGCGCTGGCGTTGGGGCGCTCCACTTGATGCTGCGAATGATGACTCGGGTGGCTGGCAATCCTTTGCGAATCCTGCCTCGATCGAGGTGCCACAACACATTATCAATGCCCTTGCCTGTGCGCCTGTCACCCTCTATACCCAGGTACGCGGCGACGATGGCTCGGTCAGTCCCGTGCAGAGCGATGACATTATCCTTGATGGCGAGATTGATGCCAGTGTCTATGCTGGTAATCCCTATGGTGTCAACAAGGCCCCGATCTTTACCGCGCTGAGTGACCTTGCGACTCTGGCTGATGATGGAAGGGAAGGCGCAAGCAAGGGGCATCCTGCCTATACCCGTGCGCCGCTGGTGTATCTTGAGTTGCGTAGCCTCAATGATTGCAGTCAGTTGCAGTCAGTTGCCATTGGTCGCGATGCAAGTGCCTTTGGGCGTGATGCAAGTATCCTTGGTGAACCAACCGAGTTGACCAATGAGTTTTTTGCGAATGTGATTCCTTATCCTGGGACGATGAATCAGGGTGCAAACCCGTTGGTTGTACGCGTCACCGATAAGGTTGGCAATTTCCTCGACTATCCAGCGACGATGATCTATGATACCGTGAAACCGGTGCTGGCCTCGAGTACTGCCGAGTCGTTGACGGCGACGGTCGATCTTTCTGCTACAATTGTGACCCGCCTTACCGTGCGTGATGTCGCGGTGACGGATAATCTCTATCCGGGCCGTGGCTTCTGGGGCGTGTGGGTCGCCAATAGTCGGACGCCTATTGCCTCTCCTGCAACGTCGTCGGCGCTCAACTGGATTCCGGTTGAGGTGTCGGGTGGCGCAAGTAGCTTTGATGTACCAGGGTGGAGCCTTGCCAATGGCCTTGAGGCGAGTGCAGTCTCGCCTGGTGATTACTATATCTATCTGCGTTTCCTTGATGGTGCCGGCAATGCGACTGATGGGGTGATCTCGACGATGATCACCGTTGAAACGATTACGCAGCCAAAGGTGCATCTGCCGCTGATCCGGCGTTAAGTAGTCTGTCAAGATTGCTGAGAGCGAGGGCGGGATGCCCTCGCTCTCAGGGCGCGAAGTTTTCGGGCATTCTGGAGTGCTGGCTTTAGCCGGCTGAAGCCGGCACTCCCTTCGGCAGCAGAGCAGAAAACGTAGGTTACACTCTACTGAGTAAACATCCAAAAAACGTCGTTGATAGAACTGTGTTGGGGATAAGATCTGTGTTGCGTCGTGAAGCCTTGCTGTTGCGCCTGAAAGATCGAGCGTATGGCCCCTGGATCATTCTGGCGGTTTGTTTGTTGCTGCTTCCAATCAGTTTGCCCCGCGTCGCGTTGAGTGATGAGGTGCAATATTACGCGTACCTGCGCTCGGTCTATTTTGACCGCGATCTCGATTTTCAGAATGAGTATCTCTATTTTGCCGAGCAGGGGCGGCAATTTGGTGATGAAGCCGTCGCGAATGCGTTACTCCGTGAGGATGCCGTCAATCCCAATCCAACCACCGGTCTGCTCCGCAATGTAGCGCCGGTCGGGTCGGCGATCATGTGGGCACCGGGGTTTGTGCTCGCTGATCTGGCGGTTGTTCTGGCTAATGCGTTTGGCGCATCCATTCCCCGTGATGGCTTTTCGCGCCCGTATATTGTGGCGGTTTCCCTGATGACCGTCCTCTATACCTGCCTCGGGTTGCAGCTGACCTATCGGTTGGCGCGACGGTATAGCGACGATGTTGTGGCAACAATCGCGACGCTGACGGTGTTCCTGGCGTCGCCACTGGTCTTTTATACCTATATCGCGATGGTCTGGTCGCACGGGCCGGGCTTTTTTCTCTGGTCGCTCTTTCTCTATCTCTGGATTGATGCCTGGGGCAAGGGTGAGCAGCGCAGCCTGGGGCGCTGGTTGGCGCTTGGGGTGATCGGTGGGTTGATGGTGATCACCCGCGAGCAACTCGGTCTGTTGATGCTTGTCCCTGCACTGGAAGCCCTCGGACTCTACTGGCGCTTGCTCCGTGAACGCCGTTTCGCCGCTGTGCCAGGGCTTCTGGGCCGTCACGTTGCGTTTCTGCTCACGCTGGTACTGACCGTGACGCCACAGCTCGTTGCCTATCAGATCCTCAATGGGCGCCCCGGGCCGTCGGCAACCGTGGCGGGCAAACTCGACTGGACAAGTCCCAATTTCTTCAATACCCTCTTTGATCCTGGGCGGGGGGCGTTTCTTTGGGCACCTGTGCTTGCCCTTGGTCTGCTGGGCTTGATCTGGTTGGCCCGCCAGGATCGGGGGCTGGCGTTGCTCTTGCTGGCCGGTTTTCTCGCTCAGACCTATATCAACGGGGCGTTTGGGACGACCTGGCATTTGCGGGGGGCGTTTGGCTTTCGCCGCTTGATCGAGATGACGCCCATCTTTGTGATGGGGTTGGCTGCGTTGCTGATGTGGCTGCGCCCACGGATCGGGCTTGGGCCGATTCTGCTTGGCGCGGCCTTGTTGATCTATTGGAATGTCGGCTTGATTGCCCAGTGGACAATTATTCGTCCTGCGCTGCGGCGCGAGTTGATCTGGTCTGATATGCTCTACTACCAGTTTGTCGAGGTGCCCCGCCAGATCGTTGATCGACTTGGCGCGTTGCTCTTTGATCGGTGCCGTCTGACCACCAATCAAACCTGTTGAGGGTGGAACCTTCTGGCGCTTGCGCGTATGCTGGCGTACGAGGCCAGCGAAGCTGGCCTCGTACGCTGAGTTCACAACGCCTTCTGGCCTTCGCGGGTGCTGGCGAGCGTGCCAAGATGGCAGGCTTCGCTGAGGCTCACCAGGTAGGGTAGGTCGTTGCCGTATTCGATTACCGAGATGCTGGCGTTGGTGACCCAGATCCGGTTGATGCGATCCATGTTCATCCCCAGCGCATCGGCCACGAGAATTTTGACCACGACATCGTGCGTGCTGATCAAAACGGTCTGATCCATATGGGTCGCCGTGATCTGCTCACGGAAATCGAGGGTGCGCTTCAGCACATTCGAGAAACTCTCGCCCCCCGGCATCTGCGAGCGGGTTGGGTGTTCGCGCCATTCACGGAGACCATCGGCGTATTTGCTGGTGATTTCGTCAGCGTATTTGCCTTCCCATTCCCCATGATTGATCTCAAGTAGGGCTTCAGAATAGGCAAAGGGGGTGTTGGGATGGAAGGCGGCAATAGCTTCGGCTGTACGCGCAGCGCGTTGCAGCCGGCTACTGTAGATCTGATCGATCTTCTCAGACTTGAGGCGTTCGGCGAGCGCGGCTGCCTGGCGCATACCTAGTTCTGAGAGGGCTGCATCAAGCTGGCCCTGATACCGATGAATCCGATTCCATTCGCTTTCGCCATGACGAACAATGATGAGACGCATATCGAGCTTACCTTTATGTTACATAGAGAGCACCAAACCTCCAGGTGTCCATTATAAAGCAATCGTGCATCTGTGTGGCTACCTGGTGTATAATCAGCACGTCATGGAACAGCCACGCGATCAGCATGAGCAGTCGATGCCGCCCCGAGGGAATGCCTATCGTCTGAGTAGACTGATAGCGTCGTTCAAGTATGCCTTTCAGGGGCTAGGGTATCTGGTGCGTACGCAGCGCAATGCTCAGATCCATTGTTTTGCTGCGCTAGTGGCGACGCTGCTTGGTGCGTTGCTGCGCATCGAGCGCTGGGAATGGCTGATCCTGGTGTTGACAATGACCCTGGTGCTTGCCGCCGAAGGGGTCAATACGGCCGTTGAGGCCACCGTTGATCTGGCCACAACGAGCTATCATCCGCTGGCGAAAATTGCCAAGGATGTCGCGGCAGGAACGGTCTTGCTCTGTGCGTTTGGCAGTATTGTTGTTGGGTGTTTGATCTTTTTGCCCCGGCTGATTGCCTGGTTTTGATAGTAAGTTACGATCATGTGGCCTCTGGTTCGCCAGGCTCGTTATCTTGGGCGCTACCGTGAAATTACCCAGGTTCTTGTTGGGCATGGGTTTGGTGCGCTGGTCGAGCAACTTGGTCTGATCTCGTTGCTGTCGCTGCCCCGCCGTGCGGTGCTGCGCGTGCCGCCGACCCCGCCGCTTGGCACGGCTGGCCGTCTGCGTGAGGCGCTGGTGGCGCTGGGGCCAACGTTTGTCAAGCTGGGGCAGGCTTTCAGTACGCGCCCCGATCTCTTGCCCCCCGAGTTTGTCACCGAACTTGGCAAACTGCAGGATACTGTGCCCTCGTTTCCGGCTGAGGTAGCCATTGCGACGATTGAAGAGTGCCTCGGTCGCCCGGTTGATCAGATTTTTGCCAGTTTCGATCCGGTTCCCCTGGCCGCCGCGTCGCTTGGTCAGGTTCATGCCGCGCAGTTGCATACCGGCGAAAAGGTCGTCGTCAAGGTGCAGCGCCCTGATATTGCTGGGCGCATCAATACTGACCTCGCGATTCTCGCTGATCTCGCAGTCCTCGCACAGGAACGCTTACCCCTGGGGCAACAGTATAATTTGATTGAATTGACCTGGGAATTTACCGCGACACTCCGGGCTGAACTCGATTATCGGCGTGAGGGACGCAATGCCGATCGCTTCCGGCGCCTCTTTGCCGAGCATGACTCGATCTATATTCCTCAGATCTATTGGGAGTACAGCGGCAGCAAGGTTCTGACCAGTGAGCGGCTCTATGGGGTCAAGGTGACGGATCATGTGGGCCTGGAAGCCGCTGGGATTGATCGGGTCGGGTTGGCGCGCAATTGTCTCGCCTTGATTTTGCGCGAAATCTTTACCTTTGGCTTTTTCCATAGCGATCCGCATCCCGGTAATTTTTTCGCCATGCCCGGTGAAGTCCTTGGCGTCGTTGATTATGGGCAGATGGGGAGCCTTGATGCCCACACGACCCACGCGCTCCTTTTGCTCTTGACGTCAATGGTTGACCAGAATACCGATGGTACGATCCGATCGCTTGAGCGTCTGGGCCTGATTACACGGCGTGAGATCACCCCTCAGTTGCAGCGTGATCTTGAACGTTTTACCCAGGGTTTTGTTGATCGCCCACTCTGTGAAATTTCAGCTCAAGAGACGATCAATGAATTGCTGAGCCTGCTGCGGCGCCATCACATCCGCCTCCCCGGTCCACTGGCCCTCTTGATGAAGGCGCTGGTGATGATGGAGGGCGTCGGTTTGCAGCTCGATCCGCAGCTCGATGTCTTTGGCATTGCGCGTCCGTATGTCGAGAAAGCTATTCTGGAAGACCTCGCCCCGGCGAATCTGGGCAATCAGGCGCTGCGCGGGGTGCGTGATCTGGGCGAAGTGGCGGTGGAATTGCCCTACCAGGCGAGTGATCTGATCCATCGGTTGAATAGCGGCGAATTGCGCATTCAGACTGAAGAACGCGAATTGCGCCGGGTGGCCGGTGCGCTCGTCGGGGCCGCCAATCGGCTGGCGGTGGCGGTGGTGCTGGCGGCCCTGATCCTCGGTATTGGCATGCTTGCGGTCGCCATTGGCATTGGTGGGTGGACGGGTGTGTTGCCCAACCTGTTGCTTGGCTTTAGTGTCGCGGCGTTCCTCTTGACCGGGGTTGCGCTCGTTTTTGCGCTGCTGCGCCGTTGGGAATGAGATCTATTCGCCGTAACGTTAGGGCTGGTGCCCTAATGTTAAGGCTTGTGCTGGCGAAAATAGCTATTAGACCTGGATCTTTTGCCAGGTGCCTGCGTTGAAGCGCCACAGCACCAGGATTGCTTGCAACGTGAAATCACTGCACATCGCGAGCCAGATGCCGGCGAGCCCAAGGTTCAACCCGCCAACCAGCAGGAAGGTTAAGGGCAGACGGACGAGCCAGGTCGTTACGAGGCGGCTGTAGAGCGGCCAGCGGGTATCGCCGGCGCCTCGCAACGCCCCAAGCAGGATAAAGCTGACTGCCAGCGCCGGTTGCACCAGTCCAGCGGCACGGAGCACAGGGATCGCTGCTTCGATCACGTTCGGATCGTTGGTAAAGAAGGCCAGCAGTTGTTGCGGAAAGAGGATCATCAGCCCACCGACAGCACTCATCATCAAGCCACCCTGGAGCAGCGCTTCGTAGGCAAAACGTTTCGCTTGCTGTGGCTGGCGTGCGCCGAGTGATTGCCCAACGAGGGCACTGGTCGCGGCTGCATAGCCCATGCCGGGAAGAAACGAGAGTGACTCGATCGTGATCGAGATCGTATGCGCAGCATAGGCGGCAGTGCCCAGGCCCGTCACAAAACGAACGAAGATCAATAGGGCTGCTTGAAAGACAAACTGCTCGCCTGCCGTGGGGAGCCCGACGTTGAGCAGTCGCCGCATTGTTTCAGGGTCAGGCCGGTGGTCAAAGACAAAGCGCAGACCGGCATGCCCACGGAAGAGCAGGCCTAGCATTATGAGACCCCCTAGCCCGCGGGCCAGTGCGGTGCCAACGGCGGCCCCATGGACCCCGAGGGCAGGCGCACCGAGTTGCCCATTGACCAGCAACCACGAGACCCCGATGTTCAACGCATTGACCCCCAGCATCACGAGTAACGGGGTGCGTGTATCGCCCGCCCCACGCAAACAGGCCGTGCCAACTAGGAGCAACGTCGCGGGCAAAAAGGTGGCGGCATTGATATGAATGTAACTCGCGCCGAGACTCTGTACCTCGACTGGCGCCCCGACCAGCCGCAGGAAAGGCTCGGCAACCAAAAAGCCCAGTAGGGTCGCTGCCAGTCCCACCAGTGAAGCGAGAAAGATCGTCTGGCGGATGATCCGTACCAGACTGGCCTCGTCTTTGGCCCCGATGGCGCGTGAGACCAGGGCCGTCGCCCCGATGCCGACCGCCATAAACAGAACCATCATAAGCCAGGTGAATTGATTGCCTAGCCCGGCTGCGGTCAGAGCGGTTGCACTGCCATAGCCAAGCTGTGCGGTTGCTTCGGCGCTCAGGTTACCGACAAGATAGATGTCAACCAGACCGACCAGGGTGTTGAGGAGTTGTTCACCGACGGCTGGCAGGGCCAGGAGCAAGACCCGTTTGCGGAGCTTGATGGTAGGAAGGCGAACTTCGCCTTGAGCGGTGGTTGTTACATGCATAAAACGATCTGACCATCTCTTATCTACTCAGGCGATCTTCGCGCCAGCGGAAGACAAACTGCTTTTCGCCGGCCCGATCACGGCGGAAGCGCCAGAGTCGGGTTGGGCGTCCGCGCCCTTCGCGGGTCAACTGGGTCTCTTCGAGGAGGCCCGACTCTTTGATTTTGCGGTAAAAATTGCCTTTATCAAGCTCTTCGCCGAGAATCTGTTCATAGATATGTTTCAGTTCAAGGATCGAAAAGAGCTCGGGCAACAATTGAAACGCCAGCGTTGTATACTCCAGCTTTGAACGCAGGCGCGAGATGGCATAGGCCAGGATCTGGTCGTGGTCAAACGCAAGCCGTTCGGGTAACGCGCTGACCGGGAACCAGCGCACGTCGGTGCTCTCGTCACTCGCACGGATCTTCTGGGCATCGGCGCTGATCAAGGCAATATAGGCGACACTGATCACCCGCGAGCGCGGATCGCGGCCTACTTCGCCAAAGGTATAGAGTTGCTCGAGATAGACATCGCGTACCCCGGTCTCTTCGGCCAGTTCACGGCGCGCCGACTCAACGAGTGACTCGTCCATATTGATAAACCCACCAGGGATGGCCCAGTAGCCTTCAAACGGCCAGTGACGCCGCTGGACAAGCAAGACGTGCAGTTCCTGGTTGATCAGGGTAAAGATCACCACATCAACGGTCACCGAGGGGCGCTGGTAGTGGGTCGGGTCATATGTGGCAGCAGACTCCTCCATAATGTGCTCCTCATGATAGTGTTACTTCTACACTATGATAGGGCACTCTGCGATGAGTGTCAAGCCGGGACAGAGTGTGTGCTGCGTGTTACAATGGTGCGCATGTATGCTGTCATTGTTGCCAATGCCCCTGCCTTTATGATCGAGCCATTTTATGGCCTGTTGAGTCATGCTGATCTTTTGATTGCTGCAGATGGTGGTGGCAATAGCTTGTATCGCGCTGGTTTGACCCCTGATCTGTTGGTGGGCGACCTCGACTCGCTCAAGCCACAGGCGTTACATGCGTTTCGTCAGGCCGGGGTTGTGATCCACCAGTATCCACCCGCCAAAGACGAGACTGATCTGGAACTTGCCTTGCTCCAGGCCGTTGCTGCGAATGCAACCCGCATTGATATTCTGGGGGCGCTGGGCGGGCGGTTCGATCAGAGCCTGGCGAATGTGGCGCTGCTCGCCCTGCCCGAGCTCGCCTCGTGCCGGGTGCGTCTGCTTGATGCCGAGCAAGAGGTGTATCTGGCGCATCAGTCGGTGGTGATCAATGGTGCTATCGGCGACGTTGTTTCGCTCTTGCCGCTGGGGGGGCCTGCCCGTGGCATTACGACCCGGGGGCTTGAGTATAGCCTGTATGAAGCTGACCTCTACTTCGAACACTCCCGTGGCATCAGCAATACCATTATCACAACACCTGCGCACGTGAGTGTGCGCGAGGGTTTGTTGGTGATTGTGCATCGTTTTACCCGCTAGCGCGAAGATGTTGACCACCAAGCCAGCTATGCTAGGTTGGTGGTCAATGCAAGCAAGATTCTTGGGGCCGCAGGCCCCGTTGTATGCAATACAAGTCGCTAAAAGCGTTGTATACTTAGGCTGAAGATGTCCAGGTCGTCCTGCTTCCTGTAGGCACAAAGGTCTGGCGTTGATGGGATCTGCCCGGTGCTCCCCTCACCCTCTCCTCAACCGTTCACATGTTACCCGGTCGACCAGAAGACAGCCAGAGTTTGAGATGTTGTAGGCCGCTTTCATTTCTGCAAGGCCCTGATAGGAGGTTGTGATGAAGTCGAGCAGATGGTTTTTGAGTAGACAGGTAGGGAAGTTCGGCTGGCTGATGCTCGTGATCGCAATGGTGGCGCTGAGTGGATGTGGGGCTGCGATCCCTGGTGCTACCGGGCCAACCGCTGTGCCCACCGAGGCCCCAACAAGCGAACCCCCAACAAGCGAACCCCCAACAGTTGAGCCAACCCCTGAGCCTGCTCGTGGCCTTGGTTCGCTGACTGATGCGCAGCAAGCGGTCATTCAGATTGAAGCTCAGGGAACGTTTGTTTCGCCAGATGAAGGTATGCTCTTCAATCTAGCCGGGCGTGGTTCTGGTTTTATCATTGATGAGAGTGGCATTGCGGTCACGAATAACCACGTGGTTACTGGGGCGGCGTTGCTCAAGGTCTTTGTCAATGGTGAGAGTCGTCCACGCAACGCGCGTGTCCTTGGGGTGTCGGAATGTTCCGATCTGGCCGTGATCGATATTGAAGGTGAGGGCTTTCCTTACCTCGATTGGTACGACGGCGATCTGCAAGTTGGTCTCGATGTGTTTGCGGCTGGCTATCCGCTTGGCGATCCCGAGTTTACGCTGACCCGTGGCATTATCTCGAAGGCACGTACCGACGGTGAAACAAGTTGGGCTTCGGTTGATAATGTGCTCGAACACGATGCGACGATCAATCAAGGCAATTCGGGTGGGCCGTTGCTGAGCGAAAGTGGTCTGGCGATTGGCGTCAATTATGCCGGTCGCTCGGATACAAACCAGTACTTTGCGATTTCGCGTGATGAGGCCCTGCCGCTGATTGAGAAGATGCGCAATGGTGAGGATGTCACGTCGATTGGGATTAACGGTGAAGCCTTTAGCAATGGCTTCGACTCGGGCATCTGGGTCTGGTCGGTCAAGTCGGGCTCGCCCGCCGATAATGCCGGGGTCAAACCAGGTGATATCATCACCAAGCTCGAACGGCTCGTGCTGGCGACGGACGGTACGATGACCGACTACTGCGATATTCTGCGCAGCCGTAACCCGAGCGATACCCTGGCGATCGAAGTTTTTCGTAGTGATACGCAGCAGGTGCTTGAGGGCCAGATCAACGGACGCGAACTCGAAGAGACCTTCTCGTTTGCGCGCGATGAGAATATTCCTGGTGTTCAGGATGGTGGCTCGGCCACTTATGATGGCTACGAGCAGATTACCGATGCCAACGAGCTTTTGATCGTTGAAGTGCCTACCTCGTGGAGCGATGTTTCGTCGGGCACCTGGAACTTTGCTGGCCGTGAACTGGAGCGCAGCGTTGGCATGACGGCTGCCCCTAATATTGATGCGTTCATCAATACCTGGGATAGCCCTGGCGTCTTTATTGGAGCCTCGCAGCAACTCGCGCAAGAGATGAATGTCACCGATCTGCTTGATCAGAACGCCTTCAGTCAGAGTTGTACCTACGAAGGCCGTGACGACTATAGCGATGGCCTCTACACCGGCTTCTTCGACACCTGGACAAACTGTGGTGGCACCGATACGGTCTTGATCGTGGTCGGCTTTGAACCAGAAGATGGCTCATTCCTCGGCCTGGTGCAGGTACAGGTGGTGACGGAAGCGGATCTCGAAGCACTTGATCGTATCCTTGATACGTTTATCGTGGTTGGCGAATTGTAAATTTTACTGTTTATTTCATCTAAGTGGGTCTCAACGGCCAGCATGCGCTGGCCGTTGAGACCCACTTATGCGTCTATGACATGGTTTCAAAAGGGTCGGATCAGCTTTCCTCTCGACGTGGAGTGCCGACTTCAGTCGGCTGAGCGGGAAGCCAACTGATTATTGATGAGTCTTGAAGGAGGCTTCGCACAGGGGCGTAGACGTGTGCTACAATCTAGCCGTGGCGATGCGCTTTGTGGCGTAATGAAATGGACAAAGGAGCCCGACAGTATGAATGGTTTCCGCATTGAGAAGGATTCGCTCGGTGAGATGCAAGTTCCGGCTGATGCGCTCTATGGGGCGCAGACGCAACGCGCCGTGCTCAATTTTCCGGTAAGTGGTCAGCGCCCCTATCCAGCGTTTGTCTGGTCGCAGGCCATGATCAAGCGGGCGGCGGCTGAAGTCAACCGTGATCTCGGCTTGCTCGAGCCGGAATTGGCCGGGGCGATTATCCAGGCTGCCGATGAGGTGCTTGCCGGTACATGGCAGAATCAGTTTGTCGTTGATCCTTTCCAGGCCGGGGCCGGTACGTCCCACAATATGAATGTCAACGAGGTGATTGCCAATCGGGCCAATCAGATCCTCGGGTTTGCGCTCGATGACCCCAAGAAGCCGGTCAATCCGAATGACCACGTCAATATGGCGCAGTCAACCAACGATACGATCCCGAGCGCGATCCGCCTCGGGTGCCTCTGGCGCTTGCCCGAGTTGCTCGCCGCCATTGATGATCTGGCTGATGCGCTCGAAGCCAAGGCTGCCGAGTTCGACGATGTGGTCAAGTCGGGTCGTACCCACCTGCAGGATGCCGTGCCGGTGCGCCTTGGGCAAGAGTTTGGCGCCTATGCGCTGGCTGTCCGCAATGATATGGAGCGGATTGTGACCGCTGCTGAGCGGATGCGTCGTCTGGGCATTGGCGGGACGGCAACCGGTACCGGGCTGAATGCCCATGACGAGTACCATCAGCGCATGGTTGACAAGTTGAGTGAGTTGACCGGACATGGCCTGCGTTCCTCGGGCAATCTCTTTGAGGCGATGCAGAGCATGGCTGATCCGGCAGATTTCTCGGCCAGTATGCGGACGCTCTGTGGGACGCTCGTGCGCATCGCCAACGATTTCCGCATGCTTAGCTCGGGTCCGGCGACGGGCTTTGACGAGATTCGCCTGCCTGCGGTGCAGCCTGGCTCAAGCATCATGCCTGGCAAGGTCAATCCCGTGCTGGCCGAGATGCTCAATATGGCCTCTTTCCACGTGCAGGGCTGTGACCTGACGGTCAATCTCGCTGCGCAGGCCGGGCAACTCGAACTCAACGTGATGATGCCGATCATTGCCCATAATCTCTTTGAGATGATGCATGTCTTGATTGGTGCGATCAATGCCTTTACGACCAAGTGTGTAGTCGGCATTACCGCCAACCGCGAAAAGGCCGAAGGCTGGCTGGCCAAGAATGCCATCCTGGTGACGGCGCTCAATCCGGTGATTGGCTACAACAACGGTGCGGCGGTCGCCAAGGAGGCGATGGCTTCGGGCAGGACGATCAAAGAAGTTGTCGTCGAGAAGGGTTTGCTCTCGGGCGACGAGGTTGACAAGCTGATTGATGCGCGTAAACTGACCGAAGGTGGTATCCAGGGCATTGCTGCCGCTGGGTAATGCCGGGGCCAGGCCCCCGGCGGGGGCCAAAGCATCCGCCCCCACAACCTCGTGCTATGGCGCGAGGTTGTGGGGGCGGATGCTTTGGTCCTACTAGCGCCGTTTGCTGAACAGATAGACGAAGAATCCCCCGACGACAATGCTCCAGAAGTTGATCAGGCGGTCGAGCAGCGTAATCGCGATCCCCAGGCTCTGTTCAATGCCAAAGAAGAGCAGCACGACCGTGATCGCCCCCTCCACAACTCCAAGCCCGGCAGGCGTAATCGGCAGGGCCGTCAAGAGCGATGAAGCGAGCGCCACAAAGATGATCGCCGAGAGCGAGAGCCCCGAGACGGCTGGGCCAAAGGCTTCGATCACAAAAAAGAGTCGGAACCCTTCGAGCATCCAGATCATTCCGGTAAAGAGGATCAGGCGTGGCAAGACGGTTGGCTTGAACGAACTGAGTGCAGCGTGCTCGAAACGGTCATAAAACTGGTGCATGCGCTGCGGGATGATCTTGCGCACCACTGGCCCGAGCCAACGCATCCCGGCGAGCCCAGTCAGAATGGCGACCACCAGGATGGCCCCGAAGCCAAAGATGAGTTGCGTGCCTTCGGGCATGTGGACGCCAAAGGTAAACCAGGCCGAAATAAGGAGGAGCAAGAACAGGCCCAGCATATCGAGCAAGCGCTCGGCAAAGATGGTGCCAAAGGCCGACGAGAACGAGACGCGCCCGTTATGCTTGAGTAGATACCCCCGATACGCATCACCAAGCTTAGCAGGTACGATGCAGTTGGCAAACCACGAGAGATAGATATATTCCATCAACGCAGGGAGTGAGGCCCAGTCATGCCGTCCTTCGTGCACAGGAACCCCCGCATTGCCCAGTAAGAGCCGCCAGCGCAAGGCCCGCATGGGGAAGGTCAGATAAAAGATGAGAAAGCCGAGCACGAGCATCCATGGATTGACCTGTCGGATATATTGCCAGGTCTGGCGAATGTCAATATTCAGCCCCGAAAAGACAAAGACCACGATAGCAATCGCGAGGCCAAATGAAATCAGGGTGCGTGGACTGCGTAGCCGATCCCAAAGGACAAAGCCCTTCTGCTCGACTTCTGCTTCGTCGGGCAGCGCATCTGATGTAAAATCAGACCCTTCCTCATTGGTGTTGCTCTTATCAATCATCAACTCAATTTACCCCTTGTGCTGTCGCGCTTCGCTGCCACTTCGCCACCTTCATCTCGTGCATCTCAACGCTCATACAACCAGTTTCTACCCGCTGGCACCCGATCTGGCGCTGGTTGTGACGTGCCGAGGCCATGCCATTCAACCAGGACAAGCAACGCCCAGATGGTACCGAGCTGCAGGCCCATATTCAGGACATGCAGATGTTCAAACAGATTATGGGCCGCCACGGCCCCCACGACCCCGACGCTTCCCGCTGCAATTCCCTGCCAAAACCAGCCCTCGGCCGTTTGTACCGCACGCACCGCCTGAACGATCACCATCCCAATGAGAATCAAGTAGGCTGTCAGACCAATAATACCCGCTTCGGCGGCAATATGTAAATAGTAATTATGGGCATGACCACGGGACACATACCAGGGCCGAATACTGATCGGACGTTCCCCCGGACGCGGCGAGGCTTCATACGCAATGCTGTAGTTACCCGGCCCAACCCCGGTCAGCGGGTAACGTTCCAGCATATGCCAGGCTGCTTGAAGATGCGCCATGCGTTCGACCACCGCAAAATTTGCCGGGGTAATGGCCACCCCCCGGGCATCAAAGAGGCGCAGATTATTGGTCAGACTCGCGATTCGCTGGGTGAAGGTCGCTGGCAGCACCCCTCCCCCGCCGAGCAGGGCCAACCCGATCAATCCAGCGGCCGCAACCAGGGCCAATTGCCGCACCATGCGCCGGAGTTGGGCAGGCAGCATGATCACGGTCGCAACCCCCAGGGCCAGCGTACCCCCGACGGCCCCGATCCAGCCCCCCCGCGAGAAGCTTGCCAGCAAGCCGGCCACCAGCAAACCGCCGGCAAGCCCAGCCCCTGTCAGGGCCACCAGGGCTGGCAGCCGCCTTGCCCCACGCATCAACCCGACGATGGCAAAGAGAGCCATGCCTACCGCCAGCGGCCAGGCCTGGTTCAGATAGCCCGCAAATGAATTGGGTTGACCTATCGTACCATATGCACGCACTCTTCCGCCACCAATCGCAAAACTTGGCGGCCCGAGACCATACCAGTATTGAACGAGGCCAACGAGCGCCGTTGCAGCCGGGGCAATCAGCAAGGCGGCCACTAGGCCCCAGATGCGCCAGCTAACCCCGGCCCATCCCCGGTCTTCGCGCAGGCGCACCGGATCGAGGATCAGCAGGCCAAAAAGATAGATCAAGGGTACCGTGGCCCAGCGCACGACTTCACGCAGCGCCTCGCTACGGTTGTAAGGTGTTCCCACTGCCGATAGCGCGAGTGTCCAGACAAACAGCGCCAGTGGGGGCAAGAGCCGCCCGAAGCGCTGGGGATCATCAGGCCGGATCAGCGTATGCAGGGCAAACGCCCCGATCATCAGCACGAGGGCTGTCTGGGTCAACGAAAGCCCGCCTGGCAACACCAGCAATTCTTGTACAGGTACCGAGAGGATCGCCAGATAGAGGATCCAGACCGGATTAACCACCGCCAGGGTCATGGCAAGCAGAACAAAGAGCAACAATGCTGCGGTCGCAAAAGGCAGCAGGGCGAGCGCGAGCGCACTGCTGCCGACCACCGACCAGACTACAACCTTGAACCACGGATGCGTCATACCATCAAAGCCATTGTCCCGCGTGCGCTAGATCTCATTGCGGCGGTGCAATTCCTCCCGAAACCAGGGAATCGTCAAAGCCAGGCCCTCACTCAACGTTACCTGTGGTTCCCACCCGAGAATGCGTCGCGCCTTGCTAATATCGGGCTGGCGTACCTGTGGATCATCCAGTGTCCGCAGATCTTTCGTCACGGTCCCTGCCTCATTGCCGGTCAGTTCATTGACAATCCCGGCAAACTCCTTGATCGTAAATTCGCCCGGATTGCCAATATTGACCGGTTCGGCCTCATCAGAAAGAAGCAACCGATAGATCCCCTCGACCAGATCGCTCACATACTGAAACGAGCGGGTCTGCATCCCATCACCATAGAGGGTCAGGGGTTGGCGTTTGAGGGCCTGGGCAATAAAATTGGGTACGACTCGTCCATCACGCAGACGCATCCGGGGGCCATAGGTATTAAAGATGCGCACAATGCGTGTCTCGAGGCCGTGGTAGGTATGATAGGCCATGGTTATCGCCTCAGCGAAGCGTTTGGCCTCATCATAGACCCCACGAGGCCCGACCGGATTCACATGACCATAATAGGTTTCGGGTTGCGGATGCACCTGTGGATCGCCATAGACCTCAGAGGTTGACGCGAGCAGGAAACGGGCCCCCTTATCGCGGGCGAGACCGAGGGCTTTATGGGTACCGAGGGCACCGACCTTCAGCGTCTGAATCGGCAATTCCAGATAATCAATCGGTGACGCAGGCGAGGCAAAGTGCAGAATCGCATCAAGCGGGCCGGCGACATAGATGTAGTTGGTAACGTCGTGTTTGATAAAGCTGAAACGAGCATGATTGGCTAGATGGGCAATATTATCAGTTGTTCCGGTGATCAGATTATCCATCCCGATCACCTCATGGCCCTCGCTCAAAAACCGGTCGGATAGATGGGATCCGAGAAAGCCTGCCGCACCGGTAATTAACACACGCATCAGACCCGCTCCTCTCTTAGTAGGCACCACGCCCCCCGATCACTGCCGGGATTACCATCAACATAATACGGATATCCATGCTGACCGACCAGTTTTCGGCGTAATAGATATCGAGCCGCACCTGTTCATCAAACGACATATCGCTGCGCCCGAGGGCCTGCACAATGCCAGCGCAGCCAGGCATTACTTCCAGGCGGCGGCGATGCCATGGTTCATAGCGTGCGACTTCGTCCGGCAGGGCCGGGCGAGGCCCGATCAGGCTCATCTCACCACGGAGCACATTCCAGAGCTGGGGCAGTTCATCGAGACTGCTACGGCGCAGGAAGTGTCCGATCCGGGTAATGCGGGGATCGTCGCGCATTTTGAAGAGCGGACCATCGGCATCATTGTGGTGTGCCAGTTCAGCTTTGCGCGCCTCGGCATCAGGCACCATGGTACGAAACTTATAGCAATTGAAGATCGTGCCCCCTCGTCCGACGCGTTGCTGGCGAAAGATCACTGGCCCATGTGAGTCAAGCCGCACCAGCAGGGCCACAAGCGCCCCGATCATCAGGATCACAGGTGCAAGGGCAAGTACAAGGGCGACATCCATCACCCGTTTAATCGTCAGATTAATACCCTGCAACCGGATCTCTTTGGGCCGCAAGAGGGGCACGCCACTGAGTTGATGCAGATCAACTCGATCAAAACTGAGTTGATAAAAATCGGGAGCAAGCAGATACTCGACCCCGAGGCGCTCACAGATCATGACGAACTCGGGCAACCGTCCCTGTTCCCAGAAGGGCAGTGCAAGAATGACCTGTTGCGAGTTGCTTGCGCGGATCGCCTGCTCGAGGTCATCAAAATCACCCAGGTGCCGATAGACGCGAGTCGCCCGTCCATTTTCAACGACCGGACGATCATTGAGATAGCCAGCGAGCGCATAGCCAAGGCCCGGCGAACTCACGATACCATTCATCACATCCTGGCCGAGTCCGCTTCCACCGACCACGAGTACCCGTTCTTGACCAATCCCGCGTGACCATTGCCAGTGCTGCACTCCGGTACGGATGACACGCCACACCGAGAGGAGCAGGATGATCGTTGCCCCGGTAAAGGCAAAGATCAGCCGTGAATAGTAAAAAGGCTTATAGAGAAAGACGACCACAATCAGGAAGGCGATCACCGTGAGGGTACTGCTCACAATAATGCCTATTTGATCGAGCAAACTGAGGCGAGGAGATAGCTGATAGAGCCCACGCCGACCAAACTGGAAGGCAAGCAACACCATCATAGGTAAAAAAATTGGCAAAAAAGCCTCAAATTCGACCTGATTCTGAGTTGCTACTTCTGAAACAATGCGGTCAAAAGGTTCAGGCCAGTTTGCCGTATAACGCAACCAGTAGGCAAAAACCACACTCGTGAGAATCAGGGCCAGATCCCAGAGCAACATCCCGAGGGCGGTGAAATGTCGGCTGCGACGTATACTCTTTTGTTCAGTCTCCACAACCAGTGTCGGCCCGGTAGGGTGACGGATGCTTTGATCCATCCAGGCCTCCTGTCTTCGGGTTTACACCCGCTCACTCAACATCTTCGCTGGAAAAAAACCAGCGTAGCTGGTTTTTTTCCAGCGAAGGCAAGATTATTGTACCATAGCTTCTCTGGCGCACCAGAGAAGCTACGAAGCGTCGCCTTCGGGCAGATCAGATGCTTGATTGGAACGGATTGACTCGAGGTAGACGGAAATCCCAGGGAGCGCAGCAATACACACCATCAAAACAAGCAAACCAAGCCAGGCCATACGTGTCCTTTTCTTCTCTACCACATATGAATGCTCTTCCAGGTGAACCCTACGTTGGGTCTACCTTCCCTGGAAGAGCAATCAGCAAACAGACGCGAACTTCGCATTTATACCACAGAATCAGCCTGCCGTGATCAGGCCGCACGTGCCGAGGCTGATTTGATCTCTTCGGTACCTTCGCTCGCATTCTCGATCTTTGCCACGGCGTCGCGTGGCACGACAACGCGGAAGAGGCTACGATAGACCTCCCAGCGGGCGAGGACTTCCGCGCCCCGCGAGCTTCCGGTCACCTCGACATGGCGGCGGATCAAGGTCTGTACCTGGGCTTCGTCACGGGTACTCATTGGGCGCAACTCGATCAACTGGGGATTGTAGCGTTGGGCAAAATGGCCGGCTTCATCGAGCACATAGGCAATGCCGCCCGTCATACCGGCCCCGAAGTTGCGTCCGGTACCACCGAGGATGACCACAACGCCACCCGTCATATACTCACACCCGTGATCGCCAACGCCTTCGACAACCGCAACCGCCCCCGAATTGCGTACGGCAAACCGTTCGCCTACCTGACCAGCGGCGTAGAGTTCGCCCCCGGTCGCGCCATAGAGCAGCGTATTGCCTGCGATCACATTTTCGTGCGAGGCAAAGCGAGCCTTGGGGTCAGGGGCAATGACGATGCTTCCTCCGGCCATGCCTTTGCCAACATAATCGTTGGCATCGCCAGTCAGGAGCAGGTCAACCCCGGGGGCATTGAAAGCCCCAAAACTCTGCCCGGCGCTCCCGCGGAGGTTGATCCTGATAGTGGACGGAGGCAGCCCTTTGTCGCCATAGATCTGCCCAATAGCCCCGGCCAACCGCGTGCCAACCGAGCGGTCGCGGCTATGAACCTGGTAGGTGAGCGTCACTGGCCCACGCGCAGCGAGGGCCGCACGGGTATCGTGCATAATGCGATCATTGAGGCTCTCGGTGGCTGGCAGGGGGTTGCGCTCGCCCCCATGCTTGAGCTCGGCCCCAGGAACGATGTGGGCGGTGCCAATCACCGGCGTCAGATCAAGCGAGTCGGGGCCAGCATGCCCGACCTGGCGCTGCCGGAGCAGGTTGCTGCGCCCGATGGCCTCGTCAAGCGAGCGCAACCCCAGGCTCGCGAGCCACTCACGCACTTCCTGGGCGAGATAGCGGAAGAAGGCCATGACCATCTCGGGTTTGCCTGGGAACTTCGAGCGCAGTTCGGTGCGCTGGGTCGCAATGCCTACGGGACACGTATTATTGTGGCAGGCGCGAGCCATAATGCAGCCCTCGGCGACCAGTGCGGCTGTCCCAAATGAATATTCGTCGGCCCCGAGCATCGCGGCGATCACCACATCACGCCCGGTCTTGAGGCCCCCATCTGCCCGGAGGCGCACGCGGCCACGCAACCCGTTGAGTACCAGGGTCTGCTGGGTTTCGGCGAGGCCTAGTTCCCAGGGCAATCCGGCATTCTTGATACTGCTGAGTGGTGACGCCCCGGTACCACCCGAGTGACCACTAATCAGGATCGTATCGGCATAGCCTTTGGCGACACCGGCGGCAATGGTGCCCACACCCGACGTTGCTACCAGTTTGACGGAAACGCGTGCGGCAGGATTGACCTGCTTGAGATCATAGATCAACTGGGCCAGGTCTTCGATGCTATAGATGTCGTGGTGGGGTGGGGGCGAAATCAAGGCCACGCCTGGCACTGTATGGCGAATCCGGGCGATCTCCTCATTGACCTTGTGGCCGGGCAGTTGCCCACCTTCACCGGGTTTAGAACCCTGCGCCATCTTGATCTGCAATTCACTGGCACTTGCGAGGTAGCCAGGGGTCACGCCGAAACGTCCCGAGGCAACCTGCTTGATCTTGGAATTGCGCTCGTCCTTGAGGCGTTCGGCATCCTCTCCACCTTCCCCCGAATTGCTTGCCCCACCGAGGCGATTCATCGCAATCGCCAGCGTTTCGTGGGCCTCACTACTGGTTGACCCGTGGCTCATCGCTGCCGTACTGAAGCGCTGCACAATCGCCTCGATTGACTCTACTTCATCAAGGGGCACCGGCGCACCAGCAGGCACAAACTCGAGCAAATCGCGCGGATCGGTGGCCGGACGACCGTTGACCAGATCGGCATAGGTACGATAGATCGCATAGCCTTCGGCACTCACCCCCGGACCGTGGCTATCGCCGTTCAGGGCATAGGGGTTTTTCGCGGCCTTCTGCAGTGCGTGTACCACCGGCGGACTAAAGGCGTGGTACTCGCCATCCTTCTTGTACTTGTAAAAGCCCGGATGTGGCAGGCTCATCAAGCCGTCACGCTCTTCAGACGCAAACGCCTTGCAATGGCGGGCACGCACATCTTGTTCAAGGCGGGCGAAGCCAATGCCCCCGATGCGCGTTGGTGTCCCGGTGAAGCAGACATCAACGAGGGCTTGTTCAATGCCGAGCGCCTCGAAGATCTGGGCACCGCAGTAGCTATCGAGGGTCGAGATGCCCATCTTGGACATAATTTTGAGCAGGCCTTTTTCGAGGGCCTTGATCACATTGCGTTCGGCTTCGAGGCCCAGCGAATGGGCACGCGGCGCGGCAATCAGCGGATCATCGGCCCCAATGGGGGCACTGGCGCGCTGCTTGACCGCATCGCGCTCGAGGGCGAGTTGGCGCACACTGGCCAGGGCGAGATACGGATTGACCGCCTCGGCCCCATACCCAACGAGACAAGCCAGATGATGCACCTCGCGCATTTCACCGGTCTCAGCCAGCAGACTACAGAGGGTACGCAACCCCGTCCGGATCAGGTGATGATGGACGGCACTCACGGCGAGCAGGGCTGGAAGCGGTGCATGCTCGGCATCAACGCCCTGATCGCTGACAATCACGACGGCAGCCCCGTTGCGCACCGCTTTTTCGGCGCTGGCACAGAGGTGCTCGACGGCCTGCTGCAACGATGCTCCAAGGGGCATCAGGGCTGACACCGTAGCTACGGGCAGCAGCGGATCGCCATTTGCCCGCAGCGCGGCGAGTTCGCGATCGGTCAGGATCGGCGAATTGAGTTCGAGCAGATGGGCGTGTTCAGGGGTGGCTTCGAGCAGATTGCGCCGACGACCAACCGCGACACTCAGCGACATCACGAGTTCTTCGCGGAGCGAGTCGATGGGTGGGTTGGTCACTTCCGCAAAACGCTGCTTGAAATACTGGAAGAGCGGGCGACCCAACTCAAACTCTGACAGCACCGCCGCAGGGGTATCATCACCCATTGAACCAACCGGCTCTTGCCCGGTGATGCCCATCGGCTTGAGCACGACATTCAACTCTTCGCTCGTATAGCCAAAGGCCTGTTGCAAGGGCTGGAGGGTTGCCGCCGAGGGATAGGGCAGCGCAGGCGTATCGCCTCCCGCATTGCGAACCTCTTCGGCCACCTGGGCCATCCGGCGCAAATGCTGCCCGACCCAGGCCTCGTACGGCTGCTGCTGGGCCAGATATTCCTTGACCTCCTCATCGGTAAAGAAGCGCCCGGTGGCTGTGTCGACGGCAATCATCTGCCCAGGGCCAAGCTTGCCCTTATGGACAACGCGCGCCTCATCAATGGCAACCGCGCCCACCTCAGATCCCGAGATCACCAGGCCATCATCGGTGATGATATAGCGGGCCGGACGCAGACCATTGCGGTCGAGGGAGGTTCCCACAATCCGCCCATCCGAGAAGGTCAGTGCCGCCGGACCGTCCCAGGGTTCAACAAGACATGCGTGGTACTGATAAAACGCACGGAGAGCCGGGCTCATATCAGGAATCTTCTCCCAGGCCTCGGGCACAAGCATCGCCAGCGCGTGGCGAACATCGCGCCCGGCGAGCACCAGCAACTCGAGCGTATTATCGAGCATCCCCGAGTCAGAGCCAGTATCATCAAGCACAGGATTGAGGGCTGACGGCCCATCGACGGCTACCTCAAGAAAATCGGCAGGCAGGTGCAGCACCGCCTGGCGAGCGTGCATCCAGTTGGCATTGCCCTGCACCGTATTGATCTCGCCGTTGTGCGAAAGCATGCGAAAGGGCTGGGCGCGCTCCCAGGTCGGGAACGTATTGGTCGAATAGCGCTGATGATAGACGGCCAGGGCCGTCTTCATGCTTGGGTCGCTCAGATCGGGATAAAACTGCTTTAGCGTCGTTCCCAGCAGCAGACCCTTATAGACCACAGTACGACACGAGAGGGAAGGGACATAGGCTGCGAGCCCCTCGCGGGCAAAACTCTGCTCCATTGCCTTGCGGGCAATAAAGAGTGTCCGTTCAAAAGCCAGTTCATCGAGCCCATTGGCCGAGACAATCAACGCCTGATCAATGGCTGGCATCGCCTCGCGGGCGCGTTCACCAAGTGCCTCGGGATCAACGGGCACCTCACGCCACCCAAGCAAACGGAGGTTATGGGCCTCGAGTTCGCAGGCAACCACCGCTCGTGCTGCTGCGTGGGCCTCAACGTCAGCCGGGAAAAAAAACATCCCCAGGGCAACTGTGGATGGATCAGCCCCGATATTCAGGCGTTGCAACTCACGTTGCACAAATTCGCGTGGAATCTGAATCAATACCCCTGCACCATCACCTGTCTTGGCATCATCTGCGACTGCCCCGCGATGCTCAAGATTACCCAACGCCTCAAGGGCCATCGCTAGAATCTCGTGACCAGGATGCCCATTAATCCGGGCAACAAAGCCGATCCCACAGGCATCACGCTCAAAGCGTGGGTCATACAGACTCTCAGTCACTCGCGCAGGGAGATTGTTCACGCTATTCACCTTACTAGTAGAGTGTCGAACCGTTGAAACGTTGGACCGAGGAAAAACCTACAAACAGGCGCTCGCCAAACTCAGATCACTGAGCAATTGACGAGCGCCATTGTCGCACTAGGATGTGGTAGTTTTGCCGGATAGTATTGTTGGCTACTATACAATGCATGCCAAAAGTTGTCAAGTCGTTTTGTACCTTTTGCACAACTCCCGTACAGGGGTTATGCAAAAGGGGGGGCGGCTCCAAAAATCATGCTTGTGCAGGCGAAAACGGCCAGCGAAGCTGGCCGTTTTCGCCTG
>NZ_SIJK02000089.1 GCF_004762035.2 Candidatus Chloroploca mongolica | reverse complement strand
CGACATCGCCGCACCGTTCTTGCACGACATCACCGCACCGCTCTTGCACGACATCACAGCACCGCTCTTGTTTGCGCAGTTGCACCAGAATATTAGCTGCATTACTCAGACACAAAACCAGTACGTTGCTACGCAAGTGCTCTAGCCCTCTGATAAACAGTCAACAGCGCCCCGGCAATGCCGGGGCGTTGTTGTGAACTTCGCTGTTGTGAGGAGTTGAAACACATGGCCGCGATCAAAGGCATTATCAGCGCGATGCTGACCCCATTTATCAGTGAAGTGGGACCAGTGGATTACGAATGGCTCCCAGGGTATATGCGGTTTCTTGAAACAGGTGGCCTGCACGGAGTCTTGGCACTGGGAACCACCGGTGAAGGTCCCTCGATGAGTGTAGCGGAACGTGAGCGTGTGCTCGATCTGATTCTTGATCATCGTGGTGCGCTTGCGGTGATTGCAGGTACGGGTTGTGTGGCCTTGACCGAAACGATTGCCTTGAGCAACTATGCACTTGATCGAGGGGCTGATGCGGTTCTGGTGATGCCACCGTTTTATATCAAAGGCCCGACAGAAGCTGGGATTGTCGAATATTATCGTGCGCTCTGTGATGCCTTGCCCGCGGATGGGCGACTGATGCTCTACAACATTCCGCAGGTAACTGGTGTTCCTATTACGCCACCCATCATTGATCAATTGCTTGAGAGTCACGGGACAAAGATCTACGGGTTGAAGGATAGCAGTGGGAACTGGGACAACTCCAAACTTTTGATCGACCGGTACCCACAACTGAACGTCTTTACGGGCAGCGACAAACTGATTGCGCTGGCCCTCTCGGGCGGGGCAGCCGGTGCGATTACCGCGCTCTCGAGTGCCTTCCCACGGATGGCGCGGGCAGTCTATGATGCCCACATCGAAGGCGGCGATGTGCAGGGCGCTCAGGCACGCCTGACGGCGTTGCGCAATCTGCTGGATCCAGTGAATACACCACCGGCACTCAAAGCAGCGTTGACCTGGACAAGTGATCTTCCGCGAACGAGTGTCCGCTTACCGCTGATGCCACTCTCGGGCGAAGAGGAGGCTGCGTTGCAGGTAGCGTACGAAGATGTGATGCGTTGAGTTAGGTAGGTAGACAAGACCTCACAGGTCGAGCAGGCCTGTGAGGTCTTTTTTATTGTCTTATTCAGCATACTCGCTGCGGATGATGCCATAATTGACACAATCCTCAAACTGGCCATTTTTGACGAGGTGTCTGCGCTGACAGCCCTCAAAGCGCATCCCAATCTTTTGCATCACCCGACCAGAGGCGGGATTACGGGCTAGATGACGGGCGAAGATCCGTTCGAGGCCAAGCTGGTTGAACCCGTAGGCAAGGACGGCGTGTGCGGCTTCGGTGGTGTACCCTTGGCCCCAGTACGGCAAGCCCATCCAGTAGCCAACTTCGGCGTGATGATAGGCCGGACGCACAATCAGGCTGATGGCGCCATAGACCTGATCGGTCGTGAGATCGCACATAGCCCAGGTCAACTCATTGGATGTACGGGCTTTGTCGGCGTGCGTACTGATCCATTGTTTTGCGCCATCTTCGGGATAGGGATGGGGCAGATTGAGGGTCGTATCGGCAATTTCAGCGGCACTGGCGAGCACCTGCACGGTCGGGGCGTCGTCGAGGGTAAAAGGCCGTAGACGCAGGCGTTCGGTGAGCAGGAGTGGGATTGGTGGTGTTTCTTCCATGGTGCATTAACTTCAGGGCTAACGCCCTACAAACCCGTCTGTACGCTGAAAAAAGCCAGCATTGCTGGCTTTTTTCAGCGTACAGACGATCTGGGGGAGCCGTAGGCCCCTAACCCCGCTTTAGCGTCTGACGATGAGCGGCAAGAAGACGGAGTGCTCGCGGGTCAGGTTTGACGGGTCGCGAGCGACGCGTACCGGGCCGTAGTCACTGGTAAGGCCATTGTTGGCGATCTCAACGAGCCAATAGGCATAGGCATTGTCGGTTGTCGCCGTGGTATCCACAAACTGGTAGGCGGCGCCACCGGTGCTGCTGCCTCGTGACGCGATCATCTGTGGGGTGATCAAGACGGCCCCGGCGCGCGTACCATCGCTGCTGCGCCACAGATTGAACCCTCGTGTGTCCAGTTCCATACCGGTTTCCCAAGCGACCTCCACGCCAGCGCTGGTACGCGCTGCCGTAAAGCTCTTGAGGGTGATCGGGGTCAAGAAGCTGAAGCGTACCTCTTCCTGGTCATCTTCGGCGAGGATGTTATTGGCAGGTGTGCTGTCAATATCGAACTCGATAGCGCGCCAGACTTCGGCAACGCTGACGATCTCTTCAGCATCACCGGCAGTAATTTCGACATCCACAAAGATCTGCACGGCACCACCGGCGGGCAGGGTTCCGACATCCCAGGTACCAATGCCGGTTGCTGGTTCGTAGCTATAGGTTCCCTGGCCGGTGCTGTAGGTCACATAGCGCAGCAGATCCTGCGGGATGCGATGCTGTACCTGCACCTGCGTTGCGGTGGTACACGGTTCTGCATTGCACTGCTCACGGTTGAGCAGATCAATGACGAGGCGTGCCGTCCGCTCTTCCCCGTTGAGGATGGCAACGGAATGGGCCAGTTCCAGGTCAATCACCAGCGGCCGCACCACCTGGCTGGACTGGTCGTCTTCGCCAGGGTTGTTGTTGCCCGGGGTGCTGTCGGGATCGGGCTGATCGGAGGTTTGCACCTGGGCTGTGTTGGTGATGGTCGGGCTGTAACGATCGATGCGGGCGGCGATGGTGAGCGTTTCGGTCGTGTTGGCGGCGATGGTGCCGACAGTCCAGATGCCGGAACCGTCGTCATAGGTACCAACACTGGCGGTTGCACGGACAAAGGTCAATTCAGGGGCCAGGGGCTCGGAGACAGTGACGCCGGTGGCGGTGCTCGGGCCAGCGTTGGTGAGTGTGATGGTATAGGTGATGACGTCACCGACGTTGGGGCGGGTAGTGTTGACCACCTTGCTCAGCGAGAGATCGGCCTCGTCACCGGTAATGGTGGCCGAGTCCTGGTCGTCTTCGTTCGGGTCGTTGTTGCCTGGGGTGCTGTCGGGGTCGTGCTGATCGGAAGTGTCGACCTCGGCGGTATTGGTTTGCGTGCCGGTCGCACGGACAATCACGTCGAGGGCGAGTGTGACCGTTTCGCTGACGGCGAGATTACCGATGGTCCAGATGCTGGTGGTATTGCTGTAGCTGCCCCGGCTGGGGTTGGCACGGACAAACTCCAGGCCAGCGGGCAGTTCTTCACGCACCGTCACACCGGTCGCGGGATCGGGGCCACGGTTGAAGAGCGTAATGGTGAAGGTGGCGCTGTCACCGACATTCACCCGAGGCGCACTGACGGTTTTGGCGAGTTCGAGGTCGGCGACGGGTGGCCGCACCACCTGGCTGGACTGGTCATCTTCGCCAGGGATGTTGTTGCCGGGGGTGCTGTCGGGATCGGGTTGATCCGATTCTTGCACCTGGGCGATGTTGGTGATGGTCGGGCTATAGGCATTGATGCGGGCGGCGATGGTGAGCGTTTCGGTGGTGTTGGCGGCGATGCTGCCGACGTCCCAGATGCCCGTCACGGGGTCGTAGGTACCGACACTGGCGGTGGCCCTGACAAAGGTCAGTTCGGTTGTCAGCGGCTCGGAGACGGTGACGCCGGTGGCGTCGCTCGGGCCGGCGTTGGTGAGCGTGATCGTATAGGTGATAACCTCACCGACGTTGGGGCGGGTATTGTTGACCACCTTGCTCAGCGAGAGATCGGCCTCGTCACCGTTGATGGTGGCCGAGTCCTGGTCATCTTCGGTCGGGATGTTGTTGCCTGGGGTGCTGTCGGGATCGTGCTGATCGGAGGTGTCGACCTGGGCGGTATTGGTTTGTGGGCCGGTCGCACGGACAATCACGTCGAGGGCGAGTGTGACCGTTTCGCTGACGGCGAGATTACCGATGGTCCAGATGCTGGTGGTATTGCTGTAGCTGCCCCGGCTGGGGTTGGCACGGACAAACTCCAGGCCAGCGGGCAGTTCTTCACGCACCGTCACACCGGTCGCGGGATCGGGGCCACGGTTGAAGAGCGTAATGGTGAAGGTGGCGCTGTCACCGACATTCACCCGAGGCGCACTGACGGTTTTGGCGAGTTCGAGGTCGGCGACGGGTGGCCGCACCACCTGGCTGGACTGGTCATCTTCGCCAGGGATGTTGTTGCCGGGGGTGCTGTTGGGATCGGGTTGATCCGCGGTTTGCACCTGGGCGATATTGGTGATGGTCGGGTTATAGGCATTGATGCGGGCGGCGATGGTGAGTGTTTCGGTGGTGTTGGCGGCGATGCTGCCGACGTCCCAGATGCCCGTCGCGGGGTCGTAGGTGCCGACACTGGTGGTGGCACTGACAAAGGTCAATTCGGTTGTCAGCGGCTCGGAGACAGTGACGCCGGTAGCGTTGCTCGGGCCAGCATTGGTGAGCGTGATCGTATAGGTGATGACCTCGCCGACGTTGGGGCGGGTATTGTTGACCACCTTGCTCAGCGAGAGATCGGCTGGCGCATTCACCTGGATCACATCGGTCGCCCGATTATTCTCAAGGTCAGGGTCAGTCGTATCAGCGGTACGGGTAATGATCGCCGTATTCGTCAGCGTGCCAGTAAAGGCAGGATCAATCGTGCCGCGCAGCGTGAAACTGATCGCACTATTGGGTTGTAGATCAACGGTCGTACTGAGCACATTGCCGCTGCCGGAGGCCTGCCCACATGCCCCGGTTCCAGCAATCAGCGCACATGTCCAACTGACATTGGTAATCTCGGGCGGCACTTCATCGCGCACGGGTGTGCCAAGCGACGGGCTTGGCCCCGGATTGCGCACGGTCACCGTATAGGTAATCGGCCCACCTGAATAGAGCACAGCCGGCTCGTGGCTCTTTGCGATCGAAAGATCGGCCTCGGCGAGCACGACACCACCAACCAGTTGGACAAACGCCGAAGGGAAGAAGGTCCAGGTATCAATGATACGGCGATCACCAAAGCCAAACTGCGGCTCGGCAGATGAATCCCATGCGTGGGCACCGGCCGCACTGGAAACACCACCTAGTGCATTGCGCTCCAGCGGGCTAAGCGAGCGTCCGTAACAGGTAGGATCAGAAATGCCAGCCGAAGCGGGGGGGGGAGGGGTGTCGCCTACTAAAGCGCACGGCGAGAAATCATAGTCACCGGTACCGGTGTAGTTATAGACATCATTGTAATAGATTGTGAAGGGATCGGGATCATCGGGCTGTGGGGTGGGGCGCACACGCTCGATAATCATCCCATTGGGATTGCTTTCGGCATCAATGAAGGGGAAGTGAATTTCACCTGAAGAGAGACGCGCCTGCGCACGGAAGGGCACGCTTCCGGCTTCAACGCGCTCGCCCAGTTGATCAAGGCCGTCCCAGAAGACACTGGTACGAGGCGCGGTCGTGAGGCCAGAAAGGATCCGGTCTTCGGGATCATCAAAACGATTATTGCGATTGGTATCAATCACAATCTCGTAGGTAACATCAGCAGGCGCATCAAATGAGAAGGTGCCACCAAGCGGATTCGTCCCGGCCTGGCCTGGCGTGCCTTCTTCACCGACAAAGGTCAGATTCTGGGGGAGAGGGGCAAGCGTCTGACTACCACGGAGCAACCAGGTTTCGCCATCGGGCGTTCGTGCCGTGGCTGGCATGTCGGGGTCGGGGCCGGTCAGATCAAAGAAGATCTTGTGGGTTACATTGCGTTGCGCCAGATTATCGGGGTCTTCCGGCTTGTGAAAGCCATAGCCAGGGGGAGGCGGCTGAGCAAGGTTAGCGCCAGTCAACTGAAGGGAACGATAGATCGACTCGCCCTCGTTATCAACAATGCCTTTGGCGTTGGCAAAGAAGATGAAACCAAAGGGGTCAATGCCATTGAGATCTACCTCATAGCCCTGACCATCAACTGTCAGGATGTAGAACTGCTTGTAGAGGCCAATATCATCAGGCGCACCAAAAAGGCTGGCATTGCTACCCATATTGAGCGCAAGGTAATTGGCAAAGACGCGACCAGTGCGTTCAATGGCAGCATTGGTGCCATCGCGCACGCTGATATCCCACGCCGCAATCCAGTGGTTGGCGAGGTCAGTGTTCGCCCATTCTTCAGTAATGCGGATAGGCGCTGGATTAGTATCAAGATTAGCAGTCGGGCTGGGGCTGATGAAATCAAATTCCCAGATGCCATCACCAGTCGCTGTCGTTTCGGCGGGTGTGATGATACAGGGTTGATAACCACCAGTGGCTGGCAAGGCACCGACAACCTCTTGAGCACGATTGACGATGCGACCATAGAGCTCATTGCCGGTAGCACGCGCATTGCACGTATCAGGGGTGCTGCCATTAGGGGCACGAATAATCACATCACCGGAGGGAGCCCGGTTCATAGCACTTGAGCCGATGAAAATTTGTTCACCGGCACGCACAAACGCCTTGAAGGTCGACTGACGGGGGATCTCAGCGGTTACGCCGTTGGCATGCCACTCGATATAGGGACGATAGCCCTCGGTGATCTGAGCAGGGGTGATAGGCTGGTTGGCTAGTGCCTGAACGGACGAGCCTGAGGGATCGGTCGTATCCCTGGCGCTGGCAACACTGGTGCGACCAAGTGAGGCCGTAATAAAGACGAGACTCGTCGTCAGGATAAAGAAGAGCCACAGGTAACGAAAGCGCATCCTGGACATCACTGGCGCACGGTGGTGCATACATCCCCCTTGAAGCTTGCAATTTGCTGCCGAAAGTTGCCTGCCCTAATATCGAGCTGCATTAGTCGCACGGTAACGACCTGGGCCGAAGGATTGACGCTGCCAATGCTTCGGCCTTACGTTGCTCTGCCTGGTACTCTGGTACCGTTACGATATGGTACTCCACTCTCCCCCTATTGTATGTGAAGAGGAGCGATTGTACAATACCCTTGGGTGGTACTACTGATAACAGTCTGTTTATGTTGTTTTATTGAGGATATTCCTATGCCAGAGCATATCCTGATTATTGGCGCGGGTCTTGCCGGGCTGACCTGCGCACGTACGCTATTGCGTGCGGGCAAACGGGTGACGGTGCTGGAAGCGAGCGATGATGTTGGTGGTCGTGTGCGCTCAGATTATCACGATGGTTTTATGCTCGACCGGGGGTTTCAGGTGCTCTTTACGGCATACCCGGCGGCGCAGCGCCAGTTTGATTACCGTGCCCTGGGCTTGTGTGCGTTCGATCCAGGGGCGCTGGTGTGCGAGGGTGGGCGGCGGGCGGTGTTGACTGATCCGTTGCGGGATCGTGATCCGTGGGCGTTGCTTGGGGCGGCGCTGACGAGTGTGATTCGACCAGATGACAAACTGCGCACCCTGGCACTCGCTCTCGAAATGCGCCAGACGACGGTTGACGAACTCATTGCTGCCCCTGATCAGCCAACCGAGACCTATCTGCAGCAGAAAGGCTTTAGTCAAGCGGCGATTGATCGCTTTTTTCGGCCTTTTTATGGTGGAATTTTTCTGGATCGATCGCTGCATACGAGTGCGCGCTGTTTCCGCTTTAATTTCAAGATGCTCAGTGATGGGCAGACGGTTGTGCCTGCCCGCGGGATGGGGGCCCTGAGTCAGCAACTGGCTGCCGAGTTGCGTTCGGCAGGGACGATTCGGCTCAAGACGCAGGTGGATGCGTTGATGACTGATGGGCCGCAGGTGACCGGGGCGATGTTGGCTGATGGGAGCCGTTTTGCGTCTGATGCGGTGGTGGTAGCCACGCCCGCCCCCGAGGCGGCACGGCTCACGGGCTTGCCGATGCCTGCGGCGCACGTCGGTACGGTGACGCTCTATTTTGCGGGCGATGCGCCGGTGGTACCCGACAAAAAATTATTGCTGCATAGTGAACCCGACGCATTCGTTAACAATGCCGTGCAACTGAGCAATGTAGCGCCGAGTTATGCGCCCCCGGGGGCGCACCTGCTGAGTGTCTCGATCCTGGGCGTGCCTCCCTTTGATGACGACGAACTGTTTGCGCGCTCACTTGCCGATCTGCAACGGATGTTGGTAGGCAACCACGAGGCGGTGACAGCGCTGCGTACCTATCGCCCGTTGCGGCTCTATCGCATTCCATACAGCCAGTTTGCCCAGCCACCCGGTATCCATCCCACGCTACCCGACAATGCCACCGGGCGACCGGGGCTCTTCTTTGCTGCCGAATTCACCGAAGCGAGTAGCCTCAATGCGGCCATGATTTCGGGCGAGAAGTGTGCCGAGCAGATCCTGCGCCTGTCGAGTGGAATGGCATGAGACACGTGATAATTACCAGTCCTGCGAATGCAACGATCAAGATGATCCGCTCGTTGCGCCAGCGCAAAGCCCGGGTGGCGAGTGGGCTCTGTTTTGTCGAAGGGATTCGCCTGGTGACCGAGGCTGCCGAGGCCGGGGCTGAGTTGGTGCAACTCGTGGTGGCCCCGGCGTTGCTGACCAGTGCGTTTGCGCACGATCTTGTGGCAACCTTACGCCAGCAGGGCACCGAGGTGATCGAGGTCTCGGCTGAGGTGTTTGCGAGTCTGTCGGCGAAAGACGGGCCACAGGGCCTGGCGGCGGTGGTACGCCAGCGCTGGCTCGACCTCGCCGAGGTACAACTGGATCAAGCGCCGCGATGGATCGCGTTGATAGAACCAGCCGATCCTGGCAACCTAGGCACGATCATTCGCACGGTTGATGGCGTCGGGGCGAGCGGCGTGATCATTGTTGAGCCAGCGGCTGATCCGTATGATCCGGCGGCGCTGCGGGCGAGCATGGGGGCGGCCTTTGCGGTGCCGCTTGTACGCACGTCATGGGCCGAACTGGCGGCGTGGAAGCGGGCCACTGGTGTCACGATGGTTGGTAGTAGTGACCAGGCGGCGACCGATTTTCGCCAGGCGGCCTACCCGACGCCGCTGGTGCTCTTGATGGGCAGTGAGCGCCAAGGGCTCAGCGCCGAACAGCAAGCACTCTGTGATCTGATGGTGGCGATCCCGATGCGAGGACGCAGCGACTCGCTCAATCTGGCGGTCGCTGCGGGTATTTTGCTGTACGAGCTTGCGTCATAAGCGGCAAATATTAACACTCCTCTAACGCCACATTAGCGTAGGACATGCAAAAAACAGGTACACTAGAACGTAGAGAAAGCGCAATCCATTTAGGAGAGGAGATAGAGAGATATGGGCAAGATTGTTGGTATTGATCTGGGCACGACCAATTCATGTGTTGCGGTGATGGAAGGCGGCGATGCCGTGGTGATCCCGAATGCCGAGGGCAACCGCACCACACCGTCGGTCGTGGCCTTTGCCAAGAATGGCGAGCGCCTGGTTGGGCAGACAGCCAAGCGTCAGGCGACGATCAATCCTGAAAATACACTGTATTCAGTCAAGCGTCTGATTGGACGTGATTTTGATGAGACGACCACCGAGCGCGAGATGATCTCGTACAAGGTGACCAAGGGCCCACGTGCCGATGTACGCATCCATGTGCCCCAGACGAGCAAGGATTATGCGCCGCAAGAGATTTCGGCGATGGTCTTGCAGAAGCTCAAAGCTGATGCCGAGGCGTATCTTGGTGAGCCTGTCACCCAGGCGGTGATCACGGTACCGGCCTACTTCAACGATAGTCAGCGCCAAGCGACCAAGGATGCGGGCAAGATTGCCGGCCTCGAAGTCTTGCGGATCATCAATGAGCCGACGGCAGCCGCGCTCGCGTATGGGCTTGACAAGAAGAAGGACGAGACCATTCTGGTTTTTGACCTTGGTGGTGGCACGTTCGACGTCTCGATTCTGGAAGTTGGTGATGGCATCGTTGAAGTGAAGTCCACCAGTGGCGATACGCACCTTGGTGGTGACGACTATGATGCGGCGGTGGTCGACTGGATCATTGACGAGTTCCGCAAAGACCAGGGCATTGATCTGAGCAAAGATCGCCAGGCGTTGCAGCGGCTCAAAGAGGCGGCTGAGAAGGCCAAGATGGAGTTGTCGAGCGTCAGTGAAACCGAGATCAACCTGCCGTTCATTACGGCTGATGCGAGTGGCCCCAAGCACCTTGCGATGAAACTGAGCCGGGCGCGCTTCGAGCAGTTGACCAGTGCGTTGACCGACCGGCTGCGTGGTCCGGTGACGCAAGCGATGAAGGATGCCGGGATGCAGCCTTCGCAGATTGACGAGGTCGTGCTGGTTGGTGGTTCAACCCGTATGCCAGTGGTGCAAGAGATTGTGCGGAAGATGATCGGCAAAGAGCCGAACAAGTCGGTCAATCCTGACGAAGTGGTCGCCGTTGGGGCTGCGATCCAGGGTGGTGTGCTTGGTGGCGATGTCAAGGGCGTTGTGTTGCTTGACGTAACGCCGCTCTCGCTTGGGGTGGAAACACTTGGTGGCGTGATGACGCATCTGATCGAGCGCAACATGACCATTCCGACGCAGAAGACCGAGGTCTTCTCGACGGCATCAGATGGTCAGACGGCAGTGGATATCCACATTCTCCAGGGCGAACGCCAGATGGCGAGCGACAACATGACGCTCGGGCGCTTCCGGCTTGAAGGCATTCCGCCGGCGCCGCGTGGTATTCCGCAGATCGAGGTGACATTCGATATTGATGCCAACGGCATTCTGAATGTCAGTGCCAAAGACAAAGCGACGAGCAAGGAGCAGCGCATTACGATCACGGCCAGCACGAATCTGGGCAAGGACGACGTCGAGCGCATGGTGCGTGAGGCTGAAGTCCATGCCGCTGAAGATAAGGCTCGTCGTGAAATGGTTGAACTCAAGAACCAGGCCGACACCCTTGCGTATCAGGGCGAAAAGACCCTGGCCGATCTTGGCGACAAGGTTGATACGATTGAGCGTGGGCGGATCGAGGGTATGATCAAGGATCTGCGTGATGCGATCGCCCAGGAGGATCGTGAGCGGATGCAGAGTCTGATGAACGAATTGCAGCCAGCGATCTTCCAGTTGTCGCAGAATGCCTACAGCGAAGGTGCCGCTCAGGGGCAGCCCGGGGCCCAGGGCAAGAAGAATGACGATGGGGTCGTCGAGGGTGAGTACACCGTTGACGAAGGGCGTTAGACAGAACTAACCGTCTCGGCATAACACAAACGAGGGGCGCTCGCCCCTCGTTTGTGTTATGCCGAGACAATGTCACTGGGCAACGAGCGGCAGGAAGGCTTTGAGGCGATAGCCGCTGGTCAGGAAGAACTGGTCGGCGATGACGCGGTGGCCCGCCTCGCGGGGGTGAAAGTCGAAGAGGCGTTCCAGGTCAGTCGGGTTGAAAGGGGGCAACGCCGGATACGGGCGGGTCACAAAGATCAGTTCGGCTTCACGTCCCTGGAAAGGGGTAAAGATATCAACCACAACAATGCCGCGTGCGGCGGCCTCTTCTTCAATGATGGCATTGAAACGGGGCAGTTCGACATCGGGATTCGCCGGTAGAAATGGTTGGTAGGCAGGCAGATCGTACAAGCCCGGATACGGATTGTAGTAGTTCATGATCAGCAGATCGCCGGTGCGCTGCCCTTCGACGGTGAGCGCGGCTACGAGATCATCGAGAATTTTGCTCAGATTGGCGCGAAAGAGGATCCGCGCTTGCTCAACATTCGTCGTGCTGCCTGGTTGCACCACGGCAGCCGCATCATTGCCGCCGATGCTCAGCGTCACCGGGCTCACCACGCGACCGGCAACGCGTTCGGTGGTGATGAAGGCGACGGCGCGATCGAGTTGACTGGTCTCGGTCACGATCTCGGTCACGATAAAGGAGCTACTTGTTTCGCCACTGCCAACCCCGAGATTCGTGAAGGTTATGGCGGGGTTGATCTGGCGCAGCGTGGCAAACAAGAGATCAGGATAGCCGGGGAGACCGTCGTCATTGGCTGCGACCTCGTTTCCCGTGGCGAGCGAATCGCCCAGGGCGAGGTAGACATCGCCAGGGCCGACGTTACCCGGTGGCAACTGATTGGCCGCCTTGGTTGGCAGCACAAAGAGCGGCATCAGGGCAATGAGCATCAGAATCAGCAACCCTCGACGTAGACTGCGCATCATGACACGGCCTTTCTGTTGAATGTGATTGATTGTTGCTTCTAGTATAGCGGAGATTTTTCCTATGACGACACAAAAAGCCACCATTGCTGGCTTTTTGTGTCGTCATAGGAAAAATTGCTGGGAGGTGGAGGGCATAGCTCTCACATTTGCCAGTCCCCTTTTCTCGTGGCATACTGGCAGACGAATGTCGGTTGATGTAGATCAGGAGTATGCTATATGTCGTTGCAGCCAACTACCACCGTTGCCAGGATTGCCGGGTATGTCGGAGAGACGGTCACGCTGGCGGGTTGGGTCTACCATAAGACCGGGAAGGGCAAGCTGGTCTTTCTGTTGCTGCGTGATGGGAGTGGGACAATCCAGTGTGTGATTTTCAAGAAGCAGGTGAGCGAAACGACGTTTGCGTTGGCCCAGCAACTTGGGCAAGAGGCGGCCTGTCGGGTGACGGGGAGTGTGCGTGCTGACGAGCGTGCGCCTGGCGGCTTTGAGCTTGATGTGCATGAACTGGAACTAGTTGGCCCGAGTGTGGACTATCCGATTAGTCCCAAGGAACATGGCGTCGAGTTTCTGATGGAACACCGCCACCTCTGGGTTCGTTCGGCTCGCCAGCATGCGTTGCTGCGCGTTCGCGCTGAGGTGATTGCCGCGGCGCAAGAGTGGCTCAATGAGCAGGGCTTTATTCGGTTTGACTCGCCGATTCTCACCGCGACGGCGGCTGAGGGTACGAGCAATCTCTTTGCGACCGACTATTTTGATCTTGGCAAGGCCTATCTCGCGCAGACCGGGCAGCTCTATGTGGAAGCCGGCATGATGGCGTTTGGCAAGGTCTACTGTTTTGGCCCGACCTTCCGTGCCGAAAAGAGCAAGACGCGCCGCCACCTGACCGAGTTCTGGATGATCGAGCCTGAGGTGGCGTTTGCCGATCACGAGGATAATCTGGTGCTGCAAGAGCAGTTTGTGAGTGCGATTGTGCAGCGAGTACTCGAACGGCGTGCGGCGGATCTTGATGTGCTCGAGCGCGATACGACGGTGCTGAAACGGTGTGTGCCGCCCTTCCCACGGATCAGCTACGACGATGCGTTGGAGTTGATCAACGCGCATCAGGGCGAGGTCGAAGGGGCAACGCCGGTGCCCTGGGGCGAGGATTTTGGGGCGCCCCACGAGCAGTTGATCGCTTCACAGTTTGATCGACCGGTCTTTGTCGAGCGTTATCCGGCGGCGATCAAGGCCTTTTATATGGAACCTGATCCAGCGCGGCCCGAGGTGGCGCTTTGTGCTGACCTGCTGGCCCCGGAAGGCTATGGCGAGATTATCGGCGGTTCGCAACGCATTCATGATCCTGATCTGCTGGAACGGCGGATCAATGAGCATGGGTTAGATGTGGCCGATTATCGCTGGTACCTCGATCTGCGTCGCTATGGCACCGTGCCGCATAGTGGCTTTGGCATGGGCATTGAGCGCGCCGTCGCCTGGATCACCGGCACGCGCCATATCCGCGAGACGATCCCGTTCCCGCGGATGCTGTACCGGATTTACCCGTAACGGCTGTTTTTTGACGCCAAAGACGCAGAGATTTTGACGCAAAGGCGCAAGGGTGCAGAGATTTTTTATATTACGATTCTTTGCGTCTTTGCGTCTTTGCGTCAAATCCTTTGCGTCAATCCTCCCCGCTGTCGTTTGCGTCGCGCCCCATGCGGTATTTGATGATGCAGCTCGAGTCGCTGGAGCGATGGCCCGCGCGCCAGTGGCGCCGTGAGCAACCAGTTTGGTGCACCGGCCCGCCCATGTCACCCCGAACGAACGTGAGGGGTCTTCCATGCAAATCCGTGAAGATTCCTCACTGCGCCTGCGGCTTCGTTCGGAATGACAACGGAGGCGTTGCGCTCCGACCATGAGGTTTTGTTGCTCAGGAGCGCAAAGGCGCAGAGGGTTTGACGCAAAGGCGCAGGGGCGCAGAGATTTTGACGCAAAGGCGCAGGGGCGCA
>NZ_SIJK02000088.1 GCF_004762035.2 Candidatus Chloroploca mongolica | reverse complement strand
CGTCCGAGGAAGCGCGGGCCGCCGTCCGCAGGAACGACATGGCGAACTGGCCCGTTGGATGCCCGCGGAAGCGGGCATCCAACGGGCGTTCAACTCAGGGCGCGTCTTCAGCCCAGAGCATGCCGACGCGCCCGCCTCCCAGGGCCATGATGCCATTATCGAAGGGGGCTTCGCTCAATGAACGCCAGCCAATGACCGCTTCTCCCTGCAGATCGTAGATTGCTACATCGCCACTGATGGCCCCGTTGGTAAAGTAACGACTTCCCTGGGGAAAGAGCGCTAGGAATTGGCTCGCCAACACTTCGGCCTTTTCACTCGGCATCACCTCGGTCGGATACGCTAGTTCACCGACGATCAGATGGGTCACGAGTTTGGCGGCAATCCGCCGAGGCACCTCGATCCACGCTGCACCAAGGCCGCGCCATCCCGCCGCCTCAGCGAGTGCGTCGAGCGCCGCGCTCGCCGGGCCAGGCGTGGCCTCAGCGAGACGGGCCACCAGCAAACTCAGTGGATAGCTCGTGGCCCGTGCATGGTCGAGCGCATCCGCCAGTGCCGTCAAAGCTGGATCGTTATCGGGGAGTAAAATAACCATTGGTGTTGTCTTTAAAAATAGAACTGAAACGCTCAGGCCTGGCAACAGAAAAGAAGCCCCTGCATCGCAGGGGCTCCTTCAGGTCCTGGAGGGGTATCACCAGACTGGTTGAACCTAACGGGCCTCACCAGTAGTGATACCCAGACGCTTATGATCACTCATGGGCATCACCTCCTTTACGCCTGAACGGCATTTCTTGTGAAACTTCCGACAAGAGTACTATACCTGAGACATGTGTCTGTGTCAAGAGTAAAAAGCGGGGATTTTTTCCTGTCCTGGTCAACCAGTCAGCAAAGCTGGCTGGTTGACCAGGACAGGAGAAGGGTGATGCGACCGTTCGCTTTGTCACGGCTCGGCTGAATCTGACGTATACTAACATGATGCGAGCGCATCTTGCATAGAAAGTGAATAGCCATGGCTCAGCAGAGTGATTATGATGTCATTGTCGTTGGTGGTGGTCACAATGGGTTGACCGCTGCTGGCTATTTGGCAAAGGCTGGCAAACGGGTGCTAGTCGTTGAACGGCGTGAGATTGTTGGGGGTGCCGTCTGTACCGAAGAAGTTATTCCAGGGTACAAGATCGATGTTGGTTCGTCGGCCCATATTATGATCCACCTCACCCCAATTGTGAAGGATCTGGAACTTGAGCACTATGGGCTCGAATATATTCAGATGGATCCTTTTGCGTTCTTTCCCCTGCCCGATGGAAGTGGTTCGATTAGCTTTTATCGCGATACCGAAAAAACAATCCAGAGCATCGCGTCAGTTTCGCCTCGCGATGCCGAGGCCTACCGTCGGTTTCTCACCTATTGGACACCGCTCAATGAAGCGGTTTTTGATGTGTTTCTCAATCCTCCGTCGGCGGCCCGCCTCTTTTCGACGGTTGGTTCGGCAACCTCAAAGTTGCCGTTGGCTGACCGCAATTCGTTTGAGGTTACGCGGCGCCTCTTTACGAGCTACGCTCAGTTGATCAACGAGACTTTTGAGAGCGAGCCGATGCGGGCGGCGATGACCTGGCTTGCCGCCCAGAGTGGTCCTCCACCTGATGAGATTGGGGCAGGGGATTTCTTTGGCTGGCACGCGATGATGCATACCTGTGGTGCGGCCCATCCCCGCGGCGGGAGCGGTGAGTTGACCCAGGCGATGGCGCGATCCTTTAAGAGTGCCGGTGGCGATCTGGTGCTTGGTGCCCCTGTGCGCCGGATTATCGTCAAGAACGGGCAGGTGCAAGGCATCGAAACGGTTGATGGGCAGCGTTATTCGGCCCCCATCGTGGTCTCGAATACTCATGTCCTTACGACGATGCTCGATCTGGTTGGCCCCGAACATCTTTCGTCTGCCCTCGTCCATCGCTTGCGCAATATCCGCGTCGGCAATGGTTTTGGGATGACCGTTCGCTGTGCCGCCGAAGAGTTGCCCGATTATCTCGCCGCCCCGAGCGGCGGTCAGCCCCACGAGAGCCACCACGGGTTGCAGTTGCTCTGCCCTTCGATGGATTATGTCCGTCGTGCCTATGAGGATTATTTGCGTGGTCAGCCTGCCCATGATCCGGCTGTCATTGCGATGACCTTTTCGGCGATCGATCCTGATGTCGCCCCTCCTGGCAAACACACCGTCTTCCTGTGGGCGCAGTATTTCCCCTATGCCCTCAGCGATGGACGCCATTGGGACGATGTGCGTGAAGAGGCTGCCGACTCGATCCTCGAGGTGCTCTATCGGTATGCCCCCAATATGCGCGGCAAGATCATTGACCGCTTCATTCAGAGCCCGCTTGATCTTGAGCGTCGCATTGGTTTGCTCAAGGGCAATGTGATGCACGTCGAGATGAGTTTTGATCAGATGTTCTTCTTTCGCCCGCTCCCTGAGTTGGCCGAATACCGCACGCCGATCAAGGGGCTCTATCTAACCGGGGCCAGCACGCATCCGGGCGGGGGTGTCTTTGGGGCCAGTGGCTCGAATACGGCGCGCGTTGTCTTGCGCGACGCTCGCCAGCGCACCTGGGTGCCGCTGGCCGCTGGTGCCGGTGCTGGCGCAGGTGCGCTCGCCGCCGGGCTCTGGGCAGCCAGTCGCATCCGCCGTCCCTAGCGAGTCAAACCTGCCAGGTGTGCGCCGGGACTGCCTTCAGTACCAATACTTTGCAAATAAGGCGGTTGGTTTGACGCAAAGGCGCAAAGGTTTTCGCGTAGGTGAGCGAACCCTTTGCGCCTTCGCGTGAGCTTATTTGAAACGTATTGCCTTTAGTACCCCATGGATCCGTTGCGGCGCACACCTGGCAGGTTTCTGCGGAGGGGGCTCCCAGGGGCGCGTGCGTCGCCCCTACGAATCTTCTTCGTGGGCTTCATAGTAGGCGGCCAGGCCCGCCAGGGCCATCTGCGCCAGGAAGGGCGTGACTTCGTTGCCAAGCGCGGTGCGGAAAGCACTGTAGTCAATGGCGACCGCTTCGCGCCATTGCTGCGCGGCAATGTAGTCTGGGAGGTACCGCCGTAACTGCGCCGCGAGATGCCGTCGTGTGTTCGGCAAGGCTACGGTGAGTACCGCTGTCCGTAGGTAATGCGAAAAGGCCTCGCTCTCCTCTTCCTCAACGATTGGTGGTTCACCACACTGGCGCAGCATCGCCTCGACGAGTTCATCGGCGAAGTGCAATGGTGCAAAGGCGTTGCTTCGAAAGAGTTCCAAACAAAAGGCGTTTGCCGCCTCGGGGTCGGCATACAAGGCATTGGCGACCGCACGCTGCCCTTTGAGCTCCTGCGAAGCCGCGAGAATGCGCCTTTGTTCGCCTTCATCTGGCTCTAATTCGAGCCAACTGCCTGCACATCGCGTGAGCCGGGCGGCTTCTGAACCCCCGCCCGCTCGCGTTGAGACCCGAACTGATCTTCCTCGCATGCGTTGTCTCTCCTTCGTCTCCGTACGTGCGTTGCTTTGCTGCAGGGTTCCTCCCCTGACGTGGATGCTAAGGGTGCAGTATACCCTATCTCGTAATCTTTACTATTTCTATTAAGAACTTGACTTTGTGCTGCGTCAGGTCTACAATATGCTGGAAAGAAAGTTTGTAGTGTGTAAGGAGCAGGAGATCATGGCGCGCATTTTTGGGAACATTACTGAACTAGTGGGCAATACTCCGCTTGTGCGCATCAATCAAGTCAATGATAGCCACGCAACGCTTGTTGCCAAGTTGGAATTTTTCAATCCCGCCAGTTCGGTCAAAGATCGCATCGGGCTTGCGATGATTGAGGCCGCCGAGCGCGCTGGTTTGATTACGCCTGGCGAGACGGTGTTGGTTGAGCCGACGAGTGGCAATACGGGGATCGGGTTGGCCTTTGTCGCGGCTGCTAGGGGCTATCGCTTGATTTTGACGATGCCCGAGACGATGAGCGTCGAGCGTCGCAAGCTGCTGCGTGGCTATGGGGCTGAACTTGTGCTCACCCCGGGGCCTGATGGCATGCGGGGGGCGATTGCTCGCGCCGAGCAGATCCTCGCCGATCTTCCCAATGGCTATATGCCTCAGCAGTTCAAGAATCCGGCCAATCCTGAGGTACATCGCCTCACGACCGCCGAAGAGATCTGGCGCGATACCGATGGGGCCATTGATGTGCTGGTCGGTGGGGTTGGTACCGGTGGCACGCTGACCGGCGTGGGTGAGGCGCTCAAGGCCCGCAAGCCTTCGCTGCGTGTGGTTGCCGTTGAACCCGAGGCTAGCCCGGTGCTCGCCGGTGGTAAGCCTGGCCCGCATAAGATCCAGGGTATCGGGGCCGGTTTTGTCCCCGAGGTGCTCAATCCCGCGATTCTTGATGAGATCCAGCCCGTGAGCAACGATGATGCCTTTGCCATGGCGCGCCGCCTGGCGCGCGAAGAGGGTTTGATGGTTGGGATCTCAAGTGGTGCCGCCTGTGCTGCCGCGCTTCGTGTCGCCTACCGACCGGAATATGCAGGCAAGTTGATCGTCTTCATTGCGCCTAGCAATGGCGAACGCTACCTCAGTACCCCCCTCTATGCCGAAGAGTAAGCCTTGGCTGCTGGCCTGATAATGCGAAGGGGGCGCTCAGTCAAAAACTGAGCGCCCCCCTTCGCGTTGAGGTTATCCCTGCACACTACGCTGTTTTTTGAGGTACCGCATCATCCCTGCGGTACTCATCTCGCTCCAACTGCGTGCCATGGTTACCGCTGGGCTGTCGTCGGGGCAACGAATCCACTCTGCGGCCAGCGCGATCGTGTCAGATTCACCTGCATCGAGCGCCTTCTCTGTCAGGTCAACCAGTTCTTCCAGTTTCGCGTGGGCGCGCTCTAACTGGAAGTCAACATCATCGTGAGGGCCATGATGGGTCACATAGATCCGTGGCAGGTTCATCCCTCGCAGCATCGCGATCGTGTTCCGTTGCGCCACCAGATCATAGGTCGGCACTGGTGTCACCGGGAAGGCTAGTCCCCAATGATCCATAATCAGACCGGCTGCGTCGCCAATAAAGAGCCCCCCGCTCTTGAGATCACGGTAGGAAAGATGATCCGGCGAATGCCCCGGGGTCGCGATCGCGACAAGCACCACGTCACCACCGAGGTCAAGCCGCAACTCTTCAGCCGGGAGCAAGCGTTCCGCCGGGATCGGTTTAATGTCGCCGTGCAACGGCCATGCCGCTTCACCAACCGCGCGCCGCACACTCGGAACTAGCTTGGAGGGGTCAACAAGATGCGACACCGAGGTGCTGTGAATATAGACCGTGGCTCGGGGGAGTGCCGCCGCCAGATACCCGGCCCCACCGGCATGATCCATGTGGATATGCGTACAGAGAATGTGTTCGACCTCTTCGGGCTGAACCCCGAGCTTTTCCAGCCCCGCCAGCGTATGCGGTACCGTCAATGAGGTTCCTGTTTCGATCAAGGCGACCGTTTCACCACGCACAACATAGGTTACACCGACCCCAGGTACACCCAGCAGATTGTGGTCAATCGCGGTAATATGCGAATCAACATTGATGATTTCCACGCCATACTCCTTTTTGATTGATGCGGTTGCAGCAGTGTAACACTATTCTGCGATCACGCGTTCAGCACCGAGCACCCCCTTCAAGTTGTCAATGAGTCCAGAGGAGATCTGAATCGTGTGCTGTGATTGGAGAATGACCGTGCCGACGCCATTGGGCAAATAGAGCGTCACGCGATCAGGGCCGACGCTCTCGCGCAGCACACTGTAGATATCCTGCATACACCGGACATCAGCTTCGTCATTGCCGGTTCGTAGCAGATAGAGCCGCAAGGTGCGCCCCTGCGGTACAGTTGGCGTTTCGTGATACGTTCCGCCATTGCTGGCACTGCCATTCCCTTTGCCATTGCCGCGACTCTCGCCGCCGTTCACCTTCACCTGTTGCTTGGCGCGAATCGTGGTGATGGGGGTGGTCGGTGGGGTACTCGGGTTCGGTGTTGGCGGCACTGGCACTGGCGCTCGGGTGGCGTCGTTTATTGTTCGTGCTGGCTCACGCACAGATCCTGTCGCCGTTGCCCCTGGCCCGGCCTCGGGTTCGACAAGCTCGCCAAACCCTTCAAGATCCATTTCGCTCGCGATCGGTGCAGGCGCCGGTTGGGCCGCCGCAACGACAGGCTCGACAGTCTCTACGACGAGTTGCGTCACATCGCGGCGATTATCAACCTTGGCGGTCAGCTTGACTGCCCCATCATCACACAGCAGATCACCCGCTTTCGCCAGGGTACGCGGGAAGGCGACTAGTTCGATGGTGCCGGTCAGATCTTCCAGATTCGCCACGAGCATCGTATCGCCTTTGCGCGTCGTGATCCGGCGCACGCCATTCAAGACGCCGACAAACGTCATCGTCGAGCCGATGCTTTCTTCGCTGATATCGCTCAGATTGCTGACGTCTGTTAGATCGACCCCCTCGAGCGCACGCGCAACGGGATCTTCCGACACATTCAGTCCGAGCAATTCCTTTTCCCAGAGCAACTCTTCTTTCATTTCAGCCGGGGTTGGCGTTATGATCGGCATTGGCACGCGGGACACGTTGAGGCTCTGTGTGCCGCCTGTTGTCTCGCCAAACATATCAAAGAGGCTGCTCTGGCCCACGTCGCGGGCCTTCTGGGCTTCGGCCCCTGCGCTGATCGCCTGGTCGAGAATCGCAAGTTTCTGCCGCCGCGAACCAGGCATGCTATCGAAAGCACCACCCTTGATCAGACTCTCCAGGACACGCTTGTTGATCGCGTGGCGATCAACGCGCCCACAAAGATCCTCAAGCGATTGGAAGGAACCGTTGGTCTCACGTTCGGCAATGATCGCCTCGACTGGCCCATCGCCGACATTCTTGATGGCCGCGAGCCCGAACCTGATCCCGCGGTCAAACTGCACGCCTACGGGCAATGTCCCGTTGAGTGCCTCGATCTCGAAACCCTTCTGTGACGCATTGACATCGGGTTGCAGCACCGCAATGCCCAGTCGCCGTGCCTCAAGTGCTCCCTTGGCGATATCCTCAATCGTTCCACCCGCGCCGGTCAAGACGGCCGCCATATATTCGACCGGATAGTTCACCTTGAGCCAGCTCGTCTGATAGCTGAGCAATCCATAGAGCGTTGCGTGCGGTCGGTTGAACGAGTAGCCCGCAAAAGGCAGGATCAGTTCCCACAACTCGTCGGCCACCTGCTGACTGATGCCCTTTTTGAGACACCCAGCCTTGAAGATGGCCCCATTTTCGGCCATCAATGTCTTATCCTTCTTGCTGATCGCCTTGATCACCACATACGCTTGCCCAAGCGTATAATCGGCGACGCTCTGAAGCAGTTGCATAATCTGCTCTTGATAGACAATCACGCCATAGGTGTCTTCAAGGATCGGCTTGAGAATCGGATGCAGATACTTGATCTGGCCTGGATTATTCTTATTCGCAATATAGAGGGGAATCTGCTCGAGTGGCCCGGGCCGATAGAGTGCTACCATCGCGTAGAGATCCTCGACCCTGGTTGGCTTGAGTTGCATCAGGTAACGCGTCATACCCGCAGACTCAAGCTGAAACACATTGCGTGTTTCGCCCCGCCCCAGACTTGCAAAAACTTTGGGATCATCAAGGGGAATCTGATCCAGCCAGAGGCTCTGCCCGGTCGAGCGCTCGATATACTTCAACGCCTCGGCAACGATTGAGAGGTTGGTTAGCCCGAGGATATCCATCTTGAGCAGACCCATTTTGGCAAGGGTCGATCCTTCAAAGGCGGCCATCACGGCCTGATCATCCTTGGTCGTCCGTTGGAGCGGCACAAGATCCTCGAGCGGCGAGCGACTCACGACGAGCCCACAGGCATGTGTCCCGACCGAGCGCATCCGTCCTTCGACCTTCTTGGCCCAATCAATCAGATCCTTCAGATGAGGCTGCGTCTCGTAGATCTGGCGCAACTCAGGTACGCGCTCGAGCGCCTGGGCAATCGTTGTGCCGACAGGTAGCGTTGGGATAAGCCGGGCAACCCGATCGACCTCACTCAGTTCGATGCCCAGCACCCGCCCCATATCACGCAGCGCCGCCTTGGCCCCGAGCGTACCATACGTGATAATCTGGGCTACATTTTCACGCCCATACTTAGTGGCGATGTAGTCAAGAATTTCGCCACGGCGACTATCAGCAAAATCGGTGTCAATATCGGGCATTTCGAGCCGTTCACGTGAAAGGAACCGCTCAAAAAGGAGTTTATTGGCAACCGGGTCAACATCCGTGATCTCAAGGGCATACAGCACCAGCGAGGCCCCAGCCGAGCCACGCGGGAGACAGGGAATGCCCCGCGAACGCGCATACTTCACGTAATCCCAGACGATCAACATATAATCGGGGAACCCGGTGGCATTAATCACATCAAGCTCATCTTCGAGACGGGCCATATAGTGATCAGGCGGAGCGCCGTGAAAGCGCTTCATCAACCCCTCTTCGCAGACCAGTTTCAGATACGACGACGCATCATGGCCTTCGGGCAGATCAAACTGGGGCAACTGTACGCGGCCAAAGTCGAGCTTGAGATTGCACATCTCGGCAATGCGCCGGGTATTCTCCATCGGGCCGGTACCATAGCGCTTGAAGCGCTCCCACATGGCTTCACCCGACATAATGTGATAGCTCTCGTCCATGGCAAAATCTTTGGCACAGAATTCCTGATAGGTCAGGTTCATCCCCATTGACATCACCATATGTTGCGTTTTCACATCCTCAGGGCGCACAAAATGCGTATCACTGGTTGCGACCAGGGGAATGCCAAGTTCGTTGCCAATCCGCACCAGTTCTTCATTGATGCCCTCGAGTTCGGGGGTATTGTCGTGCAACTGAAGTTCAAGAAAATAGTTGTCGGGGCCAAGCAAATCGCGGTAATAGGCGGCCATCGCGACGGCCTGGTCGCGTTGCTGCGCTGTGAGCGCTTGAATGACTTCACCAGCAATGCACGACGACGTGACAATCAGCCCTTCGTGGTGCTGCTCAAGTAATTCGCGGTCGATGCGCGGGCGCGCAAAGATCCCTTTGCCCATGCCGTCAAGATGCGAGCGTGTCGTCAAATGCACCAGGTTGCGATAGCCAACCTCGTTTTTCGCGAGCAACAACAGATGGTAATAGTTCTTCCCGCCCTTGACCATCTGACTCGTCCGCGAACCGGGGGCTATATAGGCCTCGACGCCGATAATCGGCTTGATGCCAGCCTTTTTCGCCGCATCATAGAACTCCATCGCCCCATACATCACCCCATGGTCAGTGAGGGCAATGCTGTCCATCCCTAGCTCAACGGCACGTTGGGCGATGGCCTTGGTTGAGGCGTATCCGTCAAGGAGGCTATATTCCGAGTGGACGTGGAGGTGTACAAAGTCTTTCATGGAAAAGTCTTTACACTTGTAAAACCAGCAAACCCCACTGCTTATGCAAAAAACGAATGTTTTCCACAGCCTTGCTGTCAATTTAGCGCACCATAACGCGCTTTTCAGACATAACGTAGAGGGGTTGCGGGTCAGACGATTGCTGGTTTCTATTATAACACAGGGCTCTGGCTCTGTGGCTAGTGTAAAGGCTACAAAGCGATCCGTCACCCCGTATGAATGATCGTACGAGGCGACGGATCGTATCGTGCAGGCGCATCAAGACGCCCTAAAACGGTACATCTTCGTCATGCACTGGGGCTTCCACATCTTCGACTTCGGCAACCGCTTCGCTTGGCAGTCCCGGACGAGCATCAAGAAAGAGGACATTCTCAGCGCGAACGAAGGTTCGTGAGCGTGTCTGCCCACTTGCTTTGTCGGTCCACGCGTCGGTGCGCAACGCCCCGTTGATGCGCACCCGACTACCCTTGTGCAGATAGCTGTTGCACAATTCGGCCAATTTGCCCCAGGCCTCGACACTCGTCCAATCCGTCTCAAATTCACGCCGCCCCTCGGTATCAAGGTTGGTAAACCGCTTCGTCGCGACTCTCAAACGACAGACCGCCGCACCATTGGCCAGAAAACGCAACTCGGGATCGGCTCCCATCCAGCCAAGCAACTCTACGCAATTGACGGTTCCTTTCACCGGACCCATACTAGCCCTCTTTCTTCCTTGTGCGCCCGCCTCTCCTCCACAGGGTATGCGCTGCGCTCGCCTCCTACGCTCGCTATCTATACCGCCGCGCCCCCCCCAAAGATACGGCTCTTTCTGGCTAACATATGGCCGTTTGGATGCTTGCGCGCGGCGCAGCCGCGCACAAGCATCCAAACGCTTTGCCAAACCCGTTCGGCTTGCAATATATCCACACTGTCTCTAGAGCAGGTATACTAATAAAGGTAAAGTATCAGAAAACGGTGCCTAGATGCGCATTAACCGCCCTTTGCGTCTTTGCGTCAAATCATCAGAAAACCTATTTCCTACACTAATGAGCGCGATGGCACCAGGCAGAGAGCGGAGTATCTGTTCAACAACCATTAGACACGATGGCAGGGCGCATGGGCGACTCTCTTCAAGCAGCTTCCGCCGACAAACTGGCAACGATCCTCGAGTTGAGCCAGCTTGTCTGCTCTTCACTCGATCTCGCAGTGGTCTTTGAACGCATTCTGACTGCGGTGCGTGATCTGAGCCATGCCGAGATTATTTCGATCATGCTGGTTGACGATCAGCGTGAACAGCTCGAGATTGTCGCTTCCTATGGCCTTGATCCTGCCCAGTTCGAGCACTACCGTTTTCGCCTTGGTGAAGGTATTGCCGGTTGGGTTGCCCGCTATGGCGAGCCGGTGCATACCAGTAATCCGGGTAGCGATGTGCGGTTTCTGCCGCGAGCGACACCCTATGCCTCAACCCTTTTTGTTTTGCCCCTCCGCGTACGTGACCGCATCCTCGGCGTGATTAATATGGTCAAACAGACCGATGGTATCTTGTTCAAGCCCGAGATTGTGCAGATGGTGGCAATCTTTGCCGACTATGCTGCGATTGCAATTGATAACGCGGCAGCCGCAGCCGCGCTGCGTTATGCTGCTACCCGCGAGCGCCTCTCGCGCCTTGTCTCTCAGGCACCTCGTCAGTCGGGCGTTGTCAATGTGGTCGTTGAACGCCTGCTCGATGAACTGATGACCACGCTCGACGTGCAAGCCGGTCTCCTTGTCGCGAACAGTGACCAGTCGGGCTATCGCTTGCTCGCAGCTTCCTCCGGGTTTACCCAGGATGTGACCGCGTGGACGCCAGATCATCCTGAGTTTGCTTGTACCGAAATCAATCGGGGGGCCAGTTCCGCCTTACAGCTTCGCCTTGATGTCGAAGATGCGCCTATCGGCTGGCTTCTGATCGGTCCGCCCGGAATGAACTATATGTGGCAGCGTGGTGAAGTCGAACTCGCTCGTTTTACCGCTGATCAGATGGCGCTCTTGCTTGCCAATGACCAGTTGTTCCAGCAAGAACAGCAGAACCGTGCCCTTATTCGCACCCTCAATCAATTGGCGATGGCTTCCCATGCCATGGTTGGACGTGCGACGCTGCTCGATTTTATCCTGGAACAACTCCAGGGCTTGATTGCTTACGATTCGAGTGGCATTTTTCTCTTTCATGATGATGACTATGCCCGGATGGAGGCAGGACGAGGGTTTCATCGTGCTGCCCCCGGACTTGTGCTCTATATGGGGCCTGGCTCACTCACATGGGATGTCCGCCAGCAGCGTCAGGCTCGCTATGTCCCCAATGTCCAGGAGTTGATAGGATGGCAGCCAGTGCTCGATAGCGAACTTGTTCGCTCTTGGATCGGTATTCCTCTGATTGTCCACGATACGGTGATTGGCATTCTGACGATTGATAAATGGACACCGGGCGCTTTCAGTGCTGCTGATGTGCAGGTGGCGCAACTCTTCGCTGACCACGTGGTTGTGGCAATCAACAATCAACGTCTGTTGTATGACGTCCAGACGCGTGCTAGTCAGTTGCAGTTGCTGCACCAGACAACAATGCGGATGGGGACGTATCGTGCCTTGCCACCTCTGTTTGATGATGTCGCTCGCCTCTTGCATCGCACGTTTGGTTACTATCAGGTACTGGTGGCAACCCTCGAAGGCGAGACATTGGTGTTCCATGTGGCGTATGGTGTCATCAATGATCCTCGGATCCTTTATCCCGAACAACGTGCGAGTTATCATGAGGGTTTGCTTGGCTGGACTGCCCGCACGGGTGAAACACTCTTGCTCAATGATGTTCGGATCGATTCGCGCTATCAAGGGCACCCTCGTTTGCCCAGGCTCGCTGCCTCACTGGGGGTGGCGTTGAAACGGGACACCCGCATCCTCGGGATCATTGCCGTTGCTAGTGATCAGACCGGCGCGTTTAGTCAGCACGATCTCTATCTGCTCGAAGCCCTGGCTGCGCAAACGGTCATGGTGCTCGAACAGTTGCGTCAGGATCAAGAGTTGCGGGATGTGGAAGATCGTATCGCCCAGAGCGAACGCTTGCGAGCCCTTGGTGAACTGGCAAGTGGGGTTGCTCACGATTTCAATAATTTGCTCGCTAGTATCCTTGGTCATATCCAGCTCTTGCTTGATGAAGCGCTTAGCGCCGAGGTCGCTGATGAGTTGCGCATTATTGAACGCTCCGCCCTTGATGGCGCCGCGACTGTCCGTCGCTTGCACAACTTTGCCCAGACGAATCGTGTTTTGCCCCACGAGATGGTTAATCTTGCTGAATTGGTTGAAGAGAGCCTCGCTATGACCCGACCTGTCTGGCGTGAGGCGCCTCAGCGTCGTGGCATTCTGATTACGGTCATAACTGATCTCCAACCTGTGCCTCCCTTCGCAGGTGATGCTCCTGCTCTCCGTGAAATGATAACGAATCTGCTCTTAAATGCTGTGGATGCGATGCCATCGGGTGGTCAACTGACCCTGCATATTGCGCTTGTGCCTGCGTCGGCAAGCCCCCTGCGGCAAGCATCAGCGGTCATCCAACTGAGCGATACCGGAGTTGGCATGAGCCAGGAAGTTCAGGCGCGTATGTTTGATCCTTTTTATACAACGAAAGGGTCAGCTGGTACCGGGATGGGCCTGGCGATGGTCTATGGCATTGTTCAGCAACACCTTGGTCAGATTGTTGCCTCAAGTGAACTTGGTGTTGGCAGTACGTTCAAGGTCTATATGCCTATCCGTTCGGTTCCTCAGGTTGAGGTAAGAGCGCCTACACCATCGCAACCCCCGCTCGCACAGGCCAGGCGCCTTCTTGTTGTCGAAGATGATCCGCCAGTGCGACGGGTGCTGGTGCGCCAGATCCAGCGCCTTGGCTATCATGTCACGGAAGCCGCAGATGGTGCGACGGCGCTTGCATTGCTGACGGCACATCACTTTGATCTGCTCTGTACTGACCTGGGGATGCCTGGCCTCTCGGGATGGGAACTGATTGATCGTGTGCGCGTGCATTACCCTGATCTGACGCTCGTGTTGATCTCGGGGTGGGGCGATCAACTTGATCCCGCCGAAGCCCGGGCCCATGGCGTTGATGCGATCCTTGCCAAACCCTTCGACCTTACCAGTTTGCAGCGTGTTTTGTATAGTTTGCTTGACCAATGAAAGAACAACCTTTGCCCTCATCAACCCGCTTGGCTTCACCGTGGCCGATCCGCCAGCGTCAGATCCGTCGCCAGATCATCTATCTCTGGTGGACATTGCTGTTGATCGTGAGTTTTATGCTCGCGAGTGGCATGCTGGCGGTGACCCTCCAGGCCTCACGCGATGATACCAGACCCACCGATCTTGCCCTCGTGGTGACACCTGTCGTGCCCTCACAGGCGATGATTAATCACACCCTTGATCTCTATCGCCGCGGTCTTGTTACCCAGATTCTACTCGTCGGCGAGGGCAGTGATGGCCTGCGTGCACGCCTTGTTGAACAGGGCCTCAGTGAAGAACGCATTGTGCTGCTATCGCCCTCTCATCACGTGTCTGCCGACCTACAACTTGCCGGACAGAGTGCCCGTACCCAAGGAAGTCAGACCGTGCTCGTTGTTGCTGAACCTGCCGACATGTTGACCGCACTCAAAATTGTGCGTGACCAGAATCTCCGTGCCTATAGTTCACCTGTCCGCGAGTCGACCCTTGATCTCGGGACGTTATTCCGCGCTACGATGCGCTATTGGCACTATGTACTCGCCCTGTCTTGAGGCTGAAAAACTCGCGATCAAACACCGCTTGACAAAATCTAAACCGGGTGCTATACTCCTCAACGTGTTCAGCGGTTTCACCTCTGACGAGGTAGACCAGAACAAGTGAGAGTAGTTTGAGGCCGCAAAGCGAACCGCGCCGATATAGTCGGAGACGTCGCCAGGCCGGAGGGGAAACCCGCCGCCTGGTTTTTTGTCGCCAAGACCTCTCACAATGCACCTTAGCAACTAAACAGTGACAGCATATAAGTAATGGTTTCACGTTTATTCAGTGGAGTAGACCTGACCAAATGGTCAGTGCTTCACCATTCAACGCAGAGTTTGATCCTGGCTCAGGACGAACGCTGGCGGCGTGCCTA
>NZ_SIJK02000087.1 GCF_004762035.2 Candidatus Chloroploca mongolica | reverse complement strand
CAGCGTCCTGCGAACCCCTCGTCAACGCGAACCTTGCCTTATTTGAAAGGTATTGGATCTAAACCCGGAAGCTACAGACAGTGAGACGCAAAACGCCTTAGCGCGGGGAATCGCAGACCAGCGCAACGAGCTGCGCTTTGCGCCTGCGATCCAGGAGACAGTTGGCACCATTCCTATGCTCGAGGCGACCGTGAGGCGCCTGCTCGGCACAGAGATGCGGGTCAAGGAGTTTGCCAACAACATCTTCCGCAGCAACCAACCAGAATGCTTCAATCTGTGGCTTATGCAGCGCACCGGCGGCAAGTGGAGCACACCCGAGGCTCCACTGTCACTGGACTTCGCCTATGAGGGTCGCCCCGCCGCAATGCACAGCTACGATGGGGTGCTCTGGCTGTTCTATCACGCCGTGCGAAGCGGGCGCACAGGTATCTGGTACAAGACGCTACGGACGCTCAGCCTGGATGTGGCAGCGCTCTACCCCGACGATCCCGAAGTGTTCCAGCGCCATCTGGCAAACGGCTCGATCTTCCCCGAACTGCTAGAGTTCTTTGAGCAGCAGAACATGCCGCTCTCGCTCGATCTCACGCTCGATCTCATCGATTCGACCGAGCCGCAGACGTGGCGGCTAACTGATCGGCAGAGCCGGCTCAACTATATACTCAGAGGCAATCCGGATCGACCTGGAACACTACTTGTGTCGGCCGGCTGGGATCCAGGCCGACCACTCATCGATCAGCCGCAGATCAACGCCTATCCGGCGGTCGTGCCTATGTATGGCCTGCCGTGGGTCTTCTGGGAGGCTTTTGATCAGACGACACGGCGCTGGTCGCTCGACCAGCGCTTTATGAGGGGGAACGAGTGGATCACGAGGGGGGTCTGGTTCTCTGACGGCGCTGAGGCTGAAGTGGAGCGGCGGCGCCCGCTGGTGCTCGCAGCGGGGAGGGACGCAGCGGACGGGATGTGGCTCTTCTGGTTTGAGCGCCGCGGCCCAAACTGGCAGCTTCGCTACCGCTATACCAACGAGGCTGAGCAGTTGAGACCGGTATTCGACTTTCCCAGCGTTCAAGGCGCTAGCCCTGATTTGGACAGCGGCCTAGCGATCGTATTCCATGCGACGCAAAATAACCTCTGGGCCTTCTGGTCCCACCGTGGCGATCCTGAGGCCCCTGGTCGCTGGCGTATCTCCGGTGTGACGCTTCCGAATGACGGCGCTACCGGCTCAACGCCGCTCGCGCTCCCGCTCGGCACCCCGCTCGATGCCGACGACCGCGAGCCGGCGGCGATTAGCGGTGCGGACGGGAGCGTCGAGCTGTACTGGAGCTCGAACCGGAGCGGCAGATGGTCGATCTGGCGCTGCACATGTAACGCGACCACAGGCTGGGGGCCGGTCGAGCAAATCACCGTCCAGCAGAACGAGGATGCGCCCGACAGCGATGACGCCTACAACCGGCGTGCGCCGTTCCCGCTCGCCGCTGGCGCAGACACCCTGCTCTTCTACCGCTCTAGCGCAAGCCTGGCCCATAGCGGCTCAAGCGCACTTGATGCGCGCTACGCCGGCTGTACCACTGCCGACACCCGGAATATAGCGTTGCACAATCTGCGCGGAACGTTCGAGGACTTCACGGCCTATAGCTATGATACGCGTCAGACCACCGGCGAGCCGGGGGTCGGCTGGTACGCCAATGAGGCGGTAGGACTTTATCCGCTGAAAGAGGAACAGCCCCTCATATCCAGCGAAGCCTGGGAGCGAATTGCAGGCGCGCTTCGTCAGCATCTCCCGATCCAGGTACGGATTGTTCCGATAATAAAGGAGAACGACCATGGGTAACTTCTCGCGCAATACCTTCGACGCACTGAAGCACTACGTTGGCGTGCGCCTGCAGCAGGGCGTACCTCTGGTCGACGCCGACTGGAACGAGCTTGAGGACATCCGCCGTTTCGAGCTGCAAGCCTTTCTGAAGTGGTTCGTGGGCGACGGTGTGCCAGCGGGAAATGATGGGTTTCGGATTGAGTCGACCGGGGATTCCCTGATTCTCACTCTACCGGCGGCTAATTTTGTGACACGGGTCTACCCGGAGCTCGAAGTGCTCTGGTCGGAGGTCAGCTGGGCGCTGGGTTTTGGGCCAGGTACTGTGCAGGCAGAATGGAACGACGGCTCATCCGTGCATGTCATACGTGCCGCTCGCCGTGATGGCTCGCCAGTGCAGCTCATCAGCACGAATCTGTGGTCTATGTCGGCGGAGCAAGAAGCATGGTTGCACAACAATGACGAGCCATTGCTGTTCCGCATCAGACCGCATGACCAGGCTCCCTGGACAAGGTTCACGGCCACCATTGGCTCATCGGTCGGTTATAGCATCTTCATGGAGGCCATCAATAGTGCCACACGAAACCCCGCCGATCCCGACCCCGGCATTGTCGTCAGCGCTGCCATTAGCGCCGCCAACGATTTTGTGATCAAGGGTGGCGACGGCACCCCCAGCGGCGCTGGCCGCTGCCTGGTCGACGGCTGGGACGTGATCAACGAGAGCAGCCTGACTTACACCGCACAGCCTCTTTACAACAACAGCACGCGCGCGGCACTATGGGGCGTCGATCCGCTCCTGCCGCTCAATGCCGCGAGCAACCGTACGGATCTGGTCTACCTCGATGTGTGGGAGCGAGAGGTTGTCGGCGATGATGACCGAGCCCACATGATCAACCCGGTGATCGGCATTGAAACCTGCGTGCGCATCAAACGCGAGTGGGTGGTGCGCGTCGCCGAAGGTGTAGCAGAAGACACGAAGGCCATCCCGCAGAACCTGCGCAGAGCGCACCACGCCTACTACCCGCTGGCACGGCTGCACCGCAAGGCCGGGCAGGCTGGGATCGGCGAGATCGACGACCTGCGGCGCACCGAACTGGGCGTGCTCTCCGAGGCGCTGACGATCAAGGATGGCAAGGTCGGCATTGGGACTGATGCCCCTGAGATGCCTTTACATATAATACCCTCACGACCTGCGACTGGAATCCGCCTTGATGAGCGTGGGTTAGATGACAGGCGCACCGGGAGGTTTTTTAAGATGTATTATGAAGGACAAGGCACAATGGTTTTGTACCATAATAATGGCTTGGGTCAATACGTTACGCAGGACGGAAAGATATATCAAAACTCCGATCTTCGTCTGAAGAAGGATATTACCCCACTTACGTGTGTGCTACAGAAGGTGCTGGAGCTCAAGCCAGTGCACTTCAGCTGGCGGAAGCACGATAGCAGCAACATCGGCTTTGTCGCACAGGACGTCGAGCAGGTTTTCCCCGAGCTCGTCACTACTGTGAACCTTGAAGACGGTCCCACCTTGGGGCTACCGTATGCATCATTCGGAGTGCTGGCCATCGCGGCGCTGCAGGAACTAGCCCAGAAATACGAGCACCGGATCGCCGCTCTTGAGAAGCAACTTGCATCCGGAAGGCAGTAAGGTAACCCATGAACACTTTCACGAACCCCTTCACCGCCCGCCTCGCCCAGCTCCGCGCCGAGCACGAGGCTGGCCAGAAGATGCTCACCGAGCTCGACGCAAAGCGCCAGGAGATCCGCGACACGCTGCTGCGCATCAGTGGCGCGATCCAGGTGCTCGATGAGGAACTGGCGAAGGTAGCCCAAGCTGAGGATAACGGCGTGGCGCTTTCGCCAGATGTTCTGCTCAGCCGTTCGTAGCGCGAGCAGTTACGATGGAAGACCGCTATAGCACACCGCCCCTGGTCTCCTGCGTGATGCCCACGGCGGATCGCCGCGCCTTTGTGCCGCAAGCGATCGGCTACTTCCTGCGCCAGGACTACCCGCACAAAGAGTTGGTGATCGTCGACGATGGGACCGACAGTGTCGCAGACCTGGTGCCCGACGATCCGCAACTGCGCTACATCAGGCTCGACGGGCAACGCACTCTGGGCGCCAAGCGCAACCTGTGCGTCGAGGCCGCCCGCGGCGACCTGATCATGCACTGGGACGACGACGATTGGATGGCACCTAGCCGCATCAGCACCCAGGTCAGCGCGCTGCTGCGCGCCCGCGCCGAGGTCTGCGGCATGCGGCGGCTGCTCTTCTTCGAGCCGTCCAGCGGCGCAACCTGGATGTACGACTACCCGGCCCGCGCGAAGCCCTGGCTTGCGGGCAACACCCTGCTCTATAGCCGCGAGTTCTGGCGCCGTGCCCCCTTCCCCGACATACAGGTCGCCTCTGACCTGCGCTTCATCTGGGCCCAGCCGCTGGAGCGCGCCGCCATCCTCGCCGACTATGCCCTCTATGTGTCCATCATTCACTCCGGCAACACCAGCCCCAAAGGGCGCGACGGCTGGTACTGGGTGCGCTGGCCCGGAGACCTGCGCACAGTGATGGGGGCCGATTTTGACCAATACTTAACTATTGGCATGGCTGTTTGAAACGCTTTCAAAACGCTGCCTGCGCTATGCTTTATGGAGGCGAGCCCTGATTCTGACCAAACAGTACACAATTATTGGACGCACATGGTTGTGGTGCTATGAGTGCTGCTCAGAACAATCGATTGACCGAGAGCCTGCTCCGCCACCCGGAGGCGCTTCAGCGAGGCTTTCGGCAGGTCGGCCAGCACCTTATCCACCCGCAGGGTGCAGCGGGTGATCTGAGCATTGCTGCGCTGCTGGCTGCGGCCGCACTGGTTGCCTGTCACTCTGACTCTACGGCCTCCCGCACACTACGCCGCGAGATGCTTGAGGCCTGGCTTGGCGCGAGTCCCCGTCTCGCCAGAATCAAGCCGGACACTGACGACAGTTGGCAGTTGATGGTTAGCCTGTCCACAATAATTCAGCGGCGCTGTGCCCGTGATGCGGCTCTGGCAGCCGAGATCGCGGATTTCCTGGTGGACGCCGACGCTGTCAAGGTGCTCTGCGAGAGCATACGCTGCCAGCCCGGTGCTGAGCTGAGTCTGCTACGCCGCTTCCATACAGATCTGCTCGCCCCTGGCTATCCAGTGGCGCTCTACTCACCAGCGCTCTGCTGCCGCTTGCTCTGTCCGATCACGCAGTTCATTGAAGCGCAACGATCGCTGGCGCCCTCACCCGACAGGCAACAGGCGATCGACGATGTCACAGTGCTCTATGCCCTGGTGCGGCACCGCTGCGGGCAGCCAGTTACGAGCGTACCCTTACACCGGCGGGTTGATGTCGCTGCGCCAGCTGAGGCTACGGTCGACCAGGTTTTCGACCTGCTGGTACAGGTCAGTCTGCCAGGTGCGCCGCCCCTCACCGCCACAGCCTTTCCTCAGCAACATCGCCCAGACGCTATCGAGCAGGCAGAAGAGCCGTTCGCGCTCGCGTTTCCAGTCGATGCCGCCACGGGTCAGGTTAAAGCAACCATTGTCGAGCTGCGCGTCATCGCCCCTGATTGTGATCCTCCGGAAGCCAGGCGCATGATTGAGGCGCCCGTTGATCGTGATTCGGCACAGATCTTCTTTCTGTTGCGCTCAAAGCGAGCCGGCCCCTGCCACATCACGGTAGAAGTTCTTCGGCTTGATCACATCACTCTGGGTACTATCCCGGTCATGGTGACGATCAGCGGAGGGATGGTTGAGCGCCGGCTGCAGGCGGCAAGCCTGACCATCCTTGTGCGCCCGACGTTTATCGACGCGCGTGACTCGCGAGGTTTTGTCAATGAGCCCGGCGGGTCGGTCGAGCAGCACTATAGCGACGAGATCCGTGTCGGTAACCTCATCAATAGCAGCGGCGTGGCGAACTGCGTCGACACCCATGCCACCATTCAGATGTGCGACTATGTCGAGAGCAAAACAGTTTGGGACGCCGCAGAAGGCACGTTCTCTGCTCAGCAGGAAGCCGTGGGAGCCACGCTTCCTGCTGAGCAGATCGAGGCGGCGCTACGGGCGAAGCTGCCACCTGAGCTGCATCCCCAGTTGCACGATCTGGCTCAGGAGCTTGCTGAGGTTGTGGCGGGTGAACGGACGCCTAAGCAGGCCAGTACGAGCTTGAACCGACCGGAGTTCGCTGCGGCGTTTCGGTCGCTGGAGGGGACTAAGCCAATCGAAGCCGGGGGCGTCAAGCTTGAGTTTGGCGGCGACAAGATCACTGTCGGCAATATCATCGACAGCAAAGCGGTTGCAACTGGTGCTGGTGCAGTTGCCCAGGTTTTCGAGATCAATCTGCTTGGCCGATCTGTGTCGTCACGTGAGCAGCGTAATCGCCGCATTATGCTGGATCGCGTACGGACGATTGCGATCAAGAGCATGCTCGAGCCATCGCTGTATGGCGGGCAGTTGATCGATTTGCATGTGGAATTTCGGCCCAGCGCTGTGGCTACTCCATACAGGGACAAGCGGCTGCAGCGAACCAAGCCGGAATGGTGGAATCTTGCCGCTATCACTAAGCAATGTGTCAGTCAAAGCTGCGGCCTACTGATCCTTGGCGCACCGGGCGGGGGCAAGACAACCATGCTGCTCGCCTTGGCCCGCGCCCTGCTTGAACTGGCCGAAAGCGATCCTGCCGAGCCAATTCCATTCCTGGTCAACCTCTCTACCTGGGCGCGTGATCGTTTATCCCTACGGGACTGGCTCGTCCAAGAGTTGGCCAAGCGTTACGACGTTCCCCGCCGGCGGGGGGCGATCTGGGTGGATAACGACCAGGTTGTGCCGCTGCTGGACGGGCTGGACAGCGTGCCAGCCACACAGCGTGCAGCCTGCGTCGAGACGATCAATGCGTTTCGCCAGGAGCATGGCTTGATCCCGCTCGTCGTCGGCTGCCGCAGGGCGGAGTACGAGTTGCTTGTCAGGCATTACCACACCCGGCTCCAGCTAAACGGGGCGCTACTGATCCAGCCGCTCAACATTGAGCAGATCGACTCCTACCTGTCCAATGGCGGACCTGATCTCGCTGGCCTGCGTGAGGATCTTCAGCAGGATCAGGAACTGCGTGCCCTGACCGAAACGCCTCTAATGCTCAGCCTGATGGTTCAGGTTTACGAGGGACAGATGGTCGAGCATCTGCGGGCGCTCACCTCACTGGAAGCGCGACGGCGGATGCTGTGCGCCACCTATGTTGAACAGATGTTAGCGCGCTCGGGCGCTGATCCACGCTTCCCGCCAGCGCAAACCCGGCGCTGGCTGGCTCGGTTGGCCGCCGGGATGGAGCAGCACGGCCTGAACACGTTCCAACTAGATCAGCTCCAGCCCGATGCATTGATCACGCCTACGCTCCTTCGCCAGTACACCCTGCTTGATCGTCTGGGCCTCGGCCTGCTCTTGAGCGGGCCCTTCGGACTCTTTGCCGGGCTGGTCTGCTACTCGACGTTGCCGCAAGTCGTCGAAGCTTTCGGCTCGATCCCGACCAAGGGCAAGGCGCTTGGCCCAGTAAATCTGCTCGTCTTTCTGGCCGCTTTTCTGGTCATTGGCGGCCTGTTCGGCGGCAAGAGTGAGCAACCGCCGCGGATGGCTCAAGGTCTCTGGTGGCTAACGTGCGATGCGCTCCAAGGATGGCTGTTGATGGCTATGGTCGCCGGCTGTGTCGGCGGAGTTGGCGCTCGGCTTTTTTCTCCGCCCCTTGAGGAGATACTCGCCCTGAGCCTGGCCTTCGCGCTCACGACCGGGCTGCTCGGTCTGATCGCCGGCGGCCTGCTCGGCGCGCCGACTATGGCGCCAAGACGGATTGCCGTTGTTGAGATGCTGCGCTGGGCATTTGTCCAGCCCATGCGGCACATTTGGGCCTCCCTGGGCACAGGCCTGTTCTATGGCATAGCTTATGTTGTAGGGGTCAGCCTAGTTTCTGACCAGACCAACCTGCTCAACCTGGGGCTGCTCACCGGGCTTGTGTTTGCGTTGATCAGCGCAGCGGTCGCCCTGCTGAGAAGCGGGCTGGTCAGCAGCGACCTGGAGACGAAAGTGTACCCGAATCAGGGCACCTGGCGCTCGGCTCGCAACGCCGCGTTCAGCGGACTCATAACCACCGCATGCATGACCCTCATCGTCGGCTTAGGGGTTGGTCTCCTGTTTATTCTGGTGAATCTGGATAGTGAACGGGATTTCGCTGCGGCTACCACCATAGGCCTGGGAAACGGATTTGCTTTTGGATCTATTTATGGGGTCGGGATTGGAATTATCGTCGGCCTGGCCTTTGGCGGCTATGCTTTCTGCTCACACTTCGCGCTACGCTACGTCCTCTGGCATAACGGGTTTATGCCCTGGCGGATGGTGGCCTTCCTCGACCACTGCACCGAGCGGGCTCTGTTGCGCCGGGTCGGTGGTGGGTACGTCTTTATTCACCGGCTGCTCCTTGAGTATATTGCCGGGCTGAACAAGGGCAGAAAGGTTGACGTATGCAAAGCCGGGGAGTTGACCGAGCAAGGAACAGATGAACCATGGTAAAGACTTCATCAAGGTAAGGAGATATCACTATGAGCGACGAGTGGATGACCGACCTGTTACCATTTGACACCGATGCGTACGACGATCAGGTGCCGGCATGCCTGGGGCCGTTTCTCTACGAAGGGCGGGCCTTCTCGCCGGCAGACTTTGAGCGCTATGTGCAGGCCTACGACTTTGGCCCAGTCAAGCCGGATTTCCTGGTGCTGCACCACACCGCCATTCCCTCGGCCTCGTGGGCGCGCTACCCCTCGGGCGCCGTCTGGGATGCCAATGAGGAGGGGAAGTCACCAGAGGCCCGTATCGCCAAGCGTCTGCGTCAGCTTGAGGGCATCGCGAACCACTACAACTCGAACCTAGGCTGGGATCGCGGACCGCACCTGTTTATCGACGACCTCGCGATCTACACCTTCTCCCCTATGGCCGAGATCGGCATCCACGCTGCCAAGGGCAACGCCTACCAGGAGCCGGGCCGGCTCCATTACTCGATCGGCATCGAGGTTGTCGGCTATTACGAGCATGTGCCCTGGCCCGAGCCGGTGCTCGCCAATGTGGCCGCGGCGGTCTGCAGCCTGAAGGCGGCCCTGGGCACCTTCGATTTCGTCTCGGGGCCGCGGGCCGGGCAGATCGCCGAGCATCGTATGTTCAACAAGCCTGGCTGCCCCGGCGCTGCTATCCGCCCCGACTTCTACCTGCCGCGCTTCCGACAGGTCTGGGCGCAGCGCGTCGGCGTAGACCTGGAACCGATCAGCGCCGACAGCCCACTGCTCGCCCCGCCGCGGGCCACCGTCGCTCAGGCCCTGGCCTTTATCCAGCGTCGGCCCCACGGCGAGTACACCAGCGACGACCTGAGCGACACGATCCTGCCAGCCTACTGGCGTCTCTGCGCCGAGGTGGGGCTCGACCCGTTGCTAGCCATTGCGCAGCTGATCCACGAGACTGACAACCTCTGCTCCTGGTGGGCGGCCCGACCGCGCCGCAACCCGGCGGGGCTAGGGGTCACGGGCCGATCATCTCCTTCGAAGCCGCTCCAGAGTGCCTGGGTTGAGCGTGACGGAACCTGGCGGGAAGGCCTGTGCTTCGCGAGTTGGCAGGATGAGGCCATCCCGGCTCACATTGGGCGGCTGCTAGCCTACGCGCTGAGTGACGAGCAGGCCAATGAGGCGCAGCGTGCGCTGATTGGGCACGCACTCGCACTACGGCCGCTGCCAGCGCAGAACCGGGGTGTCGCCCCGACCCTGGGCGGCCTCAACGGGCGCTGGGCGGTGCCGGGCACCACCTACGCCCATGCCATTGCCCGGATCGCCAATGGGATCATAGCTTGTTGATACTGGCAGTGGAGGACACGGTGGCAATCAGCAAACACCCATCCCAGCAAGATATATCTGGAGGACGATGATGAATACATGGGCATGGAAGAAGGCCACGAACCCCGACGATGTCACGGACTTCCTCAACGGATGTGGGAACTACACAATACCCGTTGATGATGCACGCATCTGTTCAATCTGGCGGGACGGCTTCAAGGAGTATTACATCTTCTACCGTCCTGGTTCAGTTGCTGCTGCCGACGGGCGCTGGGGTTGGAAGCTGGCCACTGATCCGGATGATGTAATGCACTTCGTGAATGGGAGTGGCGCGTATCAGGCGCCAGTGAGCGATGCCCGGATTAGCGTGGTCTGGACCGGCAGCTACCTTGAATTCCTGGTCTTCTACCGACGTGAGGTGTCCGGGCAAGCCCCAGGTGGCTGGGGCTGGAAGAAGGCGACGAATACCGACGATGTGGTTCATTTCCTCAACGGCGAAGGCGCCTATGATGATACGTTGATGGCTGTCCATCTCGCCGGCACCCAGCGACCTGCGTATCGTGAGTACTATGTGTTTTATCAGCGTCCCCCTGCCAATGTTCTGCTCCACTGGGAGATGCATGAGCTTGCCGATCCACAGACTGTTGTGCAGTTCATGAATGCTGTCTCGCATGATCGCTGCGTGAACCTGCACCCGGAAGTTGTCAATTTGAGTGCGAACGGATCGGGGGTATTTCAGGTCTTCACGTCCGGGCCACCCGCTCTCGAGGATTGGCTTGAAGCACATCCGGCGATTGCGCAGAGCATCAAATGGCAGACCCACTTTGAGCGGAACGCCTATGATGTGCCCGAGACAACAAAACAGGCCTGGCGCGACTGGCCGATCGCGCAGCGCCGCGACCTCGTGCAGGCCTTTGAGCGTGCCTGGCACTGGTACACTGACGGGCCAGCCACCGAGCGCTGCCCGCTCGACGATCTCATCTACCCCCCGGCGAACCTGAGTGAGACGGCCGGCGATGATCGGCTCACGCCGAACGTTGTCGTCGATCCGGGCTACGCCTGGCAACTCTACGTGCGCTGGATCGCCCATCATTTGCTCGTCGAGTTGACCCGCAGCGTGCCCTGGTCGCTCTGCACGTATGACCAGGCTAGCCTCCAGGTGCTGTTCGACAGTACAGCGATCATGTCACGGCGGCCTGATAACACCTTCGTCGTCGGGAGCGGCAACCCCCAGCATCCTAATTTCGTCAAGCGGAAGGACAACCTGGGGAGTACGCTGATCGGACTACCCGGCTACACTTTCGCGTTTCTTCGCTCCACGGATATCATTGGCTCCGAGCGACTCCCCACGATCCTCAACACGTTGCAATGGGCCTCAGACAATCTGACCCATTTCTATGGCGGCTATACCATCGGCAATATGAAGGCTCATTGGGACTATCCCGGCATCCCCCCTCTGAACCGGATTATTGAAGCGAGTAGTTTTCAGGGCGAGGTGCGCCATTGGACTGCCGGTTGCCATGGAACTTTCGGTTTTGTGCGCAACGTGCTCCGCGCGGCCAATATCCCCGTACAAGGTGTTCGGGTGTGCGGACACTCACTGATCTGCTTTATGACCGAAGGCCAGCACCTTGATCACGCGGACAATGTGTACAACCGTGATTTCAAAGCAAGCGGCTTCCCCGTAGCGGCGTTGCTCATCGATAATGCCACCTACACAAGCCGTTTCGGCACCAACCCGGACAATCACGAGGAGCATTGCGAACGAGTCGGCTACCAGGTGCAACTCCTCACCGGGCAAGCGACATGTGTCGATACCGTGCGCAGCACCTGGGCCTCCAGCGGTATCAAGCCAAGCGGTCTTTTGACGGCCCAGGAATGGGATGGCGCAGGGCGGCTACCGGTACCCGGCGGCTTCCTGATGACCAAAAATGATGCGACCTACCTCTATCTGGCCCTGGATCTGGTCTACGATACAGGTCAGGACGTGGGCACCGGCGATTATTTCCAACTGGCTATGGATGTTGATGGGAACCGGCAGATCACTCCCTACCGAGATCTTTCCTATGGGCTGTACCCTGGCGAGCCCGACCGGTTGGGCCGATCCTACTTTATCGGCCCTGATCGCCAGACCGGGATTGTGAACGATCCGAGTCCGTCAATGGTGCGGAGTGGGTTTAATCCTTCACCAAATAGTCCCGCTCCGCACCGAATCTGGGAAATGCGCCTGGCGTTGGCAGAGCTGGGCGTGAACCTGAACGACACAGACGGACCGCCGCTGATTCGCTTTGGGTTGCGGGTGGCGTCGACGAAGCCAGGGTTTGCCTGTAACTACCCGAAGGATTTTGCCCTCGATTTTAGCCGACTGCCCGAGATTGTGCTGGCCCGCCAGCCCGCCAGTGCCTACCCTCCTGGGAGCGCTGGGGTCGTCATTGCCGGCGTCGGCCTGATTCCGGCGTCACAGATCAGCGAGGGCCGCGCGACCACACCGCAGTCCTACTACCCCTTCGTTGAACACGCTGCCTTTGGAGGCACGATGAATCTGATCGGCAACCGGGTGACGTTACAGCACCTATGGAGCCGGGGTGCACGGAAATACCGCATGCTCCACCGGGTAGGCACAAGCGGAAGCTTCGCGCCGATTCGGCAGAATTGGAGCAACTATCGCTGGACCGGTACCACATTTGTGCTCGAGCCTTTCGGGCCTGATGCCGCAGAGCACTACCGGATGCCGGATCCGACTGCCGACTACTCGATCGACGATCTGCTGCTGCAGTGGCGCTCAGTGGGCTTTGTGGCCGGCATCCACCAGTTCAAGGCCGAGTTCTTCTGCGAGGAAGGCAGCAGTATCTCGGTGGGCAGCGCCGAGGCCGATCAGATTTTGACCCTGATGCTCGACAATAATCTGCCTGAGGTCAAGATCATCGGAGTCCTGCATGGCGGCAAGCCGATCCCGCCCTGCTCGATTGTTAATTTGACCGACGCACAGGACGGCATCCAGTTCAAGCTCACCGTGCGCGATCCCGAGGGCCATCTGCGCCTGTACAAACTGCAGGAACTGCATGGCAGCAATGTCGCCACGACCATTCTGACCGATGAGTACAGCCGTCATCAGCAGGAACTGCCTGCCTGGAACGGCGTGGTGGAGGTCACCGTTCCGCCGACGCCCTGGCCCGTGGTGGATACCTGCGCCTATCAGTTTCGCCTGGCGGCCTACCCTCGGGTGACGAACGGCTACTACTACATCGGCTACGCTGAGGACACTGAGCACGTTACGCTGATTACCTCAGGTGGGCCGAGCTCAGGTACACCGCGTTTCTCCAATCAGTTGCTGCTCGGACGGTAGGCGCCTTGATCAAGCCGACGCAGACGGCATTACAGCTTCGACATACGTAGAGCTTCGCGCACGAGGGCACCCTTTACAAGTCGATAGCATTGGGTGCAACTATTTGGGTGTGCGAGCCTGAAGGAAACCTTCAATGGAGCCATCGGAAGCAACCTTAACCGAGATCGAGGCAGAGCTACTCATGAGGCTTCCTTCAGATCTCCATGCCTTCCTCCCGGCCCTGATGCAGGTATTCACCGACCTACGCATCGGCGCGACCACTCCTGGTGAGGCCGAGGCTCGGCTGGCCGAAGAGGTGTTCGCACCATTACGCCGGCAACTCGCCGGGAAACGTGTAAGCGCCGCAGGGCTAAGCCTCGACATCAGCACAGCTGGCGACGCCATCACGGTCGGTAATATCAGCCAGGCGGAAGGGGTCGCCATTGGTCGCGGCGCAACTGCTCAGGTCGTCAAGGGTGACGATAACATTGTCGCGGCTGACGGTGGTATCGCCTTCATGCTTAAATTGGAAACACCCGCTGCGGCGCCTGTCGCACATCCGTTGATGGCTCCCGTTGTTCCCGCCGGCTTTGTCGCGCGCCCGACTGAGTTCGAGCGCGCTATGGCCTTGCTGCTCGGCCCGCAGGATGATGCCTCGGCGGCACCCATTGTCGCGCTGTGTGGTGCCGGCGGTTATGGCAAGACGACCCTGGCCGCCGCGCTCTGCCACGACGAGCGCGTCTGCAGCGCCTGCGCCGACGGCATTCTCTGGGTCACGCTGGGCGAGAAGAGCAGTGCCAGCACTCTGACCGGCACGATCGAGGACCTGATCATCGCCTTGACCGGTGGGGCGCGCCAGGGCTTTACCGGCGTCGACGCGGCTGCGGCACGGCTGGCCGAGCTTCTCGGCGACAAGGCCATCCTGCTGGTAGTCGACGACGTCTGGGACGCTGCGCACCTCAAGCCGTTCCTGCTAGGCGCCCCGCGCTGCCCACGGCTGATCACCACTCGTAACCGCGATACCATCCCGCCCGCTGCCCGCCAGGTTGATATCGACGCGATGCGCCGCGAGGAGGCGCTGGCCCTGATCAGCGGCGGGTTGGCGCCGGATAACGGGCAGGTCGAACAGCTCCAGGCGCTTGCCAGCCACGTCGGCCAGTGGCCACTGCTGCTAACCCTGGTCAACGGCGCGCTGCGTGAGCAGTGTACGTATGGAACGTCCCTGGCCGATGCCATCGCCTACGTCGAGGCGGGCCTGGCCGAGGAGGGCGTGACTGCCTTCGATACAAGCAATGCCGAGGGCCGCGATCGCGCGGTCTCGAAGACCCTGGAGATCAGCCTGGCGTTGCTAAGTGAGGCCGAGCGCGCCCGCTACAGCGAGCTGGCGATCTTTCCTGAGGACGCACACATCCCACAGGCGACCCTCGAGCGCTACTGGAAGCAGACCGGCGCGCTCTCGTCGTTCGCGGCCCGCCAGCTCTGCACCAGGCTGGCGCGGCTGTCGCTGCTCCAGAGCTACGACGCCGCAGCCCACACCATCCGGCTGCACGATGTGGTGCGAGCCTACCTGCAGCAGAGTCTTGCCGACCGACTGGCCGCACTACACACTGTGCTGCTTGATGTCCACCGCCCGAAGTCCACTTCCTGGGCCGATCTGCCACTGGATGAGCCGTACCTGTGGGATTACCTCGCCTACCATCTAGAGGCGGCGGGCCGCAAGGCCGAACTGGTAGACACCGTGAAGGATCTGCGCTATGTGGCGGCAAAAGCCTTTGTGCGCAAGGCCCTGCCAGTCGAGGCTGACCTGCTGGCTGCCGAACAATGCGCGCCGGACGATGCCGCGCTGCGACTGCTGCGGCGCAACGTCAGGCAGTGCGCGCACCTGCTCAACGCCTGTGCCGAGCTGGAGACGCTCAAGGCGACCCTGTACAGCCGGCTCTGCAACCTGGAGACGCTGGCACCGCTCACTCGCCAGTTCGAGGCCATCCTGGCGCGGCCCTATCTCGCGCCGCGCCACTCGCTTCCGGATCTGCCTCATCCGGCGCTCAGGCGAACGCTTACCGGCCATACCGCTAGTGTGGAGGGCTGCGCGATCAGCGCCGACGGGCGCACCATCGTCTCGGCCTCCCGGGACAAGACCCTCAAGGTCTGGGACG
>NZ_SIJK02000086.1 GCF_004762035.2 Candidatus Chloroploca mongolica | reverse complement strand
ATTATACGAGGGGTCTTCCGTGCGGATCAGGGCAGATTCCTCACTCCGCTCCGCTCCGTTCGGAATGACAGAGGACACGCTGTAGCCGACAACACGGCTTGTTTCTCAGGAGCGCAGCGAAGGCTCTCAGGCGTCTCGACGGCAGAGATGCTTCGCTGCGCTCAGCATGACACGGCTGGGCGCATGCCAGAAAACGTACGTTACAGCCTACTGAATGACAGAACAATGAGACGCGTCTGACACGGTGTTGTGGTAGGCGCGTTTGTCATCATTTGATCATCGCACGATCTTCTCAGCCTTTCTGCAAGCCTCTAGAATCGGAAGCAGAACGACAGTGGTGCCACTATGGGCACCCCTTGCATAGAGCCTATGGAACTGGCATGGCCCTGCGGTTGCTGCCAGCCACAGCGCAAGAGTTGAGGAGATCATGATTACGCAGACGATCGAGAGGTGCGCTCACCCAAAATCTAGTGTCATCCACCGCGCCCCATCAAAGCAGCGCCACGCGCACGACACCCCATCGGTGGTTGATGCAACCTTGCTAGCCGAGATGGACTTGATGACGCTGGTACGCTGCTGTGCAACCGAAAGCGAGCGCTTCTATCGGGGTCAAGCCCACAATACATGGTACAGCTACGAACTCTTCCGGCGGGCGCTGGTTGAGCGTGACGAACAAGCCTGGGCACAGTTGTATCAGCACTATAGCGCGCTTGTTGAAGGGTGGATTCGACGGAGTGGGGCCTTCGTCAGCAGTGGCGAGAGCAGCGAGTATTTTGTCGTCGGTGCCTTTACCAAATTCTGGCGGGCGATTGGGCCCGAGCGCTTTCCCTCCTTTCCCACCCTGGCTGCCCTGCTGCAATACCTGCAACTCTGTGCGACGAGCGTCGTCATTGATAGCGTGCGCGCTCAATCCTGGTCAGAGATGCTGCCCGAAGAGACCCTGATCTACCATCACGAAAACCTGACGGCACCTGATGAAGAGGCCGTCAATCGCGTTGACCGACAGGAATTCTGGCGTTTCATTGATGAGCAACTGCAGAGCGACGTCGAACGGATTGTTATCTATAGCTCGTTCGTGCTTGGTCTTACCCCACGAGCACTCTATGGGCAACACCGTGAGCTCTTCAACTCGGTCAACGACGTCTACAACGTCAAGCGCAATGTGCTAGGGCGCTTGAGTCGCAACCAGCAACTACGTCAACTCATCAGCGAATAGCTATCGGTAAAATCCAGGCTCAAATTACGTTTCATACCATGCGGGACAGATGGCAAGACCGGCCATGAATGCCAGGAGCGCAGAGGTATGAGCATTGAGGAGTATGGTAACGAAGGCTGCATCGACTCGCCAGCACTGAGCGGGATCGCCCTGCTTGCGGTTGCTGACGGGGAAGCAGACGAAGAGACTCTCGCCCACGTACGCACATGTTCGCACTGTAGCCAGTGGGTCACACGCTTGCGCAGGATGCAAACACTCTTACGCCAGCGGCTCTACCGACTCGAGTGCCCTTCAACCGAGATGCTTGTTGACTATTGTCAGGGGTTGCTTGACGCAGAAGAAGCAAGTGCCATCAAACAGCATCTCGAGTACTGTCCACACTGTCGCGCCGAAGTCAACCTGTTAGAGGCGTCGCTCATGCCAAATGAACTGGCTGGGCAACCATCATTTTACCGCTGGACACTGCTGCCTTAAACAACAAAAACTGCCAGCCTTGCTGGCAGTTTTTGCTGTACTGACCGAGCCAGTTTAGGCGAAGTGATCGGCAATATAAGCCGTCAGGTTGGCAATGCGCACCGAGTAGCCCCACTCGTTATCATACCAGCAGATGACCTTGAAGAAATCATCGCCCATGTTGTGGGTGAGGGGCAAGTCAACCACGGTACTGAAGGTCGTACCGATAAAGTCGCTACTGACAAGCTCTTGATCGCTGACGCCAAGAATGCCTTCGAGCTCTTCGCTCTCGGCGGCCTCACGGAAGGCGGCATTGATCTCTTCAACGCTCGTCGGGCGATTGAGCATCACGGCAAAGTCGACCACCGAAACGGTCGCCGTAGGCACACGGATCGCATAGCCGTGGAACTTGCCCTTGAGCTCGGGGATGACCAGCGCAACAGCCTTGGCGGCACCAGTGGTGGTGGGCACCATATTAACGGCGGCAGCACGGGCACGGCGCAGATCCTTATGGACATTATCCTGCAGGTTCTGATCCATCGTATAGGCATGGATCGTGGTCATCAAACCACGCTGAATGCCAAACCGATCATTGAGCACCTTGGCCACCGGGGCGAGACAGTTGGTCGTACAAGAAGCATTAGAAATGATATGATGGTTGTCGTGGTCGTATGATGTTTCATTGACGCCCAGACAGATCGTAATATCCTCACCCTTGGCAGGCGCGGTGATAATCACCTTTTTGGCCCCTGCGTCGAGATGTGCTTTGGCCTTTTCGGCTTCGGTAAAGCGCCCGGTTGACTCGATGACAATATCGACACCCATCTTGGCCCAGGGGAGGGCAGCGGGGTCACGCTCGGCGAGCGTTGCAATCTCATAGCGAGTATCGTCATACTCCACGATGAGTTGATCTTCGGTCACTGTCACCTCGCCATCAAACGGGCCATAGGTCGAGTCGTAACGAAGCAGATGTGCAAGGGTCTCGTTGTCGGTCAAATCATTGATCGCGACGATCTCGAACTCGTCGGGATGATTTTCCAGCATTGCTTTGAAGCTCTGCCGACCGATCCGGCCGAAGCCATTGATCGCGATACGCACCATGGAGAGAGCCTCCTTCCCATTCGCGGTTATTCAGTGCCTTTCCTCCAACTGATGCCACTATTTTTGTAGCTGTCTACCTTGACTATCAGTGAGGGATCGAGCATAGGGGCTATTATAGCATGCTTTATGCGCTGCGATCAGGGAGTTTTGGTTTTTCCTATGGGAACCCAGCCCGGTGTGCGGGCAGGGGTTCCATACGAATGCAGTGACGCGGCTGGTGCGCGATTTGGGGGCCTGCGGCCCCTAGATACGAATACATATGTGTTTGTATCTAGAGTAAAAAATATGCTATAATTGGTAGTAATTATCGGGTAAGGAGCACCCCATGGCTCTGAGCATAACGGTTCTGGTGTTGCTGGTGCTGACCGGGATAGTTGGTGGGTTGCAGGGAATCCGGCGAACGATGCCCACCCTGGCGGGGACATTGCTGGCCGCGATTGTCTTTGACCTGTGGCATGTGCGGCTCGGCGAATGGTTTAGCGCAACCTTTCAAGCCACCCAGACTGAATGGCCCCTCTTTTTGCTGATTACACTCGGGTTTCTCACCATTACGGGGGTGATTGGCTATGGAGGCAGCAGTTTGCTCCGTCCCAGGCGAACACGGGTGCAATCAGTGAGCCTCTTCAGCCGTCTGTTTGGGGTCGTACTCGGCGTTGTGAATGGTGGGTTGCTGCTTGGCTACCTGCTGCGTTATGCCGAACAGATCTGGGGTGCCAGCGCGACCCAACTGATTGCCGACTCGGCCCCGGCTGATTTTCTGGTACGCGGGTTGCCCTGGTTTGTGCTGGGCCTGGTCGCGAGCACGATCCTCTTTATTCTCGTGCAGCTTATCCGCAATGGGCTTGAGCATCAGGCGGCACGAAAGACTTCGGTAGCCGAGGCACCAAGCCTCTCGGAGGCTGATCGCCGGTTGAGTGAGAAGATCGAGCGTACGATTGGCAAGCGTTAGCGTGTGGGTAGAGGCGCGGGGGTTTTAACGCAGAGGCGCAGAGGGAGCAAGAAGTATTTTTACTTTATGCGCTCTGCGCCTTTGCGTCTTTGTGTTAGGACATATTTAGAATTAAAAAGAGATCGCTTTATCACCAAGGATGGTACCAGGCCAGATGCGAATGCCGCGCTCGAGGCGATTTTCGGCCCCAAACGAGCAATCGTCACCTATGATGGCCCCATCGGTGAGGTAGGTTTTGGCCCCAATGGTATTGTTGGCCCCCAGCACACTATTGCGAATCGTGACCCCCTCTTCGAGGATGTTTTTCTCCCAGAGAATCGCCCCTTCGAGCGAGACATCAGTTCCTAGTTGGCAGCCAGGCCCGATAACGGTCGGGCCAATAATGCGTGCGCCGCGCCCGATCACCGTGCCATTGCCGATGACCACGGGGCCAACCACCTGCGCGGACGGGTGGATCGTCGCATCACCTTCGACCCAGACACGATCGGCAATCTGCTCGCCACGAAAATCATACTTGACTTTACCAATGAGAATATCATGGTGAACATCAATATAGGTCTGCGGTTTGCCAATATCCGTCCAGTAGGCCCGCGTTGAATAGCCATACATTGGATCGCCGATCTGCATGATGACGGGGAAGAGGCCACGCTCAAACATATAGAACTGATTGGGTGGCACATAGCGCAGCACCTCGGGATCGATGACATAGGTACCGGCATTGATCAGATTGGTCGTAATATCCTCAACCCGCGGCTTCTCGAGAAAACGCTTGACCCGATCATCGCGCTCGGTCTCCACCAGGCCAAACTGGGTCGGATCTTCCACAGGCGTCAACGCAATCGTCACTTTGCTCTGCTTTTCTTGATGGTAGGCGAGCATCGCCCGCAGATCAAGATCGGTCATCACATCACCATTAAAGATAAAGGTTGGCCCATCGAGCAGATGTTCAACATTTTTCACGGCCCCTGCCGTACCACGGGGTTCGGGTTCCTCGACAATATGCAGTTTCATCTCAAGACGCGAGCCATCACCAAAGGCATGCCGAAAGCGTTCGGCCAGATACTGCACGGCCAGAACGACTTCAGAAATGCCCTGGTCACGCAGACGCAAGAGCATCCACTCAATAAAGGGCTGATTCACGAGCGGGATCATCGGTTTAGGAGTATTGCAGGTCAAGGGTCGCAGACGAGTGCCAAGACCACCAACGAGGATGACGGCTTTCATACGTGCTCCTTAGCGTCATTGCAGACTGATGTTGTCTGAGAGAACCGACTTACATAGAAATAGAACGAGGCGAAGAAGATATTCTTCCGAGGGTTCACATTTTTGAGGCATATCTGAGGGGACACATGGATCATAATGACGCCACGACCTGAGCACGCCAGAAGTCAAGAATATCACCGAGGGTCTGGCGCAAAGGGATCTGAGGTTGCCAACCTGTCGCCTCGTGCAAACGGGAGGCATCACCAACCACCAGAGGAATATCGATCGGGCGCATTAACTCGGGATTTTGGCACACTTCGATCTCAATGCCACTGGCTTCGAGCAACATATCGAGCAGGGCACGGATCATGACGGCCTGACCCGAAGCCACATTATAAACGGCCCCGGCCTCACCGTTTTCAGCAGCGAGCGCATACGCACGGACAACGTCACGGACATCAGTGAAATCACGACGGGCGCTGAGATTGCCAACCTGGAGCGTCGCAGGTTGAAGGCCGCGCTCAATGCGGGCGATCTGGCGCGCAAAGGCGGCAGTGACAAAACGCTCGTTCTGACGCGGGCCAATATGGGTAAACGGGCGCAGCCTGATCGTATCGAGGCTGTGACTCAAATGATATTGATAGGCCAGCAGGCCCTGGGAAGCTTTGCTGACGCCATACGGATTGGTCGGGCGCAGGGGCGTCTGCTCGGTCAGAGGCAGATCGGCCTGGGTAATCAAGCCATACTCTTCATTGGTACCCACCACGAGCACGCGAGACGAGCTACGGAGCGCGATCAGGGCGAGAAAGATATGCAACGCACCAAGCGTATTGGTCTGAAGGGTCGCCGCAGGATCGCGGAACGACTCGGGCACAAAAGGCTGGCCAGCGAGATGATAGATCACCGCCGGCTCGGCCTGTTCAACGGCGCGAAGGGTCGCCGCAGCATCAGTGAGGTCGGCATGGATCTCGTGAACCTGCCCAGCGAGAAAGGGCGGCAGGCGACCGGGCGCACGGGTCACGCCCCAGATCTGCGCCTTGCCCTGGGCAAGCAAGTATTCAGCCAGATAGCTGCCAACGAAGCCATTGATGCCGGTAATAAGCACATTCATGACACTACTATAGCCGATTTTTGGCAGTTGACAAGCGGAAGCGGCGGGTTTTTTGACGCAAAGGCGCAAAGGCGCAAAGGTGTTAGATCTTTTGCCCCGTAGGCGCAGCGGCGGGTTTTTTTGACGCAAAGGGGCGAACATTTCGCTTGAACTGATGCACCGCTTACAGTCGATTCATTTCTGGAAAACCACCAGGCGGCCTCAGACAAACACCATCGCGAGTAAAAAGCCGAGCAAGCCGAGGGAGCCACTGAGATAGAGCCCGCGCATCGCCTGACGCCCCTCGGCAGGTGTTTGACTGCGCAGGAGTCTGACGACAAAAAAGATGATCAGCAGATTCGTGACAAGGATAGTCAGCACTTGCTGGAGCAGCAGATTGCCGAGCACAACGACGAGCAAGGTCACTACCACGACAACACCGAAGAGCACTGCCGCAACGCGCAGCGCAGTGGCGCGGCCATAGACCAGGGCCAGCGAACGTGAACCGAGGTACTGATCGCCCTCGGCATCCATCGCATCACCGGCGATCTCTTCGGCGAGATCAAAGCAAAACGTGATGCCCGCGAGCAACCAGATCGCTGGATGCCAGAGCTGACCGACGCTGATCCCGCCAAGGAGAAACGTACTACCCACTGACGTACTAACCATCAGATTGCCCCACAACCCGGTCGCCTTAAACTTGGCGTTATACGCAAAGCCAAGCAACCAGATCAAAACACTTACGCCAAACGCCACCGGGCCCAAGATCCACGCTGCGCCAAGGCCCAGCAGAGCCGTCGCAAGGCCAAGCGCCATCACCTCAAACGGGGTAAGTAGACCAGACGGCAGCGGACGCTGGGGCGCATTGATGCGATCAACTTCGCGATCAAAGTAGTCATTGGTAATCAACGCCGAAGCTGAGAGCAAGAAACCACACCCAAAGCCGAGGCCCACAAGGGACAGAGCAGGGAGACGGCCCAGGGCCACGACCTGCCCAATGACCACACACAACCCCGCCGCCAGCGGGAGTTCAGGGCGAAACAATTGCAGTGCGCCCTTGAATTTTTGCCCTAGTGTTACTGACTGTTGCATAGGCCCTCCTTGACGGGTATGATACCAAATTCACACCTTCACTATGGCAAGCTAGATGCAAATCCTCTGCAAATAAGGCGTGTTTTTGACGCAAAGGCGCAAAGGCGCAAAGGGTTGCGATCCGTTGCCCCGCAAGGAGGCACAAGGGTTGCTGCGCCCAGGTGCGTGCATGAGTGATGGGAGCAGACAAGACCTAGCTTCTGTAAGCTTGCCCACAAACAGGGGCGGGTTGATCAGCTAGAGTGGAGAGGTGTCCCCTATGCTTGATTGATCGACGAGGTACTTGTTATGGATCGCGCTCTGCTCTTAGTGGGGTTGGTCGGCATTGTGTTGATGGGGTGCGGCACGGCGACGGTTGCGCCATCAGCGACGGTTGCGCCTGCCACGCCAACGCCTGCCCCTCTTGCAACGGGGTCGGCTCCGGCGACAGGGGCGGCGCCTTCGCCAGTCACACCGGCCCTGTTGCCCGACGAACGCCTCCCGGATGGCGCGGGTGAGTTCACGACTGATTTTAGCCACCATACGGTTCCGTACGATGAGATTTTGTCGGGTGGCCCGCCCAAAGATGGCATTCCGGCCATTGATACGCCCCAATTTGTCAGTGTAGCGGAAGCCGATGCCTGGTTGGCGCCGCAAGAGCCGGTCGTGCTGGTAGCGCTTGGCGAAGACGTGCGTGCCTATCCGCTCCAGGTTTTGATGTGGCACGAGATTGTCAATGATACGGTTGGCGAGCAGCCTGTCGCGGTGACCTTCTGCCCGTTGTGCAATACGGCGATCGCGTTCGACCGGCGCGTTGGCGAGCAGGTGCTCGATTTTGGCACAACGGGGCGGTTGCGTTATAGCAATTTGATCATGTACGATCGTCAGACCGAAAGTTGGTGGCAACAGGCGACAGGCGAGGCAATCGCCGGCACTTTTGCTGGTTCGCGGCTTAGCTTTGTGCCAGCGACCATCATTGCCTGGGAGGAGTTCTTGACGATTTATCCCGATGGTCGCGTGCTTTCGCGTGAGACGGGGTTTAGCCGCAATTATGGGCGCAATCCCTATGCTGGCTATGACGATGTGAATCGTCCACCCTTCCTGTACGATGGGCCGACGACGCCAGACATACTGCCAGCGACGGCCCGCGTATTGACCGTTGAGTTGGCAGGCGAAGCGGTGGCCTACCCGTACGAGGTGCTGTCCGTGGCGCGTGCGGTGAATGACACCGTGGGCAACGAGCCGATTGTTGTGCTCTGGCAAGCGGGAACGGCCTCGGCGCTGGATGCTGACTCGGTGGCGGGAGGGCGTGACGTAGGCACTGCCGCTGCGTATCACCGAGTGCTTGATGGGCAGCGTCTGACCTTTGCGTTCGACGGCGAACGCCTGAGAGACCAGGAAACGGGAAGTAGCTGGGATGTGCTTGGGCGGGCTGTTGATGGACCTCTTGGGGGTGCCCACTTAGATCCCGTGGTTGCCGTCAACCATTTCTGGTTCTCGTGGGCAGCTTTTCGACCCGACACGAGGATCTATCGCTAAGCTTCCGGGAAGCTCTCAAGCTTCCCGGAAGCTGTCTCGACTCAGGTATGCTATACTCCTGCTATCAAGCGGTATTGGTGATGAGGTGATAGTGTAATGCCTCAGTATCACATCGAGATTACGGACGAAGCAGAGCACGATTTATCGTATTACCGGGCATACGAACGAAAAGCGATCACTGATGGGATCCTTACCCAATTAGCGTATGAGCCACATCAGGAAACCGTAAATCGCAAGCGATTACGCGATAATCCGATTGCCACGTGGGAACTGCGCATCGGGAAGTATCGGGTGTTTTATGAAATTGAACACGATGATACAGTGGGACCGGATGATGCGGCGCTGGTCATCATTATTTCGGTTGGGCATAAAGAGCACAACGTGCTGTACATTCGTGGAAAGGTGGTCAAGCTATGAAACACCTCGACCTGACAGATGAATCGGTCGATATGCGGCAGTTTTTGGAATTCATTCAAGAAGGGCCGGTGGTTCTGCGTGCGCCGAACGGGAAAGAATACTTGATCGCAGAAGCTGACGATTTTGCGGGCGAGGTGGAACAGCTGCGGAATAGTTTTGCGTTTCAGCAGTTTCTTGATGCGCGCAGCGCACGCGGGAAATCCCGACGTCCCCTCGCTGCCGTTGTGGCAGAAATTGATGAAGAACTAGAAAAAACCGGGCGTCCATGATTATCTACTGCGTAAACATCCGTGAATGACTTGGCCAACCTCCCTTAGCCTCGCGGCGGCAATGACGTTGCATAGGCCACGCCCTGCATCACCCACGACTGCAGGGCTTCGTCCGACGCGAGCCCTGCGGGGGCCACGACAACAATGCCGTTCATCGTGCGCCCGGCGAGCGAGCGAATGCGCGCATATGGTTGCGCCAGCGCCTCGGGATAGCGCTCGGGGCCAACCCGTACCAGCAATTCGTCACCGAGGATCGCGCAGCACATGTTGCCGGCCAGCATAAACGCCAACCCGCCAAACATCTTGCGTTCACGCAACGCAGGCTGTTCCGCTAGCATCTCCCGCACCCGTCGCGCTAGATTGTCATCAAACGCCATCGTTCGGCTCCTTTGACCTGGGTGGCCCTATGTTACGCATCTGTTGGAATTGTCCGCAGATGACGCAGATTACGCAGATTATGTAGATTCGCGCAGATTGAGAACCATGCGCTTGTATGTGAGACTTTTCGCACCAAAGTTTAAGAGCAGGCCCTTTTGTTTGCCACTGGCCTTGAGATAGTTGATCAACTGGGCCTCTTCCCTGGTTGTGAGTTGCTCAAGTGCCTTCAATTCGACAATCACAGCATCGAAGCAAATGAAGTCGGCACAATAGTGAGTGTGAAGCATCTGGCCTTTGTAGTAGATGCGGATCGCTGCTTCACGCTCGTGGGCAATGCCCTGACGAATAAATTCCAACTCCAGCGCTTCCTGATACACGGCCTCCAGAAAGCCATGACCTAGCTCGCGGTGAACGGCCATGGCCGCGCCAATAATTGCATGCGTCTGTTCGTCGCGTTTCTTGTCCATACTGTATTGTCCGCAGATGACGCAGATTTCCGCAGATTACGATTCAGATCATAATCTGCGGAAATCTGCGTAATCTGCGGATACTCTACTAACCTTATCCACGCGCCCGGTTGCATTTGACACGATCGTGATCCATTATAGATCAACGCTGTGATGCTGCCGTGGAGCATGACGGAAGGTAGCATAGACAGCAGATACGCCTCGTAGCATAGCGGAACGTGGGTGAGGATGGTATCATCGCGGTGGAGCAGGGATGGAAGTACGTATAGCAGGCAGAAGTGCGGTAGAGCAGATATAGAAGTACGTTTCGCAGGCGAAAACGGCGTTTACTTCATGTTGGGCGGTACTCAACGAACTATGGCTAAAACAACACCCGTAACGATTGTGAATGTCGGTTACCGCTCAACCAACTATTGGGTTGTAAGCGCGGGTAGTTCTCGCTTACTCGTCGACATTGGCTGGCCAGGGACCCTTGGAACCATGAAGGCGAACCTCAAGAAGATGGGCGTCCCTCTCCATGAGATCCGCTACGCCCTCGCCACCCACTATCACATTGACCATGCGGGTCTTGCCGAGGAATTGAAACGGGAAGGCGTTTCCCTCCTCGTACTCGATGTCCAGAGCGACGCCATCCCCATCATGAAGACTTGGACCAAGCCATGGGACAAATACGTCGATATTACACGAGATGGCAACGTCACCATCTCATTTGACCAGAGTCGTCAGCTCCTCAGCCAGATCGGAATTGCAGGAGAAATCCTGCATACACCCGGCCACTCCGATCATTGTGTCTCGCTCCTTCTCGATGACGGCACAGTCTTCACCGGGGATCTTCCGCCGGAAGCATATGCCTTCGACAACCCCGTGGCTCTGGCAAGCTGGGGACTTCTCCGGGCGCATGGCGCCACGCGGGTGTATCCCGCGCACGGTCCAATCAGGGCGATAGATGAAACGCCAGACCAACGATCATCCGCATGATGTTCTTGGCGTTCGCGCTGCCCAACAACGGCATGAACCCGACGCGCTCCGCTATCGCTCCGCGCGCGGGTTATGCCGGCCGGTTCGGCCGCCATAGCCAACGTCTTCTCCATATCGATACCACTGGTTGTCAACACCACCCCCACGCCAGTACAATCGGTGTATAATATCGGCAGGAGGTGGCTATGCAAGACGATGCTTTGCTGGAACGGATTACACTCGACCCCCGTGTAATGGTTGGTAAACCCGTTATCCGTGGAACCCGGCTGACCGTCGAATATATGCTCAAATTGCTGGCTTCGGGAGCAACCATCGCTGATATTCTTGATGAGTATCATGGCCTCACTCCCGATGATATTCGTGCATGTCTCCTGTTCGCCACCAGGGCGCTAGAAGCAACCACCTTCATGCCCTTGGTAGCGACGGAGGGGTAGATGCGCGACCCTCCAACGATTGTTGCACCAGCATGCTGACCAATTACCGGGCCAGTTCGTCGTCGTAACCGAAAAGCGGGTACGTTTCGCCCGGAAACCCTCCTAAGCTGCAGCCCAACAAGCGCGTGTAGCTGATCGGCTGGATCGGAGCGATTTTGGCATCCAGAAGCAGTTCAAAGGCATTCCCGGTCTATCAGGGCACCCGCAAGGGCACCCCTTGCGGGTGCCCCGCCCCGGTACGGCCATCCCTTGCGGGTGCCCCGTTGTATCCGATTTCGTATGATGCAATCGCCCTATCTTCCACCAGCAACGCCCTTGACTACTGGTATAACTCGGGTTATACTCATTGGTATGAAGACGGCGATATCCATCCCTGATGCCTTGTTCAAGGCAGCTGAAGAGTACGCTCGTGCGCAGGGGCTCTCGCGCAGCGAGCTGTTCGCCCGTGCCCTCCAAGTCTATCTCGACGCCCATCACACTGCGCAGATTACCGCCGCACTCGACCAGGTCTACGACGCAGAATCAAGTACCCTCGACCCGGCATTCAACGCAGCCCAGCGGCGCCTTCTTGCGGGGGACGATTGGTAATGCAACGCGGTGATGTGTGGTGGGCAAACCTTCCCGATGCCAGTGGGTCAGGCCCGGCGTTCCGTCGCCCGGTGCTGCTCGTTCAAGCCGATGCATTTACGCGGAGCCGTATCGCAACCGTCATCGTTGCCGTGATCACGAGCAATCTCCGGCTCGCAGCCGCACCAGGGAACGTCGTGCTCCGGGCACGCGAGTCCGGCTTACCCAAAGACTCCGTGATCAACGTGTCGCAACTCATCACCCTCGACAAGACGGAGCTTGATGAGCAGGTCGGACAGGTCTTGCCGACAACGCTCGCGGACGTCGATCACGGCTTGCGCGTGGTCCTTGACCTGTAGGTAAAGTCTCCCGGAACGCAGTTGACGACCTGAAGCGTTTCCTCTCCCCAACGCGGCCCAACATTGCGTGCAGCCGACTCGCCGGAAGCGGGGCGACTTTCTGCGCTGGTATGAAGTAGACTGCGTTCCAGCTTGGGAACATCAGTGTCAGTCCGCCGGCGCGCGACTGACAGCCTGGCGTTGGCTAGCAAGGGTGTCGGCTGCGTAGAGTGAGTGCGGCGTGCTACAATAGATACCGGATACCTGCCAAGGAGAATCACGGATGGATCTTCGTATGACGACCAGGATGGATAAGCGCCACTTCTCGATCGTCTCATTGTCTGAGGAATCGGGCGATCAAGCGTATTGGCAGCAACAACACCCGCTCGACCGAATCGCCGCTCTGGAATTGATGCGTCAGGTGATGTATGGCTACGATATTACTACCGCCCGACTTCAAAGCGTTCTTACAATTGCTGAACGACCATCAAGTTGAGTATCTACTGCTTGGTGGCTATGCGGTTGGGTACCATGGTTACCCGCGGGCGACGGGCGATATGGATATTTGGATCGCCATGCATCTTGATAATGCGGATCGGGTGGTGGCGGCGTTACATGCGTTCGGATTTGCGGCACCGGAAGTCACCTCAGCGCTCTTTTTGGAAGCCAATAAGATTATTCGGATGGGAAACCCACCGCTGCGCATAGAAGTCTTAACGAGTGCGTCAGGGGTGGATTTTTCCGCGTGTTATGCGAAGCGCATTTTGGAAATCATTGACGGTGCGGATGCGCGCATATGGTTGCGCCAGCGCCTCGTGATAGCGCTCGGGGCCAACCCGTACCAGCAATTCGTCACCGAGGATCGCGCAGCACATGTTGCCGGCCAGCATAAACGCCAACCCGCCAAACATCTTGCGTTCACGCAACGCAGGCTGTTCCGCTAGCATCTCCCGCACCCGTCGCGCCAGATTGTCATCAAACGCCATCGTTGGGTTCCTTTGACCTGGGTGGCCCTATGTTACGCATATGCGGGAATTGTCCGCAGATTACGCAGATTTCCGCAGATTACGATTCAGATCATAATCTGCGGAAATCTGCGTAATCTGCGGATACTCTACTAACCTTATCCACGCGCCCGGTTGCATTTGACACCTTCGTGCTCCATTATAGATCAACGCGGCAATCTGTAATCTAAATGGTTTGGGCGGCTCACCACCTTCGCTCCATCTTGACATAGATTTACTGGCATGATAAATAGTCATACCAGACATAGTATCAACGAACGTATGCCCTTCCCGAGGGCACGTTAGCGTAATGGTCTTCTACTAAGGCCATGAAGAACGTGCTAGAATAGTACTTGGATACGGAATGGTGCTATACCTACGGGTCTGATGGAGGAAACCATGACGGTGACACTTTCCGATGAAGCCCGGCTCAAGGCACTTCTGAAAGAAGCGCTGGTTGAGGTGCTTGAGCAACGGCGCGAGTGGTTCTCTGCACTTATGGCCGAGGCGCTCGAAGATAGCGCATTCGTGCAGGCTATTAAAGAAGGGGAAGCGACTGAGATCGTCAGTCGGGATGAAATCTTTGCCCTTTTAGGTGCCAAGCAGTGAAGATCATCTTCCGTCGGAGTTTTGCAAAAGACCTGAAGAAGATCCGTATTATCGCATTCGGATCGGCGATTACCGGCTTGGGCTGTTCGTCGAAGACGACACGATAACCGTCGTGCGATTCCTTCATCGCCGTGACATCTATCGCTACTTTCCATAAGCAAGCGTGAGCAAACCGCATGTATGGATGCATCGATGCACCCATGCGACAGACGCCGCTTCGGTGCGCAACGCAGCATTGTCTTCGGCGCATGGCGGCACACACCTGGTCGCGCATGCGGCGTGGATGGGAACGAGGCCAGCTTTGCAGGCCTCGTTCCCCAAAGACAACAAGAGCACAAGTGCAAATGTATAGAGGAGTTTCTGCGATGAGAAATCAAGCTGATGCGTTGATAAACGAGATGGTACCGTCATACGCAGCCGATCTGGCGGCGACAATTGCGCCTGAGCGCCTGGCGCGTTCGCAGGCCGTGAGTGCAAAGCTGGTCGAGGCGCATATCGAACGCAATGCCCTTGGCGTCGGAGCAGTCGCCCCGGATTTTCTGCTCCCAGATGCCAGCGGGTCAATGGTTCAGCTCAGTACGCTGCTGGCGGAAGGCCCGGTAGTGCTCGCTTTCTACCGAGGGGCCTGGTGTCCCTACTGCAACCTGCAACTCCGTGCCTATCAGCGGGCACTTCCGCAGATCCAGGCTCGTCACGCAACGCTGGTCGCCATTTCGCCTCAGTTGCCCGATGGCTCGCTGACCACGGTTGAACAGAATGAACTCGCTTTTCCCGTGCTCAGCGATGTTGGTAACAAGGTGGCGCAACAGTATGGGTTGGTCTTTCAACTCGATGACGACGTGCGCGAACGCTATCTTGCGATGAAGATTGATCTTGAGCAGAGCAATGGCGATACGAGTTGGCAATTGCCTATGCCGGGAACTTTTGTCATTGGGCGCGATGGCATCATTCACCTGGCTTTTGTTCACCCTGACTATACGCGGCGCCTTGAACCAGCCGCGATCCTCGCTGCGTTATAACATGACGTTCGTTTTTTTCGTACGAAGGTGGCGGTGTCGTTGGCCAAGGTTCGGGGCACAAGCGTCGCGGCATGGGGATGGGTTGCTGGTTCAGTGCCCGCACCAAGGGGGGCCAACGCCAGCCATGTCATTCCGAACGGAGTGAGGAATCTTCCCTGCGGCGCATGGAAGACCCCTCGCTCCGCTCGGGGTGACACGGCAAGCGCAGCGGGGGGCAACGGCAAGCGCAGCGGGGGGCAACGGCAAGCGCAGCGGGGGGCAACGCCATCCATGTCATTCCGAACGCAGTGAGGAATCTTCACGGCGGTGCATGGAAGACCCCTCGTATAATAGTATCTATCGATCCTGGATGCTGGTGAGAACGAAA
>NZ_SIJK02000085.1 GCF_004762035.2 Candidatus Chloroploca mongolica | reverse complement strand
CAACCCGATTGACTTTGAAGGCCACGGCACCCACGTCGCCGATATCATCGGTGGCCTTGGCTATCCGGCAGGCACCAATGAAGATGGCGCCTACCCCGCCAAGGGGGTTGGTGTCGCTCCTGAAGCCGAGATCTATGGCTTCAAGGCCTGTGCGTCGTTCAGTTCCGCATGTAACGGTCTGGCGTTACTGGCTTCGGTTGACAATGCCGCCGATCTTGACCGCGATCCCGCAACCGCCGATCCGGTTGATGTGATCAATATGTCGCTCGGGGCAAACTACGGGCAACCCGAAGATGATCTGACCTATTTCTCGAATCGCGCGGCTGGCATGGGCATTATTGTCGTCGCGTCGGCTGGTAACTCGGCAGACAAGCCTTTCATCGTGGGCAGCCCCTCGATGGGCGATGGGGTGCTGAGTGTGGCGCAGACTGCCGTGCCCTCAGCGACGCGCTATCCGCTCTTCTATGCGAGCAGTACAGTCAGTGGCACGATTAACACGGCCGTCTTCCAGAACTGGTCAGTGCCCCCGGCGGCAGTGCTGATCCAGGGCCCGGTTGTCTATGGCAACGCGGATGGGAGCAATACCAATGGGTGTGCGGCGTATACCACTCCTTTGACCGGTTCGGTGGTTCTGGCTGATCGTGGTGTGTGTTCGTTCACCACCAAAGCCAAAAACGCATCGGACGCCGGGGCGGCGATCTCGTTGATTGGCCTTATCGCTCCTGGTGATCCCTTCGAGGGCGGCGATGGTGGCGATCGTCCGATCAATATTCCATCGTTTATGATCAGCCAGGCTGCCTCGAACCTGCTCAAGGCGCAGATTGCGAATGGCGTGGTTGCGGGGATCAATCCGGCCAATGCGATTAGTCTGGCGAATACGATGGTCGGCAGTTCGTCGCGTGGCCCACGTAATCACGATAATGTGATCAAGCCCGACATTGGTGCGCCTGGTGCTTCGATTTCGGCGATCGCTGCTGGTGGGGCCGCCACCGGGCCGTTTGGTGGCACCTCCGGGGCCGCGCCGATGGTCTCGGGTGTGGCCGCGTTGCTCAAGCAGGTCTACACGGATACCCTGATCGTGCAGCAGTACAAAGCGCTGCTGATGAATACGGGCAACCTGGAGATCTGGCAGGGCGATCCTGGTACGGTGCTTGCGCCGATCACCCGTATTGGTGGCGGTCAGGTGGATGCAAGCGCAGCCTACTCGAGCACGCTCGTGGCCTGGGATAGCACCAGTGCCTCGGCACTCGCCTGGACAGGCAGCATGTCCTTTGGCTACCAACCGGTTGCCGCGAACCAGACCGTGACCCGGACGCTGACGATCAAGAACCTGGCGAATGCCGCGCAGACCGTGGCGCTCGCGTCGGCCTTCCGCTATGCGCAAGATGCCGATCAGGGTGTGGTGGTCACGCCCGCTCAGGCAGAGGTCACCATTCCGGCCAATGGCACGGTGAATGTGCCTGTCGTGATGACGATCGATCCCGCCGCCCTGCATCCATGGGTGGTGAATAAGGGTTCCCTTGGGGCCAACGGCGCGGCCCTGACGTTCCAGGAGTACGATGGCTCCGTGACCATCACGCCGACGAGCGGGGCTCCGATCCATGTCGTCTGGCACGTGTTGCCCAAGGCGGTGGCTGATGTGTCACTTGGCACAACCAGCTGGCCCTCCGAGACGACCGTCTTGAATAATGCCTCATCGGTCATTACTGGCCCGGTGGATATCTTCGATCTCATCGTCGCGGATGCCAACGATTATGGCTTTACGGTCGGTGATTGTGCCGGGTGCAATCTGTCGCCTGTCGATCTGAAGGAACTCGGTGTCCGTGCAACCAGTGTTGTGAGTCCGAACGATTTCCTCGAGTTCGGCGTGACCATCTGGGATAACCCGTATCGGGCGAGTCAGTACCCGGTCGCAATCGAGATCTACATTGACGGGAATAACGACGGCACCGACGACTATGTCATCTTCAACGCCGATCTCGCGCTTAATGCCAGCGACGGGCGCAATGTGGTCTTTGTGTTTGACCTCTCTGATAACAGCCTGTTCCCCGTCTACTTCATCGACTCGACGTTCAATACGCAGAACTTTATTCTGCCGATGGATGCCGCGTTGGTCGGGGTGACCCCAGGGCAACCCTTCAGCTTCAGGGTCTTCCTCTTTGATGCCTACTTCGGTGGTTCAGCCTGGGATTGTGCACCCAAGGTGAATGGTGTCTGCACCGGAAAGTATCAGTACACGCCTGGGTTGTCACGTTATGCCATCCCCGAAGCCGACCGCTTTGTTGATGTGCCACCAGGGGGCAGCGTCAACGTGGCGTGGACGTCAAGCCCCGAGGGGGCTGCGGCGTCGCCCTCACAGACCGGCCTGCTCTTTATGTATCGCCGGGCTCTCGTAGGCGGCGAGTCTGACCATGTGTTGAAACTCAACACCTATTTGCCCATTATTCAGCAGTAAGAACGCCTGTCGGTTTCTTCGCGCCCAGGGCCAGGGTTCCCAGGAACCCTGGCCCTGGGCGCGATGTTTTGTCTGGCGAGCAACAACCCATCTTGCGCAAGAAGTTGATAATAAGGTTACAATAGTGGGCATAGGCGTCACCTGAGCCACATGAGTACATATGGTCGACGGTGGACGGTCGACCGCTACATACGACGAGGTGTCTGTGAAAACGATCGTGATTATTCATCCGGGTCGAGGTGATGAGCAGCTTACAGTCAAACTGTTAGGGCAGGCGATAACGATGCGCCGCATCGGGTGTGACGGTGATCTTGATCAGGCCCGTGAGTTGATTCTGGCGCACGATGGACAGGTGGATGCCATTGGTCTGGAAGGCTTGCCTGGCCGTTTGCGCCTGGGCAATGCCAGTCGGGCCTATCCGCCTGGGCAACGCCTGCTGACAGCCGCTCACCTTACGCCCACGGTGGATGGCAGCGGGGCACGTGCAATGCTTGAACGCTGGGCCGTGACCTTGGTCGAGAAAGCTCAACCGGGCATCTTCAGCCAAAAACGAGTTCTGATGGTGCCTGGCCTCAACCACGAAGGCCTCAGCCATGCGCTTGATCGTCGCGTCGGGGCCGTCCGTTATGCCGATCCGGTACTCTATTTTGGTGTACCGGCCCTACCTGGGATAGGGAGTCGTGTGACTCTCGATAGTCTGGCCGGGCCAACCCTTGACCGCCTGCGCGAACTCAGCTTTGCCCAGCTTGCGCATCCGACGGTCACCAATGGTGGCCGTCGTGCAGCGGCCCAGTTCCGCTGGGCCGATGTGCTTGCCGGTGATGTAGATCTGATCCGGCGCTGGGCACCCCGCGACCTCAAACATAAACTTGTTGTGACGACCGCTGTGACCAAGGAAGATCGCGCGGATTTGCGCGACCGAGGGGTTTCGCTGGTGGTTGCGCTCTTCGATGCGCTGCTTGAAGGGGCCGATCCTCGGCATAGCTCAGCCGCCGCAATCGAGGCCGCCCTCGTCGCGTTACGCCCCTCGCCCGATGCACCCCTCCGCGAAGATACGTATCTTGATCTACTGGCCGAATTGAACTGGACGCCCTCGGTCTATCCGTTGCAAGCAAGTGAAGCAGGGATCAATCGTTTTGCTTTTGTCATCCACCCACTGAACGTGAAGTTCATCCATCAGCATAAGGTGTTTCGCTGGACCCGCTATCTCCCTGATAGTCTGGTGGAGGCTGTGGCGGCCTATTTCCCGCCCCTCTATCTGGGCAAAATCAAGGGCGGAGTCTCACCGGCCACCGGCCAGCGGATCGAAGGCCACCTCATTAGCCTGGGGGCAACCCCACGCCAGATGATGCGCCACCGCGAGCGTTTTACCTATCGCCAGTTGAATATCGCCGCCCGGATGTCTGAACGCCTCGGCGCACGCCTTATGGGCCTCGGTGCCTTTACCAGTGTCGTTGGCGACGCTGGCATTACGGTGGCCCACGAAGCCGAGATAGCGATCACCAGTGGCAATAGTTTGACGGTTGCGGCCACCCTCGAAGCGGCCAAACAGGCCGTGATCAAGATGGGAGCGACGGATCTTGCCCACGGACGAGCGATGATCATCGGGGCAACCGGCTCGATCGGGTCGGTCTGTGCACGTCTGCTGGCGCAGGCGATTCATGATGTAGTACTGGTCTCGATCGAGCCCGAAAAGCTGATCGCCCTGAAACGTGCAATCGAAGCAGAAACCCCCGGCTCGCGGGTGGTCATTGCGACCCATACGGAAGATATGGTAGAGCAATGTGATCTGATTGTGACGGCAACCTCGGCTTTTGGGCAGCGCATTATTGATATTAGCCGCTGCAAACCCGGTGCCGTGATCTGCGATGTGGCGCGCCCCCCCGATATCAGCCCCGCCGAAGCCGCGCTGCGGCCGGATGTGCTCGTCATCGAGAGCGGTGAGGTCTTGATTCCGGGCGTCACCGATATCGGCTACGACATTGGTCTGCCCCGTGGCACAGCGTACGCCTGTCTTGCCGAAACCGCCTTGCTTGCCATGGATGGACGCTTCGAGGACTATACGCTAGGGCGCAATATTTCGATCGAGCGGGTCAAGGAGATCTACCGGCTCTTCAAGAAACACAACTTTCAATTGGCCGGCTTGCGTTCATTCGAAGCATATGTTACCGAGGAGGATTTTGCGCAACGACGTGCGCTCGCCGCCCGTCTACACGCCGATCCTGCCCTCTTCAAGCGCACGCAGGCCGAGGCGCACGAAAAACTGCAGCGCCTGCCCAAAGCGGCGAAAGGCGTGCAAGAGTCGGTGTGGCACCAGGCGAGCACTCAGGTACGCGAATGGACGATCCAGGGCGCCATGGCCCTTGGAAGCCAGATCAGCCGTCGCCTGCCCCAACCCAACCGTGACGAAGAGGTTCGTCGTTGATTGTGAAGAGTACGGTCTTAGCTATCTGTTCGGTGAGCGTTCAACGCTCACCGAGCAGATAATCAATCACATCACCTGCCGAGTAGCTCGTGCGTCCCCCGAGGAAGTCGCCAATATGCTGCAAATCATCGCCACTCGTCAAGAGGGGCGGCTCGATGCTGCCATCGCGACGCTGTTGGGCAAAGCCCACATTAGCCATCAGGGCATTGCAGAGGCACTTACGCCCCTCGGTCTCTTCGATAGCACCACCCTTTTGCACAAACGCGGCAATCGGCTCACTGGCGCAGCGGAACCCGATCTCACCCTCAGGCGTCACATAGGCCGAACGCAGATACCCGAGGTCGCAGATGCGTTCGCGCGATTTTTCAGCCGCCGGATCGTCTGACCAATGAACCACCTTAAAGGGATACCCGGTCGGCGACGCACGCGGATCGGTACGTACCTGCACTTCACCACGCACCGCAGCGGCCAGAATCGAAGATCGATATTCGGGGGCAAGGCCCGAGTCTTCGCAAAACGCAAAGAGGGTACCCACTTGAATGCCAACCGCCCCGGTCGCCTGTGCTTGCCGCAACCCCTCGGGGGTACCAACGCCACCAGCGACCCAGAAGGGCAAGCCAAGCTCACGAATCTTCGCGAGATCAACAGCATCACGAGGGCCATAGACAGGCTCACCCTCCTCGTTCAACTGCATTTCGCCGCGGGGGGGAGCATTGTGACCACCGGCAGTCGGGCCTTCCACAACGAACCCATCAACGCGGCCACTCGCCTTACGCGCCAGCATCGTTGCGAGCGAATTACTCGCAATAATCGCCAGAAAAGCGGGGCGCTGCAACGTCGGCTTTGGGCCATCCCAGTACTCACCTGGGTCAAGGCGCAGCAACGCATTGGCCCCCGACGGCAACCCCTCGACATCAAAGGCCATCATCGCGGGTTGATGTTCGGCGAGGGCGTCAAGTGCCGCAGGAATATCACGTGGAATGCCCGCACCCATCAAAACAACATCAACCCCGGCCAGGATTGACCCATAGAGCATCGGAAGATTTGGCAGTTGCACCTTGGTCAACAGGTTCATGCCAATCGGCCCCTGATGACCCTCACGCGCCAACGTCACCTCAACGAAAGCCCCGAGCATCGCGATCTCCTGGCGGGCACGCGGTGTCTCTTGCCGAAACATCGGCAAGAGGGCGTAAGGCGTGTTAGGGGGGCGGCCTTCCGGCAGAAAATAGCGTTCGAGCATCCGCTCGACGACATGTGGCATCGGAAACTGCGCCATGGCGCGGCGCATATGCCCGCCAGGATCGCCATCCTGCAACCGCCGCATCAACACCGTATCAACCCCCGTCCCCGAGACGACCCCCAGTTGACCGCAGCGTGCAACGGCGCGGGCGAGTCGCCAATCCGAAATTGCGACGCCCATTCCCCCTTGAATAATTGGAGGCAGTGACGCTGCTGACATAGCTTCTCTCCTGCCAATACAACTAAGTCTCATCACGCACTGGTACCTTCAAACGATCAGTACGCTGGCGTTCCTCTTGCCTATACGGCGTCTCTTCCCGGGTTAAAGGTAAGAGGATGAAGGTCAACAGACACATCACCCCGAGCAGGATAAGCGGAAAGAGATTGATCACACTTTGCATAACGATACCTCCGCATCTAAACATGCGAAGGCATCCTACTCGGTGCAGTGTAAGCAATCAATGAGAACAACGTGACAGAGTTCTCACAGTCACACGAGCCAATCCGTGCTACCTGAAACAGCACCTAACGAAGGACGTCACGTACAATCTGCTCAAGGCGATCGAGGGCAAATGGTTTGGGCAGATAATAGTCAACGCGCTGCTCGCGAGCACGTTTCTCAAGCTCAGGCGTTGCATAGGCCGTAATCATCACAACACGAGTATCGGGCGATGTCTCTTTGATTGCCGAGGCCAACTGCAAGCCATTCATACCTGGCATATTGTAGTCGGTAATAACCAGCGGAACGGGACGCAGGGCGATCTGCGCCAGGGCATCGGCACCGCCGTTCACAGTGATAATGTCGTAGCCACCGGTCATATCACGCATGAGACGGTGCAAAATAATCAGAATATCGGGCTCATCTTCAACGAGCACGATTGCTGGATTGCGGCCAGAGCCATCAGGCATGACGCAACTCCTACTTTGCTGGCAACTCTACAGCCAGTCTCGATCGCTCAAGCGAACCGTACCTTTTGTGAGGCTAATTGTAGCATACCGTGCTATTGCGGGCAAGAGAGAAAGAAAAAAAGCCTTTGACCCTTGGGGGAACAACTGATGGTATCATTGACGGGTTGTTGCCCCAGGAAGGTCCGTTTGCCACAGGAGCAGATCATCATGACCCAGTTGCCCGGAATCTTTCTCAACGTGCTTGTGCCCGTCTTTGCGCTCGTCTTGCTTGGCTACCTGACCGGGCCGCGGCTTCAATTCGAGGCACGTACCCTTTCGCGTCTGGCTTATTTTATTCTCACCCCGGCGTTTGTCTTCAATGTGCTCAGCCAGACCCGTATTGAAGCTGCGCTGGCAGGACGAATGATTGGGTTCATTACCCTGGTCTACCTGGGTTCGATTGTCATCGCCTTTGTCACCGCACGGCTCTTACGCCGTTCAGCCGCGATGACGGCAGCCTATGTGATGATCGCAGCGTTTGGCAATGTTGGTAATTTTGGGCTGCCAATCATTCAATTTGCCGAAGGCCCCGAGGCGCTTGGCATTGCCACGATCTACTTCCTTGCGAATCTTGTGCTTGCCTTTATTGTCTGTGTCTCGGCAGCCAATTTTAGCCATGGATTTAGTATGCGCATTGTCATTCAGGTCTTCAAGACCCCGGCTCTGATTGCGCTGCTTCCAGCTTTGCTCGTCAATTGGTCGGGGCTTACCTTGCCAACGGTGGTGAGTCGCCCGCTTGATCTGCTCTCTGGGGCGCTGATCCCGACGATGCTGCTTGTACTTGGTGTGCAACTGGCGAATGCCGGGGTGCCTAAACTCAGTGCCGATCTGCTCATTTCGAGTTCAATCCGGCTGATCAGCGGGCCGGTGCTCGCGTTCGCGACGGTCGGCTGGTTTATGCTACCGGCCCTCGAACGCAATGTCGGCATTTTGCAGGCCAGTATGCCTACGGCAGTGCTGGTTTCGATCATTGCGATGGAGAATAAACTGTTGCCTGAATTTGTAACGGCAACGGTCTTGTTCTCGAATGTGGTGAGTATTGTGACCCTAGCGATTGTGCTGGTGTTGCTGTGATCTGCCTCCGGCGGTGGGGTGTGGAGCGGCGAAGTCGCTCCACACCCCACCGCCGGAGGCAGACGTTGCATCAGCCCTGCGCTGCTTGTGAGAAGAGCGAAACAGTGGTATAACTCTACATGGTGGGCCCTGGCCCACTATGCTTTTGTCATCGATATACCCATTGATGGGCGGATGTGGTGCAGGAAGATCCTGTCTCCCTTCCGTCTCTTTTTATCAGGAGCGATCGTTCGTGCGTGTTGCAATGTTGAGTGTTCATAGTAGCCCGCTCGCCCGTTTGGGGGGCAAAGAGGCCGGCGGGATGAATGTCTATGTCCGCGAACTTGCCCGTGAATTGGGGAGTCGTGGCATTCCTGTTGATATTTTCACCCGTACGCAGGGCCGTGCGACGCCAACCATTGAACCCCTCTCGTGTGGCGTGCGGGTGATCAATTTGCATGCTGGCCCCGCTGCACCGTACGATAAGAATCTGGTGCAGGTTCACTTGCCCGAGTTTGTCAGTCGCGTGCGCTGTTTCGCTGATGGTGAAGATCTGTCGTATGATGTAATCCATAGTCACTACTGGTTGTCAGGTGAAGCAGCGCTCCGCCTCCGTCGCAGCTGGGGGGTGCCAGTCGTGCATATGTTCCATACCCTCGGTGCCCTGAAAAATAGTGTCGCCCGCAGCAAGGAAGAGATTGAGACGAACCAGCGCATTGCGATCGAACGCCGGTTGATGCACGAGGTGGATGCAGTTATCGCCGCGACCTCACTCGACCGTGCCCAGATGGTCTGGAATTATGGGGCCGAGGCCGACCGGATCAACGTCACGCCATGTGGGGTTGATCTGAAGCGTTTTCAACCTTCTGATCAGGCTGCCGCACGGCAGCGTCTTGGGTTGCCTGCCAATGAACGCCTGTTGCTCTGTGCCGGACGAATGGAGCCGTTGAAGGGGATGGATGCCCTGATCAGGGCGCTGGCGTTACTCCGCGAGCAGGGCCGCTCAGATGCTGATGCGCTTCGTGTGCTGCTAATCGGTGGTGAACCCGAAACCCGGCCTCAGGCGTGGAATGCCGAGCAGCGTCGGCTCGATGCGCTCCGTACCCACCTGGGGGTCGCCGAGCAGGTGCGTTTTCTTGGAGCCCAGCCGCAAGAGTTGCTGCCAACGTATTTTGCGGCTGCCGATCTGGTTGCGGTTCCTTCCCACTATGAGTCTTTTGGCCTGGTTGCGCTCGAGGCGATGGCCTCGGGTGTTCCGGTGATTGCCTCGCGTGCCGGCGGCCTTGCGCTGACGATCGAAGACGGTCGCAGTGGCCTGCTCGTGCCTCCTGATGATCACCACGCGCTGGCTGAACGGATTGCGTGGGTGCTAGATAGGCCATTGCTGACGGCGCAGCTTCGTGCAGGTGCCCGCCAGCGGGCCATTGAATATGGATGGCCGGGCATTGCCCGCCGCATGAGTACCATCTACGAAACGCTGGTTCGCGAACGCCAGCATGCCCGAGACCTCCGCCGTCCTGTTGCGCAGGTTTCGTAAGTGGCCCTCCTACCACGTCTCAACCGGGGGCCAACCCTTGCGTTGCTCTGCGCCGTCTATTTTGGCGCAGGGCTTAGCCTGGCGTCAATTGGGCCAAACTTGAGTGCGCTGGCCGCAAATGTTGGCCGTGACGTGGCGTTGATCGGCAGTCAGTTTACCGCTTTTTCGCTTGGGACTGTCGTGGTGCAGTTTGTGGTCGGCCCCTTTAGCGACCGGTATGGTCAGCGTACGGTGTTGAGCCTGGGGCTGTTGATGATGGGGCTCGGCATCCTTGGCGAAAGCCTCAGTCCTAATCTGACGCTCTTGCTCGTATTCGCTGGGCTCGGTGGGCTCGGTTTTGGCTCGATCCTCTCGTCGGGGAGCGTGCTTGTACCACGGCTCTTTCCGGTACGGGGCACCTCGGCGCTCAACCTGGTCAATCTCTTCTTTGGGGTTGGCTCGATTGTCGGCCCGCTGGTGGCAGGTCGCGCACTTGCCCAATTGGGGAGCCCTTTGCCAGCGCTCTGGCTTGGTGCTGGATTGCTGCTTGGGCTGTTTCCCCTGGCTCTGCTGGCTGCGGAAGCCGATGTCCCTGCCGAAGGTGCGCTCAACGGTTCTGTCCCGTGGCTACTTGTCTTGCTGCTGGGCTTCTTGCTGCTTGTCTACAGCGGGACAGAAATTGCCCTCGGGGGATGGGCCGCCCTCTATCTGGAGATCGGGGCTGACATGGCCCCTGCGCAAGCTGCCATTGCCGTGGCAGGCTTCTGGTTTGCCCTGACCCTCGGACGTGGGGCAGGTGCTTTGCTCGGGTTGCGTTTCAGTGCCCTCCAGGTACTCTTGATGACGATCATACTCTTGTTGTCTGGCTCGGTTCTGCTCTTCTTCACGGTTGGCAACCCAACTGGTTCGATAGGTGCGCTGCTGGTGCTCGGGCTAGCCTTCGGCCCGATCTTCCCCACAACGATGGCCCTGGTTGCGCTTACATCGGGGGGACGAGGCACGGCGGCTGCGGTGGCGCTTGCCATTGGCAACAGTGGCGGTGCCATCATCCCCCCCTTGATGGGCCTGGTGCTCAGTCGCGCTGGCCCCCCGGCGGTTGCCCTGCTCGTCGTCATTGCGACGAGCATCGTGTTCCTCCTGGCATGCGCAGTCGTGATAGTCAGCCGACGTTCGCAACAGTTGTAGCGAGACAACGAAACCGCTCCGCTCGCTATGGGTGCCTGCCGATCCATGCACCGCCACATCTGGCAGGTCACTTGCAGGAGAAACGCGCCAACTAACGCCATCTGAGCTACCGGCTCAGGTGGCGTTAGTTGACTATATGCAAGACAAATTGTTGCGACTCATTGAGCAAAAAAAGAGCCTCTTGAGGTCTTTTTCTGATTGCAATGCGAAAAATTCGGTTGCGAACTCTTGCTTGACAACCCTATTCAAGCGTATTATACTTCGTCCAAGCGCGTAAGATTTTGTCTTTCTTGCAAGATCCCCTGAGTATGCGACACAAATGGGGGGCATGCCCGACAGGCGCATCCCTATTGTGTGATGTTATGCCCCGCTGTACTGAGTCGTCCTGGAAAGGGAGCCGGCCATGAGTGGTACGAAGGCAAAGGACCCACGTTTCCCCGATTTTGGTTTTACCGTGGAAGAAGGAGCACGTTCAACACGGGTTCCGGGGGGACGCACGATCGAAGAGATGGAGCCCGAATATAAGATTAAGGGCAAAACAACCTTCAGCGCCCTCTTCAAGAATGACCCCTTTGATTTCTGGGTGGGGCCATTCTACGTTGGTTTCTGGGGGTTTATTTCTGTCCTTGGGATTATTTTCGGCAGCTACTTCTACCTCAATGCAACCGTCGTCAACGGACCGTTCTCGCTACCGCAAAACTTTTTTGCCGGGCGCGTTGATCCTCCTCCCGCTGAGATCGGGCTGGCGCTGGTCAGTCCTGGGCAACCTGGTTTTGTCTGGCAGATGACCGTGCTTTTTGCCACGCTTGCGTTCTTTGGCTGGATGATGCGCCAGGTTGATATTAGTATGAAGCTCAATATGGGCTATCATATTGCCGTTGCCTATGGTGTTGTCTTCTCGGCCTGGGTGACCCTCCAGATTATTCGGCCCATCGCCCTCGGGATGTGGCACGAAGGTTTTGTCCTTGGTGTTATGCCCCACCTCGACTGGGTCTCTAATTTTGGATACCGCTACAACAACTTCTTCTACAACCCCTTCCACGCGATCGGGATCACGGGGCTCTTTGGCTCAACGTGGCTACTTGCCGCTCACGGCTCACTTATTTTGAGTGCGGCGCAATATCGTGGGCCCGAAGGCGGAGATATCGAGAATATCTTCTTCCGCGATACGATTGTCTACTCGGTTGGTGAGTCGGGCATCCATCGCCTCGGGTTCATCTTTGCCTGTGGTGGCGTGCTCTCAGCGAATCTCTGCATTCTCTTCTCGGGTTGGCCCGTGCAGGATTGGGTGAGTTTCTGGAACTTCTGGAATGTCCTTCCCTGGTGGAGTGGGGTGTAAGCCACTGATCGAACAGGGCGGGTAGCCCTTGCGTAGACCAGTGCTTGCCTACACAGTTGAGGAGTAGTCTTATGGCGACAATGAATAGAACCCCCGGCGATCTTGAACTGGGGCCTAATCCACAGGGACGGATCGGCAAGGCGATAGAAATCCCTATCCTTGAAAACTTCGGCCTGGATAGCCAGATTGGCCCGACGTTTCTTGGTCTCTGGAATGTTGCGGCGTATGTGACCGGTGGGATCTTTACCTTTATCTGGTTGTCGGTGATGGCGATGCAGGTCAACTGGAACCCGATTGCGTTTGCGAAGTATTTCTTTGTCTTGCAGATCGATCCACCCGCTAGTTTCTATGGCCTCAGCTTTCCCCCCCTCCATCAGGGTGGCTGGTGGCTTATCTCGACCTTTTTCCTGACGATCTCGATCCTTTGCTGGTATATGCATCTCTATACCCGTGCAAGGACGCTTGGCATCAAGCCCTATCTGGCGTATGGTTTCACCGGTGCGATTATCCTCTACCTCGTGATCTATCTCATTCGCCCGATGTGGATGGCCGATTGGTCTGAGGCACCTTCGCATGGCCTCAAGGCGCTGCTTGACTGGACGAATAACGTGAGCGTGCGCTACGGGAACTTCTACTACAACCCGTTCCATATGCTCTCGATCTTCTTCCTGCTTGGTTCGACCGTGCTGCTAGCGATGCACGCCGGGACGATCTGGGCACTTGAGAAGTATGCCGCCCACGAAGAGTGGGACGAGTTGCAGGCCCCTGGTACCGGTACCGAGCGGGCACAGCTCTTCTGGCGCTGGTGCATGGGCTTCAATGCGAATGCCTACTCGATCCACCTCTGGGCCTTCTGGTTTGCTTGGCTCTGTGGGGTGACTGGTGCCATCGGGGTCTTCCTCTCGATGCCCGATTTTGTCAATAACTGGTTCCAGTGGGGCATCGAGGCCGGGATTGCCTATCCGCAGTTCCCTCAACCCGGTCAATAGTGACCCCTGCGTTGCCTGAAGATCGTTCATTATGGGCAGAGCCTCCGCCTGGCGGGGGCTCTGCTGCTGTCTTGGCGCTTGAGGTGCCGCTGCTCGGTGTGCCTCTGGTGGTGCATGCTGCGGTAGGCTTTGAGCCCATGCTGATGCATTGTTTTCGCCAGTGGCTTATGTTGCCTGCCTCATTGCGTGCCTCCACTCTCCCTGCAAGACTCCACCTGCTCGTGCAAGACCCCGAGTCGGATGAACCTGAGGTGACGGCACCGTCACGTTTTGTGGTGCGGAGATATGTGGATACGGTCGTCGCGGCACGGGGTAGCAATCTGTTCAGTGCTGACCTGAAGCAGGGTGTGGCGGTGGCGTTTCTGACCCCGGCGTTGAGCGCCAACGAGGCTGTGGTTGTGCCTCAGGTGATCGAGTATCTTGGCCTGTTGCTCGCAAGTCGTCACGACCGGTTGCCGGTTGCGTCGGCTGGACTGGTTCTTGATGGAACGGCAGTTCTGCTCAGTGGTGAAGCGGGGATCGTCGGCGCTCTTGCCAGGGCATGCATTGAGGCTGAGATGGCTCTGCTGGCCGAGCAGACGGTCTATCTCAGCCTGGCGCACGGGTTACGCGTGTGGGGGCATGCCAGCGGGCGTACGGGCAACCGGGCAACCCATGCTGAACGGGTGGTCACATGCCTGGTCGAACGAAGAACCGGACAGGCGAGCCAGCTTGAACGGCTGGAAGCTGCACTGGCTCAGCACGAGTTGCAGCAGAAGATCGAGGAGCAAGCCTGCACGGCCCTGGTGGAAGCAGGTGTGTATCGTCTTGCGGTGGGCGCAGATATGGCTCCGGCGGTGGCGTTGCTGCGTCATCTCGCAAGCGAGGGCTAGAGGCCAGTATTTGACGCAAAGGCGCAGAGGCGCAAAGGTGCCTATGGGAGGTGCATCAAACCTTCGCGCCTTCGCGTCAACATTGGTCAAGCTTCTTGGCAAGATCTTGGGGCTAAAGGTTCGCCTCCCAGAGATAGTGCCGGAGATCGATCCGGTCGCCCGCATCAACCATAACCCCTTCAGCTTCGAGCAGGGCGCGTTGCAACGCAGGTTCGTAGGCGTTGGTAATGAGGCCGCGGTGATTGACGACCCGCCACCACGGCACCTCATCTTCACTGGTCAGGCGCAGGGCATGCAGGGCATAACCCACCATCCGCGCCTGACCAGCAAAACCAGCCAGGAGGGCAATGCGACCATAGCTGCTGACGCGTCCAGGCGGGATCTGGCGCACCACTGTATAAATCGCTTCGTAACTCTTCACTCGTGTCAGGCCAATCTGCCGCCGTCAACCGGGATGGTTGCGCCAGTGACAAATGAAGCCCCGTCGGAACAGAGCCAGATAACAGCGCTAGCGACTTCATCGGGCTGGCCGAGGCGTCCGACCGGTTCACCTTCGGCAAATTCCTGCAAGATCGCTTCATCGCCGCCAGTAAAGCGGTCAATCATCGCAGTATGGATCGTACCGGGGCAGATCGCATTGATCCGAATGTTACTACGGGCATATTCGAGGGCGGCGGCGCGGGTCAAACCAACAATGCCATGCTTGCTCGCCACATACGCCGAAACGCCACGCGAACCCGTCAAACCGGCGACGGACGAGGTATTGACAATGACGCCACTACCCTGTTTGAGCATCTGCTGCAACTCGTACTTCATCGAGAGCCAGACCCCTTTGAGGTTGATGCCCATCACCTCGTCCCAGACTTCTTCGGGGTAAGCGTCCATCATTGAGCGTGCGCCCTCGATGCCGGCGTTATTATGGGCAAAATCCAGACGTCCGTACGTAGCAACGGTACGATTCACCAGAGCCTCGATATCGGCGCGGCGCGAAACATCGGTACGGACAAAGAGCGCATCAGTCTGCTCGGCACGGGCGAGCGCGGCCGTCTCTTCACCTGCGGCCTCGGCAATATCCGCCACCACTACCTTGGCACCGTGGCGAGCAAAAGCGAGCGCACTTGCCCGTCCAATCCCCGAGCCGGCCCCGGTTACCAGTGCCACCTTGCCAGTGAACTGTCCAACCATCACGTAACCTCCTCTATGATCAGACTCTGGCCCTATCGCCAGAGGAACAGCCTGTTCGCGGCCATGATACAACACTTTTGCCTTGCAGATCTGTAACAGGATTTGTGCAATGTTTCGTGGTTTCCTCACTTTTCAAATAACGCGTTTGTTTTGATGCAAAGGCGCAACGTTATAGGGCGATTGCATCTTCCGTGTAGGCACCCCGCCAAGGCACCCGCAAGGGCACCCGCAAGGGCACCCGCAAGGGCACCCGCAAGGGGGGTGCCCCTACACCGGATGCGGCCCCGCCCCGGTACGGGCTCGGGGGTAGGTTTCACATATGACGTGCGGGTCATGACCAGTGCTGCGCCGCTGATGGGCACACACACCGATCGTGGCGCGGTGCCAGCCGTAGGCGACGCGGCCACCGACCGCGGCGATCGGACGGATCGGCACGCCCTGGTGGGAAGCCCGCCGACCGGACGCCCCCGCTGCCTCCGGCTCGTTCGTCTGGGGTGGAGCGTCCTCCTGGTGCGGGCATTGAACCACCCCGCTGCGCCCGCCGTGTCACCCCGCTGCGCCCGCCCTGTCACCCCGCTGCGCCCGCCCTGTCACCCCGAGCGCAGCGAGGGGTCTTCCATGGGCCGCAGTGAAGATTCCTCACTGCGTTCGGAATGACATGGCTGGCGTTGCCTCCCGCTGCGCTCGCCGTGTCACCCCGCTGCGCTCGCCGTGTCACCCCGAGCGCAGCGAGGGGTCTTCCATGGGCCGCAGCGAAGATTCCTCACTGCGTTCGGAATGACATGGCTGGCGTTGGCACCCCTTGGTGCGAGCCCTGAACCAGCAACCCATCCCCATGCCGCGACACTTGTGCCCCGAACCTTGGCCAACGACACCGCCACCTTCGTGCGAAAAAACGAACGTCATGTCGCTCCCTCGGCGCTTGGATAAAAAACCTACCCCCAA
>NZ_SIJK02000084.1 GCF_004762035.2 Candidatus Chloroploca mongolica | reverse complement strand
CGAACGTCATGACGCTCCCTCGGCCCGTGAATAAAAAAACCTACCCCCAAAAGGGCAAGCGCCCCGGAAAGGATCGCTTATATGCGTAAAAAAGAGCGCCGTGCTATTCAGATCGCCAGCGCACTGGTGCTTGGCTTTCTTGCGTTTGTCTTGATCGTGACGGCTATTGCACCCTATTAGTCTAGAATGTCGTGTCGTATGTCTACCCATCAGTATGCGCTGTTGTTTGATGGCAAGTGTCGTATCTGTAGTAGTCAGGTCGAGACCATTGCAGCCTATAACGACGATGGTCTCATCGAATTGCTTGATATGAATTCGGCTGAGGCACGTGAGCGGTTTCCGCAGGTGACCCCCGCAATGGCGCAGCGCGAGTTGCATCTGGTCGCGCCTGATGGTACCTTCTATCAGGGTGCCGACGCCGTACGCGAAACGCTGCTCCGCTTACCATCATTGCGCGGTCTGGGCGAGCTCATGCGGTTGCCCGGCGCAATGTTCATTGCCCGCCCGCTCTATGCCTGGGTGGCCGCAAATCGGTATACGATCGGTGGCCGCACCGAAGAGTGTACCGATGGTACCTGTCAACCCTACCGCTCGCAGAGTTAAAGTGAGCCTATGCGCGTTGTGGTTGTCTCACTGGTCTTGTTGTTCGTGATGCGCGTTGCTGGTGCGTCAGGCTACGAACAGGTTACGCTCGCTGCGCTGCCCCTGTTTGTGCCTGACCAGTGCGTGCATACCTGTCAACCCTTCTTTGAACCTGAACCAACTCCCAATGATGGTGCGCACGAACCACAACCACTTGGCTATGGGGTGGTTCTGGCGCTAGCCTGTCTCTTCGGGTTGTCAATCGTTGCCCTCACCGGCGGAATCGCAATGAAACGTCGGTTTGATGCGATGAGTCCCGATGAATAGGGCGAATCTCAGCAAATCTGCCTTGCCAGACATGGCAAAACTGGTGCATAATAAGAACAGAGGGTGGTCAAAAGATGTGCGTCATCGTGCATTTGCTGTGCAAGCCCCACCTGTACACCAACAAGGTAGATTTGCGAAAGAGGAGCTCGTCGTATGCCTACGCTATTGCACCTGGTGATGACCGGTGTCTGGGGGATGACGCTGATCATCCATACACGGCGTCTCTGGCGCCTTGCCTGTGTTGAGCAATTGCGTCATTGGGAAGACGAGCAGCGCCTCCGCACGGGGTGGAACCGTATCTGGTGGTGGCTCGGTCAGGACGAGTTCTGGAATGAGGTACGCTCGGATTGCCTCAAGGCAATTGAAATTACGCTCATGATCTTTGTGCTTGCGTGGGGTATGAGTCAATAGAAGCTTTTTTGACATCTGACCGTGGGGTGCAGTGGATCGCAGTCGCAATTGGCTGGATGGTTGATTTTTCGCTGCGCATTTTGCTTCAGGTGAGCCTCTTCTGGTTTGGGTTAACGGCTTTTTTTCGTGACCCCGAAATGACCAATCCCATTCATCTGGTAATTCTTGGCCTCGTGTTGCTCTCGACGGCTATTGGTGGCTTTGTCGCCGCCCGGGTTGCCGAACGCTCCGAGGCACTGCACGGGATGCTCGTTGGTCTCGTCGGCATTCTGGCCGTCGCAGCAACCAGTATCGGGCTCCAACCGACACCGCTCATCTTCATTGTGGCCCAGATTGTCAGTGTGGGCACGGCAACCCTCGGCGGTCTGCTGGCCTCTCGCTTTCGGTTGCGCTAAATCACCAGGAAAGAACCATCTATGCCATATGTCAATATCAAAATCACCCGCGAAGGGGCGACCGCTGAGCAGAAGGCTGAGTTGATCCGCCGCTCTACCCAGATGCTGAGTGAGGTGCTCGGCAAGAATCCGGCGACAACCGTTGTGATTATCGAAGAGGTCGAGACGGATAACTGGGGTATCGCCGGGGAAAGTGTGACGGTTCGCCGTCAGCGCGGCTCATAAGGCCGCACGCTCAACCCAGTCGCGCAGATCCTCGGGCAAGGGGCAGTTCAGGTGGAGTGGTTCGTGTGTCACCGGGTGCGTCAGGCTGAGTAGGCCGGCATGCAGAAGATGCCGTTTAATTGGCACCCCGGCAACCTCGGTTAGCCCGCCATAGGTGGCGTCGCCGAGGATCGGATGCCCCAGGTGCGCCAGGTGAAGCCGGATCTGATGCGTGCGCCCGGTGTGCAGTTCAGCCTCGATCAGCGCGTAGTCACCGTACCTGTGCAGGCACTTGAAACTGGTCTGTGCTGATTTGATGCGCCCGCCACCTTGCGGTAACGTCTGACCAATCTCATCTTCCCCATAGAGACGCCAGCGCCCGTGCGCTGACCGTCCGTGGCCTGTCGTCAGAGAGCAATGCATCCAATCGGGGCTGCCAGCACATACCGCCAGATAGCGTTTGGTCACGCTGCGACCAGCAAATGCATCATGCAGCGCACGGTTGATGCCGGCGTCACGACTAAAGAGCAGCAACCCCGAGGTGTCGCGGTCAAGTCGGTGCGCCGGATGCAAGACGAGGTCTGTACCGTCGCGCGCCATGAGGTAGGTTTTCAGCGCAACCCATACATTGCCAAACCGATCCCACGGGGTTTCGATGGTGTACCAGCCAACCGCTTTATTGAGCACAACCAGCCAGCGATCTTCGTACACAAGATCAGCCGCCGTCACGACCGGCTCGGCATAGATACCGTTCGGAGGCAGGCGGATCGTCACCTGATCCCCCGGTTCAAGCGTCAACTCCGACGACAGAACCCGCCGCCAGTTCACCCAGACTCCGCCACGTTCCAGCGCCGTTGTGCCCACCGTGCCAGCCATAGATGCGACAAGTTCGGCGAGAGGCACCGCACTCTCACCTTCACTGACGGTATGCATGATAATGGAGGGCGACAGCGCTGAATCAGGCGCACTGCTCACGGTGTCTGCACAAGCACAACGTGGAGTTCGGGCGGCCCGTGAATGCCCAGCGAGAGTGTCATCTCGATATCAGCCGTGCGCGAAGGGCCACTGATCAACGTTAGGTTGCTGGTCACATCAAAAAGCGTCCCGGCATAGCGTTCACGCAAACGAGCCATCGCCTCACCGAGCCCCCGGACGATCTGGTCGCTCCGGATCACCGCAATGTGCGCCGGCGCCAGCAACGACGCCAGCCGCGGACGGCCCGGCCCGTGGTAGAGCACCAGGCTGCCACTCTCGGCGATCGCAAACTCGGCCCCCGAAAGACAAACCGGGGCCGGTTCGAGCACCTGCAACTGCGCCTTCCGCACCTCGTCGCGCACCACCGGTTCGAGCACCTGCACCCCACGTTCAGCCAGCAGTTTGTCAAGACCGGGGAGTCCAATCTCCGCGAGATCCCAGGCGACTGCCGTCGTGGCCTGGCGCTCCTCAAGCAGGGTCGCAAGAGTTTCGAGGGCCTCTTCATTATCAGCAACCTGATAAACGCGACCCTCCAGTTTGGTCAATTCGGCGGCAAACTGTGCCGCCAGATCATCGGCGGGCGGCAGCACAAACGGTGGGGGCGTATGCGACGCCTTGTGTGCCTCGGCCTCAAGCCAGGCCCGGTTCGAAGCGAGACTCGTCCGTAACGTTGCCAACATCTGTTCACGACTCATTGCGTACGCCCTTTCTTCTGGCGTTCTTCCCACCATTCGCTAAAGCTCTGCGAGCCCTGGGGTTGCGGGAAATCGCGCCCGTGCGTCCAGAGGTGCAAGGGAGGCGGGAGATGACGGATACGCCCTTTACGCCCAATGAGGCGTGAACCGAGGCGGGCTGCGCGGCCACCAGCGCGATAGACCAGTGGATTCTTCATCATGAGCGCGTAGCTCTTGATGCCTGCGGTTTCCACCGGATGGGCCTTGCCGGCTTTGACGGCATCAGCGCGCAGACGCAGCAGCATATCCGGGATCGCAATCCCGACCGGGCAGACCTCCTGGCAGGCTCCGCAGAGCGAACTCGCCTGAGGCAAAAGGTAGGCATCGGGCAGATCGGGCTGAAGGAGCGGGGTAAGGATCGCCCCGATGGGTCCCGAATAGACGCCGCCATAGGCATGGCCGCCGATCGCCTGATAGACTGGACACGCATTGAGGCAGGCCCCGCAGCGAATGCACATCAACGACTCGACATACTGCCCACCCAGGATGCGCGAACGGCCATTGTCGAGCAACACCAGATGAAATTCTTCGGGGCCATCGGCCTCGTCGGGACGCGCCGGGCCACTGATAATGCTGGTATAGACACTCAGTTTCTGGCCGGTGGCCGAACGCGCCAGCACCTGGAGCATCACCGCCAGATCATCAAAACGCTCGACAATGCGCTCGATGCCCATAATCGCCACATGGATGCGCGGCACCGTCGTCGAGAGGCGGGCATTGCCCTCGTTCTCAACAATCGCGATGGCACCCGTATCGGCGACACCAAAATTGACCCCGCTGATGCCCATTTCAGCCTGGAGAAACCGTTGCCTCAGCGCCGTCCGCGCCGCACGGATCATCGGCGGCACCTCAGTCGTCGGCGTCATCCCGAGGTGCTTCTCGAAGAGCGCACTCACCTGCTCGCGGGTCTTATGGATCGCGGGGGCAATAATATGCGACGGCGTTTCGCCGGCAAGCTGAATAATATACTCGCCGAGATCAGTTTCGACAACTTCAAAGCCAGCGTGTTCGAGGGCATGGTTGAGGTGAATCTCCTCCGAAGCCATCGACTTGGATTTGACGATGCTCTTGACCCCACGGTCGCGGGCAAGATCGACGATATAGCGGCGGGCGGCTTCACCATCAGCGGCCCAGCAGACCTTGCCACCACGGGCCTCGACCTGATCGGCCAGACGTACCAGCAACTCATCGAGTTTACTCAACGCATTGGCCCGTAACGCCCGCGCCTGACGGCGTAGCCCATCAGCATCTTCAAGCGCATCAATCGCCCCGGCCCGATTGCCCACAAAACGTGTGGTTGCCCGCTCCAGCGCCGTCTTCAAGGTCTCGTCATGCAGCGCCGTATCAACCCTGTCGTGAAAATGAAGCGTCTGGGTAGCCATAGCATGAATTCTAGTGGATTGCTACCACGAAGATGCAGTTGTCATGCGATCAGGTCAGGTAGATGTCATACGAACACGACCTGGAGCGATCTCCCGCAACATCATCGTAGCGACCCGATAGCTATTAAATGAGGAATTGGCTATAGTGTACCATAAAAGGTACAATAGAGAGCGAAAGGAGCACAAAGATGCCACGCACAATCCGCCGTACGCCTCGTCGGCGTCTCCAGCATGCCAATCGCCTTTACCGAGTGCTGAGTCGGGTCAGTGAGACGATTGTGCGCCGGAATGACCGGCTGCTGCTTTTTGCCGATGTCTGTCAGATTGCGGTGGAAGAAGGGGGCTTCAAACTCGCCTGGATCGGCATGGTAGATGAACGGACGGGTCGCGTTGTGCCGATGGGCGTCAGCGGGGAAGCGTCCTCATATCCCTATGCGATCAAGGTGACGAGCCGGGATGAACCGGCGGGGCGTGGGCCAACAGGCACTGCTATTCGTGAAGGGCGTGCGGTTGTCTGCAACAACATTGCCGACAGCGTCAACACACGTCCGTGGCACCATCTGGCGGCCCATCATGCCTTACGAGCCTCAGGGGCGTTTCCGCTTGTTGTCTATGGACGAGCCATCGGTGCGCTCAACCTCTATGCCGATAGCCGGGGCTTTTTTGATCGGCAGGAAGTCGGCATGCTCGAACAGGTCGCAAATGTGATCTCGTTTGCGCTCGAAAAACTGGAAGAAGAAGAGCGCCGCAACCGCGATGAGACCAACCGCCAGCTTGATATTGAACGGCAAGAGGCCCTGCTGCACCTGACCGAGATGACCAGCCAGAGCGAACGTGAGGTGATCGAGTATGCACTCGAAGAGGCAGTGCGACTGACCAGCAGCAGCATTGGGTACCTCCACTTTGTGCTTGCCGATGGCGTCAACCTCCAACTCTTTACCTGGTCAAATAGTGTGCGCGAGGCCTGTTCGGCCGCCGCCAATACCCACTATCCCATCGCCAGCGCTGGCGTGTGGGTGGATTGCCTGCGGACGCGGGCACCCGTCTTCCACAACGATTATCAAAATCTCCCCAATCGTCATGGCTACCCCGAAGGGCATATCCATCTAGTCCGCCATATGAGTGTCCCGCTGATCGACGGCGACCAGATCGTGGCAATTGCTGGCGTGGGCAATAAACTTGATCATTACGACGAGAAAGATGCCCGTCAGTTGCTCCTCTTTATGAGTGGCATGTGGGCGATGATCCAGCGCAAACGCGCCGAGTCGGCCCTCCGCGAGAGCGAAGCGCGCTACCGACGCCTCACCGAACATGCCCCTGATATCATCTATCGGTATCGCCTGCACCCCGATCCAGGCTTTGAGTATGTGAGCCCGGCAGTTACGACCCTGACTGGCTATACCCCAGACGATCATTATGCCGATCCGCAACTTGGCTATAAATTAATCCATCCTGAAGATCGCCATACCCTAAAAGATATGGCGGAAGGAGGAGTGAGTTTCAAGCCAATTGAATTGCGCTGGGTACGCCGCGATGGCACTGAACTCTGGGTTGAACAACGCAATGTGCCTGTCTACAACGCTACTGGCGAGATCATTGCGATCGAGGGGATTGCGCGTGACATCACGGATCGCAAACTCGCCGAGACGACCCTGCGAGCTGAGCGGGCCCAACTTGAATACTGGGTGATGGAGCGAACGCGTGATCTGCGCCACGAACGTGATCGCACCCGTGCGATGCTCGAAGCCTTGAGCGAAGCCGTGATTGTCGTTGATCCAAACGGGGTCATTGACTACCTCAACCCTGCCGCGACCACCCTCACCGGGCTGCACGGCGGGATCAGTCCGACCGTCTGGGCATGGTGGCGCACACAGACGGCTGACGCAAACCCGAATGCTCAACTCTGTGCAGCGCTGAAGACTGGACGCCGCTGGCAGGGTGAAGTTACGATGGTTGATGCCAGTGGCATTCCCTACGATGCGGCGATCACGGTTGCCCCACTCTTCGATCCTGATGCACCAGGCCATCCCGTGCGTTTTGTGACGGTTCACCGCGATATTACGGCAACCCGAGCTGCCGAGCGGATGAAGGATCAGTTTGTCTCGAATGTCTCGCACGAGTTGCGCTCACCCACTTCGTTGATCACCATGCTTTCGGGCAATCTCGAATTGCTCTACCACCGGCTTGATGATACCCGTCGCCTCGCGATCATTGCGGATATTCGTGCCCATACCCGTACGCTGAACGAACTCATCGGCAGTGTCCTGGAAATTTCACGCATTGACGGCGGGCGTGTGGATGGTGAACGCCACAGCATCGATCTGATGCGCCTGGTACGCGACGAGGTAGCCCAGTTTCTGCCGATAGCGCGGCGCAAACATTTGAGCCTGACGGTCGAGCGAGGGCAGGCCCTGCCCATCATTGCGGAAGAGGGCCAGATACGCCAGGTCTTGCGCAATCTCTTGACCAACGCGCTCAAGTTCACGCCTGAGCATGGCCAGATTGTGTGTACAGGGGTCATCGTTGCCGATCAACTTGATCATACCTGGCCTGGACACGTACGCCTGCCGCCAGGGCAATGGGTGGCCCTACGGATCAGCGATAGTGGCATCGGCATTCGGGCAACTGATCTCCCGCATATCTTTGAACGTTTCTATCGTGCCGAAACCCAGGGTAACATCCCTGGCACAGGGCTGGGCCTCTCGATTGCCAGTGAACTGGTGCGCCTGCATGGAGGCACGATTGAAGTCAGGTCGAGCCTAGGAATGGGCAGTACCTTTGTCATCTATCTGCCCCTTGACAGTGATGAAGAGGCCATATGAAGAGCATGGCTGCTATTCTCGTCATTGACGATCAGATTGAGCATCTGCAAGCCGTACAGATGCTACTCGAGGCCGAAGGGTATCGCGTGACGCTGTGTACCTCGGCGAGCGAAGCACTGACCATCCTTGAAACAGAGCCGATCAATCTGATTCTGGCCGATGTCGCGATGCCGCAAATGAATGGCTACCAGTTGCTCGAAGCGATTCGCCGTCGGGTTGAATGGACCGGGATTCCCCTGGTCTATCTGACAGGCCGTGCCCTGGATAGCGATATTCGGTTTGGCAAAGCGCTCGGCGCTGATGATTACCTCACGAAGCCGATTCAACCGGAAGATCTCCTGGCCGTGGTCGAGGGCAAATTGCGACGCTATGCCCAACTGCTCCAGCGGACACCCGTTGCCCAGCCAGCCGTCGCCGAGCAACTGCTCTACCTCGGGCCTCTGCAGATTGATCCTGAGCGCCACCGCGCCTGGGTACACGAAGAAGAACTGATGCTCTCTGCACGAGAATTCACCCTGCTCACCTGTCTGATGCGTCAGGCTGGCCGCATCATGTCAGCACGAGAGTTGGTACGAATCACGCACAACCTTGACCTCGACGACACCGACGAAGCCCGTGAACTCGTCCGCCCCCTGGTACGCACCCTCCGACAGAAACTGAATCTTCCACTTGGACAACCAGGATCCATCGAAACCGTGCGCGGCCTGGGCTATCGTATGCTCGAAGTTCCCCCGCTCTAAGCCCACCAAACTTCACGCAAACTTCCCGTAAGTTACGCTTCTCAACATAGGTATTCTCGGTTATGCTGTACACAAGCTTGCCAGAATATTGACAAAGTATGTTCAGAATGCACTTCGTTATGACCCAGCACTTGCCAGCCACTCCCGACACTAACAGTCGTTCGCCGCTGTGTGCCACGATCAACCTGAGCGGATCAATCATCACCCTCAATGGGGCATGGCACGAACAGCTTGGGTGGCCCGCCGAGGGCTTGCTTGACACGATTTTTGTCACCCATGTCTATCCTGATGATCTCGAGCACGTGATCAGTGCGATCCATCTGGCCGTCAGTAACGAACAACCTGTGCGCTTTCGTTGCCGCTACAGCCACTACAATAACTCGTATCTGCCAATTAACTGGCAGGCCCACTTCAAGCTTGATACCCTCTGCATTGAACTGATCGGCCTCCTTGCACGATAATTCCGCAAATTGCACGGAAATTGCACGCCTGATTGCAATGACATTCAATGCACAATCCGGTATGCTCCATGCTATAGACACATCCCCGTAACGCCAACATCCAGGTCAGTTGTGTCCTCGATTGTTTTTACCTCTCGCTCAATGGAACAGTTTTCCATGCCAGGATCGCATGAACGTAGGGGCTGCTTCCAACAAGGCATTCAAGGAAAATGTACCATGGTTATCAAACACACTGTACCGGATCAACCCGACAAGCTGCAACTCACCTTTTCTGTACCTTCGTCGATCTGGGCTGATCAGATCTATCTGGTTGGCGATTTCAACGAATGGAACGCCCGGGCCACTCCACTGCGCCGCTATGAAGAGGGTTGGAGTGTAGCCCTCCTGGTTGACCGTGATAACCGTTACGGTTACCGCTACTTGCTTGACGACCATTCAGATATGTGTGACTGCCACGCCGATGCGTATGCACGCTCGGCTGATGGTAGCGCGATCTCTGTCGTTGTAAGTTAATACCACGCCGTCAAACCTCAGGGCGATTGCATCATACGAAATCGGATACAACGGGGCACCCGCAAGGGGTGCCCGTACAGGGCCGGGGGCCGATCCCGGTGTAGGGGCACCCCTTGCGGGTGCCCTTGCGGGTGCCCTTGCGGGTGCCCTTGCGGGTGCCCTTGCGGGTGCCCCTTGCGGGTGCCCTTGCGGGTGCCCTTGCGGGTGCCCCTTGCGGGTGCCCTTGCGGGTGCCTTGACGGGGTGCCCTTGCGGGTGCCTTGACGGGGTGCATACACGGAAGATGCAATCGCCCTGAGCCCTAAAATACGCTTGCTTGAAAACACGAGACCTGTTATAATGTACCAACGTTTTCCCTGTCCCGTAATAATAACAGATGCTCAGGAGCAAGCATGAAACGACGTGAGTTTCTTCGCGGCGCAGCGGCTGGTGTACTCGGTACGGTCGGCATGACTCTCGCCGCATGTGGTGGTGCCCCCGCAGCCCCTCCCGCTGCTGATGCCACAGCCGCCCCCGGTGAAGCCCAGGCACCTGCACAGGCTTCGTCACTACCAGCCGTTGAGTGGCGCATGGGTACGAGTTGGCCTATTTCGCTTGATACGATCTATGGTGGTGCCACGGTGCTCGCTGAGCGCGTTAGCGAGTTGACCGATGGGATGTTCAAGATTACCACCTTCCCCGCTGGTGAGTTGTTTGGTGGCCTTGAGGTGCTGCAAAATGTGCAGCAGGGTACCGTCGAGTCGGGCCACTCGGCGATGTATTACTACGTTGGCCTCAACCCGGCCTGGGGTATCGCAACCGCGCTGCCCTTTGGTTTGACCGCTACTCAGCAGAATGCCTGGCTCTACCACGGCGGTGGCAACGAGGTTCTCGATAAGCTCGCCGCTGAGTTTGGCTCGGTGATCTTCCCCGCTGGCAATACCGGCACCCAGATGGGTGGCTGGTTCCGCCGTGAGATCAATACCGTCGCTGACCTCCAGGGTCTGCGTGTGCGTATCCCCGGCCTCGGTGGTCAGGTCATTCAGCGCCTCGGTGCCGTGACCCAGACGATCCCCGGTGGTGAGATCTTCCAGGCACTCTCGACCGGTGCCGTTGATGCCGCCGAATGGGTCGGCCCCTACGATGATGAGAAGCTTGGCCTTCCCGATGCTGCGCAGTTCTACTACTCGCCAGGCTGGTGGGAGCCAGGCCCAACGCTGCATGCGATGGCCAGCACCGATGCGTGGGGCAAGCTTCCCGTTGAATACCAGCGTATCTTCAAGGTCGCTGCCTGGGAATCAAACCTGAATATGATTTCCAAGTACGAGGCCCTGAATGGTGATGCCCTCCAGCGCATTCTCTCGGGTGGCAAGGTTCAGTTGCGTGTCTACAGCGATGAGATCATGGGTGCTGCTCAGAAAGCTGCTTTTGAACTTTACGAAGAGAATGCAGCCAGTACGCCGATCTTCAAAGAGATCTTCGAGCCATGGAAGGATTTCCGTAATCGCGTCTATGGCTGGAATAGCGGTAACGAGGCGAATTTCACCAACTTCGTCTACAATAATCCGATCGGTTAACGAGTTCAAACTCGTTCAGATTGCACGAGGGGCGCGACGGCGAAACCGTCGCGCCCCTCGTGCGTTTCTCTTTCCTATCTTCTATTTCCTAAAGCATCGTCTCTGCCAAGTCAATCGCCCGCAAGAGCGCCGCCGCTTTATTGCGACTCTCCTGGTATTCCGCTTCCGGATCACTGTCCGCCACAACACCCCCACCCGCCTGAATGTAGGCAACCCCGTTCTGCACGACCATCGTGCGCAACGCAATGCATGTGTCCAGGTCGCCGTTAAAGCCAACATGCCCAACACACCCCGCGTAGATGCCCCGCCGATTGCCCTCGAGCTCGGCAATGATCTCCATCGCCCGAATCTTTGGCGCCCCACTCACCGTGCCCGCAGGGAAACACGCCCGCAGCGCATCAAGGGCTTTTAGGTCAGCACGGAGTTTGCCTGTCACATGGCTCACCAGGTGCATGACATGGCTATACTTTTCGACAAACATAAAGTCGGGTACGCGGACGGTTCCTGCCTCGCTGACCCGACCGATGTCGTTGCGCCCCAGGTCAACCAGCATCAGATGTTCGGCCCGCTCTTTTTCGTCATGCAACAACTCGTCAGCGAGCGCGGCATCCTCCACCAGATCATGCCCCCGCCGCCGCGTCCCCGCAATCGGGTGCGTCAGCACTTCACCCTCCTGTACCCGTACCAACAATTCCGGCGAGGCCCCAACCAGATCGCCTTCTGCCGTGCGCAATAAGAACATGTAGGGTGATGGGTTGACCGTGCGCAGAGCGCGATAGATGGTCACGGGGTCAGCTGTTGTCGGGCGGGTGAAACGCTGCGAGGGCACCACCTGAAAGATGTCGCCCGCCATGATGTACTCTTTGGCATGCAAGACGTTCGCGTGGTACGCGTCGCGACTCACGTTTGATTGGGGCTCGGTCGGCACGACAGGCCCGAGCGCTGAGTGCGGTTCGTAGTTGCGCTCGCCGCCTACCAGACGATCACTCACGCTCACCGGCTGGCGTAGTCGTTCCACCAATGCCTCGATGCGCGCCGTGGCCCGCTCGTACTCTGCCTCTAGATCCTCGGCATCAAGGTGAACGTGAGATAAGACCTTGATCTTGTGGCGCAGATGATCAAAAATCAACAGCGTATCCACAAACATCCAGAGACCTTCCGGCATCTGGTAGGCACATGCCTCGGGCACGGGAAGCCGCTCGAAGTAACTGACTGTCTCGTAGCTCAGGTAGCCAACGGCGCCCCCAACAAAACGCGGCAGATCTGGCAAGCGCACCGGTCGGTAGGCGTTGAGATAACTGTCGAGCACCACCAGCGGATCAGTATAGGTAAGCGTCTGTTTGTATCCGCCCTGCACGGCCTGCGCCGTGCCGCGATCAAGCCGCAACACCATATACGGATCACTGCCGATGAACGAGTACCGGGCGATATGCTGCCCACCTTCAACACTCTCGAGCAGAAAACTATAGCTCCCGTGCGCCACCTTGAGATACGCTGAGACTGGCGTTTCAAGATCGGCCAGGATCTCACGGTAGATTGGGCAGAGGTTGCCCTGCCCTTGCAAGGTGCGTATCGTTTTGAGATCGGGTGTGTACATGGTTTTCCTTTTTGTTTAAGGGGCTGCCGCCCCAAAACCGTTCGCATCAAACCTGCCAGGTGTGCGCGGGGACACCGCTCCGTTCCCCCAAGGATCGCGGCGGCGCACACCTGGCAGGTTTCCTCGCCTCAGGTTGCTAAGACAAACCCAACTCGCTCCATGACAAGACGAACTTTTGGTTCGGCAACGGCCCGCGCCTGCTCGGCCCCGATGACGAGAATGCGATCCAGTTCTGCCGGATCGTCAATCAGATGATAGTAACGCTCACGGATCGGACGGAGCACTTCGATGACGGCTTCGGCAACGTCGTTTTTTAGCGCACCATACCCCTTGCCCGTAAAATGGGCTTCGATGGCGGGGCGACTCTGTCCAGTTGCGAGTTCATAGATCTGTAGCAGGTTGTTGACCCCGGCCCGGGTGGGATCGTTGCTAAAGGTGATGTCGCGCCCGGGGTCGGTGACCGCACGCTTCACCACCCAGCGGATCTCGTCGGGTTCGTCGGTGATGCGGATCGCATGCCCCCGCGTAAAGTCGCTCTTGCTCATTTTGGCCGTCGGATCGTTCAACGCCATAATGCGTGCTCCAGTCTCGCGGATCACCGGCTCTGGAACCACAAAGGTTTCACCATACAGGTAATTGAAGCGCTGGGCAATGTCCCGCGTCAGCTCAATGTGCTGCTTCTGGTCTTCCCCAACCGGAACTTCATGCGTATCGTAGAGTAAGATGTCTGCGGCTTGCAAGACTGGATAATCTAATAAACCCGCCAGCACACTCTCTTGTTTTTGTGCTTTCATTTTATACTGGGTCATGCGCTCGAGCCAACCCAGCGGGGTAACACAGTTGAGAATCCAGCAACACTCAGCATGCGCCCGCACATGGCTCTGCACAAAGAGCGTTGTTTGTTGCGGATCGATGCCCGCCGCAATCAGCAGGGCCGCGAGTTCACGCGTCTGGCGTCGCAACGCCGCAGGTTCTTGTGGCACCGTAATCGCATGCAAATCAACAATGCAGATGAAATTGGTCTTTTCACCCTGGCCGGCCACCCACTGCTGGATCGCACCAAGATAATTACCCAGATGCAGCATGCCCGAGGGTTGAATCCCCGAAAAGACACGCGGTTTCGGACTCATGTTCGTTTCTCCTTGTCTATCAGAGCCGCAGGGCATGGTATACTTCCCCGCAGAAAATGACCCTGTGCTCGCTCTATGTCTGTTTATCCAACCACGAAAGGAACCTCAGTGCCCCGTTTGCTCTCACTGCGCCTGTTCGTTCTGGTGATCCTGATCGTGTTCACTTCGTTGCCCCTGGCCCCTGTCCAGGCCCAGCCACGCGCTTCATTTACCAGTGCCAGCCCGGTGGTGGCTCCGTTGACCCCGGTGGTCGTCAATGTCAATGTGGCTGACTATAGTGGCCCTGCCACGCTCCTTGTCTTCGATGGTCGTGGACGTGAGGTCGGGACGTTCTCCTTGACGCTCGCCAACGGCTTCGGTGCGGTCGAGGTGTTACCCCGCGGTGCCCTTGGCAACCATTGGGCCGCGCTCTTTCTCGACGATGGCCGCCAGGTCACCAATGGAACACTCTATCGCCTCGATGCCCAGACGACCATTGAAACTGGGGTCGCTCCCTTTGATCAGTTGTATGGGCGCGTGGCCGAGTTTATGGCCTCGAAACGCCTGAGCTATACCCTCGACGGCAAACCCGTTGTCGGCTACCGCTCGCCTGATAGCCCCCTCCTCTGGTTGCGTGACCACTACTACCAGAATCGCGCCTTTCGCTACTTCGAGACCGACCTGACCAGTCTGCTCGAAGCCAACCGGCGCATCCAGGCCGAAGATGGAAGCCTGCCCGATTTTGTGGCCCGACCCGATTGGAACATTGCCGCAATGCGTACCCCCGTCGAGGCCGACGTCGAATACCTCTATGTCCAGTTGATCTACGAGACCTGGCAGACCACCGGCGATACAAACTGGATGCTCGCGATGCTCCCCTCGGCGCAGAAGGCGATCAACTATACGCTGACCTCACCCATTCGCTGGGAACCCACGCTCGGCCTGGTCAAACGTCCCTTCACGATTGATACCTGGGATTTCGAATATGGGCCAACGACAACCGACCCCGACACCGGCAAACCAGCGCCACGCCACTGGATCGATGAGCAGACGAAATGGGGCATCTTCCATGGCGACAATACGGGCCTAGCTGAAGCGTTGCGTTCGCTGGCGATGATGGAAGAGCAGGCCGGCCAGGTCGAGCTTGCGGCCCAGCGACGCAGCCTTGCCAACGACATTATGGTGCGCCTCAACCGGCTCAGTTGGAATGGCAATTTCTATACCCACCACGTCAAACTCGTGCCTTACCAAGTGCCGGGGGTTGACGAAGCAACCCAGTTGAGCCTCTCGAATGCGCTTGCGCTCAATCGAGGGGTTTTGAGCCTGACCCAGGGTCGGGCGATCCTGGCCGAATATCAGCGGCGACTCAATGATCCTTCGCGTACCGCCTTTGCCGAATGGTACAGCATTGACCCGCCCTTCCCACCAGGCGCCTTTGGTCTCGACGGGCGCCTCGGCGAGCGCCCAGGCGAGTATGTCAACGGTGGCGTTATGCCGCTGGTCGGCGGCGAACTGGCGCGCGGTGCCTTTCGCCACGGCTACGAGAGCTACGGATTTGATATTCTCTACCGCTACGACCAGTTAATCCGTCGTACCGGTTCAACCTATCTCTGGTACTATCCGACCGGCGGCGTGGCGATTGTACGCGAATTTCTGCCCACCGACGGGTGGGGGTCGAGTGCGATGCTTGGTGCCTTGATCGAAGGTGCAGCCGGCATCGAAGACCGCGGCCTGACCTACAACACGGCTCGTCTGAGCCCACGCTGGCTGGCCGATCCACGTACCGCCATCACCAGCGCCTACGCGGTTGCCCGCTATGCCGCCTCAAACGGGTATGCCGCCTACCGCTGGAACTACACCCCACCGGCAACACGCGGGGGCGACAGTCGGTTGACCCTTGAAGCCACCGGCAGCGGCGAGAACATGCAGGTACGCCTGCTGCTGCCGCCGGCGCTCCGCACTGTGCGCAGCGTCATCCTCAACGGACAACCTGCGACCTACCAGATTGAAACCATTGGCCCAAGCCGCTATCTCACGCTCAACGCCGCCGGGCCACTTGTTAACGTACAGGTCACACTCCGCTGAACTGCCGCCGAAAACGCCCCTCCAGCGGTATGGGGCCAAGATGCACGCCTTCGCCGCTGGAACTAATCGGCATCACCGCCGCCGAAAACGCCCCTCCAGCGGTATGGGGCCAAGATGCACGCCTTCGCCGCTGGAACTAATCGGCATCACCGCCGCCGAAAACGCCCCTCCAGCGGTATGGGGCCAAGATGCACGCCTTCGCCGCTGGAACTAATCGGCATCACCGCCGCCGAAAACGCCCCTCCAGCGGTATGGGGCCAAGATGCACGCCTTCGCCGCTGGAACTAATCGGCATCACCGC
>NZ_SIJK02000083.1 GCF_004762035.2 Candidatus Chloroploca mongolica | reverse complement strand
ACGACACCGCCACCTTCGTGCGAAAAAAACGAACGTCATGTCGCTCCCTCGGCGCGTGGATAAAAAACCCTACCCCCAAAAGCCTACCGGTCCGGGGGCCGGGCCCGGTGTACGGGCACCCCTTGCGGGTGCCCTGGTGGGGTGCATGCACGGACGATGCAACTGCGTGCGGCTTTGCCACACGCAGTTGCATCCAGGTAGCAGATAGCGCTACAATAAGGCTATGAAGAAACGTCTGTTTTGGCTGCCGCTTGCGCTGTTTGTGCTCGTTGCCTGCGGGTTTGCTGGTGATCACGTTGCAATAAGCCCCGATCCGACGAGCCTTGCCGGTGCGCCGCTGGCGACGGAAGCGCCTTTCGTTGGGGCAACGCCGACGCTGGTTCCAACGGAACCCACCGTTTCAGCGCCGACTGCTGTGGCGCTGCCGACCGTTGAACCCTCGCCGACCGCTGTGCCCGTTGCACCAACGCCCGCCTCGTCGCTCCCAGCGAAAGACGCTGATCGCGATCCCATTGCCCTCATTGAGGCGTCGCCGCGCCGTTTGCGTGATCAGATCGAGCTTGCACTTGCCCTGGGGCCGTGCCGTGCAACGCTTGATGCCTGCCCTCGGGTGGCCCGGACGTCACCGCTTGAGGTTGAGGTTGGACAGGTTGAGCCCTTTTTTGTCACCGATCTCCGCGATAATACGCATCTTTCGCTTGACGCCGAGTTGCGCTATGCCGGGCCGGTGCTTTTGATGTATGTCGAGACGGGCTTGCCCTATGTGCAAGAAGATCTCGAGCGGGCAGCTCGCGCCTTTGAAGAGGAGATCTATCCACGTACCCGTGAAATTTTTGGTTCAGAGCTTCAACCAGGGGTCGATGGGGATCTGCGCATTACGATCCTCAATGCACGTGATCCGAGTGGCCGTGTGCTTGGCTACTACTCTTCGCAAGATTCGTTGCCACGGCAGATCAATCGCTTTAGCAATGAACGCGAGATGTTCTTTATGAATCTTGCGTTGATGCCGTTTGATGATCCCAATTATTTGACGGTGCTGGCCCACGAGTTTCAGCATATGATCCATCAACACGAGCAACCCGGCAGTGCGACCTGGTTTAACGAGGGGGCCTCGCAGCTCGCTGAGGATCTCAATGGCTTTGTTGATACCGGTTTTATCCCGCTCTATCTCTACAATACCGATACCCAGTTGACGGCGTGGCGGGTCAGCCCTGGTGCGTCAGGGGCACACTACGGTGCCGCGCATCTCTGGATGCGTTATATCTATGCCCAGTATGCTGGCGAAGCTCAGATCCGCCCACTGGTGCAGGCGAATGCGGGCAATAATTTGCAGGCCTTTGTTGATCTGGCGAACGAGACACGCCCGGGCTATGCCAGTTTTGGTGAAATGGTGGCCGATTGGGCGGTCGCGAATCTGATTGACGATCCGACCGTCGGTGATGGCCGTTATACCTACGCGACCGGCCACGAGTTGCCCGATCTGTTGCCGTCACGTGCCCAGATCACGACGATCAAGAGCCGTTTTGCGATGACGCTGGCCCAGTTCGGGGCTGCTTACCTCTTTGTTCCGCCTGGCAGCACCAGCCTCACGTTTGAGGGCGCAACGACGATCCCCCTGACGGCTGTCGCGATCCCTGGGCAGTATGCCTGGTGGAGTGGCCGGAGTGACGATTCGGTGGCGACGCTTACCCGCGAGTTTGATCTGCGCGAATTGACGCGTGCGACCCTCCGTTTTGCGACCTGGTACGAAATCGAGCATGATTACGACTATGCATTCGTAACGGTTTCTACTGACGGTGGCCGTACCTGGGAGACCCTGCCAGGGCGGTTGACGACGACTGATGATCCGCAGGGGCTCAATTATGGGCATGGGATCACGGGCATCAGTGGGCAGCCAGGGTTTCGTCTGGAAGAGAGCGTGCGTGGGCGCTGGGTTGAAGAGACGATGGATCTGACGCCGTATGTGGGTCAGACGATCCTGTTGCGTTTCTGGCAGATCAATGATCAAGGCTTCAATGCCCCGGGTATGCTGCTCGATAATCTGCAGATTCCTGAACTGGGTTTCTTTGATCAGGTCGATGATGGGCCGAGTTCCTGGCAGGCCGAAGGTTTTGTGCGTGTGGCGGGTGAGTTGCCGCAGCTATGGCAATTGCGGCTGGTGCGGAAGTTGTCCGATGGGACGTATCGGGTAGAGAATCTTGCCGTTGATCAGAATGGCTCAGTAGCAACCTCGCTCAACCCTGAAGAAGAGCTTGTGCTTGTTGTCGTGCCAACGACGCCGCATACGACCGAGCGGGCAAGTTATCAGGTGATCGTCGAGTAATGACACTATCGCGCACAGAGCGATAATGAAAGAGCGAGAGCGATGTCTTCCTGGCCCAAAATTCCTCAATCGGCCCTTGGCCCGCTAGCCCTTGGCTCGCTCTTGATCCTCCTGGCCGCGCTCTTTGCCGGCGGAAGGACGACGACGCGCTTTGCCCCCAACTCGGCTGTGCAACTCCCGGCGGGTGTTGAACGTCCGATGCCACCAGGCGCAACGCCGACACCCTGGCCGCTCAGTGGCAATTATACCGGCCAGATGGGGCTGCTCAGGCTCTCTGTTGCCGAGGGTTTGCTCGACCCTCAAGCTCACGAGCGCGTGGCCGTAGATCTAGATCAGGCGCTGGCCTATGTTGTGCAGCGCACCGCGATGGCCCCACAGAGCCCGCTTGACGTCTATGTTGGCCTCGAGCCAGGCTGTGGGCTCCACGGCATTGCGTATACCGATGTGCGCCGGGTGCAAGTCTTTACGTGCCCGACGCTCCCTCTCAACCGTGCTGTGAATATTCTGGCGCACGAGTTTGTGCATCAACTCTGTCACGACTATTACGGTGACCGTCATTTGCAGGCCGACCTGGTCTTAGCCGAGGGCATTGCAACCTGGGGCGCTGGCCGCTACTGGCTTGGTGATGCACCCCATTTTCGTGCCTTTGTTGCGCCGTGGCTCAGCCGAGGCGAAGAATTGCCTCTTGGCATCAGCTATGTCGGGTTGCCGATCAGCGATATGAACAAGCTCTACTACCAGTGGGCGAGCTTTGTGGAATATCTGATCGAGACCTATGGGCGTGAGGCATTTGATGCGCTCTATGTAACGGGCCAGGGGCAACCTGGCTCAGCCGATTATGTTGGTACCTATGGGCGCAACTTTGACGAGCTTGAAGCCGCGTGGAAGGCGTGGGTCTTGCAAGGGTGAGGCCTTCGGTTGCCTATTGCCCAACAATGCCTGTGCCAGCACGCTCGGCCCGCCGAAGGCGTTCGATCGTATGCCAGCGCGGTACCGCAGGCACGCGGGTAGGCCGCAGGCCCTGGGCGATCAGGCGTGCGCCAACGACCCAGCCTGGCATCGCCGGCGCACCTGGCTGCGCTAGCGCTGCCGCTTCGCTTTCAAGCACTGCCGCGACCACCGCCAGCGCTGCTGCGACCTCTTCTTCGTCGATTGTTCCACCTGTAACGAGCGTGTGCATGCGTTTTTCCTTACGGATTATGTTTGTGAGGAGAACCAAGCCCCTACCCCCCGCCAATGCGGGCTGTCGTGGAGCCAAACCTTCAACTACGAGCGCCGAAAAAGTCTTCGCGGCAGCAGACGCTTGAGCATCGTCTGTTGCGCATGCATTTCGAGCCGGGCCTCCAATGGCGTTAGTTTCGCCTCAGATCCATACCGTCGCTGCAAGGCCAACCGGATCAAATGATCGGTCAGTTGCGGATTTTTGGGCAGGAGCGAGCCGTGCAGATAACAGCCGTAGGTATTGCGATAGACCGAGCCGCCCACCCCGTCTTCGCCATTATCACCGTGACCCACGACGACACGCCCGAGCGAACGTACGCCAGCGCCGTGATAGGTACGGCCACTGTGATTCTCAAAGCCAACCAGGTGAACTGGCGGGCCATGGCCAAACGTTGCTTCGACAACGACATTGCCAATGAGACGTTGCTTGCCCCCAACGGTATGCAGATCGAGGATGCCGAGTCCTGGGAGGCGTTCGCCGGTGTGGGTCAAAAAGTAGTTCCCGAGCAACTGATAGCCCCCACAGATTGCCAGTAACACCAGATCAGCTTCGATCGCAGCACAGAAGCCTGCCCGCTGGCGTTCAAAGAGATCCTGGACAATCAGCGCTTGGCCGCTATCCTGACCGCCGCCAAAAAAGGCCAGATCGAAGGACGACCAATCAACCGCATCGCCCGGCTCGATCGGGGTCACATCAAGCGCAATGCCGCGCCATGCGCAGCGTTGCACCAGCGCAATGACATTGCCCCGATCACCGTAGATCGACATATGTGATGGATAACAATGGGCCAGACGCAACCGATAAGTCATCGTATCATCCAGAGCAAGCTCGTGCTTATGAAGAAATCAGGGCGTGCCGGCTGATGAGTTTTAAGAATGACATCAGGTAGTGCCGACTTCAGTCGGCTTCCGGCTCAGCCGACTGAAGTCGGCACTACCACAGACCCGATGTACGATTGAATATTCATCAGCCGGCTGAAGCCGGCACTCCCTTCGGGAGCATATCAGAAAACGTCGTTGATCGACCATCAATCACGGCTCAGGTAGTCACCTGAACCGACCCACTTAAAGGTCGTCAACGCCTCAAGCCCCATCGGCCCACGCCAGTGCAATTTCTGGGTCGAAACAGCGACTTCGGCCCCGAGGCCAAACTGACCTCCATCATTAAAACGGGTACTCGCATTGACAAAGACCGCCCCGGCGTCAACCTCGTCGGTAAAGCGTTTTGCCATCGCCGCGTCTTCGGTCAGGATCGCTTCGGTATGGCCTGAGCTATAGGTATGGATATGTTGAAGGGCCGCATCGATGTCCTCAACGACCTTGATCGACAGGATCAGATCGACGAACTCGGTACCAAAATCACCTGCTTCAGCCGGGACAAGCGGCCAAACTGGGGCATCAGGATGGGGCGTCAGGATCGCCAGGCTTGCCGGATCGCAGCGCAACTCAACGCCATCAGCGCAGAGCGACGCGGCTACACGGGGCAGCAATGCTGGGGCAATCGAGCGCTGCACCAACAGGGTATCGAGCGCATTGCAGACACTCGGGCGTTGCACTTTGGCATTGTGGATCAGCGGCACCGCCCGTTCAAGATCGGCGCTGGCCTCGACAAAGAGATGCACCACCCCGATGCCCCCGGTGATGACCGGCACGGTCGCGTTTTCCAGGCAGAAACGGTGGAGCCCCGCCCCGCCCCGCGGAATGATCATATCTACATAACGATCGAGGCGTAACAGAGCACGCACAAGGTCGCGATCAGGATCAGTCAGACTCTGCACGGCTGCGGTAGGCAACCCGACCCGTTCAAGGGCGCTTGTAATCACCGTTGTCAGGGCACCGACACTGTGGGCAATATCGCTGCCGCCGCGCATAATCGTCGCATTGCCCGTCTTGAGGCAGATCGCCGCAATATCAACCGTCACATTCGGGCGGGCCTCATAGATCACCCCGATCACCCCGAATGGGACACGCTGCTTGCCGAGCGTGAGCCCGTTCGTCATGTGCTGTTCATCATAGCGCCGCCCAACCGGATCAGGCAACACTGCCAGGCGACGCGTATCTTCGGCAATTGCCGTGAGGCGGGCGGGGGTCAAAAGCATGCGATCAAGCAACGCCGCGCTGGTGCCGGCGGCACGGGCCGCCGCAAGATCGGCAGCATTGGCCGCCAGAATGGGCTCGTGGGCGTCCTCAAGGGCATCGGCAATAGCCAGCAGCGCCTCATTTTTGGCTTCGGTGCTCAGCAAGCCCAGGTACCGTGCTGCCTGGCGTGCCTGTTGACCGATCAACTCAAGCTCTAGCTTCATAGCGCTTTCACCTACTATTCACCACGTTCTTTATGCTCGCGCCGTTCACGTTCGGCGAGGGTTGAGGCACGCACCTGGCGAAATTGTTCATCAAGCTCGCCCCCGCGATACGCAAAAACCAGCGCCAGCACACTGCCCGCCAACAACGCAAAGCCAGTCAGGCTCAGCACAGGATAAAGCCATGTCGCGCCAAACTGCATTGCCACCAAGGCATTCATCACGGCAATGGTGCCAATGCCACCTGCCCCAAGCCCAAACGCAAGCCGCCGACGCGAACCAGGCATCGCTCGTCCGGCTTGTTTGAGCAACAAAAACATCAGGGCAACCGTCAAAAGCAGTCGCAACACTTCACTATTCATCAGCATCCTCCTCCTCTTCGGAGTCGTGAATATTGTAACATAGACTGCCTCGGGCTGCGGATTCGGGGGCCTGCGGCCCCAGTTCCCCCCTTCGCTCGCACACAAATCAGCATAGCTGATTTGTGTGCGAGCCATCCACTTGCCCCTTTGCCGATTCTGTTCTACAATCCAGTATCATTGTTTGAGAGGAAGCAACAAGGTTCATGTACGATCTTCTGGTGATCAATGCCGACATTCTTCAACTCGATGGACCTTCTGCCAGTTTCTTGCCCGGGCATGCGCTGGCAATCACTGATGGTCGTATCGTCGCCATTGCGCCTACCATAAGCCCCGGGCTCGCCCGTGAGGTGCTTGATGCCCAGGGCAAACTCGCCATCCCCGGCCTGATCAATGCCCATGCCCATACCGCGATGAGTCTGCTGCGCGGGGTCGCCGAAGATGTGGCCGTTGAGTCCTGGTTTAACGACTACATCTGGCCGATGGAGATGAACCTGTCGGCGGAGGATGTCTATTGGGGCAGCCTCCTCGGGTTTGCCGAGATGATCGAGGCCGGCGTGACCTGTGTTGCTGATCACTATTTTGCGATGGACGAAGTCGCGCGCGCCGTTGACGTGGCGGGTATGCGGGCCTATCTTGCGCAGGTCTTCTTTAGTGGGCCACAGGAGAACGAGCAGTTGGCGACCAGTGTGGCCTTTGCCGAGCGCTGGCAAGGATCGGCTGCGGGGCGCATCACGACGGGCCTTGGGCCACATTCGCCCTATACCTGTACGCCAGCCCTGCTGCAACGTACCGCAGAGGAGGCCCGTCAACGCGGGCTTGGGGTTCACCTGCACCTTGCTGAGACGGCTGACCAGGTAGCGCAGAGCCTGGCGCATCACGGCAAGACGCCGGTGGCTCTGGTGCGTGATGCCGGCCTCTTTGAGGTGCCTACGTTAGCGGCGCACCTGGCGCATCCTACCCAGGAAGATCTGGCGATCCTCGCTGCCTCTGATGTGCGGGTGGTCAGTACCCCCAAGACTGAACTCAAGATGGCGCTTGGGGTCACGCCGGTTGTGCAGATGCGTCAGCTTGGTCTGACTGTCGGGCTTGGCAGTGATGGTGCCGCGAGTAGTAACAGCTATGATCTGTTGGAAGCCGCCCGCTTGATCGCCCTGCTTGAGAAACATACGCGTCGGGATGCCCATATTCTGCCCCTTGGCGAAGCCCTCGCCCTCGCGACCCGCGAAGGTGCCCACGCACTTGGTCTTGCTGGGGTGACGGGCGAATTGCGCGTTGGGTACCAGGCTGATGTTGTGTTGATTGGACACGATGCACCGCATCTGCAACCGATGCACAACCCGGCCGCTACGTTGCTCTATAGCGCACGGGCGACCGATGTTGATACCGTCATTGTCGCTGGGCGTATCTTGATGCAGGGCCGCCAGTTACGCACCATTGACCGCCAGCGTGTCATCGAAGAAGTTCGTCAGCGGGCAGGCCATATGGTCATCCGTCGTGCCAATGCGCAGGTTGCCCGCTACCCGACCGAATGAATACCTGGCTTAGGCACAATACCTTGCAAAGAAGGCGGCTCTTTTGACGCAAAGGCGCAAAGGCGCAAAGGTTTTTGCGTAGGTAAGCTTAACCCTTCGCGTCTTCGCGTCTTCGCGTGAGCCTGCGCTGAGCGGTGTGGCTATCGCGATGTCGGCGTCCACCAGATCACGGCGGCATGGCTCGGGGCGTGGCGTGGGGCCAGCGCACCCTCGGGGGTCATCACGAGCAGATCGGCAATGGCCTGACGAAGGGTCGCTTCCCATTGCGGATCTGGCCCAAGGCGCAGCCGTACCTGCAACTCTTCGAGCGCTTCTTCAATCCCGGCAAAACGGAACGGTCGCCCCGCCGGAACGAGTTCAAGGTTGGCGGGTAGCCCAAGTTGGTGACAAGCCGCCAGCGTTTCGAGCGCAGCAGGCAACGGCAAACGTGGCTCGCCATGCACCCGCTCCCAGAAGGGGGCGAGCACTGCCGTTGGATGTTTGAGTCCAAGAAAGAGCACACAGAGACGGGTCGCAGCTGCATCAAGCGCGGTAAGAAACGGACCAATCTCGCGCACACCATAGACGACGTGGGCCGAGAGCACTACCTCAGCCTGGATCGGCTCGCGCAGCGGCCAGTTTTCAGGGCAGACCTGCACGTTCGTTACCTGTTCGCGGTCAAGTGTCAATTCAAGTTCCGTCCGCATCGCGGGTGACGGTTCAACTGCAATCACCTTGGCTACGTGCTGCGCGAGGAACGGCACATAGCGTCCCGTCCCTGCCCCAACATCAAGCACACGGTCGGTTGGTTGCAGGCGTGGGGCCAGCAATTGCATAAAGGCATCAGGCTGTTCGATGCGGCGACTCGTCGCTGCAAACCGTTCGGCGCGGCCAGTCCAGCAATCACTCTGGCGACGAAAGGCCGGATCGGTGGCTGCCTCGCCCTGGGCGCGTTCGGCATCATACATCTCGCGCCATCGTGCGAGCCAATCGATGCTGCCGGCGTTGACTCTTATGAAAGGGTTCATTGTTCTCTACCTTCGGTTGCTATAAATCACTTGCTGATGCGGGAGAAAACAGCCAACGAAGTTGGCTGTTTTCTCCCGCATCAGCGCGATTCCTAGAGGCGCACCATGTCAGGGGGCTATACCTGGCATGGTATAATAGCATTGCTTTGGCCGCCACTTCTCAATACCTCTTCCTAGCCTAGTCTGGCCTATTCTCCTTTGCTCCCACGTTTATACAGGTAGGTACATGCTCGTACATAGTCGCCTTGCATCATGAGGATACAGATGAGTGAACTCGGGGCGCGGTTTCGCCAGGCCCGTGAGGGTCAAGGGCTTTCGTTGGCCCAGGCGTCAATGGATACAAGGATTTTGCAGCAGTCGCTCATTGCCCTTGAAGAAGGTGCTTTCCAGCGCTTACCTGGTGATGTGACGATACGCGGCTTTATCCGCAATTATGCGCAGTATCTCGGGTTGGTTCCTGATGAGATGATTGAACTCTATCGCCACGAGCGTGGGGGTACTGATCCGATACGGGTCTTGCCTCTGGCCAAGCCATCACGGAAGCGCTCGTATGTGTTGCCAAGTTTCTTTGGCGTCTTTTTTGTGACGGTAGCTCTGATCGGGCTTACCTATATTGCTTTGAATGCGGTGGGGCGCATTGGCGATCACGCAACGGTTGCCCAGGTTGAGCCGGTGGTGGTGTCGACGCCTTCGCCGCTCCCAGTGATGCCCACGGCGGCGCTGCCAACCTCGCCGCCTGTACCTCCGGTGATGATCATACCACCGGTTGCAGGGGGGGCGGCAGTTGACCCCGATGCGCCACGTCCTGCGGCAACGGCCGTCCCGCCTGTCTCCAGGCCCGGTGGCGCTGGCGTGTCTTCACCGGAAGTACCGACACCGACTTCTTCGGCCCCAATTGCGCTTGAAGTGGTCATTCCAAGTGTCCGTGGCAATGAGAACTCGTGGGTGCGGGTGCAGACTGATGGCAATGTTGCGTTTGAAGGCATTATGCGCGCTGGCGAGCGTTTGAGTTTTACCGCTCAGCGCCGCGTGCTCGTGCGGGCGGGTAATCCGCCTGATGTGCTCGTGACGGTCAATGGTCTGCAACAGGGCCCGCTTGGGCAGGTTGCCGGTCAACCAGTCAACTGGGCTTGGCCGTCGAATTAAGCTGCGATCTTATAAGGTAGAGGTATGGCTGCAGAAAATAGCTTTGATGTTGTCTCTGATTTTGATCACCAGGAACTGGTCAATGCGGTCGATCAGGCGCTCCGCGAGATCAATACGCGCTATGATCTCAAGGACACCCGTACGACGCTTGAGTTGAGCAAGACTGAGTTGGTGATAACGACCGATAATGAACTGAGCCTGCGGAGTGTGCGTGATATCCTTGAGACCAAAATGCTGCGTCGTCAGTTGTCCCTCAAGATTCTCGACCATGGCAAGATGCAGGATGTCAGTGGGGCAAGAGTCGCGCAGACGGCGACGCTTCGCAAGGGGATCAATAGCGATCTTGCGAAGAAGCTTGCCAAAATGATCCGTGATGCGTTTCCTAAGGTTCAACCCCGCATTCAGGGCGAGACCCTGCGCGTTACGTCGAAAAGCCGTGATGAGTTGCAGGCGATCATTCAGTTCCTCCGTGACGCCCAGGATACGATTGAGGTCCCCCTCCAGTTTACCAACTATCGCTAGAGTAAAGATATACTGTGAAATACCATCTTGTTACCCTGGGTTGTCCCAAGAATGCAGTTGATAGCGAGGGGATGGACGGCCTGCTTGCTGAGGCGGGTCATACGCAGGCAACCACGGCGGATGAAGCCGATGTGATTATTGTCAATACGTGTAGCTTCATTGCTGCGGCGCGTGAAGAGACGCTCGGGGTGCTGCGTGAACTCGCCAGTGGCAAGCGCGAAGGTCAGCAGTTGATTGCGGCGGGTTGTATGGCTCAGTCGCACGGTGAACTGGTGGCGGCAGTGCCAGGGGTCGATCAGACGCTTTCGACGCAGCAATGGATGCGGATTGCCGATCTGGTTGGGGGCACGACCGCACGTACGACGAAACAGGGTCAGGCCATCCCGGTGCTCAGTCTGCAACCTGCCCCTGCGCCAGTGGCCGAGGTGCCACCCTTGCCAGGCTACGCCGATTGGCGCACGACTCAGATCCGGCGTACGCGTAGCACACCTTCCGCCTACCTCAAGATCTCTGATGGCTGCAATTTGCGGTGCGCCTTCTGTACCATCCCGAGCTTCAAGGGCGACATGGCTTCGAAACCGGTCGGGGCGGTGCTCGCCGAGGCGCGTGAACTGGTGCAGCACGGTGTGCGTGAACTGGTGCTGGTGGCGCAGCATTTGACTGATTATGGCCGTGATCTTGGCCTGCGCGATGGCCTCGCGCTTTTGCTCGAGGAACTTTGTCAGGTGGTGCCTGAAACGACTTGGATCCGGCTGATGTATGCCTATCCGCACGGGATTTCCGAGCGCCTCATTCAGGTGATGGCTGACCACCCACAGATCGTCAAATACCTCGACATGCCCCTGCAGCATGCCCATCCTGCGACGCTGCGCCGGATGCGACGCCCCCCCGATACCGAACGTACGATGGCGTTATTGACGACGATGCGTGCCGCGATGCCCGATCTGGCGCTGCGCTCGACGTTTATTGTCGGGTTTCCTGGTGAGACCCCTGAAGAGTTTCGGGCGCTGCTCACGTTCCTCGAAACGATGCAACTTGACCGCGTTGGGGCGTTTCGTTATTCGCAAGAACCAGGAACCCATGCCGCGACGCTACCTGATCAGGTGCGCCCGCAGGTCATCGAGCGACGTTGGCATACGCTGATGCAGTTGCAACAGGGGATTTCGCAGCAGCGCATGACCCGCTGGGTCGGGCGTACGCTCCCGGTCTTGATTGAAGGGCATGGCACTGACGATGATGGTCGTCCCCTTGCGGTGGGACGCTCGTTCCGCGATGCGCCCGAAGTTGATGGTCAGGTTTTTGTGTGGGGCAACCCGCCAGTTGGCGAGTTTGCTCGGGTTCAGGTCACGCAAGCAACGGCGTACGATCTCTGGGGGGAGGTAGAGGGGTAAGCGCGGGTTTCCCATGCACGTCACCGCTTGCCCGTCCTTTGCTGGCAGCATATGCCAGGGCGACTGGCATGTGTTGCTAGCAAAGGGTGAGGGCAGTGGGGGGGCGCGAGCAGTTAGATATTGGTACGTGCTCTGATGGTCTGGTGCAGGCGCTCGAGTTCGGCAGGATTGTTGCGCGCAAGATAGTCAACCATATAGTCAATGGCGGTATCGCTATACTCGTCCATCAGGCCATCGAGCACCTGATGGACGACCATTTGCACAAAGTCATCTTCGGTGATAGCTGGCGAATAGACATAGGCCAACCCTTCACGATGACGGTTGAGTACCCCTTTTTCAGCGAGGCGGCTCATCGTTGTCATCACCGTTGTATAGGCAATCTCACGGTTCTGTGACAGGCTCCGGTGAACATGTTTGACGGTACTACGGTCTTCTTGCCAGACAATTTGCATAATATCAGTCTCCAGCGGGCCGAGGACTTTGACGAGACCGTCTTTGGCCGGGCTGAAACGAAAGCGCATATTCAGTGGCATGAATGCAATCCTTTCCCTAGAGCAGAATCTGTGGCTCAAGGCTGGTGATCCTCGGGTCAACATTCACATGTTCGATCTGGTTGGCCCGTGCTCCTACCGCCTTACATATGATGCAGTGTACTAGGCGCTCTCGTCTCAAACAATGCATAAGGATTACGTAGAGGTTACAGTCATCCATGATCTTTGTCTCGCTTGTTACGGGCTATCCAATGCATTAGAATGCGGTATTTACTAGTGTTACTCGTACTATAGAAAACGGTAGCCTGTAAGGGCTTTAGCTGAGAGAAACCTGATGCAACCTGATACACGAGGAGCCATTCAGGCGGCCATGCGTGCCGTCTTTCCATCGGTCGAGGCCCGGCTGGCACGCTTTTATCAGATGCAGGAGTATCACCTTGGTTGGCGCGATGAGCACCTGGCTCTCACCGAGTCTGATCCTGGCAAGCTGATCCGTCCTCACCTTGTTTTGCTGGCATGCCAGGCGGCGGGTGGTGATCCGGCGCAGGCGTTGCCGCTGGCGGCCGGGATTCAGTTGCTGCACGACTTTACGCTGATCCACGATGATATCGAGGACGACAGTGCGACCCGGCGTGGTCGCCCCACGCTCTGGTCGTTGTGGGGGCTCGCCCAGGGTATCAATGCCGGCGATGGGATGTTTGTCCTGGCGCACCTGGCGATCCACGGCCTAACCGCGACCGGGGTGCCCCCAGAGCGCGTCCTTGCGGTGTTACATCGCTTTGATGAAGTTATTTTGCAGATCTGCGAAGGTCAGTTTCTTGATCTGAGTTTCGAGGGTGATTTGAGTATTGATCCCGAAGCATATCTGATGATGATTGCGCGCAAGACAGCGATTTTGGTTGCCGGTGCGTGTGAGCTCGGGGCGATCGTGGCGGGGGCCTCGCCGATTACCGTCACTGCGCTGCGTGATTTTGGGCGGAGTGTCGGCCTCGCCTTCCAGATCGAAGATGATATTCTGGGGATCTGGGGCGCACCGGAGTTGACCGGCAAGCCGCCTGCGGCGGATCTGGTCAGGAAAAAGGTCAGTCTGCCGGTCGTGTATGCGCTGGCGCATAGCCCGCACCGCGACGAACTGGCGCGGATCTATCGTGGTGCAACCATGGACGATGCTGCGGTTGCGCAGGCGCTGGCGATTCTTGACGGGGTTGACGCACGCGCCTTCTGTGCGGCGCAGGCCCGTGAACATCATGCCGCCGCTTTTGCGTCGCTCGATCAGATAAAGACCGTTGCCGGGACACCCGCTGAAGCGGCCCATGCCCATTTGCGTGCCCTTGCCGAGGGCTTGATAGGACGACAGGCCTGAATAGTCTCTCAACGAAGTTGTCTGATGATTTGACGCAAAGGCGCAAAGGCGCAAAGGGTATTGAGGCCGCATCTGGACGCCAAGCGTGCGACGGATTGGCTGTGCCAGAGGCATATAAGAACACGTAGTTCACAGACTCATGAAGGTGCGTCGTTGGCGACACCGTGGAGCGTATTACTGGATGAATGGCACATTGAGAGGACGATAGGTATGCAGGCGCGCAGCATTCTTTTGTTGACCGGCGAGTATCCACCGGTACCGGGGGGCGTTGGTGATTATACCCGGTGCCTTGCGCAGGCCCTTGATGCCCGTGGCTATACTGTCATGGTGCTCACTATTGAAGGGGGCACTCTCGTGCTCTATCGGCTCGCGGAGGGCCATCAGCGTGAAGTCCTGACGGCGGCGGGAACAGGGCTCGATTGGTCAGCCCGGTGCTGGCCTGCGCTCATTGCGACGCTTGATGTACTGCGCCCCGACTGGCTGCATCTTCAGTATCAGACGGGTGCCTATGGGATGCAAGCCGGCATCAATCTGTTGCCCTGGCGTCTGCGGGGGCTGCGCCCTCGGTTGCGCGTTGCGGTCACCTTTCACGATCTCTTGCGCCCCTATCTTCTGCCCAAAGCTGGCCCGTTGCGCGATTGGGTGCATCACCGGCTTGCGGCTGATGCCGACGCAGTCATTGCCACCACCAGCGCCGATGCGCAGGCGCTGGCCCGCTATCGGGCAGCGCATATTCCGCTTGGCTCGAATATGGCGGTTGCGCCGCCGCAGGCTTTCCTGCGTGAAGAGTGGCGTGCGATGCTGGGGATCAGGCCTGATGAATTTGTCGTCGCCTTTTTTGGGTTACTCTCACCCACCAAAGGGGCGCATCTCATTCTCGATGCACTCGAAGGGTCTGACCTGCCCTGGCGCTTGATCATGATTGGCGGCGCGGCGACGGCGCCCCAGGATGTGACCTATGCGTCGGCGTTGCGCACACGGGTGAGCCAGAAAGAGTTTGCGCGGCGAACCATTCTCACGGGTCATGTCACCAACGAGTTTGTCTCGGCGCACCTGTTGAGTGCTGATTGCATGGCGCTACCTTATGCCGATGGGGCCTCGTTCCGGCGGGGGAGCCTGCTGGCGGCGCTGGCACATGGGTGCCCTGTCATTACGACGACGCCAGCCGACGCAGCGACGGTGACCCTGCTGCGCGAAGCGGTGCTCTTTGTGCCGCCTGGCGATGCGCCGGCACTCGCTGAAGCGTTGCGTCGCCTGGCGAGCGACGCGCCCTTACAGGCAAGCCTGGCGGCGGCAGGGCGGCAGCTGGCAACCAGTTTTGACTGGTCCACCATTGCCGCCCAGCACGAAGCAATCTATGCGGCTACCTGAGATACCGTGGGTGCTGGCTCTGCTGCCATATGCGCGGCATCCGGCGCATTGCGTACCGGGAGTTGCCTGGTCAGGATCAGCACCCCGATGAAGAGCAGGGGGATGATCCAGCCGGTGACCCCGGTGACGCCAACGAGGGCGGTATCAAAGGTTGTGCCTTCGGCGTGCAGCAAGAAGACAATGCCAGCGGCCCCGTTGAGCGCACCATGCCCAATCACCGCAGGCCAGACGCTCCCGGTTGCCAGACGGGTCCAGCCGAGCAGAATGCCCCAGACCGTGGTCATCGCGACCATGATCAGCCAGCCGGTGGCGAGATGGTCAGGGTAGTTGTAGCCAAGCAGGATCACCGGGGCATGCCAGAGCCCCCAGATCACCCCGCTGATCAACAGGGCAGGCCACTGGCCGAGGGGCAAGAGTTGGGGGAGCAGATAGCCGCGCCAGCCCCACTCTTCGCCAAAGGTGAAGAGCCCGTTGAGGATCGGGGCAATCAATACGGTCGCAAGCTGGATCAGCACGATCATCTGGACGGACATGCCTGCGGGTAGCCCGCCAGCCTGATCGACATTGGCGGCAAATCCAGAAAATGCCTGTAGATCGAGTTGATAGACGCCAAAGAGCGCAGCGACAAAGGGGCTGGCAAAGACCATAAGCGTAATGCCAACCCACGCAAAGAGCCAGTACCAGCCCCAGCGATACCCTTTGCCCAGGCGCAAACCGGTGGCAGTGCGTATACCTTGAGGGGGGCGGCTGATCCATCTGGTGACAATGAAGGTCGCAAGGGCCGGCGTGAACATCAGGAGCGGGAGGATCAGGCCAACAAGCGGATGCTGCAAGCCCTGCCCACTCAGCCAGAGAGGGCTGACCACAAGCCAGCCGAGGCCGCTGGCGAGCACGATAAAGCTCACGATACCTTTCACATCAAGTTGAGGTTTTGCGGTTTGCATGATCAGAGAGTTCCTTCACGTTGCGTTCGTTCTATGCGTTATCATAGCGCATACAGATAAACGTCGGCATCAGCCTTCCGCACCAGTTCGCCTCAATCCAGAGTACAGGTTTTGGTGTAGACTAGAGGAAAGTGCCTGCGGCAACATTTGACGCAAAGGCGCAAAGGCGCAAAGGGTCTCAGGCGTCCCCACGGCAGAGATGCTTCGCTGTGCTCAGCATGACATCAGGTAGTGCCGACTTCAGTCGGCTGAGCCGGAAGCCGACTGA
>NZ_SIJK02000082.1 GCF_004762035.2 Candidatus Chloroploca mongolica | reverse complement strand
CGGGGCCCGCGGCCCGCGGCCCCCGGCCCCCGGCCCGCCTTTGCGTCCAATCATCAGGCAACGGCGTTCACCGACTACTGAACATGCTTGAGAAGAATGACGGTCATTACCACGCCGGCCAACGCCATCGCGGGGAAGATCACCAACTCGACCACGCTGACAGGCACGCCGACCCGCGCCATGTTCAGCCCCATCAGGCTGACGGCGATGCCCAGGGTCAGGAACTTGGTCAACCCGACTGATGCCAGCAGGTAGCCCCAGGCATGGCGGCGCAAGAGCAGGATGCCCGATACGAGGCAGACCGGGACGATCAGCCCCAGATCCATTGCCTGGATGAACATGCTGGTGGTGTTTTCCAGCGCGGGGATCGCCCCCGGCGCAAAGGTCGCGGCGATGCGACTCAGCCAGGCCAACGAGAGAAAGGCAGCGGCAAAAAAGAGCAACCCGGCAATCCAGCCGCGTGGCAGTGTGTCGGAGAAGTGCGCCGGCAAGGTAGGGATGTCAATAGACATCAGCACGAGCACAAAGGCAAACAGGCTCAGGCTGAACAGGGCAACATAGACCAGAAAAAGGGCATTGTAATGAGCGCCAAAGCACATGGTGATGTAGGTGTACAGGATGAAGCCGAGCGTGCCAGCCAGCATCAGCCGTCCGCGCAGCGAGCCGCGCCGCGCCAGCCAGAAGGAGAGCGCCAGCAGGGGCAGGCCCAGCACCAGCGTCACCAGGTCGTTGGCTTGCATCTGGGCGACCATGCTGACGGTATCCCAGTAGTACAGGCCGCGTGCGTTGATGGTCACTTCTTCGCCGCGAAAGGTCGTCAGCGCGTAGGGCGTCCCTTCAGCGGGCCAGAGACCGGCCAGCGCAGCGAACAGGGTCAAGATGAAAATCGGAGGAATGAGCCATTGGAGGGCGTTCTGGTATTTCATAACAATCTACTTTTCGTTGGAAAGATTGCGGAAGAAAGAAATTGTCAATCCGATAGCGAATGCGCCCATGACCACCCATGAACCTATCATGCCAATATAAATGCCAATGGGGAACGTTATCCCTTCAAGGGTCTGGCTGATGGTCTGACCAATGACCACAACGCCAATCAACGTACACAGCATGAGCATTGGCGCAGCGAGCAAATAGCCAAGCGGTTTGCGTTGCAGAAGAAAGATAGCGGTCATCACTGCCGCCGGGGTGATAACTGCCGAGTCAAAACTGTGCGTGAACATGGTGGTGTAAGGGCCGAGCAATACGGGCGCGCTGCCGTTCAAAAGCGGTTCAATGAGGTCACTCAACCAGATGAACAACGTGCCAAACCCGGCAACAATGTTGAATATTGCCAGGCTGCGGCGCGGGAAGCTCGGCTTGATGCGCGTGGCAAGCGCTTGCAGGTCGAAGGTTGCCAGGGCGGTAATGACGGCAAACAGACTGGCCGAAAACAGCGCCGCATAAAAAAGGAACATGGCATTGAAGGCTGCCCCAAACGCCATCGAAGCGCCGATATACAGAAAATAAAACAAGACCCCAATCTGGGCAATGGGCGCATTTTGCGATCCGCGCAAAGACAGAAAGTAACACGCAAACAGCAACGGCAGCGCAATCAGCAAGGTGACGACATCTGTACCGCGAAACGCCGCACCGCTGAACAGCGAATCGTTGGCATAAAGGCCACGTCCAAACATCTCTACCTGCTGTCCGCGCAGGGTCTCGAATACGAAAGGGCCTGGCCCGCCTTGTGAAAACAGTCCTACGCCAGCAGTGATGAGGGCCAGCACGGCAATCAAGGGGATGAGCCATTTTAGGGCAGGATTCACTTTCGTTCTCCTATGGTAGTTTGATGGTTCCATTTGTCTTCACCAGAGTCAGTGGCAAGAGAGAGAAGCGTACACCCCAGGTTGTGCAAGTTGCGTATAAGGCCAAGCAGCTCAGCCTGGTCGGTGCGCAGGTTGGTCAGGGTAAAGGTATTTTGCTCAATGGTCAGCGTAGTTCCGGCGGGGCAGGTGACCTGCCCGCAGCACGGGTAACAGATCGACACCGATAGCTGGATGCACCCGCTGGAGCGCGGCGACCAGGTAGGTGCAGAAGCGCACCGGATCATCATCGGCGTCATCCAACGACAACCAGACGACCGTGCGGTTCAGTTGCGCGATCCACTGTGCAGCCAGGGTCGTTTTGCCATAACCAGCCGGTGCGGCGATCAGCGTCAATGGGTGATTGGCGGCCAGACCGGCGTGTAAGCGCGCCAGCAATCCAGGCCGTGCAATGGCACGGCTGGGCGGCGCGGGCCGGTGAAACTTGGACATCAGCAGTGAGGGCGCTGTGAGCGTAAGCATAGGAGTATGCAATATGGTGCTGCCGCTCAACGCAACTCCGCCCGCATCGGCATACCGCCTTTGGGCCGCAGCGTAATCAGCGGCTCGGCGGCGGGCAACGCGCCCGTGGTCAGGCGCAGCCGATAGCGGCGCGCAACACTGGCCAGCACCAGGGTCGCCTCCATTAAGGCAAAGTTGTTGCCGATGCAGATGCGCGGCCCAGCACTAAAGGGGAAGTAGGCCTGCTTGTGGCGCTGCGCAACCTGCGCGGGCGTGAAACGCTCGGGGTCGAAACGCTCAGGGTCGGGCCAGAAAGCCGGATGACGGTGGGTCACGTAGGGGCTCAGATCGACCGAACTGCCCTTGGGGATGCGATAGCCGTTGACTTCGTCGTCGGCGACCACCTTGCGGCTCAGGATGTAGACCGGCGGATAGAGGCGGAGGGTTTCGTCGAGCACCATGCGCGTGTAGCTGAGTTGCGGCAGATCGGCGACGCTGGGCGCGCGCCCGCCGAGTACTGTAGCAAGCTCGGCCTCGAGCCGTGCGGCGGCCTCTGGATGGGCGGCAAGCAACCCGCAGGCCCAGGTCAGCAGGGTAGCGGTCGTCTCGTGCCCCGCGATCAGCATCGTCATGACTTCATTGCGCAGCGCCTGGTCGTCCATCTGGACACCGCTCTCTTCGTCGCGCGCCAACATCAGCATCGAGAGCAGGTCGCCACGGTCGGCGCTGTTACGGCGACGCTCGGCGATAATCGCGTAGACGACGGTATCAAGCTCGCGCAGGGCCTGCTTCCAGGCCCGGTTCGCTTGCGTGGGCAACACGGGCGACAGGACGTTCCCACTGCGGAAGCGGTCGATAAACTGTTCGCTGATCAGATTGAAGTTACGGCTGACTGCGGCGGCATGGGCTTCAACATTACTGCCAAAGAGGGCGTCGCCAACGATGCCGAGCGCCAGGCGCATCATCTCGTCGCCAATTTCGAGCGGACGCCCGGCGGCGACGGCAGGTTCCCAGGCGTTGAGCATCGCTTCGGTGCGGGTGACCATCAACTCGGCCAAGGCGGCGAGGCGCTGGCGGTGGAAGGCCGGCTGGGCCAGGCGCCGCTGGCGCAACCATGTCTCGCCCTGACTGGTCAGCAAGCCGTCACCGACCAACCAGCGGATCATGCCGTAGCTGAGGTGGTCTTTGGTGTAGATCTTGGCGTGTTCCTGGAGCACGCGATGGACGCCGTCGGGGTGGCTGACCAGGTACGAGCGCAGGGGGCCAAGCCAGTAGACGGCCACATCGCCGTACTCGCGGAAGGTCTGCATGAGGAAGCTGAGGGAGTCGCGGCGCACCGCAGGCAAGACGCCCAGGGGCGGCCAAGCCCGCGGTCCGGAGGCGCGGCGGGGGGCGGGCAGGGTGGTGGTGGTGCTCATAGGGTCTCTTCCTTGGGCTTGGAAGCCGTCACGGGTGAGGTGCAATCCCATCAAGGGTAGCATTGAGGAACTGAGCGGACAAACGTGCCAGAACAAGCCTGTCGTCGCGCAGCCATTCGAAGACGGCCAGAAAGTAGGCGGTGCGGGCAAACGCAGCCATTGGCGTTCCTGATCACGGGTATCCGGCGGGGGCACGGCGGTGCCGTGCCCCATGACGAGCAGCATCCCGTCACACGGTCGCGTGGATTGCGCTGCCTCCACGCGCTACCGCGCTGCGCGCCGCGTTGCCACGTCGAAGATCACCGCAGCCGCCAGCACCACCCCACGCACGATGTACTGATACGAAATCCCAACGCCCATCAGGTTCATGCCGCTGGTGAGCGAGGTCATCACGAGTGCGCCGATAATCGATCCGGTCACCCGGCCCACACCACCCGCAGCCGAGACGCCGCCCACATAGGCTGCCGCAATCGCATCGAGCTCAAACAGCGTACCGGCGGTTGTCGTCGCCGATTGAAGCCGTGATGCGAACAGAATGCCCGACAGCGCCGAGAGCATGCCCATCGAGCCAAACACAATGTAGGTGATGCGTTTGACGCTAATCCCACTCAGTTCGGCGGCTTCGGGGTTGCCACCGACGGCGTAGATATGACGCCCCAAGACCGTGCTGGTCGTAATAAAGTGGTAGATGCCAACCACCAAAAGCATCACCACAACCGTCCACGACAGCCCATTAAAGTTCGCCAACACCCAGGTAATCCAGCCCACAATCCCACTAATAAAGATCAACTTGAGCGCAAAGATCGCAGTTGGCAGAACCTCGAAGCCATAGGCAATCTTCTTCTTGCGGCTATTCAAATCATTGTAGATAAACAGCCCAATTGCGATAATGCCAAGCAATAAGGTGAGGCTATGAATCTGTTCAAATGGCCCACCAAGCGGCACATCGGGAATAAAACCATTCCCAATCGCATTAAATGCCGCATCGGGAATAATAATCGTGCCGGTTCCTTCGGTGGCGAGTTGGAGCATACCCCGGTAGATCAACCAGCCCGCCAACGAAGCTACGAACGACGGAATGCCCAATTGGGCGATCGGGAACGCAGTGATCAGGCCGGCCAAGGCGCCCAGGCCCAGCACCAGTGGAATGACGAAGAGCGTCGGCAGGCCCCATTGCACCAGGGCAATCGCCGCCACTGCGCCCAAAAAGCCCGCTAAAAAGCCCACCGAAAGATCAATGTGGCGGATGACGATCACCAGCGTCATGCCGACGGCCAGCACCGCAATGTAGCCCGTCTGATTGAGCAGGTTGCTCAGGTTGCGCGGCGAGAGAAAGATCCCGTTTGTGGTGATAGCGAAGATCACCATGATCACAAACAGGGCAATATACATCCCATAGTCGCGGATGTTCTGGCGCAGAACCTTGCTCAGATCCTGCATAAACGACCCCGACGCCTGCGCTTCAGTCTTCCCCGACATCATCGTTGTGACTCCTCGGTCAATGCTGACCGCCCGCTCAGTTCGTTGCCAATTCCATAATCTTCTCGGGGGTGGCCTCACTAACCGACAACTCGCCGGTAATCCGCCCCGACGCAACTACATATACCCGGTCACTCATCCCCAGCACTTCGGGCAGTTCCGACGAGATCATAACGATGCTCATGCCTTGATCGACCAAGCTATTCATCAGGGTGTAGATCTCGTATTTGGCCCCGACGTCAATGCCACGCGTCGGCTCATCCAGGATCAGCACATCTGGCTTTACAAAGAGCCATTTGCTGAGGCAAACCTTTTGCTGATTACCGCCGCTGAGATTCGAGACGCGCTGTTCGACGCTCGGCGTCTTGATATTCATCGTCGTGCGATACTCATTGGCGATCTTGACCTCGGCGTTGGCGTCAATCACCGAACGCTGGGCCAGGGCACGCAGGTTGGCGAGGGTAATGTTTTGCTTGACATCTTGAATCAGAATCAGGCCATTGCCCTTGCGATCCTCGGTGACGTAGGCAATCCCGGCGGCAATCGCATCGGAGGGACGCCGCAGTTGGCGCGGCTCGCCCTTGAGCTGAAGCTCGCCCTCAATCCGGTAATTGGGCGAATTGCCGAAAATGCTCAAGGCCAGTTCGGTACGCCCCGACCCCATCAACCCCGCAAACCCGACGATTTCGCCTTTGCGCAGAGTGAAACTGACGTTGCGCAAGACTTGGCGCCCCAAACTTGGGCTGTAGGCGCTCCAATCACGCACCTCGAGGACGACCGCACCGGGTTGCTTATGCTCACGCGGCGGATAGATCTGCTCAATTTCGCGCCCGACCATGTGCTTGATCAAGATCGGCTCGCTGACCTCGCCTTCGTGGGCATCAAGCGTACAGATCGTCTGCCCATCACGCAGCACCGTCACGCTATCGGCAATCGCGATCACTTCCTTGAGTTTATGCGAAATGAGGATGCACGTCACGCCCTGATCGCGCAGGCCGCGCAGCAGATCGAGCAAATTGGCGCTATCGCCTTCATTCAAGGCGGCGGTCGGCTCGTCCAGGATGAGCAACTTCACATCACGACTGAGCGCCTTGGCAATCTCGACCAACTGCTGCTTACCGACGCCCAAATCCTTAATTTTGGCTTCGGGATTGACATCGAGGCGCACTTTGGCGAGCATCTGCGTCGCCCGTTTAATCGTCTCGTTCCAGTCAATCAAGGCCCCTTTGCGCACCTCGTTACCCAAAAAGATATTCTCGTAGACGGTCAGTTCAGGCACGAGGGCTAGTTCTTGATAAATAATTGCAATCCCGGCGCGCTCACTATCGCGGATCCCCCGGAACTGCTGAACTTGGCCGGCAAAGCCAATCTCACCGGTGTAGCTACCGTGCGGATAGACCCCGCTCAGCACCTTCATCAGTGTAGATTTGCCCGCACCATTTTCGCCAACCAGACAATGAATCTCGCCTCGCTTCACACTGAAGGTGACATTATTCAGGGCCTTCACCCCAGGAAACTCCTTGGTGATGCCCCGCATTTCCAGAATAGCAGTGGTCATCTGTGCTTCTCGCCTCGTTGGCTGATTGTCAGTCCTTGGCTTCGAGCAGGGTTTGGGAGGGCCAAGCCCTCCCAAAAACCCACCCACCGGCATGTGAACTAACGCTCACATGCCGGACGAACCCCTTACGGCAAGCCAGTGAAGTCACTGGCCTGATAGTAGCCGGAGTCGATCAACTCGGCCTGGACATTGTCACGGGTGACCGTCACCACGGGGGCTTGGACGGCGGGCACATCAATCCGCCCGTTGTTGTAGCTCCCCGACGCTTCGGGTGAGCTATCGGTCAGCAGGGCAACCGCAGCGTCAATCGCGCTCTGCACCAGGGTGCGCACGTCCTTGAAGACGGTCATGGACTGCTTGCCATCAATGATGTACTGGACGGAGGCTTGTTCGGCGTCCTGCCCGGTGATCAGGAAACTGGTTACAGCCGGGTCGGTGGCGAAGGTATCGGCGATAGCGCGGGCAGTGCCATCGTTGGGGGCCAAAACGAACACGTCACCCTTGGCACTATCGGGCGCTGCGGTCAAGTTGGCCTCGGCCAACGTCTTGGCGGTGTTGAAGTCCCAATTGGTCGTGATCTGCCCAATGATCCGCGCCTGCTCTTCGCGGGTCAGAGTGGCACTACCAGACAGAGCCTCAGCCTCGGACGAGTTGGCAACCACAAAAGTGCCATCGGCAATCTTGGGCTGCAAGACGCCCCAGGCGCCCTCGAAGAAGATGAAGGCGTTGTTGTCGGTGGCGGCCCCGGCGTAGAGATAGAGCGGGTTGCCGCTGCCAGTGGCGTTATCCACCAAGAACTGCGCCTGCTGGGCTCCGACGGCGATGCTATCAAAGGTCACGTAGTAGTCAACCGCCTCGGTCTCGCGGATGAGCCGGTCGTAGGAAATGACGTTGACCCCGGCGGCACGCGCAGCGTTGGCCGAAGCGGCGGCAGCCGTCCCGTCGTGCGGGGTGATAATCAGCACTTGGATGCCCTTGGTGATCAGCGACTCGACATTGGCCTGTTCGCGGGACGAATCGCCCTGGCTAAACAGAATCTCGACCTGATAGCCAGCGGCTTCGAGGGCTTCCTTAAAGCGGGTCTCGTCCTGGATCCAGCGTGGCTCGTCACGGGTGGGCAACACAATCCCGACGGCAAGCGTACCAGGGGCCGGGGCAGGAGCAGCACTGCCCAAACCAGTGAAGTCACTGGCCTGATAGTAGCCGGAGTCGATCAGAGCGGCCTGGACATTGTCACGGGTGACCGTCACCACCGGAGCTTGGACGGCGGGCACATCAATCTGCCCGTTGTTGTAACTGCCCGACGCTTCAGGCGTGCCATCGGTCAGCAGGGCAATCGAGGCGTCAATCGCGCTCTGCACCAGGGTGCGCACGTCCTTGAAGACGGTCATGGACTGCTTGCCATCAATGATGTACTGGACGGAGGCTTGTTCGGCGTCCTGCCCGGTGATCAGGAAACTGGTTACAGCCGGGTCGGTGGCGAAGGTATCGGCGATAGCGCGGGCAGTGCCATCGTTGGGGGCCAAAACGAACACGTCACCCTTGGCACTATCGGGCGCTGCGGTCAAGTTGGCCTCGGCCAACGTCTTGGCGGTGTTGAAGTCCCAATTGGTCGTGATCTGCCCAATGATCCGCGCCTGCTCTTCGCGGGTCAGAGTGGCACTACCAGACAGAGCCTCAGCCTCGGACGAGTTGGCAACCACAAAAGTGCCATCGGCAATCTTGGGCTGCAAGACGCCCCAGGCGCCCTCGAAGAAGATGAAGGCGTTGTTGTCGGTGGCGGCCCCGGCGTAGAGATAGAGCGGGTTGCCGCTGCCAGTGGCGTTATCCACCAAGAACTGCGCCTGCTGGGCTCCGACGGCGATGCTATCAAAGGTCACGTAGTAGTCAACCGCCTCGGTCTCGCGGATGAGCCGGTCGTAGGAAATGACGTTGACCCCGGCGGCACGCGCAGCGTTGGCCGAAGCGGCGGCAGCCGTCCCGTCGTGCGGGGTGATAATCAGCACTTGGATGCCCTTGGTGATCAGCGACTCGACATTGGCCTGTTCGCGGGACGAATCGCCCTGGCTAAACAGAATCTCGACCTGATAACCAGCGGCTTCGAGGGCTTCCTTAAAGCGGGTCTCGTCCTGGATCCAGCGCGGCTCGTCACGGGTGGGCAACACAATCCCGACCGCGAGTTCGGCAGCGGGCGGGGCGGTGGTGGATCCAGCGGCGGGGCTAGATGGAGCAGCGGGAGTTTGAGCGCCACAGGCAGAGAGCAACAGGCTCGCGAGCAGCGCGAGAATAGCGAAGACGCCTTTGTTTCGCATGGGTGCATGTCCTCCTAGACAGCAACGAAGTTCAAATAACGCAAATAACCGACGATGAACCGAACCTGGGCACCGAGCCAGAGCATAATGATATTGATGATGGCAAAAGCCTCCTTTCGCTGTCGGCCCAATACTTTGGGCAACTCAGCGTTGCAATTATACCACTTTTGTGTCGAAAATCGGTATCTGTTCTGGCGCACGGGTAGCCTTGATGATCGGGGTTATATTGCAGCCGCTGGCACGATGACAATGACGAGGGGCGTGGTACGGTAGTTCTGAAGCCTGTTTGCTGTGTTGCTGTTTCCTTTTTTGGCAAAGGTAGTGTTACGTCGAAAGGAATATCATGCGCCCATGTATCTGGTTCTCCCTCATCCTGCTCACATGGATCCTCCTCCCCCCACTCACCGTTCAAGCCGAAACTTGCCGTTGGTCCACGGGTACCAGCGGCAACTGGAGCGATCCCTCCAAGTGGTCGTGCGAACGGGTGCCAACGGATCAGGATGCGGTCGAGATCGCCGGTGCGACGGTGACGCTCGATCAGGCGGCGCATGTGGCGAGCCTGTTGCTGACGAGCAGTAGCTCGCTGAGCGGCCCATTTCCGCTGACCGTCGCTGGGCAGGTGCAGATGACGACTGACGGGCTGATCACGGTGAGTACGCAGGGATCGGCGTGGGGGGCGCTAAATGTGTCGCTGGGCAATGGGGCGACGGCGCACCTGATCGATCCCCAGTTTGTGGCAGGCAGCCTCGCGGCGCTGAGCCTCGATCAGCCAGCGGCAAGTAGCGGTAGTTTGCGCTTGCAGATCGGGCCGCAGACGGTTGGCACACTGACCCTCAATGGCAATCTGTCGCTGATGAGCGATCTCACCGTGACACAGTCGTTGCAGTGGACGAGTGGTAATCTGTTGAGCCTCAATGCCCTGTTTCAGCCCGATCCCACGGCCACCCTGACGACACCACCCTAACCCAACGGCACTTAGACATCTGGCTCAGGTGGATCAACCTCCATAGTGGCTCCACAGCTGGTACAGAAACGATACGTAGCCGGATTTGCTTCACCACAGGCGACGCACGACCGCTGGGGAGGCGACGGATTATGGGCCATACGAGGATCTGTTCCAGCCAGGTGCATGGGTTGTGTTACCTCGGGCAAGGGTACGGGCGGCAGAGACACCGGGATAGGTGCGCTACTCGCACCTCCCGCCATCGCTGTGTACATACCAGCTGGAGCGCTAGCTGCCATTACTGGTTGGGGCAGACCACCCATCATGCTTTGCAAAACCCGGCGATAGACGAAGTAGTTCATCAAGGCCATTGCGGGCAACGTTAACCAACCCAGGAAGAAGGGTTGGAGCATAATCAAAAACATAGCAGCAAAGCGCAAACCCCAGCGGGTGAAACAGCCAATCGATGTGGGGATATAAGCACGCAGACTGGCGATCAGACTCATGCGATAGTAGATAATTCCCGGTACCAGGCCAAGCAACGGGACGAAACCGAGTACACCACAGATAATCAGGGTAAGGGGAAGCTTCTGATCGAGCGAACGTAAGAAGACATTGGCTTCGCTGAGATCGTTAAATGTGACTGTATGGCAGCTCGGGCAACGCTGGCGGATGCTTTTGGCAGGCAGATGGGCTGCGCAAACTGGACATCGCTTACGTCCAATCAACTGCAAGCGGTGAGCCGTCCGATCCAGGGCAGGTGTGTGGCGTGCCTGGCCAAAAATACCCACTTGAAGGGGATGCTCGTTAGCTTGATGACATTGTGGGCAGAAGAGCGCTGTTGGAAAAATCGGCGTCTGGCAATGTGCGCAAGGAACCTTGGTGCGTTCAGCGCGTCGTTCAAACCAGCGTCGAATCAGGAACAGACCCAGCAACGTAAGCGCAGTTATAGCCAGGGCAATCAAGGGGAGAAAAATCACCACGAGCGCCATCGTGATCGTCCATCCCCCCTCAGCAAAGCTGAGCAATCTGAGTAACCCGAGCGAATCATCTTCGTCGAAGTCAATCAGGGTATCCATAACCGTTTGTCGAAGCGATGCGATCAGCCATGTACCAACTGAGGTAATGCCAGCCCAAACGACGCCAATAATAATGAGCACCCAACCCAGCGACTCTACCAACCCGACCTGCGCATGCAGATCCAGCGCGTTATTGGAGGCCACCGCAACCCCTGGACCTACTGCAACCAGCCATTGCAGGCTTTCCGGTGAAAGCTGTTGTGCTAGAGCCCCTAGGATGAAGGTACCGTTGCCTTGGATGAGGCCGAACTGCATGGCTGCATTCACCCCAGGCTTGACAAGGTTAGTCTTCATATCTTCAAATACCGGTCGAAGATCAGGATCCTGATCAATATACCACTCGGCAATCATTAAAACGCCGAGTGTAATGAGGAAGACTTCACTTAGCATCCAGGTTGGTAAATGCAAGCCCTGAATATGACTCAACCCAGGATTAAAAATCGATTCCTCGGCTCGGGCAACGGCTGCCTGGCTCACCTTGATAAGATAAGCAAAGAGGGTCAAGCAAAATGCAAGTGTAAAGGGACGATTCGCCGTGGTCGAACTTGTAGTCACCGATGTGGAAGCAAATGATGCAATAGTTGTGAAGTCCATAGCAATCCTTTGCGCACGTTATAGCAACTCTGACGGGTTTGGAAAAGCGGTTGGATGATTGTTCGCGGCTACGCCTCGCGCAATCACTTAACACTTTCATAGATGCCAATGAGAGCATATTATAACTCATTTTGATTGTCCTAGCTTCTTCGCAATGCACATCAATTTTATGCCCGTAAGCCTCATCGACATCCAACCATCTCCCAGGTCTGCGCTGAAAATGGGTGACCACGTTCGGGACGTTGTGCATCAGCTGTGACCCATCCCGCACGCTCATTCTATGCCCACGGCAAAGCGCAGCAGCGAATGGGGTGGCCCGTGCGATTGAGGGAGGTTCCCCCTACTGCCCCAACGCGTGCACTTGCATAAAGTGCATGACTTCAGCATGGGTCGGGCTGTTGAGCACGCCGGGGAAGCTGGCGCACACCATGCCTGCGACGGCTGCCGCATACTGGATGGTTTGGTCGTCGCTCCACTGCTGCAACATGCCATAGATGACGCCGGCCCGAAATGAATCACCCGCCCCGGCACTGTCGATCACATTGACTGCATAGGGCTTCAACTGCTTGCCAGGCGCCCCCTTTCTGCCATACAAGATGGCCTCATCGCCCACGGTAAACACGACCAACCCTTGCGCACGCTGCTGGTATGCGTCAAACAATTCTGCTAACGCGACCTGGGGATAGGCTCGGTTGCGAAATTCCCCCGAGATGATCACGGCGGCGGCGGTACTCGCCAAGGCCTGGTCGTACGGGCAATCAATCGAAACAAAGGGTACGCCCAACTCGACCGCGTAGGCCCCGACCAGGGCGCTTTCGGCTTGAAACGGCGGGTCAACACAGACTAGCCGCGCTTTGGCGAGATCGTCTTTCCTGGGGATATTCCACTTCCGGGTCGTGGACAAGAGATCAACGTAGTTGCCAAAGATCGTCCGGCTGCGCTCGTCGGAAAAGACCATCTCGCGCACCCCGGCAAAGCCTGGCTCGACCCGCAGGCGCTGCGTGTCAATGCCGTAACGAGCGATGGTTGCCAGCAAGCGCTCGCCAGCCGACGTAGCGCCGATCCAGTTGCCGTCGAGTTGGACGCTTACCCCCAGGCGGCTCAAGACAATCGCCGAATTCAGGGCCTCGCCGCCAGTCATGAAATGGCTCGCGACAATTTCGGCGTAACTATCGGGTGAGGGGAACGCCATGCTCAGCAGATGAAGCTCACTGGAAGCAATGACGCCATAGGCATACACATCGAACTCTTTCATGCTCCTACTCCTTTGCCCTTCTCCAGGGCCACGCTTGGGGAAGATACAGATGTTTTCCTGGGCAGCAACCGCAGCAACGCCACCGCCGCCACCGCATAGAGCACCGAAATGACGGCGAAGAAAGCCACGTCGCCCACTAAGAAGCATAACACCTGTTCAAAACTTCATCGCCGCTAACCATGCCGTGAGACCCTCCTCGCGGGCTTTGAGGTCATCTCGCGCTGCTTCGTACACGCCGGGCCGGTACTCGCCGGCAATGTTGCCATCAACCATAAACACTACTCGCTCGGTTCTGGCCGCCACCCTGGCATCGTGTGTGACGAGCAGAATGGTTGTGCCGGTGCAATGAATCTCGCCCAGCAGCGCCATGATCTCGTTGGCCGCGGTTGAATTCAAGGCCCCCGTCGGTTCGTCGCCAAAAATAAGCTGCGGGTCGCTCATCAGGGCGCGGCAGATGCCAACGCGCTGCAGTTGGCCCCCCGAGGCCTGGGTGATGTCACGCTTTGCCAGACCCGCAAGGCCGGTCTTTTCCATCAGCATGTGCGCTTTTGCGGTAACCTGCGCCCTGTTGGTACGCCGCTTGCGGAGCGATGGTAGCATGATGTTATCGAGGATGTTCAGGTTTTTCAACAGGGTTGGCTGTTGGAAGACAAAGCCCATCCTGGTGCGACGTATGTCGGCTAGCGCGTTGTCGTTGAGTTGCGCCAGATCGATGCCCGCAAAACAGACGCTGCCACTGTCAACCGGATCCATGCCACTCAAGGCAAAGAGCAACGTTGATTTTCCCGAACCCGATGGCCCCATCACGGCGACAAACTCACCCGCGTTGATGGCAACCGAGACGTTGTCGAGCACGTTGCGCTTTTCGTTGCCCGCGCCAAAGGTCTTGACGATGCGTTCCCCAACCAGAAGTTGCTGCATGGTAGTCACTCCTTGATATGCTCCGCGATGCTGATCCGTCCTGCGTCGAATGTGCCGACGATGGTGGCCGCGAGCGTCACGACCGTGAGCAACAATGGGCTGAGCAGATACGCAAACAGCGGATTGATGACGAAGGTAAAAGAGGCGGCCCCAAAGGAGGCGATCACCGCACCCGCTAGCGCCTCGCCCAGCGTGTTCGCGAGGATCGTGCCGAGCGCAATGCCGACCACCAACACACATACCGCCCGCACGATATACTGCACCTGGATGTCCGTGTTGGTAAAACCAAACGCCTTCATCACGGCAATCGCGTATCGATCCTTGGCGACCAGCATCCGCATAAACAACAGGGTGATCAGCAGGGCGATGGTCAGCGCAATGCCAAGCGCGGCATAGGCGGCTTTGCCAATGCCGCTGATGGTGGGACCGTAGGTCTGCGCAATAAATTCGTCAAGATCCGAGACCTTGGCAAAGGTAAACCGGCCCGAATAGTCCGCACGTTTGGCGTCAAGCAGCGTCGGATCGACAAGTTCGGCGCTGATCACGCTCCACATGATGTTGGCTGAAGCATCGGTAAAGATCGCCTTGGCGGTCTTGCCGCCGTTCGTTACGTCAGAATAGATGCCGCACACGCTAAGGTCGCGTTCGTGACCGGCGATGCGCAAGGTGAGGCTATCCCCGACGTTCTTGCCCATCTCGTTGGCGTGCATCACCGACAGCGCAATTTCGTTCTCGGCAAGCGGGGCGCGCCCGGCAGCGTAGGCCAGGGGAAAGACCGTATGGTCACCGAGTTCAACCTTGATCCGCTCCTCTGAACCATCCTCCAGCCGGACGCTGAAGGTCTGGGTCGTCAGCACGACAAAGGCGGCGATGTCACTATCATCCGCCAAAGCGGTGGCGATGGCCGCTGCTTTCGCGGCGATCTGGTCGGTCTGCTGAAGATCAAAGCGCAGATCGCTGTTGCCGACCCCCATATAGGTGCTGAAGCTCTTGGCCGCGATCGTGTTGGCCAAGTTCTGCGGGACGATGATGATGAACGCCGCGAGCACCAGCACAACCAGCATCGTGGCGTAGAGCTTTGTACGGGCGAGCACATCTTTCACGCCGAGAAAGAGATTTGTGCTCAGCCACGTGTTCATACTCAGGTGGAAACGCTTGCCCCCGCTGGCTTTTTCCTGGGCAATACCGAAACGGATCGCCTCACCTGGAGAAATGTGATGAAAGCGCCCGAGCATCCCGTTCACGTACGCGATAATCGCCAAAAAGACCAGCAGCACACTGACCGCCCCAAGCAGCAGGGCAAGGGAAGCGCGTCCGCTCTCACCAAAAAAGAGGCGCATCTGCTCAAGCAGCACGCCCTGAAAGAGCAACGCAAGCGCAAAACCGAGCAGGCTCCCCACCGCGGCAATGGCTGCGTATGTCGCCAGGTAGATGCGCTTGATGTCAGCGACGCGCAACCCGATGGCTTTCATCACCCCGATTTCGCGGTAGTCATCCTCGATCTTCGCCAGTAGCGTGAAGCGAATGCAGAGAAACGCGACGGCAACAACCAATGCACTCACCAGGAGCAGCACCGCGATCATCAGCCCATCCGAAAGGCCGTTGAGCATACGGTAGAGCGGATCGGTAATCGTTGGCCCATTGGCTTCGAAATCCGCAGCGGTGTAGGTGGCCTCAAATGCGCCCAGGTGCTCAAGGTCGTGCAGGCGGAACTCGATCAGATATTCCATCGTACCTACCGGCTCGAGGGCCGCAAAATCGTTCTGGCTGACTAAAAAACGCTTGGACGACGAGAGCAGCGAGTTCATCTGCGCATCGCGGAGAAAGCCTGCCACGATAAATGGCTTCCCAGCCACCTCGACCCGCTCACCGACCATGGTCGTGCCATCCTGCAGATAGTTGACCGGGACATACAGCTCCCCATCGGCAACCCGAATAATCTCTCCATCGAGGTCGAGCAGAAAATCGAACTGCTCATTCTGCACCACAAAGCCGTGATCCTGGACACTCCGCGCCAGTGAACCACCAGGAAAGACAATCTGCGCCCCGTCGAGATTGAGAAACTCCACAATCTGGACAGCGGCGACCGCCTCGTGCTGCGCGGCAAAAGCCGTCAGCCGCCCCCGATCCAACGTACCCGCGTGCATCTGCATAAAATGCGGCGTCTGCGCCCGCGTCATAAGCGCATCGATCGCCCCTGAAAGGTTGACCATAAGGATCGCCGCCAGCGTCACCAGCATAGCCGCGACGGCAACAAAGAGCATCGTCGTCAGCGTGATCGCTTTGTTCTTCACGATATCGTTGTAGATCACCCGGTAATACATAGATCACTCCTGAGACACAAGTACGTGTTCACATTTGGGGTAACAGACAAAGCCTGGGAGCGAGGGCGTCCCGCCCTCGAAGGCATTCCGAGGGCGGGACGCCCTCG
>NZ_SIJK02000081.1 GCF_004762035.2 Candidatus Chloroploca mongolica | reverse complement strand
TGCCCACCACCACCCGCACCCCATCGCCCACCCGCACCCCATCGCCCACCCGCACCCCATCGCCCACCCGCACTGCTACCAGCGTGCCGGTGCCTACGGCGACCCGAACCCCGTCGCCCACCCGCACGGCTACCAGCGTGCCCGTGCCAACGGCGACCCGCACACCCTCGCCCACCCGGACACCGTCGCCCACCCGCACGGCTACCAATGTGCCCGTGCCTACGGCGACCCGTACACCCTCGCCCACCCGCACGGCTACCAGTGTGCCGGTGCCAACTGCAACTCGCACGCCATCGCCCACTCGCACCGCCACCAGCGTGCCGGTGCCAACTGCAACCCGTACCCCGTCGCCCACCCGCACCGCCACCAGTGTGCCCGTGCCAACTGCAACTCGCACCCCGTCGCCCACCCGCACCGCCACCAGTGTGCCCGTGCCAACTGCAACTCGCACCCCGTCGCCCACCCGCACCCCGTCCCCCACCCGGACACCAACAACTCTGCCAGAAGCAACCACCACGCCTCGTAGCTATCCGGCAGGAACCCTCCTGATCAGCGAAATCCTCGCAGCACCACGTGACCTATTCACCCATGAGTGGGTCGAACTCTATAATCCTGGAACCGCAACGATTGATCTACAGGGATGGAGCCTGGACGATGAAGTGGATGGAGGGGCACAACGTCTTGAGGGGATGATCGAACCTGAGGCATATCTGGTGATTGAGCTTGGACGAGCTATCCTCAATAATAGCGGTGATACCGTCCGGCTCTTTGGCCCAGATGGCGCGTTGATCGACTCCTATCGCTTTGGGGCAACAACGCCCGATGTCAGCTTTACGCGCAATGTCCAGACAAACACCTGGAGTACCAGTGAGGCCCCGTCACCAGGTACCGGGATGGTCAAGGTGCCGACGAGGGCGAACACACCTACCGTTGTAAGCAATAGCAGCACCGGCAGTCACGAGCCAACCTCAGAGCCATCAACCAGGCCCGAGGCAACAACCTCCCCGCGTGCAACATCTATGCCTACGGCAACCTGGCCCAACGAGCCAGGGCCTGCCCCAACGTATGCCGCTCAGCCCGGTGCGTTGTATCAAGGACGGATTGAGCAAGAAGAGATACCTCCAACCGAGACCGTGCTCGCCAATCCAGAACCAACAACCCAACCGACCGAGCTTACGAGCGCGCTCGAACCTGTACGAGCGAAGCAACCCTTGCCCTGGATGCTCATTGCAGGGCTCGTCCTCATCATGGCTGCATCTGGGTTCCTCCTGCATGATCAAAGAACACAGAAAAAGCCGTAGTCTGGGAACAAAGTTTCTGACCTTCCCAGGAGTGAGGGCGGGACGCCCTCGCTCCTGGGAAGGTCAGAAACTTATTCGACAGCAAGGCAAGGCTGTGCTAAAATTCACCAATCTATCGCCTCAAATCGCCAACGGAGGTTTCCGATGCGGATCGAGCGTAATCTGGGGATGGATCTTGTGCGCGCCACCGAAGCCGCTGCCCTGCGCAGTGGTCGTTGGATGGGTCGCGGCGACAAAATCCGCGCCGACCAGGCAGCAGTTGATGCTATGCGGTACGCCCTTGATAGCGTGCCAATGGACGGGGTCGTTGTCATCGGTGAAGGCGAGAAAGACGAAGCGCCGATGCTTTATGTCGGTGAGCGCGTTGGGGCAGGTGAAGGTCCTGAAATGGACGTGGCCGTTGATCCTGTTGAAGGCACAACCCTGCTCGCCGAAGGTATGCCCGGGGCAATTGCCGTGATTGCCATGGCCGAACGCGGTGCTCTCTATAATTGGCAGGGCATTGCCTACATGGATAAACTCGCCGTCGGCGAGCGCGCCAAAGGTGTGATTGATATTAATGCACCAGTGGCGTACAATGTCCGTGCCGTTGCCCGTACCCTCGGCAAACAGATCGAAGATGTGACGGTGGTGGTGCTTGATCGTCCACGCCATAAGGATTTGATTAAAGAAATCCGGGAGACCGGGGCACGGATCAAGCTGATCCTCCACGGTGATGTGAGCGCAGGCATTATGACAGCGATCGAGAATCCACCTGCCGATATTTTGATGGGCATTGGTGGTGCGCCCGAGGCAGTCATTACCGCGGCCGCCCTCAAGTGCCTCGGTGGCGAGATGCAGTGCAAGGTTTGGCCTCGGAATGATGAAGAACGGGCACAGATCGAGGCATTGCAACTTGATGTAAATAAGATCTTTACGACAAGAGATCTGGTCAAAGGCGAAAATGTCTATATTGCCGCCACTGGCATTACCGCTGGCGAGTTTCTTCGTGGCACTGAGTATTTCGGCGGTGGTGCCCGTACGCATAGTGTGGTGATGCGCTCACGCTCAGGAACGGTGCGCTATATTGATGCAACGCACCGCTGGGATAAGCTGATGCGGATCAGCAATATGCCCTATGGATGATCGTTTCTATGCAGTCGTTGTCCTTACGTGATACGCTCGTACGCTCACCCGCAATGGTCGCCGCCCTCGCCCTCGCCCTCGGTGGGGTCGTGGGCGGTGCTTCTGCGTTTGGCCCCCTCTATGCGTTTGCCGGGTTGTTGGCTCTGCTTGCCGCTGCCCTGATGCTCGTTTCGACCCAGGTCGGGTTATTGACGGTCTTTGCGATTGTGACGCTGATTCCGTTTGCGACGGTGCCGTTCCGGGCGATCATTACCCCCAATTTCTTGACCCTCGCCCTGCTCGCCCTCACCGGGGTCTGGGTGCTGCGTATGCTCGCTCGCCCCGACCAGTATGATCTGCGCCTCACGAGCCTCGCGCTTCCGCTCTTTGGTTTCCTGAGTCTCACCTTCTTTTCGTTGATCCTTGGCGCTCGTGGCTTGCCTGATACGACGACGCTTCATAATTATGTCAAGTTTGTTCTCGGCGTGCTGCTCTATGTGAGTGTGGTGAATACGGTGCGAACGCGCACGCAGGCGCGACAGGCACTCCGCGGGTTGATTCTGGTTGGCGGTGCGGCTGCGCTCGTGGCGTTGATCCTCTGGGCGCTCAATGATGCCTGGGCGCTCCGTATTCTTGTGAGCCTCGGGCCACTCAGCTATCCAACAAGCGGGCGCGTATTGCGGTATGTCGAAGATGATGTCAATGGCCTCGAACGGGCCATCGGCTTCTCGGTCGATCCGAATAGTTTTGGCGGGATGCTCGCCCTCGTTGTCGCCATCGCCGCCGCGCAGCTGGTCGCCGTTCGCCCCCTCTTGCCCCGCTGGAGCCTCGCGGTTCTGGTGACGCTGATGACCGTGGCGCTCTTGCTGACGTTTTCGCGGGCGGCCCTCTTCGGGCTGATCTTTGCCGCTGCCTACCTGGCAACCATGCGCTACCGCCAACTCTGGGGGGTGATGGTGGGCGTCGGAGTCGTCGGTGCGATCCTCTTGCTCACCCTTGGATTTGGCGAGGAGTTTGTCGCCCGCGTGGTCAGCGGGGTGCAATTTGAAGACCAGGCGCAGCAGATGCGCCTCGCCGAATTCCGCAACGCTCTCGCGATTATTCAGCGCTATCCCGCGTTTGGCATTGGCTTCGGCCAGGCCCCCGATCTCGATCTGACCGCCGGGGTGAGCAGCATCTATCTGGCGATTGGGCAGCGTATTGGTCTGATTGGACTCGCAGCGTTTCTCGGCACCATCGGGGCCTGGTTTGTCACGACCATCAAGGCGCTCAAGGTGATCGATGAAGAGCGGGCCAGCTGGGTGCTCGGCTGTCAGGCCGGGATCGTCGCCGCGCTGGCCGTTGGTCTGGCCGATCACTATTTTTTCAATATCGAATTCAGCCATATGGTCGCACTCTTCTGGGGGACGATGGGGATGGCAATGGCGGTTGTTGATCTACCAACCGATGGAGAAGATGCGCAACCCTCACCGTCGCCGTGAATGGCTCGGCTTTTGGGTTTCGGCATTGATGCGCAATTGCGCTATGAAACGATGGGTGAGACACGAAACCGGAAACGCATGCGCTCGAATGATAAAGTGGGATGGGAACTGTGTGACGTATATGCTATACTATTGCCTGAGCTTTCAAGAAATAAATCAGGGAGTGCCGACTGAAGTCGGCGTCCGGCTCAGCCGACTTCAGTCGGCACTCCGGTACACCGGATGCCGGCTAAAGTCGGCACTCCTCAGACACACATAGTCTAGGACTGCTATATATGGCAGTTCGACGCGAGGGCACCGTGGTACAGCATGCACAGCTCATATTTTCCCTCGAGCGCTTTCTTGCGGTACAGCCCTATTACCCATGCTGCATCCTGGCCCATCCCGATCTTCGGCAGCTTCACGAGGCTGCCGCTATCATTCGTGAGCACTATGATTGGCCGGTTCTTTCGCTTGGCGCGGTTCTGAGCGAAGCACTACGTGATGTTGTCCCTCATCAGAGAGCTCAAACCACGCACGCGGTGCTGTGTGCGGCGCTCAGTCCCGTTGCTCCCGGCCCACTGCTCTGTGGCGAGATTGATCTGCTCTTTGAACCCTCGCTTCAGCTTGATCCGCTCCGGCTTTTGCGCGAGGTAAGCCGCAGCGCGACGATCATCGTGCTCTGGCCAGGTACGATCCTCGCTGGCACCCTCGCCTATGCGGTGCCAGCCCATCATCACTATCGTACCTGGCGAAGTACCGACCTCATGGCAGAATGCGTTGTTTCGTTGTAGCTCGACGAGGTTGTCTATGCGCTACCGCGATCTTGTTCAGTTTGAACCCATCGAGAGTGTGATCAAGATCAATACGGCCGACGATAAAGTGGCGGCGGCAGCATTGGTGCAGAGCTATGTGATCTCGGATCGCATGGCGGATCAGCTCGTCAACCTGGTCTTTCCCCAGTTGCAGATTGATCGTCCGATCGATAACAAGGGCGTGCTGGTCGTTGGCAATTATGGCACTGGCAAATCTCACCTGATGTCGGTTATCTCGGCGCTGGCCGAGCATGGCGATCTGGTGGCTCAGGTGCGCCATCCGACGGTGCGGGCCAACCTGGCGCCGCTTGCCGGGCGCTTTCTGGTGGTGCGTACAGAGATCGGTGGGGTTGAGCGCAGTCTGCGCGATATTGTGCTTGCCGAGCTTGAAGCTTTCCTCGATCGGGTCGGTACGCCCTATCACTTCCCGCCGGCGTCGCAGCTTACCAATCACCTTGGGCCGCTGACCGAGGCGCTCCAGGTTTTTGCTGAGCGCTATCCCGACAAGGGCATCCTGTTTGTGCTTGATGAGATGCTTGATTATCTGCGCTCACGCGAGGAACGGGCGCTCATTCTTGATCTTGGCTTCTTGCGTGAGCTCGGTGAGGTGGCAAAGGTGACGCCGTTGCGCTTTCTGGGCGGTGTGCAAGAAACCCTCTTTGATAATCCACGCTTTGCCTTTGTGGCCGAGCAGCTGCGCCGGGTGCGCGATCGCTTTGAGCAGGTGCGCATTGCCCGCGAAGATATTGCCTATGTGGTTGCCGAGCGTTTGCTTGGCAAGTCTGATGAGCAACTGGCGCGGATTACGGCGCATCTGCGCGGTTTTACCGGGCTCTATCCGTTGCTCGCCGAGCGTTTGAACGAGTTCGCTCGTCTCTTCCCCATCCATCCAGCCTATATCGACACCTTTGAACGGGTCTATGTCGCCGAGAAGCGTGAAGTGCTCAGGACGTTGAGCGCGGCGATCCGGACGGTGCTGGATCGGCCTGTCCCCGTCGAGCAGCCCGGGCTGATTGCTTACGATCACTATTGGCAGGTGTTGCGTGATAATCCAAGTCTGCGCACGCTCCCAGGTGTGGCCGATGTTGTGGAGAAGAGCAATGTCCTGGAAGGGCGTATCACGAATGCCTATACGCGCAAGCAACTTCAGCCAATGGCGATCCGCATCATCCATGCCTTGAGCGTGCATCGGCTGACGACCAGCGATATCTATGCGCCACTGGGTGTGACGGCGGAAGAACTGCGCGATCAGCTCTGTTTGTGGACGCCGATGCCCGAGGCGGATGCTGGCTTTCTGGCGGATACCGTCCAGGTGGCGCTCAAAGAAATTATGCGCACGGTCAGTGGGCAATATATCTCGCATAATGCCGAGAACGGTCAGTATTATCTCAATCTCAAAAAGACGGTTGATTTTGATGCAAAGATCGCGGAACGCGGTGCGTTCATGGAGGAACGTGATCTCAATCGCTACTTCTTCGATGCGCTGCAGCGCTTGCTCAATCTGACGACCAGTACCTATGTGCCGAATGTGCGCATCTGGCCGTATGAACTCCCCTGGGAAGCGCGCAAGGTGACCCGGCCCGGGTATCTCTTCTGTACCCTTCCAAGTGAGCGCAGTACGGCGCAACCGCCGCTCGATTTTAACCTCTACTTCCTGCCTCCGTTTGGCGCGCCTGCGAAGCTTGCCGATGGCGAGGCGCATGAAGTGCTGTTCCAACTCCAGGGGCTTGGGAGCGACTTCACGGAACTGGTACGGCTCTATGCTGGCGCACAAGCAATGGCTGCCGAGTCGCCCAACTATCGCCAGGAGTATGAGGATAAGGCGCGCAGCCATCTGCACACGTTGCTGGGCTGGCTCCGCCAGCATCTGACCAGCCAACTCAAGATTATTCACCAGGGTGTCGCGAAGACGGTTGCCGAGGTGCTGGCGAAAACACGCAGCAGCGCGAGCAGCGACCTCGAAGAGTTGCTCCGTGTGCTGGCGGCACATGTGCTAGCGCCCGAGTTCGCCGCCCGCTACCCCGAGTATCCGGCCTTTACGCGCCTGGCTCAGCCCGTGACCGAACAGGCGCGGAGCCAGAGCGCGATGGACGCGATCCGCGCTCTGGCTGGGCGTGGACGCACGAACCTGGGGCTAGCGGTGCTGGATGGGCTGAAGTTGCTTGATGCCGAGGATCGCATCAAGCCACTGAACTCGCCCTATGCCCGCCACTTCCTTGATCTGCTGCTGGCCAAAGGCGAAACCCAAGTGGTCAATCAAGGTGAGGTTATTGAGCAGGTGGCTGGTGGCTTGAAACCGATCTTGAAAGATGTCCGTTTCGGGCTTGAGCCAGAATGGGTGGCCGTGGTGCTCCTGGCACTCGCCTACGATGGACAGATCACGGTGAGTCTTGGGAGCGATGAGAAGTTGATCGATGCCGGGACGATCGAGCGCGCCGCGACGGTGGCGCTGGAGTCGCTGGCCGATTTCAGGTTTTATCGGCGGCCAAAAGCGCTGCCACTGCCCGTCTGGACGATGATCTTCGAGGCCTTCGGCCTGCAACCGGCACTGCTCCGCAGCACAATTGATCGTGATCGTGAGCAGGCGGTGACGCTGCTATGGGAGCACGTGCAGAAAGAGGTGCGTCAGGTCGTCGCGTGGCAAACAAACGTCCAGGGTGGGCTCACGCTCTGGAATCAGCCCCTCTTCACCGACCGGTTTACCTATCAGATCCAGGGGGGCCAGGTGATCAATGCTGATCTGCCGAGCGTGACCCTGAGCCAGACGGCCTTGCTGCCCTATCTCAAGAAGACGAAAGAGTTCCTTGAGGTGCTGGCGCGTTATGACAAACCTGGCAAGCTGCGGAACATGACCCTGAGCACCGCCGAGACGGAACAGGCGCTTGCGGATCGGCTCGTTGCCCAGCGAACGCGGGACGTGCTTGAGGTCATCGGCCAACTTCAACCGCTCACCAGTTATTTGAGCGAGGCAGGCGCCATGCTGCCTGAGGAGTATCCGCAACCTGACGATGCCTGGGTGAAGCAAGCGAACGCCGCCCGCGATGCATTGCTGCGCGAGATGCGCTTGCTGGCTCGTGGTGAGGACAGGGTCGATCTTGTGACCTGGCGACGTCGGCTGGAGGAGTTGCGACGCGAGTATATGCGGTGCTATAGCGAACTGCACACGGCTCACGTCCTTGGACCGGCCGATGATGACCGGCGCGCCCGGCTCTTGCGCGACCCACGGGTTGATCAACTGAAAACCCTGCGCACCGTTGATATTCTGCCTGGTCAAGAACTGGATCGCTGGAGCAAGGCCGTCATTGATCTGCCGGCATGTCGCGACTTTCACGTCGGTATGTTGGACGATAGCCCGACCTGTCGCTGTGGATACCGCCCCCAACGCAGTGGCGGGCCAACCGCAGCAAGACGGCTGGAAATGTTGCATGAGCAACTTGGGAGCCTTCAGAGCCAATGGCACGCTGCGCTGCGCCAGAATCTGCAATCCGAGACCGCCCAGCAGAGTATGAGCTCCATGACGTCGGCGGAACGTCGGCCCATTGATGCCTACCTTACGACCACCGATCCCGCCTCAACCCCGCTCCCCGAGGGTCTGGTCAAAGCGATTAACCAGGCGCTGCGCGGCCTGCAGACGGTGGCAATCAACCCAGACCAACTGCTGATTGCGCTGCAAACTGGCGGCTTACCCTGCACCGTTGAGGAATTGAAGCAGCGCTTCGAGCGCTACCTCCGCCAGACCATGAGCGGACACGATCCGCGTGACACCCGGCTGACGATTGAGTAAAATGTAAATACTTGAAGCGGTACGAAGACAATTAGACGACCTCATGCCAAGAAAACTACGTGAACTTATTCAAGACTTGCAGGACGCTGGTTTTTACACCATTCCTGGTGGAAAAGGCTCGCATCGGAAATTTACGCATTCGAACTATCCTGGCGCAGTGACGTTAAGCGGCAAGAATGGTGATGATGCCAAGCCGTATCAAGAGCGACAGGTCAAACAGGCAATTGAGCAGGTGAAACTATGAAAGTAGTTGATCAATATCATAAATGGGTTGAGTGGAGTGATGAAGATCAGACGTATGTAGGCAAGTGTCCCGATCTCATAACGGGTATTCACGGGGACGATCCCGTTCGTCTGTACGCAGAGTTATGCGCTGTTGTGGATGAGGTCATTCGGCACTTCCAAGCCACGGGACGGATGCTCCCTCGCCCGCGAGTGCGACCTATGCAAGAAGTTGTCTAGGACTACCAACATGGCTCAGACACCACTCTTCTCAGATCAGGCGTCTCCAACCGGCCCCGTCGAGTGCCTTGGTTTGACCTTTGCCAACGACGAGGCCCGCCGCGCCTATTTCACTGAAAAGCTCCGCGAGAAGCTGCGTGATCCCGCGTTTCGCACGATCGAAGGGTTCCCCGTTGGCACCGATGAGGATATCCTGGCGCTCTCTGATCCGCCCTACTACACCGCCTGCCCCAATCCGTTTCTTGAGGATTTTGTGCGCGTGTATGGCACGCCGTATGATGCAACTGAGGCGTATAACAAAGAGCCCTTTGCTGCCGATGTGAGCGAAGGAAAAAATGACCCCATTTACAATGCCCACTCGTATCATACCAAAGTGCCGCACAAAGCCATTATGCGCTATATCCTGCACTATACTAAACCAGGCGATCTTGTCTTCGATGGCTTTTGTGGTACAGGGATGACGGGGGTAGCGGCCCAGATGTGTGCAAATCCCGATCCAGCCTTCAAGGCGAAGATCGAACAGGAGTGGCAAGAAGCGGGTCGGGGCAAGCCAGCATGGGGTGCGCGTCGCGCCATACTGGGTGACCTCTCGCCAGCGGCGACGTTTATTGCGTATAACTATAATACGCCAGTGGATGGAAGTTCATTCGAGTTAGATGCTCGCCAACTCCTTGCCGATTTTGAGCAAACATATGGCTGGATGTATGCCACGATACATACAAATGGCAATCAAGGTCGGATTAACTACACTGTATGGTCTGATGTTTTTCTATGTAATAATTGTCAAGGTGAAATTATTTTTTGGAATGAAGCCGTTGAAGAAGGTGAAATAAAAAATGAAATATACTGTCCTCATTGTAGTACAAAAGTAACCAAAGCATCTTTGAATAGAACTCAATCAACCATACTGGATCCTGTTACGTTGCAGCCTGCCCAACGTGCCCGCCGTGTTCCAGTCCTCATTTGTTACAATGTGGGCAAAGAACGCTTTGAAAAGAAGCCTGATCAGTATGATTTAGATGTGCTTGAGCGGATCGAGCGAGAAGCAGTGCCATACTGGGTTCCAACACGACGAATCGACGAGGATATCGATCTTTGGCTTGAGCGTGACTATCGAAGTCTTGGTATCTACAGCATTGACCATTTTTTTTCGCGACGTAATCTGATTATGGTTTCGTATTTCAAAGAGGCAATGAAGCAATTTAATGGACGAGAGCGTCAGTTCCTCTGGTTCTGGTTTGAATCGGTTTTAATGGGGTTTTCGTTATTAAATAGATATCGAGTTAATGGTTTTTCTCAAGTCAATCAACTACTTAGTGGCACTCTCTATGTAGGTTCAGTACAAGCAGAAATAAGCCCTTGGTATGCCCTTGAAGGCAAAATAAAACGTCTCAAGAGCTTTGGTTTTGCAAAGCCAAATCATTGCATATGCACCACAGGTTCAACAGTAGCAATTGGCCTTCCAGACAATTCGGTAGATTATATTTTTACCGATCCGCCATTTGGAAGCAATATCATCTATTCAGATCTCAGTATAGTTTGGGAGTCCTGGTTAAGCATCTCAACCAATACGAAGAGTGAGGCCGTTATCCACAGGCGAAAGCAAACTGGCGCGGCGACAATCGATATTTACACGAACATGATGACCCTCTGTTTTCGTGAGATGCATCGTGTACTAAAACCTGGCCGTTGGATGACGGTTGAGTTTTCAAATACAAAAGCCTCCGTTTGGAATGCTATTCAGCTTGCTTTAACACAGGCTGGATTCGTTGTCGCTAATGTAGCGGCTTTAGACAAGCAAATGGGCTCTTTCAAAGCTGTCACCACTCCCACGGCGGTCAAGCAGGATCTCGTCATTTCCTGCTATAAGCCTAATGGCGGGCTTGAAACGCGTTTTGCGCAAGCGCAGGGTAGTGAGATGGGGGCCTGGGATTTCATCAGAAACCATCTACGCTACCTGCCAATCTTTCAGAGCAAAGCTGGTCAGGCGAGCGAGATCGTGGAACGCACCCCACGCATCCTGTATGATCGGCTCGTGGCCTATTTCGTGCGCCACGGTTACGCGGTTCCTCTCTCAGCGCAGGAGTTCCAGGCAGGACTGGCCCAACGCTTTCCTCCACGCGACGGCATGTACTTCTTGCCCGAGCAGATCGCCGAATACGAACGCAAACGCATGACCGTACGTGAGGTACAACAACTCGCAATCTACGTTACCAGCGAAGACTCGGCGATCCAGTGGATCAAGCAACAACTGACCAACAAACCACAGACGATTGCCGAATTGACCCCGCAATTTATGCGCGAGCTCAATGCCTGGCCGAAACATGAGCAACTTCTCGAATTACGCATGCTGCTCGAGGAGAATTTTCTATCCTACACCGGTGCCACCGCAATTCCGGCGCAGATTGTCACCTGGATGAAGAAGAGCAGCGATCTGCGTGATCTCATCGCCGACGAGCTAGCGCGTGGCACCGCAACAGCCGAGCAAGGTGCCCTGACCACCGCCAACCCGCGCCTGAACAACGCCGCCCGCGATCGCTGGTATGTGCCCGATCCCAACCGCGCCATCGACCTTGAGCAACTTCGCACCCGGAGTCTCCTGAAAGAGTTTGCCACCTATCTGGAAGGAACCCGTAAGCTCAAACAATTCCGCAGCGAAGCAATCAAGGCTGGCTTCAAGCAGGCCTGGAACGCCAAAGAGTACGCGACGATCGTTCAGGTCGCCGAGCGGCTGCCAGAGAGTGTGGTGCAGGAAGACCCGGATCTGCTGATGTACTACGATAACGCAAGCCTGCGGGTGGGGTAGGTAACTTCGTGCACACATGAAGAAGATCGAACAGCAGCCCAAGCGCTAGGCCGGGTGGTGCTTGACAACCCAGCGGCGCATTAGTTCGACAGTGAAGTGGTAGTGTGTCCCGTTGAGGGCGATGACATCGTGGCGCACAAGGGGCTTCAGCACGGCTTCCAGTTCGGTGTCGGGCAAGCCAGTGGCCGCCACAAGTTGCTCGCGCGTGAGACCCTCAGGGTGCGGGGCCAGGGTGCGCAATACCTGTAGTTGACCGGTTGCTTGCCCGCGCTCGGCCTGGTTCCAGACGCCACTGAAATAGGCTTCACCATCACGAAAGAACTCGGGCGCGGCGATCACCTGGTCGACATCTTCGCGCTCAAACCGCCGTGCTTGTTCACGCCCCTCCTCGAAGCTCAGGCGGTTGAAGCGGCTCACCAGGGCGTGGCCGATGAGTTGCACCAGAAAGGGTTGGCCGTTTGTCAGGGCGATGATGTGTTCGATAGCCGCCTCATCGTAGTCGAGGTCAAAGTCGGGGGAAGGTTCAATGATCAAGCGTCGCGCCGCTTCCGGGCTGAGGAAACTGACGCGAATGCCGGTGACGCTCCCAAACAGGGGATGCCAGTAGTCGTGGCGCCGCTCTTCCAGGCTGTAGAGGCCCGCAAAAGCAAGGACAAACCAGGGAAAAGTCGTGAAGGTGCCACGCCAGAACTCGAACAGATCAGGGGTGAGGTGTCCTGCCTCGATCTGGGTCTCAAGTTTCTCGAACTCGTCGATCGCAATGATCAGCCGTCGTCCGGCTCGCACGGGATCGAGTCGCTTGAGAAAGCGCGTAAAGCTCAAGTAGGGCCGTTCGACGGAAAAATCGGCTTCAACTGGTTCTTCCAGGCCGCTGAGACCTTGCGCCACAGCCTCGTCGTAGATGTGCAGCGCTAGTAGGTAGAGCAGACCGGCTTCGTCACGCACCCGCCCAACACGCTGCATGTTGAAGTCAACAATGATCGTGCGGGGGCCAAAGCGTCGCCCCAGGTTGTGCAGGATGCTGGTCTTGCCCATGCGCCGGTGGCCGTAGATCACCACCGAAGGAATCCGACCCTCTGGGGCCCAGAGCTCCTCGAGGCGACGCATAATCTCCTCACGGCCGACAAAGCGCTCGCCCTCAGCCGGATTGTTGAGAATATAAGGATTGGAGACCGGCCCGGCCTGTGCGGCCCGGCCCACGAGCCCACCCTCGGTGATGATCAGCGCCTGCCACTGGCGAATGATCCGGCGCAATAAGGCTTGTTCGGGTGCCATCACGCGGGTCTGGACATCCTGATCAAGCGCTTTGAGCGCGTCAGTTGCCCGCAGCAGCGCAGCCTGCTTGTTGGCGCGACTGGTGCTATCGTAGTAGGCCTTGATGTGATGACCGACATCGGCGAGTTGACCCAGTGCCGTCAGCACCGCTGGACGCACGATCGCGTGCTGCGCAACGCTCAACGAGTTTGCCGTTCCCTGCGCTGACCGCCTGGAGCCAGCTGTATCACCCCATTGCTCTGGGTGGAACACCTGACTCGACGCGGATGAGAGTTGCTTGAGCTGCCGGTAGCCCAGAAAAGCCTCCATAGCCGCAAACATCTGGGCAAGCTCGGCCCCGCCGGGATAGGCTTGTAGATCGGTGTAACTTGCCCGCCAGCGAGCCAGATCAAAGGGCTGAGCGCCCGTTTCAATCTGCTCCTGCGCCTCCAGGAGATCGTGCAACATCCCGGCGAAATGGGTCAGCGGGGTGACGCGGCGGTCACGCAATGGGCGGGTCAGACCGTAGACCCAGCGTGGGTTATCAATGTTATACCGCTCTACCCAGCGCTGGTTTAATTCGGCGAGCAGCATCTGGCGTACGGACAGCCCCTTATCCCAGTCATACCTGTGAACTGGTGTGTTAAGGTACTCATCCACCACGGACGCATCAATAAGCCGATAGAGTACCTGAAGCGGCTGGTCATGATTATGCAGGTAGTGTTGCAAAGCCGCCTGGGCTGCCCAGCGTTGGCAAGGGTTACGCGAGACACTGACCAGCAGTTGCAACCCTTCCGCTTCCTCTTGCTGCAACTGGTGCAGCAAAAAAGCCCGGCTGAACGGCAGGGGCAGCACCCCAAACTCGTCCCAGACCACCGGATGTTGTCCACGCCGCCGGCTAAAGAGGGCGGGGAACAGCTGCAAGAGATAAAAGGGCAGGCGCAATGCTCCCACGCCGAACCACACACCGATCGCCGCACCGACCGCCGCGTCGCGCAACACGACGTCCAGCACGCCACCGACTATGCTTTCCCCCACGCCGCCCACCACGCCGTACGCTACGCCGCCCACCACGCCGTACGCTACGCCGCCCACCACACCGAGCGCCACGCCGAGCGCAACGCCGCCCACCACACCGAGCGCCACGCCGAACGCTACGCCGCCCACCACGCCGCCCACCACACCGAACGCTACGCCGCCCACCACACCGAGCGCTACGCCAACCACCACACCGAGCGCTACGCCAACCACCACGCCGAGCGCCATGCCAACCACCACGCCGCCTGCCACACCGCCTGCCTCGCTGGCTAACATGCTGAAGCCGCTCCCCACGCCGGACCACACGCCGACCACCACGCCGAACGCCACGCCGACCACCACGCCGAACGCCACGCCCTGCCAGTTTACTGGTGTACCCTGCAACCAGTTGACGCTTACGGCGAGCACACTACTCAGCACAAAGCTTAACCCTGGAACCATCAGCCAGAGATGCCGATACGCCTTGATCTGCCAAATCTTCCCTACTAGCCTCTTCCACCCTGCGTCGGCTTCCTGATAGAGTTCCGGTGCAGCCTGGTAGAGATACCATTTCAGTGCAGTGGGCTGGAAGAAGACCCAGGCCGCCAGTAACAGGTAGTGGCGCGGGTTAAGTGGGTTCAGGCAAGCGGGCAATGCGCCGCGGTAGGTAGGGAAGTTAGGCATTCGCTTACCCTCTGGTCTTCTGGCGGTACAATGCCGCCGCCGCTTGTTGCAAGCGCGCCGGGTGGCGTCCACTCTGTTCGAGCAACTCTGCGATCTCCTCCTCATCGAAACTGATCCCGGTGCCCGCCAGACGTGTCGTCAGGAAGTCACGCGCCTCGGCACGCTTAAAGGGTGGCACCTCAAGCGGATGGCAGATATTCGCCAGGGGCGAAACCTCGCTGAGCTTGTCGGGAAAGAGTTCGGCCAGGGGTTGCCCGCTCGCCACAACCAGGGTCAGAGGGGCCTTTGAACCATCGGCCAGACTGCGTAACTCCTGACGCACCTCAGCCGAGAACCGGTCACGGCGCATCTTCTCAATCTCGTCCAGGCAGAGAATATAGCGCCGTCCGGTTAATTGCCGAGCCAGATGATACCCACGGTAGAGTCGCGGCAGGCCGAGCTCGGCGCACAACGCTTCGAAGAAATCCTCATCACTGTGGATCAACTGCATATCAATCTGGAGCACTGCCTCGCTGGATATACCAGGCTGAGCAGAACTACGATGCTGGATCATGGCGAGCAGCGACGACTTACCAATCTCACGCGGCCCAATCAGCGAAAGGTTGCTTCCTTTGCCCAACTCCTCAAAAATCTGGCGCAACAACTCCTCGCGCCCAAAGAACTCAGCGGGGTCATCAATGCGTCCCCGGCGTCCGAAAGGATTGGGGGCGATCTTTGTCGTGGAGGCCGCTGGAACAGTGAGTGATTCTGGCGGAGCAACCGGCACCGCCACCCCATAGCCGCCCAGGACGATCAGCGTATTGCATACCGTCTCGTCGAGGCCGAGCAGTTTGGTGAGGAGCTGGAGACTCGCGAGCGGAATGCGGTTGGTGCCGTCCAGATATTTGTAGAGGGTAGTACGGTCGCACCCAAGTTGCTCGGCGAGCCAGGTTTTGGTGCCCTGAGGGCGACGGCCTTGCGTCTGTGCAAGATAGGCATCTACGGCAGCTTTGAGCTGGGCAAGGAATGCTTCAGGGTCGGCAGTAATTGGTTGATGCATTGTACCCTCGGAAGTGTGGTGCAAGCCGCGACATATTTCGTGGTGCATGTTGTTGTTTCGTCAACACGGACTACGCTACGCTAGGCATGTCGCAGCGCTGTGGCCCGGAGGTCCACCCCGGTACCGGATTGATCCCCCGGTGCGGTGGTCAGGCTTCAGTCATCAGGAGAAGGTCTATGTTGCTCGTTTTATTCCTCATCATTGCCTTGCTGCTTCACTGGCCCTACCGCTGGGTACGCACCTGGGATTTTCTAGGGCGCGAGGTGGGCGAGATGCGAGCCTTGATGTACCACTACACCTACGGCCCGCGCCACGACCGGCTCGACTACAATGGGCTCTCTCAGCTTCAAGTCTGGCTCTTGCAGATCATCACCACCGTCGCGGCACGGCTCCAGCCCGAACTGATTGCCTGGCTGGTTGAACTATTCCGGCACTTGCTGCCCTAATTTTACCATAGTTTTCACCTGTAATGGATGAGTCTGTCTCGCAGAAAGTGCCCCCAACCCACCGAAAACGCCATGGCTGCACACGAGCGTGGCACTGGCTCAGGCGGACAATATGCGCAAGATATGGTATCATGGCGAACACATCTGTAGCAATCCTAGACGATTTGTGTCTGAGGAGTGCCGGCTTATGGGTTTTAAGAATGAAAACAGGGAGTGCCGACTTCAACGCTTGGTGTGAGATCAGATGATCTACCAATCAATCAAA
>NZ_SIJK02000080.1 GCF_004762035.2 Candidatus Chloroploca mongolica | reverse complement strand
GGATTCATCCGGCTGAAACGGAGTCGATCGCGGTATGATTTTGGCGAGGGTATTGTTTAAGAGTAGAGACTATCGGGATTACAGTCTCTACGATCTTGAAGACGAGATTGATTTGAAGGCCGCACCTTATGAGAAGACGATAATCAGCCAGTTATCAAAACATGTTATACCAAGCCTACAATCGGGATCGGCACAGCAACGAATTAAGCCATCAGGAGAACCATCGGTTCTAGCCCAATCTTCGGAAACAACTCAGCAGCAAGTTGCTCCGTCGGGAGTAAGATTGGCTCCAGAGCAGCCTGATAGTGTTACAGCCCTTAATTGGTCTGAAACTAATCAGGGGCCTATTGTACTATCTGAGACTCTGTTTGGTGCAACCCCTGAAGGAGAAGATCAACGAACTGAAGAAGCATGACGATAATTCATCAATCTCTAGCACCTTGTTGGAGAGATCCACGAAATAGCTCATCACAAAGTCAAATTGCCCCTTTTTCGCCGATAGCTCTCTGTAATGCTCTAAAACCCGCTTTCTCCGACAGGTTGCTAGTTGATGCGACCCTCAGTCGACCCCTTGAAGGGATTTACCATGCGCCGACCACGTCTCTCAAACAGCCAGATCGCACGACTCATGGGAGCCGTCACGGAGCCGTCACTTTGCCAACGAAACCGGCTTTGAGCAGATCGCCGCCGCGCTTGGCGTACCACGCCCGCGCAAGGTGCGGGGGTGAGTATTGCATCCGTGGCCTGAGCTAGCTGGTGCAGGTCGGCTTTGCGAGTGCTGCGGTCATCGATACATCTGATCAGCCGAGCGGATGCGCGAGAACAGGAAATGGGCAGAGAAGTCGTGGAGGCAACATGATCGCTGGGTATGATCATGCGGTTATCGCCGGTGGGTTTGCCGTAGCGCGTGGCGAAAGGCGGTATCGGCAGCGCATACCCGGTGAGGTGGCAAACGTACCATCTCCTTTTTGAAGTTCGCAAATCTCGTATTCCGGATAAATACCCGTAAGGCAGGAGGTAGTATGGTTTCCACCCCACTCGTTCGTCGTATTTTGTCTGCGATCATCGTTGTCGTCGTGGCCTCAACCGTCGCCGTGCTTGTCAGTAACGTACAGGGCAGTTCAAAACGAACGCCAGTGATGAACCGTTCATCGGCTGGCTTAACCACGGAATTTTCCTATCAAGGCTATTTGGCATTGGAGGGTCAGCCTGTCAATGGATTATATGATTTTCGCGTTCGGCTCTACGATGCGCAAGCAGATGGGGCACAAATTGGTTCGGAAAACATAGTTGAATCTGTTGATGTTCAAACAGGTGTCTTTTCAGTCTACTTGAACTTTGGGGACGTGTTCAATGGCAGACCACGGTGGCTCGAAATAGATGTTCGGCAACACGGTGATGAGGACACCTACATAACGCTGACGCCACGTCAAGAGATAAATCCAGTACCCTACGCACTGTATGCAGAGTCAACTCTTGAGATGTGGGAGTTCAATACTATGGGAGTTGATCCTGATACTGGCTTGGTTAACGGTGCTTATCCAGATGTGTTTACTAGCGTTCATCATCAAGGCCCGCAGCGAGTCGTACTGGTCGAAGCCCCCGTGATTGCCAAGCAAATTGAGGCGTTATATCTTATTGTTGTGAATCGCAACGGGAGTTATGATGGTACTTATTCCTTGGAATTTGAAGTGCGCTCATACGATGGAACCCTTCAACACGTTGTATCTGCTGCGCCTGTAGATTTACAGGAAGTATCCACCCATGAAGTGATAGAAATCGCCATGTCTTCCAACCCAGATGATATGATTGTACTTCCTGGGGAATATCTTGCCATAACGATACGTCGTAGCGGTGAGCCAGGAGGCTCACTTATGGTAAACCTCTCTACACGAGTACTGGGTCGCAATGCTTTACAGACAAGCGCAAGAGGTCAACAATGAAAGATCCGATTTTTGTTTGTGTGATCTGCATACTCGCCATGTGTTTGGCAGGGTCCTCTGCTTCAGCGCAACAGCCCGTATATGTGCTCGTTAGTTCTACCATAGGCGGTGTTCGATCTGTTCCTAGTAGCGGTGATGCGTTTGTGCTTACCGGCACAGTGTCCCATGATGCACAGCGGAATATGACAGGCGGCCAATTTCGTATGCAAGGAGGCTTTATAGCCACGATAGTTCCCACCAACAAGGGTGAGACACAACTGAACTTGTATCTTCCATTTGTGCAGCAGTGAGAATGGCACATAGTCATATCTTATTGGGTAGCGGCTTCCTCAAATGTTAGTGTCGACCAACAACCCGCATCCCCCTTGACAATTTCTGTATGTATGTTACAATTTTACACATACAGCAGCAAGTGGTGCTGCTCAGTTTTAAGGAAGGACGCTAATGATGCCTGTTATCCGAATTCCTGATCCACTGTATAAGCGATTACAGAATCTAGCAGTACCTTTTGAGGATACCCCAATTACAGTAATTGAGAGATTAGTAGAGGAGTATGAATCTCGGCAAGACAAGAAGAGTTCTCTGTCTTCAGCCAATGATGTGGAACCTCAGAATTTTAATCCAGTGGAGCCACCAGATCTACGTCACACTCGTGTAATATATGCCTCTTTCAATGGAGAAATTTTGCGATCACCAAACTGGAATGGTATCTTAGATGCCGCTCACATAACAGCGTACAAACAAGGATTATCACCAGAAGCATTAGTGCGACTTACCCTTTCTAACGCAGAAAAGGGCGAAAAAACAGATAACGGTTTTCATTTCCTTCCTGAAATAAGTATGTCAATTCAGGGTGTCGATGCAAACCTAGCTTGGCGTAATACTCTGCACCTTGCAAAGCATATCAAGGTTCCTGTTGAGGTGCATTTTGAATGGCGAGATAAAGAGGGAGCTGCATACCCTGGAGAGATAGGTAAGTTCGCTTGGTATCCCAAATAAAATATCCTCTCCGAAAATGCGCCAGATTGAGATTGAGGCGTTCGCGGCGGAAAACGCTGCCGTGCGACTCGATAATCGGCAGCTGTGCTATGAAAATGCATGTTTTAAGGGTGGAGCGGGGAAACTCGATCTCAAAACCCCGCTGATCCAGCGGTTTTGCAGAGGACACCTCCGGTTGTGCTAAAATACTTGAATTCTACTTTTGAAGGGCTACAGACTATGAATACAAGTACCATCTCTACACGTTTACAAATGACAATTGAGGACATTCAGGAGATCATTAGTGGTATTTCCGTAGAAATAAGGCAATCGCTAGATTCGGGGAATCATGAGGAGGTTGATCGACTAAATAAGCTTGCATGGCAATTGCGTGATTTTTGTGATGAACTTCGAGAGTTACAGGTGACATGGGTTCGAGATCTTGACAAGAGTATCAATAGTAGAATTAAGCGCTCAGATGACGACGGTAAGATCGAAATAACCAGCATAGATGATATCACTAAAGATATGCAGTCAAAAAGCAGTAATACATCGCCAATAAGTGAAGAAATTGATGATGATTCAGAGCGAGTGAAGCGGAAAATCTTTCGTGAAAAATGCTTATCTCGCCTTGGTAAGTATTTTAAGACCAAACTAGTCAGAGTAAATCAAACAATATATAGAACGCAGGATAGTAATTTTGTTATTGCTTGTGCAATATCTCGAAAATATCCAGACGAAAAATATTGGTTCGGTTTTACCGAAAAGCAATTCAGACAGTTAAAAGCAGCACGAAATGCATTTGCAGCGTTTGGTTGTGGAAATCATGACACGATATTTCTTCTTCCTCTAGCCGATCTAGAAAAATGGCTCCCCGGAATTAATCAGACAGTTAATGATTCGCAGCAATACTGGCATATTCATATAAAACGCCAGAGCGATAGATGGATGCTTTTGAGGAAAAGTGATTTTGATAGTATAAATATCGATAAATACCTTATGTAATAATAGGGTTTTATTTGTATAAGACACACGATTCATTGACACGATAAACAAAAACGATTCTAATACTACAACGAGATCTCTTCTGACTAAAGCTTTAGGACGCCATCCTTCGGGTTGGGAACGCATATTCTGAAGCGTGGGGGGGGCATAACACTATTAATTCATTAATAACTTTATCACTGAAAAAGCGTTAAATTCGGATTTACCACCGAACAACCGCGTAAAGCACGATGCCACTGGCGTGGCCCCAATCTGGGTGCTTTCTAGAGGATGTTCTTCTCGGTCGAGTCGTGTTCCGATCAAAAGAAGTTGCTAGTGGCACGCCAGAAAACTGGCGTTAGCCCGCTTGTTTCAGGCCCAAATCCTTGCCATTTTGATGCAGGGTATTGAGCGAGAGAGAAATGAGCTTCTACATTCGTAAAAGCGTCAAGTTTGGATCTATCCGCCTGAACTTTTCTAAATCAGGCATTGGAATATCAGCCGGTGTGAAGGGCGCACGAATTTCAACTAGCCCACGCGGAACTTACATCCACATGGGCAGAAACGGAATTTATTACCGCCAGAAAATTGACGGCTCGATAGTGGGCACTCGGCCAACGCCACAAACTGACTCCGGTACAAACTTTGGAACTTCTGGAGGCAATATTCCTTCTGCCAATGTTAGTGATTTGGTTGAGTCGTCAAACAAGGACTTGCTTGCTCAGATAAATTCCCGTATTCAAGAACCAACTTACGCTTTCATAGTCGGCATAATATCAACAGCGATAGCGGGCGCAATAGCATCACTGGCTTACCTCGTTCAATCAAACGCCTCCACAATCTTAGAAAGCGCATATCCGATTCTTCTCGCTTTGCCACTGGTTATAGCCGCAATTGTCTGGATAATGGGCCTTTCAGTAGCTTGGGTGACGCACCAGCAGGAAAAACTTGCACGGACAACCACTCTGCAATACAAACTAGATGAAGGAGCGAAGGGTAAATTCATTGCACTTCAAAATGCACGCGCCGACCTTGCAAAATCGGTTTGTATTTGGCGTGTGGTTTCCCAAACACCCAATTGGGACTGGAAACGTAATGCGGGAGCATCATCCATCATTACTCGAAAGCGAATCTCGGCAAGATATGCGCACCCTCCCTTCATAGAAACGCGTATCAAGGTATATGGCATACTGCTCGACTCAATGCAATTGTTTTTCTTGCCAGACCAAGTGCTCATCTTTCAAGGTGGGAAATATGGTGCAGTCAGCTATGATGCCCTTCAAGTTCACGCATTGCCAACAAGTTTCATTGAATACGAAGGTGTGCCAAGCGATTCTACTGTCGTTGGCTACACATGGCAGTACGTACGAAAGGATGGTGGTCCCGACTTGAGATTCAGCGATAACCGGCAAATTCCAATTGCTCAGTACGGCTATATTGAACTCTCCTCGCAGTCTGGTCTGAATCTACATCTTCATGTATCGAGTCTCTCGTATGCTCAACGGTTCGCGCAAGCATTGTCTGATTACATCCAGCACTGCCAAGAGCCGCATCGCACCTCATCGGGCAAGACATCATCAGGTTATCAGCAATCGTCGGGGTATCAACGACAGGAACAATCCGAGACGGAAGCGCCCAAAGAACCAAGAGACGAGAGTCCTTATACTATTTTGGGCGTATCACCTACTGCTTCCAAAGATGAGATAATCGCCGCTTACAGAAAATTGGCCCAAATGTATCATCCAGATAAAGTAGCGGGGCTAGCCCCGGAATTCGGAGAACTTGCGGAGAAACGCATGAAGGCTATTAATGCTGCCTATGAGCAACTCAAGCGCACTTTCAAGGAGTAATGGCACATACGCAAAGCAAGGTCGCTGGCTAACACGCGCTTCACCTGACGCCGATGCGCTTCGCTGCGCCGCTGAAGCCCGACATTGGGCGGCATCTCCAGGGCTGTTGCAAAGATACTGCTGGCAAACTCTGCATAAGCGCCCTTCGCTCAAACAGCCCGTACTCCCCTACGAGGCGGTTGCGGTTTTCGGCGGAGGAGGGCTGTGACGACCTCGCTTGCTGGCCCAGGACGCACGAGGCGCAATTTCTCGACGCAAGACGACCCGAAAAACGCAGGGTGCCGCTCAGTTGGGGTTTGCCAGCAGTATCTTGCAAAGTCCCAGTAGGGTTAGATAATGTCCGCAGATTACGCAGATTACGCAGATGAGGGCTTCCGCATCTGCGTAATCTGCGGACGATCAGGAGGACTTTGCATCAGCCGTGTCCGAGCCATGCCGCCGCTTCCCTCTGAGAAATGCTCGTGCTATACTACGCTTAACCCCAGGATATCGACAAATAAAGGTTCATGCAGCTATGGCAGCCAGGGATTTGTTTCATCAAGCAGTAAAGAACGCACTGATAAAAGAACAATGGAATGTAACAGATGATCCATTAGTTATTCAATTCGGAGGTGTTGATTTACGTATTGATTTAGGTGCAGAACGGCTTGTTGCTGCTGAAAAAGATGGTGAAAGAATCGCCGTTGAAATTAAAAGTTTCCTTGGCCCTTCCGTTATTTCAGACTTTCATGGTGCACTTGGCCAGTTCTTGAACTACCGCTTAGCGCTTGAAGCGCAGGAGTCTGATCGGCAATTGTACCTTGCTATCCCAGAAGAAACCTTTCAGACCTTTTTTCATCTTCCGTTTGTCCAACTGGCGGTGCAGCGCTATCAACTCATGCTGATAGTGTATAACGTCGTACGTGAGGAGCTTATCCAATGGATACCGTAAACCAGTATCGGCAACTCATTCAAGCTATTCTCACCGAGTATGCGTCGTATCGGCCACACTACGGTGATATCGAAATGGAGTTGATCACAGATACGAGCCGTGACCATTATCAACTCCTTAGCGTTGGATGGAATAACCTTGAGCGTATTCATGGGACACTTATTCATATTGACATCCGAGATGATAAGATATGGATTCAGTATGACGGAACCGAAGAAGGTATTGCGAATCGCTTGGTTGAACAAGGCGTTCCGAAGCGTGATATTGTCCTTGCCTTCCATCCGCCCTATAAGCGTCCGTACACTGATTTTGCTGTCGGTTGAGTCGTTGTGCGCCGGGATGCGCTGGGTGGATTCAGTCGGCACCGGCCGCCTTCGCGTTCCGTTGCCGAGGCATTGACGCCGACGGGATTGGCGGATGGGGGCATTCACCAATAAGCGACGGCGCGGCGCCTGCCCCGATCCTTTTGCAAAGAAGACCGGTTTTTTGACGCAACGGCGCGAAGGCGCGAAGGGTTGTGGTCGCGCTATGCGCCACGTTCCGTCGTGGCGGCAACACGATCAAAGAGGGGTGGCGGCGGCGGCATGAGCGCCGTGGAGCCTTGCACCTTGAAGGATGGAGATGGTCGTTTGTTTTTGTTGCCGCATCGACAGCCGATACGCGGTGTCGCAGAGCGGGAACGTAGGTGGAGATGGTATCACTGGAGAAATTCATCATCCACGATAACGGATATGCTATACTGAACTACGAACGACGGTCGCGATAGACAAGGAGTGGCGCAATGGATCAGAAGACGTTATGGCAACAGTACCAATCGCTTCCGGATGAAGTCCAACAACAAGTGGTGGATTTTTTGTCGTTTCTTCAGCAGAAATATGGCTTTGCGTCAAGCGAAGCGAAGCCACTGCCCGATCTGGCGAACGAGCCGTTTGTGGGAATGTGGCGCGGTCGTTCAGCGATGAATGACTCAACTGTTTGGGTTCGCAATCTCCGAAAGGATGAGTGGCGTGACCACAACGACTAGAATCATCATCGATACGGATATTCTGATTGATGTCGGTCGTGGCGTTCAAGAAGCGCTTGTGTACGTATTAAGTCATGGCCTTCTTCTTGCCGATGCGATGATTGCGGCAACGGCGATCGCCCTTCATGTCCCCCTTGCGTCAAAGAACCAGCGCGACTATCGGTATATCACACAACTTACCCTGCTTCCCTATCCGTCCTAACAGGGTACAGGATTCTTTACCTTGCCAACTGCCTTTATTCGTGCTCATCACCATGCGCATCACTCGTGGCCGAAGGTACGCCTGCGGGGCATGGACGCCGCGCTGGCCCCCTTTGCCAAGGAAACCGGCTTTGAGCAGATCGCCGCCGCGCTTGGCGTACCACGCCTGCGCAAGGTGCGGGGGTGCTCTAATAGGTTGTCGAAATCCAACGTATCGGTAAAAAACGCGGCAATGCGTTCTTTTTCCGAGGAAGGAAAACCGACCTATGATAACCTGGAATTATCGGGTCTTTCGCGAAGACGATGGCGACTTTATCATTCGGGAAGTCTTCTATGATGATGACGGTGCCATTCTTGGCTGTACGGCGCATGCGGTCGAGCCATGTGGTCGATCCCTCGAGGAGTTAACGACCAGTCTTGCTGACTTTCAAGCGGCGCTGGCACTCCCGACGTTGACCCTTGGAGATATGCCGCAACCATCCATGGAGCGCCCAACGGCTCCTCGTGGGTGTACGCTTTCGAGTGCAGAAGTGCGTGCGAAACTCGGATTGCATTCCGAGGTCGCTTCACCAAAAAAAGCATCCTAAATCGATACGAGATGTACCTCTCATCCTCCTGTCGCTCGCTCTGCCATGTGGTATACTGCTGTGCAGATACGACGGAACAATGAGTTAGCGCACAGCAGAGGCATCTATGACGACACCGACTCTCGAACGAATCGAGACTGACATCGCGCAGTTGTCGCTTGCCGAGCAGCTTTGGTTGATGGAACGCTTGGCCCATCGCATTCGTCAATTCAGTCTACGCCCCTTGCGCGTGCAGGAAGCTGACGTAGCAGCCATGGCTGCCGATGAGTCTATCCAGCAGGAGGTTCAGCATATCGCCGCTGAGTTTGCTGTGACCGAACAGGATGGACTATGAGCGATGAGTATCCAACGCGGTGACATCTACTTCGTCAATTTGACCCCCGTGCAAGGGCGTGAACAAGCGGGGCAACGTCCGGTGCTGGTGATCTCCGTTGATGCCATCAATCGTCTGCCGTTGGTTGTGACCGTAGTAGTCGGCACCAAAGGGGCCAATGTGCCACGCGATTACCTGACCAATGTGCGGGTTGCACCAGCAGAAAGCGGGCTGCCGATCGAAACTGTCTTCCTGGGTTTTCAAATCCGCTCGCTCGATGCGAACCGCTTTCCGTCAACGCGGGCAGGCAAACTCAGTGGGCAAGCATTGGAACAGGTTGAAGCTGCGGTGCGCTATTGCCTGGGTTTGTAAAGCGATCTACTTACACTCGCCCCACGTGTGATGGTCGGGAAACCTCGTGCTTGTCTCCTGTTTGCAACTAAAGCGCTCGCAACAACCACCTTCATGCTCTTGGCAACGACGGAGGGGTAGATGCGCTTCTGGGTAACTGCCTGTACTGGCCCGCCTGCCCCAATCCCTTGCAAAGAAGATCGGTTTTTGATGCAACGGCGCAAAGGCGCGAAGGGTTGTGGTTCTATAGTTTGCTGTGGTCTGCTTCCTCTGTCCATTCGTGCCATTTTGACGCACGACGAGTATGACCAGGGGAAAGGGAAGGAGGAAGCGATGACGACGCATGAGATGGAAACCATCCGATCCGTCTGGCCATCACTGACGAAGGTGCTGTTTGTCCCCCGTACCGAACAGGACTACGAGCGCCTCGTCGCCATCCTCGACACCCTGATTGATGTCGTTGGGGAAAATGAGGCACACCCGCTCGCTTCCTTGATGGACATCATGGGAGTGCTGATCGAAAAATACGAGGATGAGCATATTCCCGAAATATCCGATCGCTAAATCCAGCAAACGCCCATCTTCTCCCAGCAAGCACGCGAATACGTCAGCTGCATCGAGCAAAAGATCGTCCTGATCGAAGCGAGCACCAAATATCACTATGGCGAAGTGTAGGAGCAGCGAGATGACCATCCCCGACTTCCAAAACCTGATGCTACCGATGCTGCAACTTGCCGCCGATGGCCGCGAGCATCGCGTCAGCGACGTTGCCGACACCTTAGCGCAGCACTTCCACCTAAGCGAGGAAGAGCGTGCCGAGATGTTACCAAGCGGCATCCAGACCAAATTCGACAACCGGGTCGGCTGGGCGCGCACGCATCTCGGCAAAGCGCTGCTGCTAGAGAGTCCCCGGCGAGGCTGGTTCCACATCACCGAGCGCGGGCGCGAACTCCTGGCGAATCCACCCGAGCGCATCACCGTCGCCTACCTGATGCGCTACCCTGAACATCTGGCCTTCCGCAGCAAAGGCCGGCAGCCTAGCGAGAACGGCCCCGTAGCAACACCGCTGACAGAGGAAGAGAGCGCCTCGCCCGAAGAAGCCCTCGAAGCCAGCTACCAGACTCTGCGCAGCACCCTAGCCCTGGAGCTCCTAGAGCGGGTGAAACAAGTCTCGCCACGCTTCTTCGAGCGCCTGGTGGTCGATCTGCTGGTCGCCATGGGCTACGGCGGCTCGCGGCGTGACGCCGGCAAAGCGATTGGGCGCAGTGGCGACGGCGGCATTGATGGCATCATCAACGAAGATCGCCTGGGGCTTGACGTGGTCTACATCCAGGCCAAACGCTGGGAGCACACCGTCAGTCGGCCCGACGTGCAAGCCTTCGCCGGCAGCCTGGAAGGCGTCCGTGCGCGCAAAGGCGTCATGATCACCACGTCAACCTTCTCCCAGCAAGCACGCGAGTACGTCAGCCGCATCGAAAAAAAGATCGTCCTGATCGACGGCGAGACGCTGGCGCAATACATGCTCGACTACGACATCGGCGTCACCGAAGTAAGCCGCTACGTGGTGAAGAAGATCGACCTCGACTACTTCGAGGAGGAATAGGCGATGGAGGAGGAGCAGGCAAAGCGTGAGTGGCTGCGTTTGCCCGTCGTCGCCGCAGGCGCCGAGTATCTGGTCATGGGCCACCTGATGCGGCGGAACATCTTGACCTACAAGGCCCCACCCGGCCATGAGGGGTACGACCTGATCTGCATCCACCCCGACCCACGCCACCAACCCGGCCCAGGCGAGCAGGCGCAGGTACGGGTGCAGGTCAAGAGCCGCTATGCCACCGACTGCGACCGAGGCTTCCCAATCAAAGCGGCGAGCTTCGACGCCTTCGACTTCCTCATTGTCGTCTTCCTCAACATCGGCATGTTCTACGGGCGTCACGACGGCTCCACCGGTGCCCAGGAGCCCGAATTCTTTACCTTGCCAACCGCCTTTATTCGTGCTCATCACCATGCGCATCACTCGTGGCCGAAGGTACGCCTACGCGGCATGGACGCCGCGCTGGCCCCCTTTGCCAACGAAACCGGCTTTGAGCAGATCGCCGCCGCGCTTGGCGTACCACGCTCGCGCAAGGTGCGGGGGTGAGCATACTATGAGCAACTCAAGCGCACTTTCAAGGAGTAATGGCACATACGCAAAGCAAGGTCGCTGGCTAACACGCGTTTCACTTGACGCCGATGCGCTTCGCGGCGCCGCTGAAGCCCGACATTGGGCGGCATCTCCAGGGCTGTTGCAAAGTCCCAGTAGGGTTAGATAATGTCCGCAGATTACGCAGATTACGCAGATGAGGGCTTCCGCATCTGCGTAATCTGCGGACGATCAGGAGGACTTTGCATCAGCCGTGTCCGAGCCATGCCGCCGCTTCCCTCTGAGAAATGCTCGTGCTATACTACGCTTAACCCCAGGATATCGACAAATAAAGGTTCATGCAGCTATGGCAGCCAGGGATTTGTTTCATCAAGCAGTAAAGAACGCACTGATAAAAGAACCATGGATACCGTAAACCAGTATCGCCAACTCATTCAAGCTATTCTCACCGAGTATGCGTCGTATCGGCCGCACTACGGTGATATCGAAATGGAGTTGATTACAGATACAAGCCGTGACCACTATCAACTCCTTAGCGTTGGATGGAATAATCTTGAGCGTATTTATTGTCCTTGCCTTCCATCCGCCCTATAAGCGTCCGTACACTGATTTGTATCCGTTCAGGGCGGGGGCTAGGCACCGTTCTGCATTGCGCGAATCGGCAGAATCCGGCATACTACTCTTATGGACGAGCCACAACGCCCAGCTGAACTGAGTGAGGACGCCTGGCAGGCCACCCCACCCGAGGTGCGCCAGTTTATTACCCTGCTCGTGACGAAGCTCGCGGCGCTCGAGGCGCGCCTCAACCAGAACTCGCAGAACTCGTCCAAGCCGCCCTCGTCCGATCCGCCCTCGGCACCGCCACGACCCGCCAAAACCCCACGCGGCAAACCCAAGACCAAAGGGGCGCAGCCAGGGCATCCCGACCAGCAACGCGACCTCATTCCGACGAGTGAGGTCAGCGCGGTCGTTCCTCTGCGGCCCACCAGTTGCCCGGCGTGTCAGCACACCCTGCCCGACGATCTGGATCCCGTGGAACCCCCGCGCCGCCAGCAGGTATGGGAGATTCCGCTGGCCCCTCCGGAAGTCACCGAATACCAGTATCACACCCTGGTTTGTCCGTGCTGTCAGGTGTGGGTGTCGGCAGAACGGCCCGATGACGTGCCGCCAGGCGCGTTCGGCCCCCGCTTGGTGGCCCTGATTGCCCTCTTGCATGGACGCTACCGCCTCAGCAACCGCGAACTGGTGGATCTGGTGCAGTTGGTCTGGCAGATTCCCATCAGTGTCGGCAGCGTCTGTCAGCTCCAACAGGTGGCCAGTGCGGCGCTTGCTCCCGCCCAAGCCGAGGTGCAGGCCGCCCTTGCCGCGGCCGACCACGTCCATGTGGACGAGACCAGTTGGCGCGAAGGATCGCGGAAGCCGTGGCTGTGGGTCGCGGTAGGAACGCTGGCGACCCTGTTCTTGATCCAACTGGGCCGCGGCAAGACGCAGTTGCAGACGCTGCTGGATGCGACCTTTACGGGGCGCGTGACGTCGGATCGGCTGGCGGCCTACAACAGCATTCCGCCCGAACGACGCCAGGTGTGTTGGGCGCACCTCATCCGCAATCTGCGCAGCCGGGTCGAAGCCAAAGGGCGGTGGCAAGCCGATGCCGCTGACCTGCTGGCCCTTGCCGACCTCGTGTTCGCGGTGTGGGAGCGCTTTCGTGAGGGGGCCATCGATCGCACGACGCTGCAGGCGATGCTGCAGCCCATCCAACAAGCCATGTGGGAACGGATGCAGGTCGTCCAGCATGACGGCCACTACCTCAGCAGCCTCTGCAGTGAACTGCTGCGCTTGTGGGATGCCCTGTGGACGTTCGTCGAGGTGGAAGGTATCGAGCCGACCAACAACGCTGCCGAGCGAGCGTTACGTCCGGCCGTGCTCTGGCGCAAGGGGAGCTACGGCACCCAGAGCGACGGAGGGAGCCGCTTTGTCGAGCGCATGCTCACCGTGAGTGCGACCTGTCAGCAGCACGAGCGTCCCCTCTTCCCCTACCTGATTGCGGCCGTTACCGCATATTGGGCGAATCAGCCTGCCCCGAAACTGCTCCCTTCCGGGGGAGCCTGAACGGATACCACTGATTTTGCTGTTGGTTGAGTCGTTGCGCGCCGGGATGCGCTGGCTGGATTCAGTCGGCACAGGCCGCCTTTGCGTTCCGTTGCCGCGGCATTGACGCCGACGGGAGGGGCGGATGGGGGCATGCGCCAATCCCTTGCAAAGAAGACTAGTTTTTTGACGCAAAGGCGCAAAGGCGCAAAGCGACGCATCGAGCGACAAAGTCATAGCGAGACGAAAGATGATAACATCGACTACAGCTGAAACAGTTGCCCAGCTACTACAGAGCCGTTGGCAGGGAGCACCGTCGCCGAAAACACAGAAGTATATGCATACCTTCTTTGACATATTCACGCTTCGAAATGGTCTCTATGCCAAAGTGCAAGGCAATCATGGAGTGTATCGCGTATCAATATTCGAGTACAATGATCAGATCGATGCCACATGTAGTTGCTATATTGGCAAGAATGGATATTGCCATCATTGTGAGGCCCTTGCACGAACATTCCTCCTTCATCCAACCACTATTCCCCCCGTTCCGGCATATCATATAGCGGATGTTCGTACTGCTACTACACCAGAACAAATTAACCAGTACATACGAAGTACAGCTCTTGCTGAACTCCTTCAGGAACTCGAACGCAACAGGATAAGTATCAAGAGCGTTGCGGCAAGTCTGGGCGTGAGTCCACAGCGTATTCGCGCGCTTATCAAGAAAGAACAACACCAAGGTGTTGTGGATGAATTAACGCCAATCAAACTATCGTGTCTTTGGTTGTTAGACCATCTGAACAGAGAAAAACCAAGGTAAAGCATGAACAATGACGATGAGATGCAACCAGAATACGATTTCAGCAAAGGTGTTCGGGGCAAACACTATCGGGCGTACCAGCGTGGCTATACAGTGATGATCCATAAAACGGATGGGACAACGGAAGAACGTGATTATACATTGCCTGCAGGGGCAGTTATCCTTAGATCCTGACGTACAAGCCTATTTTCATGATAGTGAGGCGGTCAATACTGCCTTGCGCGGGTTGATCAAACTGATCCCGCACCGCTCAAGCTAAGGTGAGCGGTGCGCCATCGGTACACGCACAAGATGGCGCTCCGACTGAGCGACGGCGCGGCGCCTGCCTCAATCCTTTTGCAAAGAAGCTCGGTTTTTGACGCAACGGCGCGAAGGCACCAAGCTACGCATCGAGCGACCGCAACCCTTTGTGCCGGTGCATCACCACGATGGATAGGGGCGGAAGGCAGCAGCGGCAGTAGCTGCGCGGCGCACCGCGCATAGAGCTAAGCCGCGCACCGCGCAGGGCAACGAGCGACGACGATGATCCTCATACCCAAAATAAGAAGGAGACCGAATGATGTCCAGTTTTTGGATGGAATGTAAGGCAGAAGTCATTGCGCAGTACCAAGAGCAGAAACAAATGGCGGATGCAGCCTTAGGCCGCATCGATGACACGACGTTTTTTACCCGCCTGAAACAGGGTGGGGACGCTGAAAGCAATAGCATTGCTGTTTTGATCAAGCACATCAGTGGCAACTTCATCTCGCGTTGGACTGATTTTTTGACCAGAGATGGTGAAAAGGCTGACCGTCACCGCCCACGCGAGTTTGTGCATGAGGCGAGCGACAATCGCCCACAGATCATGGAACGTTGGGAGCAAGGCTGGCAGATCCTCTTCGCAACCCTCGAATCGCTCACAGAAGAGGATTTTGCCAAAACCGTCTCCATCCGTGACGAGGCGCACAGCGTGATCAAAGCTATCCTGCGGAACCTGCTCCACACCACCCATCATATCGGGCAGATTGATTTGTTGGCGACGGTTTTGAAAAATCAAGATGGCGAAGAATGAGTTTTTGATCTTATTCACTTGGACCATCACATACCGCTGAAGATCGGTTTTTGACGCAAAGGCGCGAAGGCGCAAAGCGACGCATCGAGCGACCGCAACCCTTTGCGCCGGTGCGTCACCACGATGGAAGGATCTATCGATGACCCAACTCATTCGCGTACAATCAGCTACGCCCCTCATGCCCCCACGCATCCGTGTGGTGTTCACCAACGGCGAACAGCGCGAGATTGATCTCACCCCCTATATCGCGAGTGGCCCCATCTTTGAGCCAGTGCGTACCGATCCAACCTTTTTTCAATCCGTTGCGGTCGATGGGGGAACGCTAACATGGCCCAATGGCGCAGATATTGATTTTGGTCAATACATTCTGTGGTCGTATCAGATGGTGTATACTCATTGTACTGTAGAGTTGGTGAAGGATGGGAGCTAAAACATGGCGGTTGAATGGATCCGACGCGCCTTCACCATCCATGATTACGCCCGGATGCGTGAAAGCGGTATTCTGACCGAAGATGACCGCGTGGAGTTAATTGATGGAGAAATCCGCAATATGAGCCCCATTGGCCCACACCACGCCGCCATCGTAACCAAAATGATGACGTTTCTTATGCGCCAAGTGCAAGATGAGGCCATTATCAGCCCGCAAAATCCCGTGCAATTGACTGATTACACGGAACCCCAACCCGATATTGCCGTGCTGCGCTACCGTGACGACTATTATGCGCAGGCATTGCCAAGGGCGGATGATATTTTGCTGTTGATCGAAGTCGCTGATACCACGCTCACGTATGATCGCGAAGAAAAGATGCCGCGCTATGCACAAGCAGGTGTACCGGAAGCGTGGATCGTCAATCTAACAGAACTCCTCATTGAGCAGTACACATTGCCGGTCAAAGGCCAATATACCCGTCTTCAAAAAGTGTTACTGGGTGATACCGTTACGTCGCCAACCTTTCCCCGTATCGCACTCAATACCTCACTGATTTTAGGATAAAAATAGATTGTGCGCTTGCCCCCTGCGCGCTGGCTGCATGACCGATGCGGAATGCTCATTGTCAAGGGGCATCAGCTGCATCGCCAGGGCGATTGCATCATACGAAATCGGATACAACGGGGCACCCGCAAGGGGCGGGGCACCCGCACCGGGGTGGGGCACCCGCAAGGGGCGGGGCACCCGCAAGGGGCGGGGCACCCGCACCGGGGTGGGGCACCCGCACCGGGGTGGGGCACCCGCAAGGGGTGCCCCTACACCGGGCCCGCCCCCCGGCCCTGTAGGGG